>JAZTYA010000001.1:0-55727 GCA_045636705.1 Acutalibacteraceae bacterium
CTGCAGAGGCAATAACCCTGTTTCTGTCTGCTTCTTTTGTGTCATCAATAAGGGCTATGTTTGTAGTCTCTGCAGCAAATGCTGAAAAACCCATTGGTACAATGCTTAGCACCATCATAATTGATAAAATAACTGCTAAAAATTTTTTCATAATATTCCTCCTTGGAAACGGGGTTTAAAAATCTATGAATATTTTACCATATTGTTTTTTTTATTTCAATATAAAGAGCAAAAAAAGACAGGTGCTAGACCTGTCTTTTTGATATTCATTTTAATAAAGTCCCAAATATGGTGCGGGGTCAACCCTTGTTCCGTTAAGTATTACCTCAAAATGTAGGTGAGGTCCGGTGGAATATCCGGTGTTGCCCATAAGTGCTATGGTCTGTCCTGCTGTAACAGTGTCGCCTACCTTAGCATAAAGTGTGCTACAATGCGCATAGCGTGTTTTTACACCGTTGCCGTGGTCGATAAGAACGTAGTAGCCGTAGTCACCTGCATATCTAGATTCAACCACTGTGCCCGAAAGGGATGCAAAAATCTTTGTGCCAACAGGACCTGCAATATCGATTGCCTTGTGGTTTCTTCCGTCACCCCAGTAGGACGTGATTTTAACTCTATCCTTTTTCTCGGTAGGATAAACGAGGGTGCCCGAAGACAAATACTTGTTTGCGCTACCCTTCTGTGCAGATGCAGTACCTACTAAAACTACCTCGTTTACAGGGTCCTTTATAACCTCTTCTGAAAGGATATCTTCTACAACCTTTTGTCCGTTTAGGTAGGTTGTTTTTCGACTTAACTCTTTAATACCCTCGATACCCTTTGTTGTGATAAGAGAATATCCCGCATTCTTTGAATCGGTCTTCTTAACGATGGTATCGAAAGGAATTTTTCTTGATTCGATATCGGTAACAACTGTAATTACGTCAAGGATGCCAATAAAGCTGGTCATTTCGTCTGTGTCGCTTAAAGCAACGTCGCCTAAGTAGGCAGAAACTAATTCTACCTTGCTTGCAAATTCGCTGTCGCAAATCTTGTCCTCAAAGTTATAAGCGTTAAGACGTTGCTCCAAGGCTTTGTCTGCCTCAACCGAATCGGCAAGATATAAAGCATCCTCGCCGTCCACCTTTAAGATATAGCCTTCCTTAACGTTTGATGAATTGTTTAATATGATTTTAGCAAGCTCTTCTTCATCGTCGGCGTTTTCTTTGGTGGATAAAACAGCCTTGATTTTGGCGTTGGCCAAAAGGTTTTCATTATCGTCAGAAACTATCATTTTTTCTGCCTTGTCTAAAGCATTCTCGTAAACTGCCTTTTCCGAAACCTGAGCTACAACCTTGCCGTCGTATATTATATTATATGAAAGGGTTGTTCCTGAAAACATAAGACATATTAAGATAGATAAAACAGTTGTTAATGCTGCAGCTGCTACTACGTATTGTCTTGACTTTTCATTTAAATGTTTAATAAATGAAATCGCTGTTTTCTTAATAACAATCATCCCTTTCTAAAATATTACAGTTTTGTAACCGCATCGTTACTATTATAACAAATGGTTACAAAATTGCAACTTTTTGAAAGGGATTGTAATATTTTTTGTGTGTTTTATCTATAAAAACACGCTTTTATTTAGTTGTTTTGCCTAAAACAAGGTCATTTGGTTACTTTCAGGCAGGTCCTCAAGCACGCCCATATCGGTTAGAAGCTGAATTATGGTCTTTGAAGCGCCAGATTGGGTCTGGAATTCCTGTTTTGAGATGAAATCTCCCTTTTGAGCCGCCTCATAAAGCGAGTCTGCCGCCTTATCTCCTACGCCCGAAAGCGCAACGAATGGAAGTCGCATCTTTCCGTCCTCTACCAAATACTTTCGAGCGTGGGACTTCTTAAGGTCGATAGGTAGAACCTCAAGTCCGCGTTCAAGCATCTCGTTGAAAACGAGCATTGTTTCATAGACGTCGAGTTCCTTTTTGGATGCATCCTTGCCCATAAGCTTTATATTGCGGATATATGCCTTTACCGCTTCTTTTCCCTTTAGAATGGTTGGAACATCAACATCCTCAGGCCTTGCGGTAAAGTATGCGCAGTAAAACTCAATAGGTCTATATACCTTATACCAAGCAAGGCGCAAAGCCGCAATAACGTAAGCCGCCGCGTGTGCCTTGGGGAACATATACTTAATTTTAAGGCAAGAGTCAATATACCACTGCGGTACACCGTGTTCGAGCATACTTGCCTTATGTTCCTCGGTTAAGAGTTTTGTTGCATTACCCTTACGGACAATCTCCATTATCTTAAAGGCGGTTGCAGGCTCTATTCCCTTGTGCATAAGGTAAACCATTATAGAGTCACGCGTACCGATAACGTCTGAAATGGTACAAGTGCCGTTTGCTATAAGGTCCTTCGCATTACCTAGATAAACGTCGGTACCATGAGATAGTCCCGAAATTTGAAGTAGGTCGGAGAAGTTTTTAGGATTACAGTCGATAAGCATCTCACGAACAAACTTTGTGCCAAGCTCAGGAATACAGAAGGTTCCGTTCTTAGATTCTATCTGCTCTGCCGTAACACCGAGCGCCTCGGTAGAGGTAAACAGAGTATAAACCTTGGGGTCAGACATTGAAACCGTGCTTACGGGAATGCCTGTATATTCCTCTAAATATTTATATGTGGTAGGAACCACGTGACCGAGTTCGTCAAGTTTGAGAATTGTATCGTGAATTGAGTGGAAGTCGAAATGTGTCGTAACGGTTGTCGAATCGGTCTTATCTGCAGGGTGTTGAATTGGGCAGAAGTCGTAAACCGTATTTGTACGCGGTACAACAACCATTCCGCCGGGGTGCTGACCCGTTGTCTGCTTGATTTCGGCCTTTTCGACCATTTTCGCAAGCCTTGACATCTCGGCATGCGAAAGGATAAGGCTCTTTTGCTCGCAATAAGCCTTAACAAAGCCGAATGCGGTTTTCTCTGCTATTGTAGAAATTGTACCTGCCTTAAAGACGTTTTCCGGACCGAAAAGCTCTTCGGTAAACTTGTGAGCAAAGGGTTGATATTCATCCGAGAAGTTAAGGTCGATATCAGGTACCTTATCTCCGTCAAAGCCTAAGAAGGTTTCAAAGGGGATATCGTGTCCGTCACGATTAAGTTTTGTGCCGCATTCGGGGCAGTCCTTATCGGGCAAGTCAAAGCCCGAACCGTATTCTCCGTTTTCGAAGAATTCACTATATTTACAGTGTGGGCAAACATAGTGCGGTACTAATGGGTTAACCTCCGAAATTCCTGCCATTGTTGCGGCAAAGGATGAGCCTACCGAACCACGCGAGCCAACGAGATAGCCGTGCGCTTCACTATCGGCAACCAGCTTTTGAGCCGTAACGTACATTACCGAGAAGCCGTGCTTGATAATAGAGCCTAGCTCCTTCTCGAGTCGTTTTTCAACAAGTTCGGGAAGTTTTCCATCTTTTCCGTAGACGTTCATAGCTCTTCTTTGACACTCATCGCGGAGTATATCGTCAGAGCCCTCAATGATAGGCGGATAGTTGCCCTTTGGCACAGGGATAATATCTTCATCTATCATATCGGCAATTTTACCCGGATTTGTTATTACAAATTCTTCTGCGCGCTCGCCAAAATACTCAAAATCTTTAAGCATTTCGGGTGTGTTTTTAAGGTACAAGGGTGCTTGCAAATCAAAGTCCTCAAAGCCTTGACCTGCCATAAGTATCTTGCGGATTATTTCGTCTTCTTTCCTAAGGAAGTGGACGTCACCCGTTGCTACTACCGGTTTTCCGAGTTTATCCGCAATTTCAACAACCTTTCGGTTAAAGTCCTTTATTACCTCAATATTGGTAACGTGCTTAAAGCGGTTTTGTTTGGTAATTCCTGTTTTCTTGTCAACCAAAACCTCTTTGCTTTTTCTAAGCATAAACTCGTTATTGCCAAGAGGTTGTATTTCCAAGTAATCGTAATAGCTTGCAATTTCTATTAACTCATCATCACTTTTGCCGTCAATAATTGCCTTATAAAGTTCGCCTTGCTCGCAAGCAGAACCGATAATAAGACCTTCTCTGTGCTTATCAAGTTCGGTCTTTGTGGTAATTGGTCTTTTATAGAAATTGGTAAGATGTGCAGTTGATACTAATTTATATAGGTTTTTAAGTCCTTCTAAGTTCTTAACAAGAAGAATTTGGTGGTGAACATTGCCCTCTTTATAAATAGAAGCAAAGTCTGTGCCGTGCTTTTGGTCGTTTACGAAATAGGCTTCAACGCCGTAAATAACCTTAAACTCGCCACCGTCTTTTTTAATACCGCTTACTGCCTTTGCTGCCGACGGGAAAGCCTGAACAACGCCGTGGTCGGTAATAGCGATGGCCTTATGACCTAGTTTATATGCCTGTTTTACAAGAGCTTCGCCAGAAGAGGTTGCATCCTTTGAAGACATATTTGTATGGGCATGAAGTTCTACACGAGCAGGTCCGTCATAGTTTTCCTTTACTTCGTATTTTTGAACCGAAGCCATAGCTTTAGGCTTTACTATAAAGTCCTTTGCCCAGTCATCAAATTCATAGTCGCCGTTAAGTATAATCCAAGTGCCGTTTTTAAGCGGTTCTAAATTTTTAACGGCATCGTTATCCACAAGCATCTTAACGCTTACTGCGTTTGTGTGGTCACTGACGTTAAAGTTAACCCTTTGCTTGTCCCCTTTTTTTGTGGGCAACATTTCAAGGCCAAATACCTCTCCATAGACACAAATTCTTGTATCCTCAGGTGTTATGTCAATTATTCTCTTAAAGTTTGTTTCAAGGCGTCTGCCATAAAACTGTCGTGCGCTTTCAACGTAAATTGGAAGCCCGTCTTGTGGGATATAATCGTAGTGTTTTTCTTCTACCTTGGGCTTTTCCTCTGCCTTGATAGGTTTTTGAGGTTCTTCTATTACAGGTGGCGGCAATTCTTCGCCTACCTCTTCTCCGTTTATTGAAACGTTGATATCTATACCGAAATCTTTTTTTACTAATACCGCAATTTTCTCGGCAAGTCCGCTGTTTTTAACCGTTTCGGCGCCACCGAATTTTAAAGTGATTTCAAAATTTGTATTGTTTAAAGAATATTCGGCGCGGTTTAAATATCCGCTAAACAAAGCAGAAGTCTTTTGCACCTTTTCGACAATATCAAGTAGTGCCTCTAAGCAAAAAGACTCACGGCTATATTTTACCTCTACGTCAATGCCTTTAAGCTTTAAGCCGTTTATACAGTCGCTTTTGAATTTTACTATGTTTCCGAATTTTATGTAGCTGTTGCTTTCAAGTTTTAAGGTTAGTCTTCGTTTTTCTGCGTCAATATCACATACGGCAACAGACGAGGTGCTAAGCGCCTCATCTGCTTCTTTGCCTAATATACCTGAAAACAACTCTCCTAATTTGGGTGACATTTCTTTCTTCCTTAATATTTGTTTATTTCTTTCTCTAGTTCATCTAAAAGTTTATCTTCGGGGACCTTTTTAAGTATTTCCCCTTTTCTGAAAATAAGGCCGCAACCCATTCCGCCTGCGATACCAAGGTCAGCTTCGCGAGCTTCACCCGGTCCGTTTACGGCGCAACCCATTATTGCGACCGTTATGTTCTTATCGAGGTTCGAAAAACGCTCTTCTGCCGCTTTAGCAAGGCCTATAAGGTCAATACTTGTTCTTCCGCAGGTGGGACAGGATATAAATTTAATTTTATCGTTTCTAAAGCCCAGCGCATTTAACATATCCCTTGCCGCTTTTACCTCTAAAACGGGGTCGTCGGTCAAGGAAACGCGTATGGTGTCGCCTATACCTCTAAGCAAAAGTCCGCCTATTCCTGCCGAGGATTTAATAATTCCCATTCGCTCGGTGCCCGCCTCGGTAACGCCTAAGTGCAAGGGATAATTACACCTTTCACTCGCTAGTACATAAGCCTCGTACATACGGCGAGTATCAGAAGACTTAAGGGACAAGACAATATCATCAAAATCGTACTTTTGCAGTAATGATATATGATAAAGTCCGCTTTCAACCATAGCCTCGGGTGTAGGAGAGCCGTATTTTGCCAAAATTTCCTTTTCGAGTGAACCTGAATTTACACCTATTCTAATCGGCACACCGGCCGTCTTACAAGCGTTCGCTACCGCTTTTACCCTATCTTCTCCGCCGATGTTACCGGGATTAATTCTTACCTTATCAACACCTGCGGCAACGCTTTCGAGTGCTAATTTATAGTCAAAATGAATATCGGCTACCACGGGAATAGAAACGTTTTCTTTTAAAGCAGAAATTAATTTTACCGCATTAATATCGGGGACCGATACGCGAACAATCTCGCATCCTGCCTCTTCTAATTTTTTTGCCTGCTCGACGTTTCCCTTAATATTATCTGCCTTAACAGAGAGCATTGACTGGATAGATACGGGGGCTCCTCCGCCTATTGCTACCGAGCCGACCTTTACCTGTTTTGTGTTATTTCCCATTTAAACTACCTCAAAAAAGAGTTATTATATCCTTTAAAGTTATCAAAAGCATAAGACCTAAAAGTATTATAAGACCTGCCGCATGGATAAAGCCTTCATACTTTTGCGGTACGGGTTTTCTAAAGATTAATTCAATTAAAATGAAGAGAATTCTTCCGCCATCCAAAGCCGGAACCGGCAAAAGATTAAATATTCCAAGGTTTATTGTAATTAATGCCATAATCGGCAGAATGTTAAAAATGTTAACCTTTGCTACCGAGCCTATTGCCGCGGTAATTCCAACGGGGCCTGAAACGGCAGAAAGCCCATATTTGCCGGTTATTAAATCGACCAATGAAAAAAGGACCACCCTTGAATATGAAAGGGCTGTTTTAAAGGTATATTCAATATAATTAAAGAAGGTCTTTTTTACACCCTTAACCTTAAAATCGACCATTAAGAAGGTTATGTCCTCAGAATTTTCGGTCTCGAACGCTACATCTTTAAGTTCTACTTTTTCTCCGTTTCGGTTTACTGTTATATCTATTTTGCCGTCATCTACACCTGTAAAAGCATAGCTTAAATCATAGGTGGTGTAAATGCGTCTGCCGTCAACCTTTAAAATGGTATCGCCAACCATAAGTCCGCTAGTCTCACTCTTGGCATTTGGTATAAACTCCGCCACCGTGGTTGAAGCAAAATTTTTATCGGGTATTAAAATTACGGCAACCAAGACAAGTCCTAAAAACAAGTTAAAGATAGCACCTGCCGCAACTATTAAAAGTCTTTTAAAAGGACCTTTATTGCAAAAAGCTTTAGCGTCTTCACTTGCCTCGTCTTCACCCTCCATAGCGCAGTAGCCGCCAAGGGGTATAAGATTTACGGCATAGGTGGTCTCGCCCACCTTTTTCTTAAAAAGTTTAGGTCCGAATCCTACGGCAAACTCATTAACACGAACACCGCAAAGCTTTGCCGTTATAAAGTGGCCAAATTCGTGAATTATTATTAAAATGACAAAGGTTAGTATTGCTACTAAATATGGCCAGACATTCGACCAAAGGTTTAATATGAAACTCAGGAAAATCACCCTTTAATTAACGTTTTCTCGAACTACTTTTCGTGCCTGTTTATCGGCCTTTAAAACATCCTCTAGCGTATAGTCGGTAACTGACTTTTGAGCATCTGCCGCTAGTTTTACAAGTCTTGGAATATCCATAAACTTGATTTTGTTATCTAAGAATAAGGCAACCGCTTCCTCGTTTGCGCCGTTTACCGCCGCAGGCTTCAAGCCGCCTTCTTTGATTGCATCGATGCAAAGTTTAAGGCAAGGGAAGGTTTCCATATCGGGCTGCTCAAATGTTAAAGTGCCGATATCGGTAAGGGATAGCCTTTTTGAAGGCGCTTTTGCCCTTTTTGGATAGGTTATAGCATACTGAATAGGGAGCTTCATATCTGGAGTACCTAACTGTCCTATAACTGCGCCATCGGTAAATTCAACCGCCGAATGTAGAATGCTTTGCCTATGCACCACGACCTCTATATCGTCTGCGCTAACATCAAAAAGATGAACCGCTTCGATTACCTCAAGACCCTTATTCATAAGGGTTGAAGAGTCGATGGTAATCTTGCTTCCCATTGCCCAAACGGGATGGTTTAGCGCTTCTTTTACGGTAACATTTTCCAGTTCCTCTTTTGTTTTACCAAAGAAGGGACCACCTGATGCGGTTAGAATAATTTTATAAATAGAACCTTTAGGAGAACCCTGAAGCGACTGGAAAATTGCCGAATGTTCACTATCTACGGGTAAAATCTTAACTCCCTTTTCTTTAGCTTTTGCCTTAACCAAAGCGCCTGCGGTAACTAACGTTTCCTTATTTGCAAGGGCAATATCGTTACCTGCTTCTATAGCTTTAAGGGTAGGTTTTAGGCCCGCAATGCCGACAATAGCATTAACTACTACATCGGTCTTTTGTCCTGCAACCTCTAAAACGCCCTCTTCGCCTGCGAGCACTTTAATATTCGTATCGGACAGTCTTTCCTTTAAAGCATTTGCTTTTTCGTTATCAAATAGCGCTACAAACTGAGGATTAAATTCCCTTGCTTGTGCTTCTATTTTACTTAAGTTTGTTCCAGCCACTAAACCTTTGATTTTATATCCGTTTTGGCGGGCAACCTCTAAGGTATGCTCCCCTATAAATCCCGTGGAGCCTAAAACGATTAATTCTTTACTCAAGCCACTACCTCCACAAAGGATAAAAAGATTACTAAAGCCGGCGCTACTAAGAGTATTGAATCAAGTCGGTCAAGCACGCCGCCGTGTCCGGGGATAAGTTTTCCGTAATCCTTAATGCCGCATTCTCTTTTAATTGCCGATGTGAAAAGGTCGCCCATAACACCGATAATGCAAAAGACGGGTGTTGCGGCTAAAAGATATACAAGGTTTAATGTGTTATTTTCACAAATAGCTCCAAATACGAAGTATATAATTACTATGCCGATAAATGAGCCTAATATTCCGCCGATTAGTCCTTCGTAACTCTTTTTAGGGCTGATAACGGGCGCCATTTTATGCTTACCAATAGCACTTCCAACAAAATAGGCAAAAATATCCGAAACGGATGAAAAATTGAAAAGCAAAATAAAATATAAAATTCCAAAACCATCCGAAGAGTTTATTAAGGTAACTAGGCTATGAAAGGCAAATGACAAGACAATCGGCATTGAAATAGACATTGTAATCTGCTTTACGCCAAAACTTTTATGCTTTGACAATGCAATTATAGCCACCACTAAAACATAAATATATGTAATCAGTGATACCGAGAAAAATCCCTCATAGGCAAACTGCATAGCCGCAGAATAAATAATAGCTGCTGTTACCGCTACCTTATTATCTACGGTTTTTGTGCCGAAAAGCATTTCGTAAGCGGCTATTCCCGCTAAAACTGCTACTAAAATTACCGCTATTATAGGGTAACTAATATTAAAAAACAGTAATAATGCCGTGGCTATCGCCAATACAGCACCCGAAATTATACGGGTTTTCATATAAGGTTCACTCCCCTTTTAAAACTCTATATGCCACCAAATCTACGATTTCTGTTGTTGTAATCCTCAATGGCTTTATCAAGGTCGTCGGTCGAAAAATCAGGCCAAAGCACATTTGAAAACCAAAACTCACTGTAGGCCGCCTGCCAGATAAGAAAGTTTGATAGTCTATACTCCCCGCTTGGTCTAATGATAAGCTCAGGGTCGGGATAGTCCTTTGTGTAGATATGAGAAGAAATGGTTTCTTCGGTTATATCCTCTGCCTTTGTTCCTTCGTTTATGATATCACGAACGGCGTGAACAATCTCATCCCTACCACCGTAGTTAATTGCCATATAACATTTAAGTCCTGTTGCATCCTTAGAGTCATATTCTGCCTGTGCCATAAGTTCAACGATGTCTTCAGGCATTCCGCTACGGTCACCTATAAACTTAAGCATTATATTTTCTTTTTTAAAGTTTACAGAATCCTTAAGGTAGTCCCTGAAGATGTTCATTATGGTGTCTACCTCTTCTTTAGGTCTTTTCCAGTTTTCGGTGGAAAAGGCATAAACGGTTAAATGCTTAATGCCGATTTTGTTGCAGTATCTTGCAATTTCCTTAAACTTTTTAGAGCCTGCGGCATGGCCTGCAGTTCTCGGCAGTGAACGCTTTTTTGCCCATCTTCCGTTGCCGTCCATAATTATTGCAATGTGGCAAGGCACCTTTAAGGGCTCTGCATTTCGTTTTTTCTTTTTAAAAAAGCTCAAAATTATCACCTTTCAAAAAAGTCACCACGAAGAGCCGCGGTGACTTTATAATCAAAGACTTTAAGACTTAAATCTCAAGGACTTCCTTTTCCTTAGCAGCACATAAAGTATCTGCCTCGGCACAGAATTTATCGGTAAGGTTTTGAACCTTCTTTTCTCCATTAGCCTGGTCATCCTCGGTTATAAGGTTATCCTTCTTCATACCCTTAAGCTTTTCAATAGCGTCACGGCGAACAGAACGAACGGCAACCTTACAGTCCTCTGCCATTTTCTTTATATCCTTAACCAAGTCCTTACGGCGTTCCTCTGTTAGTGGTGGGAAGATAAGACGAACAACCCTGCCGTCATTGTTGGGGTTGATGCCGATATCAGATGTTAAAATTGCCTTTTCGATAAGCTTTAGTGTGCTTGTGTCCCAAGGCTGAATTTGTAAAACGCGTCCCTCCGGAACAGAGATGGTTGCTATCTGCTGAATAGGTGTTGCGCAACCATAATAGTCAACCATAATTTTATCAAGAACCGAAGGATTTGCTCTGCCTGCACGTACTGTGCCAAACTCACGGTTTAAAGCGTTTATCGCTTTGTCCATACGTTCTTCGGTATTTTTAAGTAGTTCATTCATTAGTTTTTCCTCCTATTATTTATTCAACCAATGTACCTATAGTTTCGCCTGTAGTAGCACGAACTATGTTATCGGTGTCGTCCATATTGAAAACTAAAATTTTAATGCCGTTATCCTTGCAAAGTGATGCAGCGGTCATATCCATAACGTTAAGGCCAAGATTTAGAACATCGCCGTGGGTGAGTTTATCAAACTTCTTAGCATCGGGGTTCTTTTTGGGGTCACTATCATATACGCCGTCAACGTTTGTTGCCTTAAAGATTACATCGGCGCCGATTTCTGCTGCACGAAGCGCTGCGGTAGTATCGGTGGAAAAGAAGGGGCATCCTGTTCCGCATCCGAAGATAACAACTCTACCCTCTTTTAAGTATTTGTCTGCATCTCTTTTGGTATAGGTTTCTGCTATCTGTTGCATTGAAATAGCGGTCTGAACAGTAGCATTCACTCCTAACTGCTCTAAAGTATCACAAAGAGCAAGTGAGTTAATTGTGGTTGCGAGCATTCCCATATGGTCTGCACGGGTTCTGTCCATTTTGCCGCTGCTTCTGCCGCGCCAGAAATTTCCGCCGCCGACAACTATTGCAATCTCGACACCCATATCTGCGCAGTCTTTAATACTGCGGCAAACCTTTTCGACCATATCAAAATCAAGGCCTGAGCCCTTGCCACCTGATAGAGCCTCTCCACTTAGTTTTAAAAGAATACGTTTATAAGCAGGTTTTTTCATGTTGTTACCTCCGTTTTTGTACTCGTATAATATATCAATATATATTTTACAATATATAAGGTTTAAAGTCAATTAAAAAAACATTCAACAGACCGTAATCTATTGAATGTTTTTTGTAAGTTTTTCTTCTAGCTTTTTTACGTCTTTGCTTGATGCTTCCGAAATGTGTGAAAACTTAAATTCCAACCCTAAAGCATCATACTTAGTTTGACAAATTTTGCGGAAAGGCAGGAGTTCATACTTTTCGATAACCGAACGTCCTTTGGTTATTTCTTTAAGCCTTAAAAGGTTTTCTTCCGTATCGTTTATTGAAGGAATTATAACCTGTCTTATCCAGGTTTTAACCCCTTTTTCCTCTAAAATCTTAAGGAAATTTACAGCATCATTTAAACTGCCGCCAACATACTCTTGATACTCTGTTTCAGTAGTGTATTTTATATCGAGCATACAAAGGTCGGTAACCTCTAAAAGCTTGATTGCGCCTTCGTTTATGATGCATCCGGAAGTGTCAAGGCAGGTGTGAATTCCGTTTTTCTTGCAAAGCGAAAAAAGTTCATAGACAAAGTCGGTCTGCAAAAGAGGTTCTCCACCCGAAACGGTTATTCCACCCTTTTCTCCAAAATATTCTTTATATCTTAGTACCTTTGCTAAAATTTCCTCTGCGGTGTATAAGGTTCCACCCTCTAAATCCCAAGTGTCGGGATTGTGACAGCAAGCGCAACGAAGAGGGCAACCTTTGAGAAACAAGACAAACCTAACTCCCGGTCCGTCAACCGTTCCGAGAGTTTGAATCGAATGTACTCTTCCCTTTATCATAGCGCCGTATGGAAGGTTCTGCTTATAACCTCTCTTTGTTGTTCGCGAGAGAGCTTATTGAAGTGAACCGCATAACCTGAAACTCTGATAGTAAGGTTGGGATAATCCTCGGGATTTTCGTAAGCCTTGATAAGTGTTTCGCGGTTTAACACGTTTACGTTTATATGATGAGCTTTTTTAGCAAAGTAGCCGTCAAGAATAGATACTAGGTTTGTTATTCTCTCATCCTCGGTTTTGCCAAGTGCTTCAGGTGTAATTGAGAAGGTGTTTGAAATGCCGTCTCTGCAGTCATCGTAGCTTAACTTTGCAACCGAGTTAAGAGATGCCAAAGCACCGTTTTCTTCACGATTGTGCATGGGGTTAGCGCCGGGCGCAAAGGCTACCGACTGCTTTCTTCCGTCAGGTGTAGCGCCTGTGTTTTTGCCATACATAACGTTTGAAGTAATAGTTAAAACAGACAGGGTGTGAATTGCTTTTCTGTATGTTTTGGTCTTTCTAAGTTCGGTAATAAATCTGTGTGTCATATCCTTTGCAATTAGGTCAACACGGTCATCGTCGTTACCAAATTTCGGGAAGTCGCCAACGGTCTCAAAATCGGTTATAAAGCCGTTTGCATCCTTTATAGGACGAACCGAAGCGAATTTTATTGCACTAAGCGAATCGGCCACTACCGAAAGGCCTGCAATACCAAAAGCCATAAGTCTTTCGACCGCTGTGTCGTGTAAAGCCATCTGGGTCTTTTCGTAGGCATACTTATCGTGCATATAATGGATTACGTTCATTGTATTTACGTAGAGCTTGGATAACCACTCTAAATAAATCTGATATCTTTCCATTACACTGTCAAAGGTTAGTTTTTCTCCCTCTAAAACGGGCATTTGAGGTCCGATATGGATACCGCTTGTAGTGTCGTATCCACCGTTAATAGCAATAAGCAAAAGCTTTGCTAGGTTACATCTTGCGCCGAAGAACTGCATCTGCTTGCCTACCCTCATTGCCGAAACGCAACAAGCGATAGCGTAGTCGTCGCCGTAATGTGGGCGCATAATGTCATCGTTCTCGTACTGAATGGAGTCGGTATCTTTCGAAACCTTTGCGCAATATCTCTTAAATCCTTCGGGTAAGGATGTTGACCAAAGGATAGTAATGTTCGGCTCGGGTGCCGGACCTAACGTATAAAGGGTATTAAGCAGACGGAAACTGCTCTTTGTAACCAAGGTTCTGCCGTCTTCTCCCATTCCGCCTACGGCTTCGGTTATCCACATTGGGTCTCCACCGAAAAGCTCGTTATATTCAGGTGTGCGAAGATGACGAGCAATACGAAGTTTAATTACGAAATCGTCAATTAACTCCTGCGCTGTTTCCTCGGTTAAAACACCATTTTTAATATCGCGTTCGATATAAATATCAAAGAATGTGCTGACACGGCCAAGCGACATTGCCGCACCGTTTTGTTCCTTAATAGCGCCGAGATAAGCAAAGTAGGTCCACTGAATTGCCTCTTTAGCATTTGCCGCAGGTCCGCTTATATCAAAGCCGTACATGGCAGCCATTTCTTTCATATATCCTAGGAAAGAAATCTGTTTGAAAAGTTCTTCATCCAAACGGATAGTTTCTGTGTCGAAGGTTTTATCCTCTAAGGTTTTCTTATCCTTCTTTTTTTCCTCAATGAGTTTATCTATTCCGTAAAGAGCAACTCTACGATAGTCACCTATAATTCTTCCTCTGCCGTAAGCATCGGGAAGTCCTGTGATTAGGTGGCTCTTTCTGGCAAGGCGCATTTCATCGGTGTAGGAACGGAAAACGCCATCATTATGAGTGGTACGGAAGCGGAATTCCTCCTCTACCTTCTTTGAAAGTTTATAGCCGTAAGCCTCACAAGCCTGACGCACCATACGGATACCGCCAAATGGATTTACCGCTCTTTTTAAAGGACGGTTGGTCTGCATACCAACGATAATCTCGTTTGGCTTGTCTATATATCCCGGTGAAAAGCTTGTAAGTGAAGAAACGGTTGCGGTATCAATTTCCAAAACACCGCCAAACTGCTTTTCAAGAATAAAAAGCTGTTCAACCTTTTTCATAAGACCTTTTGTGCGCTCGGTAGCACCGCTTAAGAAGGAATCGTCTCCACAGTACTCCTTATAGTTTTTCTGAATGAAATCTCTAACGTTTATTTCATCCTGCCAGGCTCCTGCCTTGAAGCCTTTCCAATTTTCGTGTTTCATAAATTTCACCCCAAAAAAAATGAGCAATCTCGTTTTTAACACCCGAGTTGCCCAGACGGTCGACATTTTACCCTCACACTCCCCCGCGGTAGCCCGCGAAACCCGTCAGTTATGCAAGGTGTTATATTCTTTGAATATATTATACTACTACATATAGTACTTGTCAATTCAAAAAATAAAAAAATCGCGGTGAATTTCACCGCGATTTTAAGACTAACAAAAGTCAACTTAATTATTTAATCATGCTTGCAACTTCGCTAGCGAAATCGTCTTCACGCTTCTGGATGCCTTCGCCCTTTTCGAAACGAACGAAAGAAGCAACCTTAACTGTGCCGCCGAGTTCCTTAGCAACAGAATCAACATACTTACCAACGGTTAAATCGCCATCGATAACGTACTGCTGTTCAACAAGGCAGTTTTCCTTATAGAACTTGCCGATTTTGCCCTCAACGATTTTGCCGAGAACTGCATCAGGCTTGCCTGCCATTTTGGGGTCTTCCTTCATCTGAGCAACTAAGATAGCCTTTTCTTTCTCAAGGTCCTCTGCAGGAACAGAGTCTCTGTCAAGATATCCGGGGTTCATAGCTGCAACCTGCATTGCAACATTTTTACCCATAGCAACTAATTCGTCAGACATAGCAAGGTCGGTATCGAGTTCAACAAGAACACCGATTTTGCCGCCTGCATGAACATAGGAAACGGTCTTTCCTTCGATGCGAACGAAACGACGAACCTGAATGTTCTCACGGAACTTAAGGAAGATGTCTTCCTTGTATTCAGAAACTGTCTTGCCTTCAAAAGTAGAAGCAAGTAAAGCATCAACATCTGCAGGGTTGTTAGCGATAACAGCCTTTGCACAGAGATTTACGAACTCTTTGAACTCATCGTTGCCTGCAACGAAGTCGGTTTCAGAGTTAACTTCGATAACAGCAGCAACGTCGCCGTCAACTAAAGCTACAACCTGTCCTTCTGCAGCTACACGAGAAGCCTTCTTTGCCTGAGATGCGAGACCCTTCTCACGAAGATAGTCAACAGCCGCATCCATATTTCCATCGGTCTCTTTAAGAGCGTTTTTGCAGTCCATCATACCGCAACCGGTTTTTTCTCTTAAAGCCTGAACGTCTTTAGCGGTAAAAGCCATAGTATTATACCTCCAAAAAGATTTAAATCAAAAATTATTCTGCGTCAGCGGTTACTTCTTCTGCAACCTCTTCAGCTTCTTCTACTGCAGCTGAGCCCATTTCGCCCTGCTTTGCTTCGATTACAGCATTAGCGATAGTTTCAGCGATAAGCTTTACTGCACGGATAGCGTCATCGTTACCGGGAATTACAGCATCAACTTCATCAGGGTCGCAGTTTGTATCAACAAGTGCGATAATCGGGATGTTAAGCTTCTTAGCTTCTGCTACTGCAATTCTTTCTTTTCTGGGGTCAACAATGAAGATAGCGCCGGGAATCTTGGTCATGTTCTTGATACCGCCAAGGAACTTCTCGAGCTTTTCAATCTCGCCCTGAAGCTTGATTACTTCCTTCTTGGGAAGCATATCGAATGTGCCGTCTTCTTCCATCTTGCGGAGCTGAGCAAGTCTGCCGATTCTCTTACGGATGGTTGTGAAGTTGGTGAGCATACCACCGAGCCAACGAGCGTTAACGAAAGGCATTCCAGAGCGCTCTGCTTCTTCCTTAACAGAAGACTGAGCCTGCTTCTTTGTACCAACGAAAAGAATGTCGCCACCCTCTGCTACGATGTCACGAGCAAAGTTGTATGCCTCGTTTACCTTCTTAACTGTCTTCTGAAGGTCGATGATGTGGATACCGTTTCTCTCGCTGAAGATGTACTGAGCCATCTTGGGGTTCC
The DNA here is from genome assembly GCA_045636705.1 of Acutalibacteraceae bacterium. GTDB lineage: Bacteria > Bacillota > Clostridia > Oscillospirales > Acutalibacteraceae > SFWF01. Next base: position 16,508 of record JAZTYA010000001.1, read on the forward strand.
AACGTCTTGTCTGATGTCCGAAATGAACACCAGCTTCAAGAAGCTGTTTCATAGAAATTACTGCCATGTTTTTTTCCTCCTGAGGTTTTTCCTCCATTCTGACCTATGGCCGCTACGAAAACACGAGTGTTACTCAGCTTGTAGCAGGTCAAAATGTGTGTTTTATTTTTGCTTCACATGATAAAATTCTCGCCTTTATCACACTAGCCAAAAGATTATATCACAACTGTTTTTATTTTTCAAGTAAAATTTTAACAAAAAATAAATATTTTTTATTTTTAATATTTATCTATTTTGTTGTTGACTTAAATCAACATTTATTGTAAAATTCTAATAATAATATTTACACGGAGGCGTAATATGGCTTACTACTTTAAAGAAACTTCACATACCTTTAACGAATACCTATTGGTTCCGGGATATTCTTCTTCAGAATGTGTTCCGGCAAACGTTTCTCTCAAAACCCCTCTTGTAAGGTTTAAAAAAGGAGAAACCCCTGATATATCTCTTAACATTCCCCTTGTGTCTGCAATCATGCAGTCTGTTTCGGGCGAGCGCTTGGCAGTTGCCCTTGCAAGAGAAGGCGGATGCTCATTCATATATGGTTCTCAAACCATCGAAGAGGAAGCTGCAATGGTTGCTCGCGCAAAGAACTTCAAGGCAGGATTTGTTCTAAGCGATTCTAACGTTCGCGAAAACGATACAATGGCTGACGTTGTTCGCATTAAAGAGCAGACCGGTCACGACACCATGGCTGTTACCGATGACGGTACTGCTACTGGCAAGCTTCTCGGTGTTGTTACAGGAAGAGATTACCGTGTATCTCGTATGGACCCTGCAACTCCGGTTAAAGATTTTATGACTCCTTTTAGTAAGCTTGTTTACGCTAAGGAAGGCACATCTCTTAAAGAGTGCAACGATATTATTTGGGAGCACAAGCTTAACTCACTTCCGATTATTGATGACAACGGAAATCTTAAGTATTTTGTATTCCGCAAGGATTACGCTTCTCACAAGGATAATCCGTTAGAGCTTCTTGATAACGAAAAGCGTTACGTAGTAGGCGCCGGTATTAACACCCGCGACTATGCAGAACGTGTTCCTGCTCTTGTTGAGGCAGGCGCTGACGTGCTTTGTATCGACTCTTCTGAAGGTTTCTCAGAGTGGCAGAAGTTAACAATTGACTGGATTCGCGCTAAATACGGCAACTCCGTTAAGGTGGGAGCCGGTAACGTGGTTGACCGCGACGGCTTTATGTTCTTAGCTGAAGCAGGCGCTGACTTTATTAAGGTTGGTATCGGTGGCGGTTCTATTTGTATCACTCGTGAAACAAAGGGTATCGGCCGTGGACAAGCTACTTCGCTTATCGACGTTTGCGCAGCTCGTGATGAATATTATGAGAAGACAGGCATCTACGTTCCTGTTTGCTCTGACGGTGGTATCGTTCACGACCATCACATGACCTTAGCTCTTGCTATGGGCGCTGACTTTATTATGCTTGGCCGTTATTTTGCAAGATTTGATGAAAGTCCTACAAACAAGATTTCTATTGGTGGTAATTATTACAAGGAATACTGGGGCGAAGGTTCTAACCGTGCTAGAAACTGGCAGAGATACGACCTTGGCGGAGATAAGAAACTTTCCTTCGAAGAGGGTGTTGACTCCTACGTTCCATATGCCGGAACATTAAAGGATAACGTATCCGTTTCCTTGGCAAAGGTTAAGTCCACAATGTGCAACTGTGGTGCTCTTTCTATAGCAGAGCTTCAGGAAAAAGCTAAACTTACTCTTGTTTCTGCAACAAGTATTGTTGAAGGTGGCGCGCACGACGTTATTCAAAAGGATGCGGCAAACAACAAAATTAAATAAATCTTAAGCTGATTTAAACGGCACACTTCGGTTTCTGAGTGTGCCGTATTTTTATAATGTAAAGTTATTCATTATATTATATATTAAATTTTTGTTGACAAAACACCCCTTTTAGTGTGATAATATATGTAAGTATGGTGATATTATGAGAGTTATTACAGGACTGGCAAGAGGAAGACGCCTTAAAACCCTTCCCGGAAACGACGTAAGACCTACGTCTGACAGGGTTAAGGAAGGGCTTTTCAGTTCCTTGCAGTTTGATATTGAGGGCAGACGTTTTCTTGATTTGTTCGCAGGTAGCGGACAGATGGGAATTGAAGCCTTAAGCCGCGGATGTGCATCCTGCGTCTTTGTTGACGCTTCAAAGGAAGCCTTAAAGGTTATAAAGGAAAACGTATCGGCTTGTCGTTTTGAGGATAAATCCCGCATAGTAAACGGTGACGCTTTAAGTTTTCTTGCTACGTATAGCGGCACCTTTGATATTGCTTTTTTAGACCCACCATATAAAACCGAACTTTTAAGCAAGGCATTAACAGGTGTTTCAAAGATAATGAGCGATTATGGCAGTATTATTTGTGAGCACCCCTTTGACGTGGCTTTGCCCGACTCTGTGAATGGTTTTAATGCCGTTAAGGTTTACACTTACGGAAAGATAAAACTTACCGTTTTTAAAAAGGAAAGTGAAGATGAATAAGACAATTGCGGTTTGTCCCGGAAGCTTTGACCCCATAACAAAGGGACATCTGGATATTATTTCTCGCTCGGCGAAGATGTTTGACAAGGTTATAGTCGTTATTATGTCTAACGTCTATAAAACAAGCAGCACATTCTCAATTGAGCAGAGAAAAGAAATGATTGAAAAGTCGGTAATGGACCTTGACAACGTTGAGGTTGATTACTATGACGGACTTCTTGCTGACTACGCGGCTTCTAAAAAAGCCGGCGTCATTATTAAGGGCCTTCGTGCTATGTCTGATTTTGAGTATGAATTTCAGATGGCACTTGCAAATAAAAAACTTAATCCTGAACTTGAAACTGTCTTTTTAACCACAAGCGCTGAAAATATGTATTTGAGTTCCAGCATGGTAAAACAGATTGCAAGTATGGGTGGCGATGTTTCGGATTTTGTTCCGAAGGCTATTTCTGGTTATATTACTGAAAATTTGTTAGATAAAAATTAGGAGGAAATGAAATGTCTATTGAAGAACTATTAGAACAATTTGATGAAGTATTAGCAGGCGGAATTAAAATTCCCGGAAAGAAAACTGTTGTGGATGTAGAAAAGCTCCGTGCTCTTATTGACGACATCCGTCTTAACATCCCCGGCGAGATTAAGCAGGCTCGTGGCATTGTTGCTGACAGAGCTGACATTATTACTAACGCAAAGCGTGAAGCTGACGGCATCATTCGTGCTGCTGATGAGCGCGCTAAGGCTATGGTTGCTCAGGAAGAGATTACTAAGCTTGCTCAAGAAAAGGCTAGCGAGATTATCGCTACTGCACAAGCAAAGAGCCGTGAGATGAGAAAGGCTGCTCAGGAGTTCGTTGACGACATTATGCGTCGTGCAGACGAAGGTCTAACCGCTAACCTTGGCGAAATTAGAAAGACTCGCGCAGCATTAAAGCAGCAGGCTCCTACCGTTTCTGCACCTGCTACCGAGCAGAAATAATTAAAACTTATTTTAGAAGGCCGAGAATTCTCGGTCTTCTTTTTTATCCACAATTTAACGACAATTTTTGCTTGAATAGAAAAATTATATATGTTATACTTTTAAGGCAGAAAGGTGGTGTCAGCTTAAACTTTATGGAAAACACTAAAACGATAACCACAAACAAAGCTGCATACCACGAGTATTTTGTGATAGAAAGCTTTGAAGCCGGAATTGAACTTACCGGCACCGAAATAAAGTCAATTCGTAAGGGTGGCGTTAACCTAAAAGACGCTTGGTGCAGTGTGGATGACGGCGAGATGTTTATAAAGCAGATGCATATCTCCCCTTACGACCACGGAAACATCTTTAATAAAGACCCCATGCGTGTTAGAAAACTGCTAATGCATAAACGAGAAATTATGCGACTTTTCGGTACGGTTAAGCAACAAGGTTTAGCTTTAGTTCCCCTCTCTCTTTATTTTAAGGGTTCGCTTGTAAAGGTACAGTTAGGACTTTGCAGAGGTAAAAAGCTTTATGACAAGCGCGCAGTAGCAGCCGAAAAGGCGGCAAACCGCGATATGCAAAGGGCAATAAAGGAACAAAACAGGTGATAAAAATGAATTATAAGATAATTAACATCGACATTGACTATAAAAAAGCAAATGCGGAGCATTATGGTTATCAGCCCACTATGACCCTTTATATGCCGGACAATTTAGACGAGGTTGAACCTAATCTTGTGCGCCCGACGGTTATTGTTTGTCCGGGTGGCGGATATGGTTTCACTTCAAAGCGTGAAGGCGAGCCTATTGCCTTAAGGTTTGCAGCCGCAGGACTTAATGCGGTTGTAGTTCATTACAGTTGTGCGCCTGCTCGTTTCCCCTGCCAATTGCTAGAACTCTCATCGGTTGTAGCAAAAGTTAGAGAAAACGCAAAAGAATGGAATGTTAATCCTGATAAAATAGTCGTTATGGGCTTTTCGGCAGGTGGACACCTTGCCGCAAGTTACGGAACTCTTTGGAATAAAGATTTTATAAAAGAGTATTTTGGATGGACTGGTGGAGAAAATAAACCTGACGGTATGATTCTTTGCTATCCCGTAATAACCGCAGGTGAAAAGGCTCACAGAGGTTCGTTTATAAATCTTTTAGGCGACAGACAGGATGATGAGGAACTACTCGAGCTTCTTTCTCCCGAAAAGCAGGTTAGCGAAGATACTCCTCGCGCATTTATCTGGCACACCTTTGAGGACCAGACTGTTCCTGTAGAAAATTCACTTTTAATGGCTACTGCTTTAACCGAAAAAGGAATTAACACAGAACTTCATATTTATCCCAAGGGTTGCCACGGACTTTCTCTTTGCAACGATATCGTTTGCAAAAATTATAACGGCGCATACTCGGAAACTCAAAAGTGGATTGACGAGGCTATCCGCTGGGTTAAGGGGCTTTAATAACAAACCCTTCAAGGCGAAAACCTGTAATATATTACAGACTCTTTCGGGCGAAGGTATTTGGTGTGGAATTCGTTTTTTAAAGCGAAGGCGTATGCCGATACTCCTAGTTTCATAAGGCGAAGAGATGTGATAAATAATAAGTCTTTATACACGGGGGTGTAAAGGTTTCGACGGGGGTTTTGAACAATCGAAAGCGAGCAGAGGTGCGGTACCTCTTTAAAAGCCGCAAACTTTTAAAATTAAACGACAACTCTAAAGTTGCTCTTGCTGCTTAATTAAGCGGCCGTCCGACCCGGTAGTACCGCGGACCGGCTAGGGCGTCGATTAGCGGTGAACGTGAACAAGGTAATGCCGATAGCCTTGTCATGAATTATCGGCTACTAAACACAAAAGCGTGACGGCCTGCTTTTGTGTGAGGGAATGTTGATGACCGTCTGCGCTCGGAGAGGTCGGTTTGGATAGACTTTCGGACAGGGGTTCGACTCCCCTCACCTCCACCAAAGGGGTATAAAGCGAACACCTATTATTTCAAAGACGTCTTTGCAATAACGGTGTGGCTCTAATACCTAAACAGACAAAGAGGATCAGATAGCTGCCTCTGCTATCTGATCCTCTTCGTTTTATATCAACGTGCCGTGTAGCACGAAGCCCTGTCAATCTATATACACAGTCCGCACCTTGCTTTGAGTGCATCAAAGTGTGCATTAAAAACTGTTTCTTTTTCTTTTATATTAGATAGGCGCTGCCGCCTCTTATTCGCAGGAGGTATATAAGTGTATTGCTCCAGCTCTGCCAATATTTCAGGTGTACGCAGCCTACTCATAGCTGAATGACGTAACGAGGTTACCTGTGTCTGATCCAGCCCCATAGCCTCTGCTGTTTGTTCTACACTATGGCCAGAGTAATACTGTAGACGTATTACTTCAGCCTCTTTGGGTGGTAATTTGTCAAGAGCAGCATCAAGAGCCTTACGCATTGCCTTTTTGTTGGCTCTCTGCGTTGACTCCTCAACAAAGTCCGTATCGTCGGCTATCACATCAGCAAGAGTTATTGTTTCCTTGTCATTAGCTACAGGAGCGTCAAAGCTGAGGGCGTACCTTAAAGGATCGTTTCTGCCCTTTGCCGTTCTTATGCCGGTTACTTCTGAAAACGCATTTTTTAGGGTATAACCTAAGATAGTTAAAAACGTACAATCTTTCTCCGGCTTATAATATTTTACGGCGTTTACCACGGCAAAGAAGCCGCTGTCATACAGCTCATCAAATTCAACGTCTACACCCTCCGGCAATTTGCGCATACGCTCGTTTGCCTTTTTCTTGATAAATCGTTCCACTTGATCCCACAGCACAGGGTAGTATTCCGTCTTACCGTTTTGGATTTCTATTGCGAGTTCTTCATTGGTCATGTAATACCTCCCTGTGCTGTGGTTTATTTTTAGCCGCCATTGGCAGCGATAATATTTTCAAGTGCCGCTATACGCTCCTCCAGTGTAGCTATAGTACCCTGTAGGGCCTGAATAGTGGTATCTTTTTGTCCGTCTGCATCTTGCAGGGCTTTGATAGCTTCATCCGTCTGCGTGTCCGCAGCTTTAAGCAAATCAATATCACCCTTTATGGTACTCAGCGTTTCCGTATGAGCGTCAATGCTGACCTTGTGAGCGTCTACGTCTGTGCGTAGGCCCTGCACCGCTTCAGCGTTTGCAGAAACAGTCTTTTGCTGTTCCGTGAGTGTTTCTTCAACCGTTTTAATTCTGCCGTCAAAACCGCCCACAGTCCCCTCTAACGCGCTGATAGAGGTAGTGTGCTGAGCTACTGTTTCCTTTAAGCCTGAAACGTCTGTAGCAGTGCCACTCTCTGAGTTTTCAAGGCTTGCCACTTTATCTTGCAGGGCTTTGATAGCTTCGGTCTGATCCAGCATACCGTCAAGCTGTACGGAGGCGGATATGCGGTAGGCGTTGATTTCGTCATCATAATAGATGCAGTTTTCCATAACGCCCTCTCCGTTGATACCCTTAAAGACAATGTTACCTTCGTTGAAAGTAACCTCTGCCTTTACGATAGAGCCAGAGGCATAAGTAGACACGGAAGCTGTGCTGACGCTCTTTTTGACATTCAAGCCATTTTCAGCGTTCAGCGTAACGCCTGCATAATCAGTAGAGCTATCCAAAACGCCTTTGCTCTTCAGCTTGTCAGCCTCAGACAAAAACGGATAGGTGCGTACCATTTCATTACTGCTGGGAGCTGATATATCGGCTCTGTAGTCAATATCGAGGGATAAGGTCATTGTGTAAATTACACTGCACACCTTATCACCGATTTTCACCCAATCGCCCAGCTCTACGGCAGGATCATAACAAGCTCTTGTAGCTGTGTACGGAGAGTACACTAAGCCGTTGAAAGTGTCATACAGAGCTTTGCAAACATTGGCATTTGCATACGGGTTAGATTCTACTTTAATCTCAAAGCCTGTATCATCACCGCAGGAGTATTCGTTGCCGGCTTCGTCCGTCATAAGCACCTTACTTACAACAAGATTTTTGCCGTTTGTGATTTTACCTACTACGATAGGCACGTTGATAAGCCCTCCTATTGCATCAGCACTGCCGTCTTTACCCCATACAAGATAATAGCCGTCAGAGGTAACAATAGGATTGTACTGCTCATCTGTAATATGCCTGTAGACAGGAATGAGAGAGGACGCAGCCTCACCGGGAGCGTCCGGCTGCACCTCAACACGCTCCTTGCCTGTGAGCTTGTAAGCCAGCCTGTAGTTTCCGCCCGTCATAATGGTGTTATAGTCCTCATCAATGATATTGAACGTATCATCAGGACTGTTGATAATCGGTACAAGTCTTAACAGGTTTTCTTCTGTGATAATCCAGTTTCCGCCGTGTACTGCACCGATAAAGCCTAAAACCTGTTGCATAGTGCGTCCAGAGGGATAAGGTACTAAATAATCAACGCCTACATTGATCCTTGTACGGGGATCAATGCCGACGCCAATTCTTAGCGCTATTTCCTCTACGCAGGTTTTCATAGGCTTAGGCCATTCGTCCTCACTGTCGGTTTCGTCAACATACATTTGACCTGCCTTCAGCATGGAGTCATAGCAAGTAAGCGTTATAAGATTTTCGTTTACCTCCGGCAAATCAATGTAGAATGTACCGAAGTCCATAAACTCACTATACTGCTTACCGTCAGTGATACGTGCCTTAATGATAACCGGGCTGCTGGTATCAATCACGTCATCTGTCATAACTGAGAGCTGCAAGGTTGCAGAGGTGCAGTTGCCTACAGACAAAGGATCAGACAGCAAAGCACGGTCAATCTTAGGCGCTGTTATCGCTGTGTAGGTTTTATTGCCGATTACTGCGATAGACTCAACACGGAATTTACCACGGGCGGCAAGTTTAGTCCAAATACTACTCCTGTGCCTCATATAAAGCGCTCACTCCTCTCTGCGTATTGCTTTTATTAGGAAAATGTGATATAATAGATTTGCAAGTATGGTTTAGTAGGATGACACCGCAGCTTTGCGGAAACCCCGTGTGCAAATCCGGGTACTTGTGCCGGGTGCATTTCTGCACCCGGCTTTTTGTTTACCTTGACATAATGGGTGATCTTCCACTCATCATGGTGCGTCTGTTAATCTGCTTAATAACCTCAGAAGTAAGGCTGTTAGCATCCAAATTGACGGTAGTACCGCTGTACTCCTGTATTGCGTCCACAACAGCCGCCGTAGCGTTTGTAACAGACTGGATGATAACGGAGCTAAGCTCATCACCCAGCCTCTCTGTGGAGGCGTCAAAGGCTGTAGAAACGTTAGAGCCTGCACCGCCGTTAGAGCCGACTGAGTAAGGCACTACTGTACCCGTAGCCATTGCAGGCACGGCAAAAGTAACGCCGTTAGCAATGGACTGTAGACGATCCAGCAGCGTAGTAAACCCGTCAATAATAACATTAGAGAAATTACTCATAGCGTTATTGACGTCAGGCGTTGCCACGTCTGTACCGAAGGTATAAGTACCTGCGTTTGCCTCATCAGCGATAGCGTCAGCAAGGCCAGTTACAGAATCTACAACAGAGCCTTCTGAAGCCTCAATACCTTCACCGATACCGTAGCCGATATTCAAGCCGACAATATCTCTAAAGAGCCTTGACGGAGAATGAATACCAAGAGCCGACTTTGCTTTGTCAAGCAGGCTCTTTGCCACATCACCGACTTTTGTTTTAAGGGCTTGCCAGCCAGAGTTGATACCTGTCTTGATACCTTCGCAGATATTACTACCGATACCCGACCAGCCTTTATTTTTTATGGTGTCCTTAATACCGTCCCACGTGGTAGAAGCGTTTTTCTTAATATTTTCCCACCCGGTAGAAATAGTAGTTTTAAGGTTTTTCCAAGCTGTAGAGGCATTTGTTTTAATATTTTCCCACTTGTTAGACAAAGTTGTTTTAATGCCGTCCCAAACAGTATTTGCAGTAGTTTTTACGCTACCCCATGCTGTTGAGATTGTGGTTTTAATATTTTCCCACTTAGTAGAGGCTGTTGTTTTAACGTTCTCCCATGCGTTGCTGAGAGTTGTTTTTATGTTTTCCAGCGCACCACTGAAGAAGCCGGTAATGCTGCTCCAAGCGTTCTTAATACCGTTACACAAGCCCTGAATGATATAGCCGCCCATTTCTGCCATTTTGGTAGAGGGGGAATGAATACCAAAAGCGTTTTTGAAGCCGGTAATAAACGGATTCCAAATGTTAGTAACAATCCAGTTACCCACATTCTTTAGCGCGTTTACAATACCATTCCAAATGCCCTGTATAATATTTCCGCCTGCTTCCTCAATGTACGTATTGAAATAGGACTTTGTACTTTCAAAGCCAGCCTTCAGGGACTCCCATAGGGATTTTGCAAAGCCTACTACCAGTGAAACAGCACCGGCGAGAGCTGCGCCTAAGAGCCTAAAGGCTTTAGCTATAATGCCGCCCCAATCAATATTTGTTATAATACCTATGAGGCCATTCCACAGATCAGAGCCGAGCTTGCCCCAATCAAGGTTTTCAGCAAAGCCGATCAGCAGATCAAGCGCACCCTTCAGAATATCACTTATGCCGCCTGCAATATCGCTGAGTATTCCTACCCAATCAATACCGTTAATGGCATCAGATACTCCCTTGCCAAGAGAAGCCCAATCAAAGGTAGTAATAGCGCTCCTCATAGTAGCTAAGGACGTTCTCATACCTGTGGAGAGGGTTGTGCCGAGCTTGCCCCAATCAACACCGCGCACAAAGCCATTCAGACCTTGCATAAGTCCGGCAGCTAAGCCGGGCCAGTCATAGTCTGTGAATACGCTGTGTAGCTTGTCGATTGCAGCGTTAAAGCCTTGAGCAATGATATTGCCAATGGAGGCATAATCACCGTTCTTAAAGGCGTCTTTGATCCGTGTTACAAAATCTGTAATACTGGATTCAATGGGTACTTCCTCAAACATTTCAGAGGGTGAGGGCGTTCCTGCACCGCTATCACTCTCTGAGGAGTTTTTGCTAAGTACGTTCAGCTCATCAAAGCCTGCGAGCTGCTTTTGTGCATCTTTCGCTGCTTTGCCTGTTTTACCAAGTGAAGCGGCGTAGTCCTCCTGTACGGCCTTTGCTTGCGTAAAGGTTTTAGCACCTGTCATAGCAGCAATAAACTTACCCACATAGGTAATTGCCGTAGAGAGATAGCCGATCAGCTTTGTAAGCGCAGGCGTTACAACGGTAAGAATAGGAGCAAAAGCCGTTGCAAAGCTGTTTTTGAGCTGTGTAAGAGATGACTTCAACGCCGACAGATCAGCGTTTGTCTGAGTAGAATACTGCGACAGATTTTTGAAGCCTTCTGTTACAGAATTGATAACCGCCATGATAACCTTAAAGATCAGCATACGGCTAAACATTTTCACAAGACCCTTGAGCTTATTAGTAACCCCGGATATAGCTTTTTGGCCTATGCTACCAAATTTGCTAAATACCGTTTTTAAGGTTTTACCAACAGCACCTAATGCCCGTGTTGAGGCGGTAGCCTTCTTTGCTTGAGATTGCATTGCTGCAAGCTGTGTTTTTGCACCAGCTAAGGCGCTACTGAGCTTAGCGTATTCTGCCGTGTTAGCACCCGATTGAAAAGCTGTACCGTCCGCGCGCATGGAAGATTGTTCAGCTTTATAGTCTGCTATTTTCCTCTTTGCAAGGTCAATATCATACTGTAGGGATTGCCAAGCACGGGAGTTTTGCTTCACTCCTGTAGCCTCCATTTTAGACTGACGCTCATAGAGCTTTGTAAGCTCTGCGTTAGCCTTGTTGATCTCAGTGGTAAGCCACTGATAATCGTCTGTAGGTACATTTGTACTGCCAAGACTCCTCATTTGCGACTCAATCTCAGAAATGGTACTCTCTAAGACTGCTGCCTTTGCATTAAAGGAGGAAACTGCACCGGCATTGCCTGAGAGTGCCTTTTGGAAGGTAGGACCGAGGCTTTTCATTTTGCTATTTAGAGAGCCTATAGCCTTATGGATTTTCTCTGTACCTGCTTTGAAGCCTTCAGCATCTATTTCAGTATCAACTATAATAGAGCCGTCAGCGTGTTCTGCCACAATATCACCTCCTTACTTTGGTTAATGTGGTTGTGCGTTTTTTGCCCTTGCGTATGGGGCATGGGGAATTTTGGAGGGGAAATTTATGAAAACTTGAAGAATTGACTATTTACTTACGCTTACGCGCAAAGATAGAAACGGCAAGCAGAGCTGCCGGATAGATAAGCAGCCACGCCCAGCAATACTTATAAGCAAGTACAGCAGGGATAGCTGCTGTTGCGATCATAAACAAAATCAGGACTGCAATACAGCCGTACAGTACGGCCTTTTCAACCTTTTTCTCCATGAGATTTAACCTCCTGAGTGTCAATGTATTTTCTCACTGCATCTAAGCAGTGTTCACAATAGAATTTGCCTTTAACTCTTGCAAAGGGACGTACAACAGCAAAGAGAGGTTTTGATGCGCCCTCATAACCGAGGATATAATCAAACAGCTCATAGATTTTCTTTTCTGCGTTCTGAATGATAAACCTGCCGCTTTTGTCTGTAGTTCCGTCAGGGTTGATATTGATACGAACAAGCAGCGCCGTAGCCTTTTTGAAACGTGCCACGCCCTCAACACACCTATTGAGAGCCGCTGCATCTGTGGGGCAGTACACCGCCCCTATTTCCTCACCGTCTTTATTGCGGACGGCGATCCTCTTTTTATCCTCCATTGTGTAGCTCTGCCTCCGTTGTGTTAGAAGCAGGTGTACACTTTGCCGGTATTGCTCACAGCAGTAGCACCGTTGTTGTCGCTGTGAATGGTTGTACCGGGTGCAGGAGTAGGATCATCAGGAATAGGCATTACCTCTGCAACACTACCCTGCAGCTTGTGGTATGCCTTAGCAGTGTTGTATGTAATGTGATCCTCACGCGCAGGGCAGTACTTATCAGACTGACGCATAACGGAAGCAACGCCGGAACACGCGCCATTGAAAATTTGGTTTCTCTGTTCGGGAGTCTGATAGCGCCAATCGGTATCTACGTTGTGTTCCGCGCGATACTTTTCAAGCATACGGCCCATAGTAGCGTTATTGGCATACTTACGGGCAAGGCTCTCAAACTCCTTAGGAGAGAGTTCAAAGTTCTTGAGGATTTCCATATCAGCCATATTCATATTGCCGCTGGTGGGCGTTACGTGGCGCTCAGTAGCCTCAGCAAACTCAGCCTTCAGACCTTCGATCTGTGCATCAACGCCGGCAATATACTTTTCACGGGCAGTATCAAGCTCCTTCAGGTATCTTTCGTAGCCCTGACGGGTAATAGTACCCTTTGTATAGTCCTCATGGTAGCTCTGTGCCATGACTGCAAGCTGAGCATCAAGCTGGCGCAAACCTCTTACACCCTCAACGCCGATCTTGCTTAATTTTTCAAAATATGTTTTCATTGTAAAAACTCCTTTTTTCGTTAGAAAATAAAAATAGCACGTAAAGCAGCCCCGGAGGACTACTTTACGTGCTTAAATCGGCTCACCTGATAGAAGGATTGCCCTTTGGCACTGAACATTATATTTTCATCTTATATTATATCACTTTTTAGCGTTTATGTCAACAGTTTTACGCAATATATTGTGCTAAATACTCCACAAAATACTGTATTTAGTAACTTTTGCAGATGATTATTACAAAGGATTATGAAATATGCCAAGATACCCAAACAAATACATATAGGATCATAAGCCATGACGTCCCTCTGTGTCCCTCTTGCGGCGTTCTTATGTCCGGCTATGATACCCGTAGGCGGCACTGCATTGACCGTGCAGGCGTTAAACAGTGGTACAGGCTCAGGCGCTTACAGTGTCCCTTGTGCCGCTGTGTGCATCTTGAGCTGCCTGACTTTATGCAGCCCTCTAAGCACTACGAAGCCCAGCTTATAAGAGATACCGTTGCAGGGGTAGAGCAAGCCTGCCCTGCGGAGGATTCCACTATACGCCGGTGGAAAAATCACCCACACACTTTGCCTCGTAAAAAATGAGCTGTGGGTGTATTCTATTACCGACTCAAAGCAACGGAGGTACACTATGAAAGACAAAAAGCTATATTTGATCCTTGCACTGTTGATTGCGGTTATTGTTATTATCTGTTTACTTATCGGCTTCGGTGTATTCAGAGGCGGTCCAGCTTCAGACGGTCCGGCTCTGTTTGAGGACACTAACGCCGAGAATATCAAAGACTACCCAAACGGGACGGGCGGAGCTGCTGACAGTATCTCTATACCCGGCTTTGAAAGTATGGTAATACGGGCAAATACAAAGACCGTAGGCGGCAATATCTTTAACCCCTCTCATAATAACTGCTATTTTGTAGCGGTCATAGAGCTTGAGGACGGGCGCGAGATATACAGGTCAGGGCTGATTGCACCCGGTAAAGCTATCTACTCTCTGACGCTCACAGAGCCGCTTGCAGAGGGCAAGTATAATGCAACCCTTACTTATTACTGCTACGGCCTTGATGAGAGCCGTACACCTCTCAACGGTGCTACAACACACTTTATTTTGGAGGTAACACCATGAAAAGAATATCCGTGCTTTTATTGGTCCTCGCATTGGTGGTAGGCTGTTTCTCTGTATCTGCCTCTGCTGCCTCTGTGGATCAGGACACGCCTTCGGCGCAGGTGGGCGTATATTACACCCTGCGCGGTCAATACTGTATTTCTATTCCCAGCTCTATTTTCTTATCACAGGGCGATACAATCACCTTTTCTGCTGACTATGTTCATCTTGTAGAGGGTGAGAGCGTAACCGTAAAACTTGCTGATTCTACCTTTGATGAAGACGGCAGCTTTAAGCTCTCTCAGATAGACGGCAACGGCACTATGGCCTGTACCCTTACTGCAAGCAATACTGCAAATGCAGAGGGTACTACGATCACAAAGGAAAACGCCGCCGCAACGCCCATTATCACCTATACAGCAGATAACGCTACTGACAAAGGCTATCTGCAAATCACCCCACAAATTGAGCCTACAACCGCTGCCGGTCCTTATAGCGGTTTTCTGATGTTTGATATATCACTGCTGGTAGCTGAGAACACAGAAGGCTAACACATATTACCCCGTTGCAGAAGGTCAAGGAGCGCCCGGCTATCGAGCGCTCCTTTGTTATGCAGTATGCCTGCACTCAACGTCTTTTTCTGATTCTGCCTCATCTGTTACGATATACACTCTCCTGCGCCCTGAGGTCGCCTCTACGGGCTTAGAGCGCAGCAGGGTATATGCTATCAGCTCTGCAACGCTCTTAGGCGTTAATACGGCGTCCTCAGGGGGATATGTAAGCTCTACTCTCAAGAACACCCCTCCTTATCAAAATAGCGACTTACAGCCGTTTTAACGCTGTCGACAGATCCTCCCGTTTTGACAGCCACAGCATACCAAGACAGGCCCTCTACGAAACGAGAGAATATCATAAGCTGCATACGCTTATCAGGGATAGATACAATCCAATCCTCAAACGCCTTGCACTCCTGTTGACATTTCTCCTTGCGATCCTCAAGCAGAGAAACGAGGTCCGCCAACGGCTCTTCAAATACAGGTTTATCATACTTTGCAGTTAATTCCTTGATATTGTCCTCCAGCATTGCAATCTCTCTAATCAAATGCCGGTATTGTTTTGCGTTTTCTATATTCATAATAGCTCCTTTTTACATTGCTTTTACTTTGCTGCATCATTGCTGAGTACACCCCTAAAAGTGCCATTTTCACTTTGCCGCCTCTTTGCTGTATGCACTTTTTTTCACAGCGCAAAAATACCCGTTTTCACTTTGCAGGCTCTTTGCAGAACAGCCCGAAGCGTCCAGCAAGTGTGGTAGTGTAACAGATTTCAAAATTTTTTCCTATACTTTACGTATATATGGACGCTATGGCGTATTTTGCCCCTTAACGCCTTTATTTTTATACAAATAAAGAAAAGTATGTTACAATGTTACAAAAAGACGAAAAAGCCTTATTTTATGCGGTTTTTAGGCGTAACGAAAATGTAACAAGAGCGTAACGCTGTTACATTTAAGGTGTAACATTTTTTTGCCTTTGTTACCCCTGTGTTACTCTGCCTGTTAAGGGCTTTTTTTATCTGCCGTTACACTTTTTCGAATTTTTCCTATAACTTTATACATATATGGGCGCTATGGCGTATTTTACCCTTTAACGCCTTTATTTTTATACAAATAAGGAAAAGTATGTAACACTGTAACACTAAGCCCTAAAAGCCTTATTTTATGCGGGTTTTTAGGCGTTACAGAAGCGTTACACGGCTGTAACGCCTGTAACGGCTCAGGCGTTACAAAAAGCCGTCCTGTTACAGCCGTGTAACACCTAATTTGTGTTTCTGACAAAGCCCCTCTGAACGCCATAAGGTCCAAAGCGTTGAGGTTTGTTTACAGCCTCTTCCCAGCCTTCGGCCTCAGCAATTACGCTGTTAATTTCCCGGACCTCAAATGTGGTTATCGATTCCATATCACCGTTGAACAGTTCACACCAAATCTCCAGCGCACAAATCCTATCCCTGTCAACAAGGCCGCTAAGCTGCTCATACTCTGTGTAGCTCATATCCAAATAAAGCCTGCGCTCATCAAGGCTCATGCGATTCCAGTCTGAAGGAACTTTCCTGTTTATGTACTCTGCTATTTGAGCTGCGCGTACACTCCACAGCCGCTTCTGATCGTTAAACTCAAACTCTATAGCCTCCTTAATATCACAGCGGTTTTGCGTAGAGCAGAGCCATATAGCCGTTGTAAGCTCATCAAGATCACAGCCGTTCTCATTTACGCAAAATATCTTTTCAAGCTGCTCAGCAGAGCCAGCGGTAAACCAGCCGTGCTTTTTGCAGAGCGTTTTTATTTTATCGTTACTTATAATACTCATAATTTCCTCCTTAGCTTTAGTACCACCTAAAAGCTGTTATACACATTTACCTAATTGCCGGTAATGTATGCTATTTACAAAATCCCGTGAATGTGCTATACTTTTCACGGGGAAAAGTCCTTTGCTTGAGGGTTGATCTCCGCTACGGTCCTCACTGTGCCAGCAGTGGGGACTTTTCTTTTAATCAACAAAGGTCTTTTTAACAGCATCCCAAATACCAAACCTCTTTCCGTCAATATTTACAACGCAGCGAAGATCCGCTATATCACCGATAGTAATATCGTGTTCAGAGAGATCATAGCCAAGAGCTGCAACACCGGCTCTGACTGACTCCGTAATAAGAGCCTTAGTATCATTCTCAACCAAAACTCTTACTCTGAGCATTTCAGTAGATAAGGCGTTTACCTTTTCCATTTTCTCAGCTATAGCCTCCACAAGTGCAAGCGCACCGGGCAGAGCTGCGTAAGGCTGTTCCTGCAATTCGCTATCGTCAATCCCTTCAACGATAAGCCGCAACACGCTTGCAGCTGATCTTGCATCATAAGAGAGAAAACCGATCTCCTCCGCTACGTTGCAAACAGTGTCATTAAATTTCTTCTGATTCATAATAAATACCTCCGTTATCTTTTTGCTTTTGGTTTATCAGGGTAGCTTACAACCGCATCTACGGTCATGTTAAGGGCTTTGCACACTCTCAGCAGCTCATGAGCCTCCAGCTTGCGTCTGCCGGTCAGAACAGCAGAAAACTGACAAGGGGTAAACCCGGCCTTCGGCGCAAATGCTGACTGAGATAGTGCGCGATCTTTGATGATCTTTTGAATTTGCTTGCGTACATCCATTGCTAAAACCTCCGTTCTAAAATATTCAAGCCTTTTGAACTTGTCTTTATTATACATTCAAATATCTTGAATGTCAATAGTATTTTCTATGATTTTTATTAAATTTTCTTGAATTTCCATATTGACAGCTACACATAAGTTGTGCTATAATGAACTAAACCGAACATTTCCGAACTAAACTGAACGGAACAGACCTAAACCGAATTTTTGATAAAGGATGATTTCATTATGGCAAACGCAGTTTTAGGGCAAAAGCTGAAGCACCTGCGCCAGCTCTCCAATCTTACACAGCAGGACGCTGCCGACAAAATGGGGCTAAAAAGCAAAAGCACAATTTCAATGTGGGAAAGTGGCAAGTCTGAGCCGGACGTTATGACGTTCCTCTCCCTTTGCTGTGAGTACGGGTTGCCGGAGGCAAGAGCCTTAGTACAGGCTTTGGGCCTTGAGGGTACAGCAGCTTTAGATTTCTCTGCCGTTGCTACTGAGATCCGCGCAAGTGTATCTGAGGAGGAAGGCACGACTAAAAAGCGGTATTCCTTCTGCCCTTATTGTGGAGAAAAATTAGACTAAGCAGGAGTAAAAAATGAACGTAGTTATTTATGCTCGTTTCTCATCACACTCACAGAATGAGCAAAGTATAGAGGGACAGCTTCAGGTATGCACCGAATTTGCGGCGCGGAACGGCTACACAATAGTAGGTGAATACATTGACCGGGCGCTGTCAGGTACAAGCGATAACCGCCCACAATTCCAGCAGATGATAGCTGACAGCTCTAAGAGGCTCTTTGAAGGCGTCCTTGTCTATCAGCTTGACCGTTTTGCCCGTAATAGGTATGACAGTGCTACCTATAAAAGAAAGCTCAAGCAGAACGGCGTGCGCGTCCTCAGCGCGAGAGAAAACATTACAGATGATGCAAGCGGCATACTCATTGAAAGTGTCTTAGAGGGCATGGCAGAGTATTACAGTGCGGAGCTGGCTCAGAAGATCAAGCGCGGTATGGATATAAACGCCCAAAAGTGCCTTTGCACTGGAGGTGGCGTTGCGCTGGGCTTCCGTGTGGACGAAAACAAGCGTTTTCAGATTGACGAAGCTACTGCCCCTGTGGTCCGTAAAATCTTTGATATGTATGCTGGGGGCTGCACTGTGGCTGAGATCGTAACTTATATGAATGAGCGCGGCATAAGGACGTCCCGTGGCGCTCTCTTCAACAAAAACTCTCTACATACCATGCTCAGGAATAAACGGTATATAGGCATATACACCTACAAAGGCACAGAAACGCCCGGAGGTATGCCCCGTATCATTGATGATGATCTTTTCTATCAGGTGCAAGAGATTATGGATAAAAACAAAAAAGCCCCTGCACGTGCAAGGGCTAAAGAGGAATATTTACTTACTACAAAGTTATTCTGCGGCCACTGCCGGGATATGATGACCGGCTACAGTGGTACGTCCAAATCAGGTAAAAAACACTGCTATTATATATGTAACAATGTTAAGCGCAAAGGCGGCTGTAAGAAGAAGGTAGTACCTAAGCAGCAGATCGAGGATTATATAATCAATATCTGCCGTGAGATACTTACCCCTGAAAATATAGAGGTATTCGTAAAGGGTATTTCCCTCTGCCTTCAGGAAGAGGATAAGAACAACGCAGTTATGACAAGCCTCTTAAAGCAACAGCAGAGCCTTGAGAGGAAAAAGAAAAACCTCCTCAACGCTGTTATGGAGTGTGAAATAGAGTCCGTCAGAAAAACTCTATATGAGCAGTTAGCTGTCCTTGAGAAAGAGGCTGAAGAGGTTGACTTTGCCATTAAGAAAGAGCAGATACCCAATCCCACCCGTGATCCTAATTTTATGAGATTTTGGTTTAACGAGCTTGCAAAGGGTGGAGATGATGAAGAGGAAGAGCTGACCTATCGCAGAGTTTTGATTGCTACCTTTATCAACAAAGTATATCTATATGACGATAGAATCAGCATTTTCTTTAATACCGGCTCTACCACTCAAGTAGAGGTTGACGAAACATTTATTGACTATGTGGAGGAGCAGGACGCCGCAGCAGAGTGTTCTCTTATAGATGAAACAGCTCCACCATTAGAGTATAATCCGAACACAAGCGGTTCGGATTTGGGGCATCTTGCTCCACCAAGAAACGAACATCGACTTTGTCGGTGCTCTTTTCAATTAAATCCACCCTATTGGGTGGGTGAAATCATCTTCGGTGATGAAATCTCCTGTGGAGATGAAATCCGGCTCGACGCCGAATAGGTGGATTTTATTTCATTTGCGAAGCAAATTTCATCCGAGTTTACTCGGATTTCATCGTGCTATGCACGATTTCATTGGAAAACGAACAAAGTTGTAGTATAATACAATTAGATAAACTTGAATTTGTAGGTGTGTGTAATGAATTTAAAATTAAGAGAATTAACTTTTAAAAATGAGTTTTTACAAACATACGAGATTTACAAGCACTGTATGTTTATGCCGACCGAAGAAAAGTTTAATAATAAAGTAGACCTATTCTTAAATGATAATTCTGTAAAAATCTTTGCTTGTTTTGAACAAGACAAGATTATGGGTATTATGGTATTTTCTTTTAAAGAGCAGAAGAAAATTGAGATTATAGGTATTGCGGTAGATGTATCTACTCGTGGTAAAGGTATTGGTTCTTATATGATAAATCAAGTTATAAATAATTATGGCTTGTTATCTGTATATGCTGAAACAGACAATGATGCCGTTGGGTTTTATCGGAAGAATGGTTTCAATATTATGGAGTTCTCTGAAACCTATGATGGCGCAATCGTTGTCCGCTATAAATGTGAATTAATCAAATAAACAAATTCCAATTTGTCGAATTGATTAGTATACTACTTTTACTTACTATTACCTCGCTTTTGCTACGTTTGGTTGCTCTTTTCAATTAAATCCACCCTATTGGGTGGGTGAAATCATCTTCGATGATGAAATCTCCTGTGGAGATGAAATCCGGCTCGACGCCGAATAGGTGAATTTCATCGTGCTATGCACGATTTCATTAACAACAAAAAAACCTCCGAATTTTCGGAGGTTTTTTGTTGTTATTAAATCGAAGTTTTTGTTGCCATTTCGTATTCTTCTTTATTGAATACGCGAGGCATTGCGAGTGCTTCATAAATGTCACGGTCAATAAGCTTGCCGCCGCTTAAACAGATAACGCGGTTGCCTATTCCCTTGTCTAAAAGTTCTACTGCTTCGTAAGCCATCTGACTTGCCATTACTCTGTCGCGTGCGGTAGGCGCGCCACCACGCTGAACGTGACCAAGCACGGTTGCTCTTGACTCGATTCCTGTAAGCTCTTCAATTTTCTGAGCCATCTCGTTCACGCCGCCAACACCTTCAGCTACAACAACTATAAAGTGCTTTTTGCCGGTCTTTTGAACCTTCTTCATATTCTCTGCGATTTCGTTTATATCATAATCAACCTCGGGCACAATTATAGAGGTAGCTCCGCAGGAAATACCAGTCTGAAGAGCGAGATAACCTGCATGTCTACCCATAACCTCAACGATACTGCAGCGGTCGTGTGACTGTGTTGTGTCACGAAGCCTGTCCACCATTTCCATAGCGGTATTCATAGCTGTATCATAACCGATTGTATATTCGGTAGAAGAAATGTCGTTATCAATAGTTGCAGGAACGCCGATACAAGGGATTCCCTTTAAGGATAGGTCGCGAGCGCCTCTAAATGAACCGTCGCCACCGATTACAACAACGCCTTCAATTCCGTGCTTCTTGCAGGTTTCAACCGCCATATTTACGCCTTCTTCGGTCTTGAAAAGAGGACTTCTAGCGGTATAAAGCATTGTTCCTCCTCTATGGATAATATCCGAAACCGAGCGAGCATCCAAATCAACAAGTTGGTCCTCAATAAGACCGTTATATCCACGTACAACGCCCTTTACAGTCATTCCCTTTGCAATTGCGGCACGTACAACCGCACGAATTGCGGCATTCATTCCCGGAGCGTCGCCTCCGCTTGTTAAAACAGCGATAGTTTTCATTTCATTCTCTCCATAACATTTTTTCATTTGCTTTTCTGTCAATTATATAATAAAAATTTCTAGTTTTCAACTATTTTTACATTTTCTTCCCCAAGTTTTTTGACAAGTTCTTCCAAAATACCTGAATGTTTGTCAATCCAAAGGCTTTCAGGGGCTAAAAGGCGCTTGCCGTTCATATCTACGATATAAACAGGGGTGTCGCCCTTATAGCGTGATAGTATATTTTTAATATCTCCGTTTGTTGCAGATATTATGTCCTCAACCCTTAAATAAAGTCCTTGTTTTATGCGTTTTTGAGGTTGCTGTTCCTGCGCCGCAGATTTAAGCACCGCTTCTATTCTGTCGGCTACAAGCTCGTACGGTCTGTCCTCTCGTTCCTGAACGCGAGCCGTAATTAAAACAATATTACCCTCTGTTAGTATATGTCGGCATTCGGTAAACGTGCGGTTAAATACCGTAACGTTTATGTTTCCGCCCATATCTTCGGCAACAAGATTTGCCATAAGGTTATTGTTTTTCATAAGCTTTGAACGAACCGAAGAAATCATAGCTACCAAGGTTATTCTTTCTCCGTCACCGTATTCACCCTGAAGAACGTCGGCAATTTTTGCCGATTTTATTCTTTCTATAAATGCTGAATAATCGGTTAAAGGATGCCCCGAAAGGAAAAGTCCCGTCGCCTCCTTTTCAAAGGCTAAAAGGTTTTCCTTTGACATTTCTTCCATTGGTTCGAGTTCTATACCGCTAGGCGAATCGTCGGCAAAAAGGTCGAGCTGACCGCCTGCATAATATTTTCTTTCATCGTTAACAGCGGCAAGAACCCTGTCTGCTCCGTAAAGCATTGTTCTACGGTTGAGCTCCAGCCCATCCATAGCACCGCTTTTAATAAAACCTTCTATTGCTCTTCTGCCCATATCTCTGCCTGAGTTTCTTGAGCAGAAATCATAGAGTGAAACGTATTTGCCCTCTTGTTTTCGGTTATCAATCAGGCTTTTAACAATTCCTTCACCTATATTCTTAATTGCTAAAAGTCCAAAACGAATTCCGCTTTCAATTGGTGTAAAGTTTTCTTCACTCTCATTTACATGAGGCGGCAGCACCTTTAGTCCTAGTCGGGTGCATTCGTTTTTATAGAGCGCCAGCTTAGACATATCGTCCTGCATACTTGTCATAAGAGCCGCCATATATTCCCTTGGGTAATGGCATTTTAAATATGCCGTTTGATAGGATACGAAGGAATAAGCCGCCGCATGGGATTTATTGAAAGCGTAGGAACTAAACGCCGACATATCGTCGAATATTCTCTGCGCTACCGCTTCGGGAACACCATTGTTGACAGCGCCCTTTATTACCGTATTTCCCTCTTCATCCTTTTGTCCGTAAACAAAGATTTCTCTTTCCGCCTTCATAACATCGTGCTTCTTTTTAGACATCGCACGACGAACGATATCCGCTCTGCCGAGTGAATATCCCGCAAGCTTTCTGAAAATCTGCATTACCTGTTCTTGATAGACAATACATCCGTAAGTAACGTCAAGAATAGGCTTTAGAAGAGGAGTATCGTATTTTATCTCGTCAACGTGATGACGGTTGTAAATATATTTAGGAATAGAGTCCATCGGTCCGGGTCGATAAAGGGACAAAATAGCCGTCAGGTCTTCTATCTTTTCGGGTTTGAACTGGCGAAGAACGTTCTTCATTCCCTCTGATTCAAACTGGAAAACTCCATCGGTAAAGCCGCCCGACATCATTTCATAGGTAGGCTTGTCATCGAGTGACACCTTTTCTATTGAAAAGTCCGGCGTGTGCTTTCTTATATAGTTTTCGGTATCTCTTATAACCGTTAGGTTTCTAAGGCCTAAAAAGTCCATCTTAAGAAGGCCTAGTTCCTCTAAGGCGGTCATTGTGTACTGTGTAACCACAGATTCATCATTTAAGGCTAATGGCACGTATTCATAAACCGCTCTGTCGGATATTACAACGCCTGCCGCATGGGTTGAGGCGTGTCTTGGCATTCCCTCTACCCTCTTTGCCATATCGATAAGCTCTTTAACCTGCATATCGGTATCATACGAAGCTTTAAGGTCAGGAGAAACCTCCAGTGCCTTTTCTATTGTCATACCAAGGCTTCTCGGTATCATTTTTGAGGTTTTGTCGCACACGGCATAGGGTATATCCATAACCCTGCCAACATCGCGAACGGCTGCCCTTGCCGCCATTGTTCCGAAGGTAACTATCTGGCTTACCCTTTCGGAATGGTATTTTTCAATTACGTAGTCGATTACCTTGCCACGGTTAACATAGCAAAAGTCGATATCAAAGTCGGGCATCGAAACTCTTTCGGGATTTAAAAATCGCTCGAAATAAAGGTCATATTTTATAGGGTCAATTCCCGTAATACCTATACAATATGCCGCAAGGCTTCCTGCGCCCGAGCCTCTGCCCGGACCTACGGGAATATTACTGTTTTTCGCATGGTTAACAAAATCCTGAACTATAAGATAATAATCAACGTAACCCATTCGGTTAATCGTATTAAGCTCATATTCAAGACGGTCGATATATTCTTTGGGCACGTTTGGACCCTTTAAACGCTCAAGCCCCTTATAGCACTTTTCTTTAAAGAACTCAAAATGGTCCTTATCCCCTATATCAAAGAAGGGTAACTTTATCTTGCCAAACTCAAAATCGAAGTTGCAGCGCTCGGCAATTTTTACGGTGTTTTTTACAGCTTCCGGATAGATGGTAAAAAGTTTTTCCATCTCATCAGCAGTTTTTAGATAAAAATCATCGGTTGGAAAGCTTAAGGGGTTATCCTCGTTTAACTTTTTGCCGGTCTGTATGCAGATAAGAACCTTTTGCATTTTAGCATCGGCTTTAGTTAAATAATGCACGTCGTTGGTAGCAACAAGCGGCACACCCGTTTCCTTGGATAAATCAATTAAAAAAGGATTTACTCTTAGTTCTTCCTCTAAATGATGATTCTGCATTTCTAAATAGAAATTACCCTCGCCAAAGGTATCCTTATACCAAAGAGCCGCCTTTTTTGCCGCAGGATAATCTCCTTCTAAAATCTTTGAAGGAATCTCTCCCGCAATACAAGCAGAAAGAGCAATTAGTCCCTCGTGATGTTCTTTTAAAAGTTGCTTGTCCACACGGGGTTTTGAATAAAAGCCTTCGGTAAATGATAAAGAAACCATTTTAATTAGGTTTTTATAACCCGTTTCATTTTTACAAAGAAGAACTAAATGATGATATTTTTCGCCGTTGATTTTTTCTTTATCAAAACGGCTTTTTGGAGCTACGTAAACCTCACAACCGATAATCGGTTTTACCCCTGCTTTTTTTGCCGCCTTATAAAAATCAACCGCACCGTACATTACACCGTGGTCGGTTATTGCGACCGCAGTTTGTCCTGCATTTTTGACAGCATTCATCAACTCGTCGATGCGAGCAGCACCGTCAAGCAGACTATACTCTGTATGCAGATGTAAATGTACGAAATCCATACTATTTTACCTCTTTGGCTATTTCTAGAAGTCTATTCATTCTGTGATTAAATCCTGAACGCGTAAGATGAGAACTTGAAAGCTTGCAAAGTGACGATAATGACATATCCGGGTTTTCAAGCCTTAAGGTTGCCACTTCATAAAGTTCCTCGGGCAAGGTTTTAAGGAGTCCCTTGTCCTTTAATTTTTGTATCGCCGCGCACTGTTTAAATGCCGCGTCGGCAGTTTTTAATATGTTTGAAGTTTCACAGTTGTTTTGACGGTTAGACTTGTTTCTAACACTTTTATAAACCTTGACACCTATAAGATTCAAGGTTTCTACGCCAGCACCCATAAAGGTTAAAAGGTCCTCAACCGTGTTGCTGTTCTTTGTGTAAAGAATCGTTTTGCCTGCTCTTTCGGTTTTGTTTAAATTAAAGCCTTTAGTTTTTAAAAGTTCTTTTATCTGTTCGGCTAGTTTTTCTTCCCTAAACGAAAACTCTATTCTATACTCTTTTTCCGGGTCGGAAACACTTCCCGACGAAAGAAAAATTCCCCTAATAAGAGCGCTTACGTTTCCCTCGTTTTTAAGGGTATCGGTTTTAAGCAAGAGCTCATCGCCCTTTTTATAACCAAGGCCGAAAATCAACCTTTTTCGGTCGATTTCACTCGAAATCAAAACGCGAAAGGTTGGTTTGCTTGAACCACCCTTTAAGACCTCTTCTACCACGTCAAAGGTCTGCCTTAAAAGGTCGATTATTCTGTTTGCCGCAAACATATTTCCCGTTTGCAGTAGTATTTTTTCAAAGGAAAAAGACCTTGCTGCTAAAAGCATACCGTAAAGTTCTGCTTTTCCTGTTCTTCGTTCTATTTGTTTTGAGCAAAGTTCCTTTTTTACATCGTTTGAAAAGGACATTTTTTCTCACTTTTCCTGCTATTCGCCGACAAAAATTACCTCGGGTTCAAGCATTATTTTTTTCTCTTTGTAAACTGACGTTTTTATGACTTCAATAAGGGATAGTACGTCCTTAGCGGTGGCTTCGCCTTTATTTATAACAAAGCCTGCATGTTTTGTGCTAACCTCGGCGCCGCCGACACCTTTTCCCTTTAGTCCGCATTCATCTATAAGCGCCGCGGCAAATCCGCCTTTAGGGCGCTTAAAGGTGCTTCCTGCGCTTGGGTAGTCTAAAGGTTGAGAGGTTTTTCTTTTTAGCATAAGTTCATTCATTCTGGCAAGAATGGATTCCTTATCTCCCTTTTTAAGCTTTAAGCAAACCCCTGTTATGATTTCGTTGTTTTCACGATAAACGCTATGTCTATAACCTAGTTTTAACTCATCCTTACTACGAGAAACAATCTCGCCTAAAGGGGTTATGCTATCGGCAGAAGCTATTATAAAACTCATTTCGCCATCGTATGCGCCCGCATTCATAAACAAGGCTCCGCCGATGCTTCCGGGGATGCCGTAAGCAAACTCAAGACCTGTCAACCCATTTTCTTTTGCAGCAACACAAACAGCGGTTAAAGATGCGCCTGCCTCGGCATAAATAGTGTCCTTTTCTACCTTTATTTTGTTAAGTTTTAGTGTTGATATTACCGCACCCGCAATTCCGTTATCCGACACCAAAAGATTCGAGCCGTTGCCAACTATATAAAAGGGGATATTTTCCTCTTTTGCCGTAAGTATAATTTCTTTTAACTGCTCGGTCGTTTCCGGAGAAACGTAAATATCAGCATTACCCCCTATTTTAAAGGAGGTGTGCTTGCTCATATTTTCATTTAACTTATACTCGATATTAAGAGTTTCGCAAAGTTTTTTAAGTGCGGTCATCTTTTTCTCCTATTTATTGAGGTTTATAAAGTGTATCTAAGAATGCTGCTCCGATTATGCCTGCATCGTTACCGAGCTCTGCAACGCAAACCTCTACACGCTTGCTCATATTTCTTGCATAATCTTCTACGTTTAAAAGTTCAGCTATAGGCTTTGTTAGGTTTTCCTTTTCACCTGAAATTCCGCCGCCTATGCAGAATTTTTCAGGTTGGAAGGTGTTTACAAGGTTGATAACGCCGATTGCGATATACTTGATATATTGCTTTACTACCTCGGTAGCGGCAGAGTCGCCCTTTCTCCAAGCGTCAAATGCAGTAATACCGTTAACCTTATCAATACTGCCTGCCAATTTCCACATAAGGCTGTCGCTATCCTCAAGCATTTTAGCCTTTGTTTGTCTTATAAGTGCAGTTGCAGAAGCATAAGCCTCAAAACAGCCCTTTCTTCCGCAAGAGCACATCTCTCCGTCAAAGTTAATAACGGTGTGTCCGAGCTCTCCACCTGCATAGTTGGAGCCTGAATAGAGCTTTTTATCAATAACTATTCCTCCGCCTACACCTGTTCCTAAGGTAATTGCAATAAAGTTATTGGTTCCCTTTCCTGCGCCTGCTATATACTCGCCGTAGGTTGCGGCGTTTGCATCGTTTTCGATATAAAAATCAACCCCGATGCGCTCCTTCATCATTTGGCATAAAGGCACGTTATAGAATCCTAAATTGTTAGCATAGGTAACAACGCCTGCTTTGGGGTCAACGGCACCCGGTGTGCCTATTCCCATCGCTGAAACGTCTGAAAGCTCAAGGCCTGCATTTGCAACGGCCTGTCTTACTGCTAATGCTATATCATCGGCAATCTCTTCTGCCGGACGGGGAGCTTTGGTTTTTACCTTTGCTCTTCCGATTATGTTAAAATTTTCATCGGTTACGCCAACTGCTATGTTGGTTCCTCCGAGGTCAACTCCTAAACGATACATTTGTTTTCTCCTTTTAAAAATTTTCATATTATACCTCTGTGTCTTCCATGCCGAGGCGCTTTAAGAGGTCTGCCGCCGCATTGTATCCCATCTTCTTTTGACGGTTATTAATTGCTGCAACCTCTACTATAACGGCTAGGTTCCTTCCTGGTTTTACGGGGATTGTAACAGAAGGAATTTCAAGGCCTAGTATTTCGGTGGTTTCATCATCAAGTCCCATTCGGTTATAGGTCTTTTCGTTATCCCAGTTTTCTATGTTGATGACAAAATCTATCTTCTCGGTCATTTTTACTGCGCCGACACCGAATATTCTGCTTACATTAATTATTCCTATTCCGCGAAGCTCAATAAAATGTCTTATATTATCAGGCGCAGAGCCCACAAGCGACTTGCTTGACACCCTTCTTATTTCAACCGCATCATCGGCAATAAGGCGGTGTCCACGCTTTACAAGTTCAATAGCCGTTTCGGACTTACCTACTCCGCTCTCTCCTAAAAGCAAAATTCCTCCACCGTAAACCTCTACCAAGACGCCGTGGCGCGTAATTCTCGGTGCTAAGGACAGGTGCAAAGATGCGATTAAAGCCGCCATAAATTCAGAGGTTGACTGTTCGGTGCGAAGAAGCGGAACTCCGTATTTTTCTGCCGCTTCCGAAAAGCCTTCAAACTGAAGACCGCGCGAAATTATAACCGCCGCAGGTTTTAATGCAAAAAAGTTATCAACCAACTCGTCATATTTTTCCCCGGGGAAAGTCTTTATATAACTTTGCTCGGATTTTCCAACTATCTGGATTCTGCTGTTATCAAAAAGTTCGTAGAATCCGCCAAGCTGTAAACCCGGCCTGTTTATATCGGAGTTGTTAATTTTAATCTCTTCTGCTTTTTCGGGCAAATAAAGTTTTTCGAGTGAAAACTCTTCTATTATTTTGATAAGCTCAACCGTAAACTTATTTTCCATTCACTTGCGCCTCCTGATAAATAGATATATTTATTTTATTATATAATATAAATACTGAAATTTAAAGGTTTTTTTATTATTTTACTATATAATTTATAATATCTTTTTATAGGTATTGAAAAAAGTTTGATTATACAGTATAATTAGTAAGATTATAAAGAAAATTTTGTGTCCCATTGGGGCAAAGGAGAATTAAACATATATGAAACTTGGTATCGTAGGACTTCCAAACGTTGGAAAATCCACACTTTTTAATGCTATTACTAACGCAGGTGCGCAGTCGGCTAACTACCCTTTCTGCACCATTGAGCCGAACGTTGGCGTTGTTGCCGTTCCTGATGAAAGGCTTGACGCTCTTGAAAAGATGTATAATCCCGTAAAGGTTACCCCTGCGGTTATTGAGTTTGTTGATATTGCAGGTCTTGTTAAGGGCGCATCTAAAGGTGAAGGTCTTGGTAACAAGTTTTTATCCCATATTCGTGAGGTTGATGCCATCGTTCACGTGGTTCGTTGCTTTGAAAACGACGATATTATTCACGTTGAAGGCTCGGTTGACCCGGAAAGAGATATTGAAACCATTAACCTTGAGCTTATTTTCTCGGATATGGAAATGGTTCAAAGAAGACTTGATAAGCAAACCAAGGCTTTAAAAGGTGACAAGTCTTTGGGGGTAGAGGTTGACTTCCTTAAAAAGCTTTTAGACTCTCTTGAAAGCGGCATTCCTGCAAGGGCGGTTACTCCTTCTAACGACACCGAGGCAGAGGTTTTAAACACCACTGCGCTTTTATCATTAAAGCCTGTTATTTACGCTTGCAATATGAGTGAAGACGATTTTGCAGGCGGACTGGATTCTAACCAAAGATTTTTAAAGGTAAAGGAAATTGCCGCTAAAGAGGGCGCTGAAACCTTACCTATTTGCGCTTCGCTTGAAGCCGAGATTTCAAGTCTTGAAAAGGAAGAAAAGGAATTATTCTTAGCTGATTTAGGCATTGCCGAGTCTGGACTTGACCGTCTTGTAAAGACCTGTTATTCGCTTTTGGGTCTTATTTCTTACCTAACAGCCGGTCAACCTGAGGTTAGAGCTTGGACCATTACAAAGGGCACAAAGGCTCCCGGTGCTGCAGGAAAAATTCACTCCGACTTTGAGCGTGGATTTATTCGTGCAGAGGTTGTTTCCTTTGACGACCTTATGGCAAATGGCAGTATGGTTGCCGCAAAGGAAAAGGGCCTTGTTCGCAGTGAAGGCAAAGAATACGTTATGCAGGACGGAGATATTGTTCTTTTCCGTTTCAACGTGTAAAAATTTTATTTTGCGGAATAATATTTAAAAATTTACTTAGGAGTGTTTTTAGTGCCTTTCTATTTTTACGGTATTGACAGTTACTATATTTTGCTTGTTATTCCTGCAATCCTCATTTCTCTGTTTGCTCAGATTAAGGTTAAATCGACCTTTTCAAAATATTCTAAGGTTGTAAACAGTTCGCGTATTACGGGATGCGAAGCGGCAAGACGAGTTCTCGAGGCAAACGGCGTATCGGGTGTTAGCATCGAGCGTGTTTCGGGCAGTCTTACCGACCACTTTGACCCAAAAACTAACGTTATAAGACTTTCTGACACGGTTTATGACAGTCCGTCAGTTGCAGCGGTTGGCGTTGCGGCTCATGAGGCAGGTCACGCCGTTCAGTATGCCGAAAGTTATGCTCCCATAAAGTTTAGAAACGCTTTTGTCCCTGTTGCGAATTTTGGTTCGAGTTTTTCTTGGATACTTTTAATTATGGGATTTGCTTTTAGCTTTGAGCCCTTGGTGTTTGCAGGTATTATTTGTTTTGCGTTTGTAACTTTATTTCATCTGCTTACATTACCGGTTGAGTTTAACGCTTCACGCCGTGCTATTGCGGCAATAAGAAATTCCTTTATTTTACAAAATGAAAAGGATATAAAGGGTGCTAAGTCGGTTCTTTCGGCTGCGGCTATGACCTACGTTTCGGCACTTCTTGTATCCTTAGCACAACTCCTTAGACTAATACTGATTTTTAACCGAAGAAGACGGTAAAATATATTTAAAGTGGTGATTAGGGTGAACTATCTTCACAGAGCTTGGGCTGAGATTAATCTTGATGCCCTGCTACATAACTTTAATACAATTAAATCTAATACGAAAGCCAAAATATTTTCGGTAGTTAAAGCCAATGCTTATGGCCACTCGGTTGGAAAAATTGCTCAGCTTTTAGACAAAGCAGGGACAGACTTTTTTGCCGTTTCAAACATTGACGAAGCGGAGGAATTAAGGCAACTGGGCATTTTAAAGCCTATCCTCATTTTAGGCTATACTCCGCCTATCTTTGCCGAAAAGCTTGTTAAGTTAGACCTTTGGCAGACGGTTTTCGGGTTTGATTATGCAAAGAAACTCGACCTTCATGCAAATAAGCTTGGCGCTATCATTAGATGCCATTTAAAGCTCGATACGGGAATGGGCAGACTGGGATTTAACTTTAGACAAAGCTTTTCCGGATTAGACGAAGCAATAAAAACCTTAAAACTTGAGAACTTAAAGTTTGAAGGTGTGTTTACCCACTTCCCTGTTGCTGATAGCAATAAAAAAGCAGACAAAGCTTTTACAGAAGCACAGTACAAAAACTTCTTAAAGGCAATTAAGCTTTTAGAGGATGAGGGCTTCTCATTAGGTATTAAGCATTGTTGCAATTCTGCCGCAACGCTTATATCCCCCGATAAGCATCTTGATGCTATAAGGCCCGGAAACATTCTTTACGGACTTACCCCTGACCCCGCTATTGAAATGCCATATAACCTTATGCCTGTTATGACCTTTAAGGCTGCGGTTTCTATGGTGAAAACCATTGCTAAGGGTGATACCGTAAGTTACGGAAGAACCTTTAAAGCAAAGAAGGATATGACTCTTGCAACAATTACGGCCGGCTATGCCGACGGCATTCCACGCCTTTTATCAAGCAAGGGATACGTTATAATAAACGGCAAAAAGGCAAATATTGTCGGCAGAATTTGTATGGACCAGTTCTGCGCAGACGTAAGTGACGTTGACGTCAAGGAAGGCGATACTGTAGTTTTATTTGGTAGTGAACTGCCTGTAGAAAAGTTTGCTTCTTGGGCAGACACTATAAACTATGAAATTGTTTGCGGTCTTTCAAAACGAGTACCCCGTATATATATTGAAAACGGAAAAGAAATTTCAGAATAAAATGCACATAATGAAAAAGCCTACGGTATTCCTACCGTAGGCTTTATATATTTAAGTCATTGGTCTATCCCTTCATTATTAGTTTTATTAATAATGACACTAGTACATTGGACTCACCTTTAAATTGATTTTTTGTTTCCTACAAAAGACTTAATAGAACTTTGGACTCACCTCTTTCTTTTATTTTAATCCTATACAGTATGGTGTGTCTTCCCTTTTCATCGGGTATCAGTCCTTTCTTTCTCCTTTATTTTATCTCTATCTCTCTTCTGTGTCTTAAATATACCACAACTTTCACAAATTGTCAAGCAAAAGTTAATAACTTTTGTGCAAATGTTATAAGTTTGTAGGTTTTTAATAAAAAATCGCCACTTAAAATATGCAAATAGCAAAAAAATAAAGCTCTGCATCAAACAGATGCAGAGCTTTTGGGTTTTAGTTTGTTCCGTCGTAAATGTTCTTAACCTTAAACTGATTAATAGCATAGTTGTTTACTACGCATTCAAGAGAAGCGCCGTATTCCTTGATTTCCTTTTTAAACTCATCCTCTTTTAAGACGCTGACAATATCGGTCTTAAGAAGAACGTCTCTGTAATAGGTGTCGGCATTGATATCTTTCTTGATAATCATATAAACTATCTTATGCTCGCTATCAGAAATAATCTTGCTAGTGCCTACTTCCATAGCCTTAACATCGCTAAAGTACTCGAAATCATATCCAGTCTTATCATCACCGATAATAGCTACGTACTCATCCTTAGGTGCCTGTTCTTTGCTTTCAGAGCTTGTAGTTCCTGAAGAGGTGTTAGAGTTTGAGCTTGTGGTTGAGCTTGTAGTTGAGCTTGTGGTTGAGCTTGTAGTTGAGCTTGTGGTTGAGCTTGTGGTTGAGCTTGTGGTTGAGCTTGTATTAGAGCTTGTGCTTGAAGACGTGCTTGAAGATGTTGAGCTTGAGTTTGAAGAAGAATCAGCTGCATTATACTCATCATAAAGCTTTGAAAAAGCTTCGCCCTTTGTGTATCTGTCAAGATATGACTGTAGCTTTTCCTTTGCCTTGGTTTCAGTAACATCTTTTTCGCTACTCCAGTCGTACTCAAGACAATACATAGCGGCATAATGCTCGTCTATTGCCTTTTGATAGTCTTCAGTAGGGATTTTTCTTTCTCCATCGTCTGAATAAAGGTCCTGGAAATACTGAGTTCTTAAAGACTCATATATTGTAGCCTTTAAGAAGGTGTCATAGCCTACACCGTTCTCTTCGTAAATGTACTTAAAGCCGTAGGTTTCCCAATAGAAATCCACCATGCTCTGAACAGATTCCATCTCTTCTTTGTCTAAGGTTGTGCCGGCATCCGCCATCTTCTTTTCATAAGCGGCATATTCCTTGCACTTATCCATTGCTAATTTTTTTACGTACTCTTCAAACTTTACGCCTTCGATTTTGGTTTTAAGATAGCTAAAACCTTTTTCGGAACTGTCATAGTCTTCAGATTCGTCAATAAGTTGCTTTGCTTCGCCATCAGCAGACACCAAGAAATAGGAATAAAGACCTGATGTTATTTCTATTCCACCAACGGTTACGGCAACCTCACCCTGCTTATGACAAGCGGTAAGTGAAAAGACCATAATCAAAGCCAAAGATACGGCAATAATGCCTTTTATAAGTTTCATTTTACTTCCTCCAAAACGGATGTTTTCTTCGCAAAAATACGATACACTTTATTATATAATAATTTTACCAAAAAGTCCACTAGTTTTTTAACTTTATAACGCTACAATATTTTAGATATTTCTGCAATAGCCAAAGCGGGTGTTTCGTTTGGTTTTAGTTTTACAGAATAGTAAGGCTTTTCGGCCACGTTTAGCTTAACTCTGCCTTTTAGTCCCTCATTTAAACGTGCCATTTGTTCTTCTTTTATTTCGGCAACCTTAAGCTTTAGGGTGTCTCCGACGCAGGTTATTTCATATATACCGTTTGCCGAGGCTCTGCTTCTAAAGAGGGCAATTTCGATAAGGCCCATCACCGCTTTTGGTGGCTCGCCAAATCTGTCACAAAGCTCGTCAATTACGTCTTCTGCATCTTCTTTTGTCTTAATTTCGGCAATCCTTCGGTATATTCCAAGCCGCGCAGGAAGGTTTTTAATATAGTTTTCGGGGATATGAGCCGAAATATTAAGGTCAACAAGACAGTCGGCTTCCTCTGTTTTAGTCTTCTCGCCCTTTTCTTCACTTACGGCATCGTTTAAAAGTTTTAGGTACATATCGTAACCTACCGCTTCCATATTGCCGTGTTGCTCTCCGCCTAAGATGTTGCCGGCGCCTCTAATTTCAAGGTCACGCATAGCAATCTTAAAGCCCGAACCAAACTCGGTATATTCCTTAATCGCTTCAAGCCTTTTTGTAGCGGTTTCGCTTAAGTTTCTGCCCTGTCTAAAGCAAAAATAAGCGTAAGCGCGCCTTTGTGAACGGCCGACTCGGCCTCTTAACTGATGAAGCTGAGAAAGGCCAAAACAATCCGCATCCTCTATTATGAGTGTATTGGCATTTGGTACGTCTACACCCGTTTCGATAATGGTTGTGCAAACAAGAACGTCTATTTCGTGTTCAAGAAGTTTTCTCCAAACACTAGATAACTCCTCTTCGCTCATTTTTCCGTGAGCTACATCAATTCTGGCATTCGGCAGATTTTCTTTTAGTTTAAGTGCCACTCGTTCTATTGTATTGACTCGGTTATGCAGATAATAAACCTGACCGCCGCGTCGAAGTTCCTTGTTTATTGCCTCTAAAATAACACCGTTATTATGCTCTAAAACATAGGTTTGAACCGGACTTCTGTCCGACGGCGCCTCATCTATTGAAGATAGGTCGCGAAGTCCCGACATAGCCATATTTAAGGTTCTCGGAATTGGGGTTGCCGAAAGGGTTAAAACGTCAACTGTTGGATGCTCTTCCTTGAGTTTTTCCTTTTGTGCTACGCCAAAACGTTGTTCCTCATCGACAATAACAAGCCCTAAATCCTTAAAGACGACGTCTTTTGAAACCAGTCTATGTGTTCCAACAACTAAATCAACGTTTCCTCTTTTAAGTCCTAAAAGGGTCTTTTCCTGTTCCTTTTTAGAGACAAAACGAGAAAGCATTTTAACCGTTATAGGTAGGTCTCCAAAGCGCTTAACTATGGTGTTGAAGTGCTGTAAAGCCAAAATGGTCGTCGGCACTAAAACGGCACATTGCTTGCCCTCTGCGACACACTTAAAGGCGGCACGCAGGGCAACCTCGGTCTTGCCAAACCCTACGTCTCCGCAAAGGAGTCGGTCCATTGGCACGGCTCTTTCCATATCGCGTTTTATTTCGTTTGCGCTACGGAGTTGGTCCTCGGTTTCCTCGTACTCAAAACGGCGCTCAAAGTCACTTTGAAGGTCGGTGTCCTGACTAAAGGCAAAACCCGCTTCAGACATTCTTTTTGAATAAAGGGCTATTAACTGCTTTGCCATATCCTTAACGGCTTTTTTGACCCTTTTTCTTGTGTTATGCCAGTCCTGACTGCCAAGTCGGTTGAGCTTTACCTGGCTATCCTCCGAGTTACCTATATATTTTGAAACCAAGTCAAGTTGTGTAACCGGAACGTATAGCACGTCCCCTTTAGCATATCTAATCTTTATATAATCCTTGGTAACGCCCTTGGCTTTGATGCTGTTTATTCCCTCGAAAATACCTATTCCGTGGGATGCGTGAACAACATATTCTCCACCCTTGAGTTCTTCCAAAGAGTTGTACGCGTTTTTATTAATTTTTCTTTTAGGCTTAACCGTGCTGCCACCGAAAATATGCCTATGGCTTACAAATATAAAATTTTGCTCCTGTATTTCAAAACCCGAAGAAAGACCGCCTTCGATAACCACTGCGCCTTTTTTAGGCAAGGATTTAACGGTTGGCATATAGACCGACTTTATCCCCTCTTTATTAAGGTCCAGGTTTAAAAGCTCTGCCGCCTTTGCACCGCCTGCCGCAACGACCGCAAGACCACCCTTTGAAACCAGATAGCCTATATCCTCTTTTAATGTGTTTATATCTCCGTTCCAAGCCGAGTTTCTCTTAAAGTTAAAACTAAACAGTTCCTTTAAAGAAAACGGCACCGAAGAAGGTAAGAAATTGTCGAGCAAAATACCCTTGGAACATTTTTCCATAAGCTCGGTTTCATCCAAATAAAGCTTTGCGGTAGAATGGGATAAAAATCCCTCTTCTAAATAACGGGCGACGTCTTCCTCATCGATAACCGCATTCCTTTTAAGAATTTCTCTGATGCCAACGAGTTCACTCGACACAATAAGAGGCTCGCAAAAGTAATCAAATACTGTGCTATCCTTATATATAAGACGAATATACCTATCCATTGGAAAAGGTATGCCCTCTTTTAATTTTTCTATATCGCGATTTATTTGCTCTCGTTGTTTGTCACTGAGTTTTCGGTTGCCTTTGATATACTCCTCAAGTATGTCAACAAGCTTTTCAGGTTGGCAAACTACCTCGTTTGCAGAAAAAACTTTAAGGGTATCTACCTTTTCCGTTCGGCGTTGGGTCTCGATTTCAAACTCGCAAATAGTATCGATTTCATCGCCCCAAAGTTCAATTCGGCAAGGATAGTCACGGTTGGGCGCAAAGATATCAAGTATTCCGCCACGGACAGAAAACTGACCCTTACCCTCGACCTGTTCGGTTTTTACATAGCCTGCCGACACTAAATTTTGACATATATTATCAAGATTTATTTCATCTCCCTCTTTAAAGGTAAAGATGTTTTCTTTAAGAGTTTCTTTAGGAATTGTATATTGTATGGCCGAGCGAGCTGATAAAATAAGCAGCTCAAAATCCCCATCCAAAAGTTTGGATAGGGTGTCTATTCTTATGTGTTCATATTCTTTCCCGCTCGCTAATGCTCCACCTACCGAGTAGTCTCTTGACGGCAAATTTACCACATTTAACCCTAGCGCTTTTAGGTCTTCGCCTAGGGTATAAGCATCGGCTTCATCGGGTGTTATAAGGATAATTTTCTTTTTTGTGTTCCTTACAAGCCCTAAAAGCACTACCGCCTTGTGAATGGCTGAAAGACCTGACGCTTCAAGAGGGAACTCCCCTTTTAATGTAGCATCCAAAAACCGTTTAAACTCGGGATTCTGTGAAACAATGGAACTTAAAAATTCCATGGTCTCTCCTTACTTGGAATATTTATTCATAGCGCTATCAATACCACGGGAAAGAATTTCTCCCACCGCTTTGACAGCGTTATCGCCTGCTGTTTTGATTTTTTCTTTATCTTCTCCGCTAAACTTACCTAAGACCCAGTCTTTAAGGTCATAATCGGGATGAGGTTTAGCTCCTATTCCTACCTTAACCCTTGGGAAGTCCTCTCCTATGTAGGCGATTATGTCCTTAATTCCGTTGTGTCCTCCGGCGCTTCCCTTTCTTCTTATACGGATTACTCCGGGGTCTAAGGATATATCATCATATATTACAATTATATCTTCAGGCGGTATTTTATAGAACTTCGAAGCCTCGGCTACCGCTTCTCCCGAATTGTTCATATAGGTAAGCGGTTTTTGAAGAAGAACCCTGCTTTTCCCTATTTTTGCCTCACCGATATAGGATTTAAACTTCATTCTTTCACATTTTGCATCATATTTTTCGCATAAAGCATCCACTACGAAAAAGCCGACGTTATGACGGCTTCCATCGTACTCCATACCGGGATTTCCAAGTCCTACTATCAGCTTGTCAAAATTTGATGAGCCGAAATCTTTTTTTAGTTTCTTAAACAAAACATTCATCACCAAGGTAATATTAACACAAATTTTATCTTTATTCAAGGGCATTTTAAGTATTGACTTTTAGTAGTAAAAGTAATATTATATAATTGTAAAAGCGTTGATAGGGACAGTAACCTTTTTGTTTTCTTAAAAGAGAGTTCGGGCCATTAGGCTGAAAGCCCGATAAGAAGAGATTTAGGTGAACACCACCCTTGAGTGTCTGTCGAAATAAGACAGAACGGCTACCTACCGTTAACAAGGCTTTAAGTGACACTTTTTAGTGTAATGCGGGTGGAACCGCGGAGTCATAAATTCAGACTTCGTCCCAAGTTTTTTTAGGGACGGAGTCTTTTTATTTTATAATTTTTTTAAAGGAGATTTATATATGAAAATTTCTCTTAGAGGCGACATAAGAGAGTTTGAAAACGGTTTAAACCCTTATGACGTTGCAAAATCCTTTGGCGGTGGATTCTTTAAGAACGTTTGCGCCGCTAAAATCAATGGTGTAAATTCTGATATTCGCACCGAACTAAAAGACGGCGACGAGCTCGAACTTTTAACCTTTGAGGACGATTACGGCAAGTGGACCTATCGCCACACCGCTTCTCACATTTTGGCTCAGGCGGTAAAGCGTCTTTACCCCGATGCTAAACTTGCAATCGGTCCTGCGGTTGATGACGGTTTTTACTATGACATTGATTCTGCTACTGCCTTTGCTCCTGAGGACCTTAATAAAATCGAGGCCGAAATGAAGAAGATTATAAAGGAAAATCTTCCCTTAGAACGTTTTACCCTTCCTTTCGAAGAGGCTGTTAAATTCTTTGAAGAAAAGGATGAGCCTTACAAGGTTGAGCTTATAAAGGACCTTCCCGAAGGTTCGGTTATCAGTTTCTATAAACAAGGAGAGTTTACCGACCTTTGCGCAGGCGCTCATCTTCTCTCAACCGGTGCCGTTAAGGCGTTTAAGCTTACAAGTGCTACCGGTGCTTATTGGAGAGGCGACTCATCTAAAAAGATGCTTCAGCGTATTTACGGCACTGCTTTCCCGAAGCAGACCGAACTCGATGAGCATTTAGCAAGAATTGAAGAGGCTAAAAAGCGTGACCATAACAAACTCGGCCGTGAGCTTGAACTCTTTACAACAAGCGAGCTTATCGGTCAGGGACTTCCCATTATGCTACCTAAAGGTGCTCGTATTGTTCAGCTTTTACAGCGTTTCGTTGAGGATGAGGAACAAAAACGCGGTTGGCAGCTTACAAAAACTCCTTTAATGGCTAAGTCAGACCTTTATAAGATTTCGGGTCACTGGGACCACTACCGTGACGGAATGTTTGTTATGGGAGATGCCGAGGATGAAACAAAGGAGTGCTTTGCGCTTCGTCCTATGACCTGTCCTTTCCAGTATCAAGCATATTTAAGCAAGCCTCGTTCTTACCGTGACCTACCCCTTCGTTATAACGAAACCTCAACCCTCTTTAGAAACGAGGAAAGCGGAGAGATGCACGGACTTATCCGTGTTCGCCAGTTCACAATTTCAGAAGGCCACCTAATGTGTACCCCTGAACAGCTTGAAGACGAGTTTAAAACCTGCTTGGAGCTTTGCGTATTTAGGCTTAAGACCTTAGGTCTTTA
>JAZTYA010000002.1:0-22854 GCA_045636705.1 Acutalibacteraceae bacterium
ATGAGCAGCGCAGGTAGATTTATCTGCCTTGTTGAACTTAGAAGCATCCCAAGGATTACCTCTCCAGTCGATAGCGTTCTCGGGGAGGTTCTTATTAAGGCCTTCCCACCAAACTGTATTGTCGTTCTTATCTAAAGCAACGTTTGTGAAGATTGTGTTCTTCTTGGTTGACTCTAAAGCATTGAAGTTAGACTTCTCGTTTGTACCGGGAGCAACACCGAAGAAACCGTTCTCGGGGTTGATAGCATAAAGTCTGCCATCCTCGCCGATTCTCATCCAAGAGATATCGTCACCAACGGTCCAAATCTTGTAGCCCTTCTTCTTTAAATACTCGGGAGGAATAAGCATAGCGAGGTTGGTCTTTCCGCAAGCAGAGGGGAAAGCAGCAGCAACGTAGCGAACTTCTCCTTCAGGATTCTCAAGACCTAAGATAAGCATATGCTCAGCCATCCAGCCTTCCTTCCAACCCTGATAAGAAGCGATACGGAGTGCGAAGCACTTTTTACCTAAAAGTACGTTTCCGCCGTATCCTGAGTTAACAGAGATAATTGTGTTGTCCTGAGGGAAGTGACAGATGTATCTGTTTTCAGGGTCAACATCACAGCGAGAATGTAATCCGCGAACCCAGTCGTTAGAGTCGCCGAGAACGTCCCAAACCTTGTTTGAAACTCTGGTCATAATAAGCATATTGAGTACAACGTAAACAGAATCGGTAATCTCAACGCCGATTTTAGCAAGAGGAGAGCCGATGGGTCCCATAGAATAGGGGATAACATACATTGTGCGTCCCTTGTAGCTGCCACGAGCAATCTTGTAAAGCTTGTCGTACATCTCGGTGGGGTCACACCAGTTGTTTGTAGGACCTGCTTCTTCTTTAGTTGTTGTGCAGATGAAGGTACGGTCTTCAACACGTGCAACGTCGTTAGGATTGGTTCTGTGGAGGTAGCAACCGGGAAGCTTATCCTGGTTAAGAACCTCAAGCTCGCCTAAACGAACAGCTTCTTCACGAAGTTCATCACGCTGTGCGTCAGAGCCGTCAATCCAAACTACTTTTTCGGGCTTTAAAAGTTCTTTCATCTCTTCAAGCCATTTTAATACGGTAGGGTTCTTGGTCATTGTAAATTCTCCTTAATATATTTGCGATTTTGTAAAAATCCAATTTTCACCACATACATTATAGCCTAAAACCAAACCAAAATCAAGTATTAAATAATATTTTGTAAAAAAAATAAAGAGCAGGAAACTACCTACTCTTAAAAATTTTATGAAAAAGTCTTTTTATAAGGAATATTCCTCTAAGGAAAAATCTTCTAAGGGGCAAAAGAAAACTATAAAAACGGTAGTTAAAACTATCAAGGCTTAAAAGGGAATCCTTCTTATAAATGGCAGTCACCTTGGCTAAAACCTGTTCTTTTAAAATGCCCTTTTCTATATAAAACTGATTATCTCCACACATTGAAAGGGTATTTGACATTTTTACAATTCGGTGGATAACAAACATCCCGTTTTCTCTTCTGTATAGGACAATATCGCCTTTTTTAAGGCAAGATACCTTAGAAAGCACAACCGAATCGGCCCCCTCTTTAATTAAAGGAAGCATACTTTTACCCTTTGGATAAAAACGATATGTACCACCTGCCTTAATACCCTCGGCAATAAGCGGATAAAGTTCTTTAAGTTTTAAATCTTCACTCATTTAAGAGCTCCTTACAATCTACTATATTTCTATTTTAATACAAGAAAGCGAAAAAAGATAGTAAAATTTTAAAAACTGTGATATAATTTACACATAAGAAGGAGGAGATATTATGTTGAAAAGATTTACTGCGTTGTTTTTATCGGTAATTTTAAGTTTTGCTTTTTGCTCTTGTCAAGATGATAAAACTGTTACAAGTTCAAACAACACCTTAGAGCAAAGTTCTATAGTTGTAAATACTACTTCATATAGTTCTTCCTTTGATGAAAGTGATTTAATCGAAAGTCAAACCCAAACAAGCGATTCTTCCGAACAGGCAAGTACTTCATTGGAACAGGCGAGCACATCGTCGGAAAGAGTGAGCACTTCATCGAATATTTCTTCAAGCAACAATTCGAGCGAACAGACAGTAACTTCTACAAAAATACCGACTGCCTCGATGGGAACCGATGAAACCGACCCCGAAAATCGTCCGTCATCGCACAACTACGGACAACCGTATGACACGGATTTCTTTAACCCTACAAACATCAAGGCAAAAGGAATAGATGTTTCTAAATGGCAGGGCAGGATTGACTGGAGACTTGTAGCCAAGGACAACATAGACTTTGCAATGGTAAGAATTGGCTATCGAGCAGAAAACGGAAAAATATACAAGGATGATACTGCCGATTATAAT
Organism: Acutalibacteraceae bacterium; assembly: GCA_045636705.1. Classification (GTDB taxonomy): domain Bacteria; phylum Bacillota; class Clostridia; order Oscillospirales; family Acutalibacteraceae; genus SFWF01. The sequence continues at coordinate 2,376 of JAZTYA010000002.1, forward strand.
ATTCAGCAAGCCTTAAAGAACGGGCTGCTTGTAGGCGCATATTTTTTCTCGACGGCAAAAAACACTACCGAGGCAAAAGAGGAAGCTCTTTGGACAATGGAACAAATAAAGGGATACAGCATTTCTTATCCTGTAGCCTTTGACTGCGAGGGCTTTGAGAATAGTGACAGCCGTATGTATAATCTTACAAGCGACGAGAGAACCAATAATGCTATAGCTTTTTTAAAGGAAATTAAGGCTTCGGGCTATGAGCCGATGTTTTATTATTCTTCTAAAGGTAATTGGGATATTGAAAAATTAGAAAAATCTTACAAAATATGGTATCCAAATTATAATCTTATTAAAAGCGACCCCGAAAGGCTTTATTACGATGGAAGATGCGATATATGGCAATACACTAACACAGGCGAGGTTGACGGGATAGAATCTGCGGTAGATTTAAACGTTGCATATTTTAAGCCAAAGAAGGCAACTCCAAAAGACCCGAATGCTATAATAGAAGAAGCAAAAGAGCCTAAAAGCTTTTCCGAAATGGAATTTGAAAGCGTAGAAGAAGAGGTAACGGCAAAGGATGAGGTTTATTTAAGAGACGGACCGAGCATCGCTTACAGAGTGAGAGGAACCCTTAAAAACGGGGATACGCTTTACCGCATAGGAATAAGTGAAAAGGGTTGGTCAATGTTAATGTATAACGGCAGAAAGGTCTATGCCGTTTCAAGCTATCTTACAACAGACCTATTATATAACAAGCCCGATGAACCCGATATAGTAGAGGGCAACACCTTCACTCCTCAAAGAGATATCGTAACCGCAAAGGATATGGTAAATCTTCGTAAAAAGCCGACTACGGACAGTGCGATTGTCGGGGTAATGTATAACGGAGATACCCTATCTCGTACAGCAATAAGTGATAAGGGTTGGTCAAGGCTTAATTATGACGGGAAAACAGTTTATGCTGTAACAAGTTATCTTACAACCGATTTAAACAAGGCGTCGTCCGAGCATGCAGAGGAACCGAATTTTCATGAAGAAAACAAACAGGTTACGGCAAAAATTGAGGTAAATCTTCGGGATGAACCTAATACAAGCAGCTCGAAGATTGTTTGTCTGCTTAAAAACGGAGAATATGTAAAGTGCGTTGGCGTATATGATAACGGTTGGTCAAAACTGGAATATAACGGTCAAACCGTATATGCCGTTACAAGCTATTTAGAGGAGAAAAAATAATGATACTTTACGGAAAAGGTGAGCTTTGGAAAAGGTTTTCAGGCGAAGATGAAATATATGAGCTTTTAAAGTTTGCCGAAAAATATGGTATAGAAGGCAACCTTATTAAAGCTAAAGTTGCTTGGCTTTTAATGAACGATGAAAACCCTTTTTCTTTAAGCGTTGAAAGAAATGACAATATGGGTTCGGCTTGCGAACTGGGAAAAAAGGATGTTAAAGAAATTCGAAAACTCTTTTTCGAAAAGGTAGAGGAGCCTTTTTCAGATTACATTCCGCTTAATAAAAACATTTCGGGAGAAGAAAAACGAATAGGCAAAGCCATTTTAGGTTTTGTAAAGGTTTTGGAAGAAACTAAATCCGAGGATGAATTTTTTATAGCCGTTAAAGATTACTACATAAAAAACGGCGTTGGAACCTTTGGAATAAATAAGGCGTTTTATATGCAGGATGACGGCAAATTAGTTCCCGTTTCTCATATTAGAGAGGCAGACTTTTCGGAGCTTTGGGGATATGAAAGTCAACAAGAAAGACTTGTTTCCAACACGGCTGCCTTTGCAAACGGCAAAACCGCTAACAATGTTTTGCTTTATGGTGACAGCGGAACAGGTAAATCAACCTCGATTAAGGCGGTGCTAAACAAGTTCTTTGACTCAGGTGTTCGAATGATACAAATTCAAAAGCATCAGTTTGTCCACTTGTCCCATTTAACCGAAACTTTAAAGAAAAGAAACTACCGCTTTATAATCTACATAGACGACCTCTCTTTTGAGGAGTTTGAGGTTGAGTATAAATATTTAAAGGCAGCTATTGAAGGCGGTCTTGAAGAAAAACCCGAAAACGTGCTCATTTACGCCACCTCTAACCGCCGCCATTTAATTAAGGAAACCTTTGGCGAAAGAGAAGCGGATGATATCCACAGAAACGAAACGATTCAAGAGAAGATTTCGCTTTCTGACCGATTTGGACTACAAATCTATTATGAAAAGCCGTCCCAACAGCAATATTTTGAAATTGCAAAGCACCTAGCGGCAATAGAGGGGTTAAGCATAGATGAGGAAACTTTAATTGCAGAGGCTAAAAAATGGGGCGTTTCCCACGGTGGATTTTCAGGAAGAGCGGCTAAACAACTTATTCTAAACCTCAAAACAAAATAGAAAAAACCGAGTAGCAAAACTACTCGGTTTTCTTTTTTCTAAATATGCTTAAAAGTCCTGCGACGATTAAAAATCCGCCAAAAATTTTTGATAAATATTCTATCGGGATAATGTCTGAAAGCCAAAAGCCTAAGGCGGCGCCCAAAACTCCACAAATCGCAAAAGGCAGGCAGACCTTCCATTTTATTTGCTTCTTTACGCTGTAAATAATTACGGCAAGAAGGCCTATCGGCACAAAAAAGAGGATGTTTACACCCTGCGCTGTGAGTTGCGGCACGTCCTTTAAATATATAAGGTAAAGCAGTAAAACCGCGCCTCCGCCAAGCCCCATAGATGCGATTATCCCCGATAAAATACCTGCAATTAAACTTATCATAAAAACATCCTAACTCCAAGATATACCATAAATCCGCCAAATATTCTGCCAAGCCACAATGGAGAAATCTTTTTTAAAATAAGGGTGCCGAGAAAGCCGCCGATAAGACCGCCCGGCAAGAAGGGAAGAGCATCGGACAGTGTCATTCTGCCGTCGAGCAAATAAAGGGTAGCAGAAAGAACGGCGATAGGTAAAATTACCGCCACCGCATTAGCGTGCGCCTCTTTTGATTCAAGTCCTACCTTTTTTAAAGAGGGCACGGCTATCATACCACCTCCGGCTCCAAGCAGAGAAGAAACAACACCCGTTATAAATCCCAAAATACAAACAATAATCTTTTTTTTCATAAGAATATTGTTAGTGAAAAACAAAAAAATATACCGAAAAATCGGTATATTTTTTAAAGAATTAATTTATAATTTTGAAAATCCGAAACTGTTGACTAGAGCATCAAGCTTTTCGCCTTTTTTACAGTGTGGGCAGTCGGAAGAAGAGTGACAAGCATAGTCGGGAAGGTCGCGTGGGTCGAAGACCGAAGAAACCTTAATGCCGTCAATCTCGTGTGTGGTGGCAAAAATCGAGCCGATGCCAACCGCTTTTCCGCCGTAGTAGTTAATTGCCTCAACCGCCGCTTTTGCGGTATAACCCGTTACGACCGAAGCCGCTAAAACAAGCACGTGCTTGCCCTTTATCATGGGGACAATGTTATCACGGAAGATAATCTGATTGCCTGTGGTGTTTTCAGGGGTTACAACATAGATGGTTTGGTGGGCGTTGACGTTTACAAAGTTTGCTTCGGTTAGCGCCTCTGCAAGACAAGTACCGATAACCTCTGTGCCGTCAAGGCAGAGAATAGAATCGACAATGGTGCTCATATCGTAGTATGCACGGAGCGCCTTTGCAACCGCCTTGGCTTCGGAAAGACGAGTCTTTTGGGTGGTTATGTCTATGTAGTAGTTGGTGTGAGAACGACCTGTTGCAAAATGACCTTTATGAATTCGAAGAAAAAGGTCCTTGTGTTTTGTTCCCATTTTGATTGAAGATAATGCCATAAAAACTCCTCCAAACGGAAAGGACTTATTGCGAAACGCAAAAAGCTCTTTTTTTTATTTTACTATATAAAGTTATATTTTACAAGGAAATTTTTATGCTTTCGGGATATTTTCCGCTAGAAGAATAAATGTTAGCGCCGTTTGTTTCGGCTTCTTTTAAAAGGAGCAAAAGCTCTGCCGTTATCACTTCGCCAGGTGCAATAATGGGGCATCCCGGAGGATAGGCGAAAATGTACTCTGCCGAAACCTTGTTTTCGCACCTATCGGCATCCAAAAATTCGGTTTTTTCTATTTCAAAGGAAAATCTTTTTCTTGTAGGCTTAAAGACCTTAAAGGAATTTTCCTTTTCCGAAAAGGTAAGACTTTTATCTATTTTTTTAAGTGCGCTAAATAGTTTTCTAAACCCGTAAGCAGTATCGGCAATGCTTGTCATACAAAGGCAAAAGTCGCGCTCTGCCATCTCAGAGGCAATGCCTTCCTTTAAGAGCAACTTTTTAAGCTCAAAACCGTTTATATTAGCCTTTTTGGTAAGGATTAGGATTTTACCCTTATCAAAAGAAAAGGCGTCTTCTCCGCTAAAAGCGAAGAGGTTTTTAAGGGTTTTACATTTTTTATAAAAGCGGTCTAATTTATCGTTATAGCTTTTAAAAAGCGCATCCTTTTTATTTTCTAAAAGACGGGTCATATCATCAAGCGAAAAGATAAGCGGATAGGGTGGACTGCTTGTCATAAAGGTCGAAACAGCCTCAGCTATCTTGGTTTCATTTACACGCTCAGAGCATACGTGAAGCATCGCCGAACCGGTAAGGCAGGGAAGTGTTTTGTGCGCGCTCTCGATTACAATATCTGCACCAAGGTGTCTTGCGCTCTTTGGAAACTTGTCCGAAAAGCCAAGATGAGCCCCGTGAGCCGAATCAACAATTAACAAAGCTCCGTGCTCGTGCACGACCTTTGCGATAGAGGTTATATCGCTAACAATTCCCTCATAGGTAGGGCTTGTAACAATTACTACGCTAGCAGGAGATTCGTTTAAAAGAGCCTCAACCTCTTTTGGAGAAACCTCTCCAAAAACGCTTAAGGAAGAATTGATTTTGGGGTAAACGAAGTCGGGTTTAAGGCGTAAAACCTCGGATGCCGACCAGACCGATTTATGACAGTTGCGAGCCAGAATTATACGGTCGCCGCTTTTGGTCACCGCCTTAATTGAGGCTAAAACTGCCGTGGTGGACCCACCTGTTATGTAAAAGGTCTTTTTAGCGCCAAAAAGAGCAGTCGTGCGCTCAAGCGCAGATTTAATAGCACCCGTGGGGTTGTGCAGATTATCGGTTGTTTCGATTTCTGTTACGTCCAAGGGTGCATAGTTTTTTAAATATTTATAGTTGCGCTTGTGTCCCGGCATATGAAAAGGATAGGTTCCTTTAATGCCTTTTTTAATCTTTTTTGTTAGCATTCTTTTTTACAGCGTCCCAGTATTCCTTAAATTTCTGTTCGTTTTTATTGTCCCCTGCGATATAAAATTTTTGATTTTTTATATCATCGGGAAGATATTGCTGTGAAACCCAGTGGTCAGGGTAAGAATGAGGATAACGATAAAACTGACCGGGGTTGTCTTGTTCAGCTCCGTCAAAATGCTTGTTTTGAAGATGTCTTGGAACACTGCCACCCTTGCCCTTAGAAATTAAATCTAAAGCCGAGTTTATAGCATCGTGTCCCGATACGCTTTTAGGCGAGGTTGCTACCAAAATAACCGCATCGGCTAGGGGTAGTCTGGCCTCGGGTAGTCCTAAAGCGTTTGCCATATCAACCGCCGCTTTTACAATAGGGATTATTTGAGGATAGGCAAGACCTACGTCTTCACAAGCGCAAACCATAAGCCTTCTGCAAGCGCTTGGCAGGTCGCCTGCGGCAAGAAGACGGCCTAAATAGTAAATTGCGGCATCGGGGTCGCTACCTCTCATAGACTTTTGATATGCCGAAATGATATCATAGTGTTCATCGCCGTCGCGGTCATAACGAACCGAAGAATGAGAAAGAAGTTGCTCAAGCACCTCGTCTGTGATATTTGCCTTTTTGTCCTTAAGGCTTGTAAGCACGGCAATTTCAAGTGTGCCAAGAGCACGGCGCAGGTCACCCGAAGCGCTTTTTGCGATTTTTGCTATTTCGGCATCGGAAATAGTTATTGAAACGCCCTGTTCGTCTTCTAAAAAGCTAACTGCGTGCTTTAAAGCAGGAACAATATCCGAAGGGGATAGCTCCTTAAACTCAAAAACAGTGCTACGGCTTAAAATTGCGTTATAAACGTAGAAAAACGGGTTTTCGGTGGTAGAGGCGATAAGGGTAATATCTCCGCTTTCGATGTATTCCAGCAAAATCTGTTGTTGCTTTTTATTAAAGGACTGAATTTCATCCAAATAAAGCAGTACGCCGCCTGCCGCCTCAATACCGCCAAGGTCATTTATAATTGACTTAATATCCGAGGTCGAAGCGGTTGTAGCATTAAGGTAATAAAGTTTTTTATTACATCTTGCGGCAATAATTTTAGCAACGGTGGTTTTGCCAACACCCGAAGGTCCGTAGAAAATAAGGTTAGGAATATTACCCGATTCGATAATTTTCCTAAGAACCTTACCTTCGGCTAAAAGATGTTTTTGGCCAAAAACGAGGTCTAGGGTAGTTGGTCTTATTCGGTCTGCAAGTGGTTTGGACACGGGTGTTCACCTCCTAGGGTAAAAAGTAACTAGTGCCGCTATAAAGCGGCACGGATGTTTTTAATATAAGGGATATTTTTTGCAAATATCAGCTACACCTGAAGCGATGTAGTCCTTCTTTGCTTCAAAATCGGTAATTGCAAGGCTGATAAACTCAGCAATCTTGTCCATATCTTCTGTACCGAGGCCTCTTGTAGTAGCGGCAGGAGTACCGATACGAATACCGCTTGTAATAAAGGGTGACTGTGGGTCGTTAGGAATAGCGTTCTTGTTTGCGGTAATGTGAACCTCGTCAAGACGATGCTCAAGTTCCTTACCTGTAACGTCCGTACCTACAAGGTCAACAAGCATAAGGTGGTTGTCGGTGCCGTCTGATACAAGCTTAACACCACGCTTTTTAAGACCTTCAGCCAAAGCAGCAGCATTTTCAACAATTCTCTTCTGATATGCCTTGAACTCAGGTTTTAATGCCTCACCGAAGCAAACAGCCTTAGCAGCGATAACGTGCATTAAAGGACCACCCTGATTTCCTGGAAATACTGCCTTGTCAATAGCTTTTGCTAAAGCCTCTTTGCAAAGGATAAGACCGCCACGAGGACCGCGAAGGGTCTTGTGTGTGGTGGTTGTAACGATATCTGCGTAAGGAACGGGGCTCATATGAAGACCTGCTGCAACAAGTCCTGCAATATGCGCCATATCTACCATAAATAAAGCGCCAACCTCTTTTGCGGTTTCAGCGATTTTGTCAAAACGGATTTCATGAGCATACGCTGAAGCGCCTGCAACGATAAGCTTAGGCTTGCACTCTAGGGCAATTTTTCTCATCTCATCATAGTCGATAAATCCGTCGTCTGAAACGCCGTAAGGAACGAAGTTATAGTTCTTGCCCGAAGCGTTTACGGGTGAGCCGTGGGTTAGGTGTCCGCCGTGAGCAAGATTCATACCCATAACGGTATCGCCGTGCTCGATAACAGCAGAGTAAGCCGCCATATTAGCCTGCGCACCCGAATGGGGTTGAACGTTAGCGTGGTCTGCACCAAAAAGTTCACAAGCACGCTTAATAGCGATTTCTTCTACGATGTCAACATACTGACATCCGCCATAGTAACGTTTGCCGGGAAGACCTTCGGCATATTTATTTGTAAGAATTGAGCCCATAGCTGCCATAACAGCAGGAGAAACGAAGTTCTCGCTTGCGATAAGCTCAATGTTTTCTTGTTGTCTTTTGTGTTCCTTTTCCATAGCAGCAGCAACGTCTGGGTCGAACTCTGCTACGAAACCGATACTGTTCATTAAATTTTCGTACATTTTAAATTCCTCCAAAGATTTACATCTTTTACTATTTTACCTTAAAACACGCCTTAGTTCAAGTGTTAAGTTAAAGTATTTTTATATTTGGTGGCGAACCATACCATACTCATCGTCAAGTCTGAAATAAGGACAGTGAAATTCACGGCTCTGAGCAAACCGCATATATTCATCTTCGTCTAAATTTACAAGACAAGAGTAGCATTCATCCTCTTCGTCATAAACGTAGTTTACACAGAGTTCGCAGGCGGCTATATTGTTTTCCTTTTTCATGGGCTTCTCCTAAAAGAATAGGGATGGCGAACCATCCCATTATTTAATTTCGGTAATATCGTAAGGTGTTGTCTGATAGACAAAGTAGTTAAGCCAGTTTGAATATTGTAAATTAGCGCAACTTCTCCAAGTAACGATGGGGTCTAAAGTATCGTCATCGTTTGGGAAATAGTTTTTAGGAACAGAAATAGGAAGTCCTGCATTCTTATCACGAAGATACTCTTTTTTAAGGGTGTCGGCAGCATATTCCGAATGACCCGTAATAAAGATTTGTCTTCCTCTGTCGGTAGCAACTGCGTAAACGCCTGCCTCTTTAGAGGTAGATAAAATCTTAAGCTCAGGAACCTTTTCAATATCCTCGCGAAGAATAGTAGTATGTCTTGAATGAGGAACCGAGAACACATCATCAAATCCACGGAAAAGCATAGAGCTTTTTCTTTCAACGGTATGAGGGAATACACCGAAAAGCTTTTCGGGTAGCGCATGCTTCTTTATGCCGTAGTGGTAATAAAGCGCCGCCTGAGCACCCCAACAAATGTGGAAGGTGCTTGTAACGTGGGTTTTGCTCCACTCCATAATCTCGCAAAGCTCATCCCAATATTCAACCTCTTCAAACTCCATATTTTCAACCGGAGCGCCCGTGATTACCATTCCGTCAAACTTTCTGTCCTTGATGGCGTCGAAGGTTTTATAGAAGGTGAGCATATGCTCTTCGGAGGTGTTTTTGGATTTATGAGTAGAGGTCTTTAAAAGCTCAACCTCAACCTGAAGAGGAGTGTTACCTAAAAGGCGCACAAGTTGTGTCTCGGTAACAATTTTTGTGGGCATGAGGTTTAGTATTAACAACTGTAGGGGACGAATGTCCTGTGTTAGAGCTCTGGTTTCGGTAATAACGAATATATTTTCATCGTTTAAAACCTTAGTAGCAGGAAGCTCGTTAGGTATTTTAATGGGCACTTTGTTGCCCTCCTTTATTAGATGTTAGCTAATGCTTGCTTAATATCTTCAATTAAGTCGTCGGCGTTTTCAAGACCAACCGACAGCCTGATTAAGTCGGGTGCTACACCTGCTTCGATTAACTGTTCTTCAGAGAGTTGCCTATGTGTATGGCTTGCAGGGTGTAAAAGGCAGGTTTTAGCATCTGCAACGTGGGTAGCAATGCTAATAATATTAAGATTATCCATAAACCTAATAGACCTTTCTCTGCCACCCTTAACGCCAAAGCAAAGCACTCCGCAGCTGCCGTTCGGAAGATACTTTTTAGCAAGGTCGTAATAGTCATCGCCCTCTAAATCGGGGAAATGTACCCAAGCAATATCCTCGTGAGCCTTTAAAAACTTTGCAACCTTAAGGGCATTCTCACAATGTCTTTGCATACGAACGTGTAAGGTTTCAAGTCCTAAATTCAAATAGAAGGCATTTTGAGGAGACTGTGTGGTACCAAAGTCACGCATTAACTGTGCGGTAGCTTTTGTAATATATGCGCCTTTACCAAAACGCTCGGCATAGGTAATGCCGTGGTAAGATTCATCGGGTGTGCAAAGGCCCGGGAACTTATCCTTATATTTCATCCAGTCAAAATTACCGCTGTCAACAATAGCACCGCCAACAGATACACCCTGACCGTCCATATACTTTGTGGTTGAATGGGTTACGATGTCTGCGCCGTGCTCGAATGGACGGCAGTTAACAGGTGTTGCAAAGGTGTTATCAACGATTAGCGGAACACCGTTCTTGTGGGCTAAACGAGAAAACTTTTCAAAGTCAAAAACCGTAACGGTGGGATTTGTAATGGTTTCGCCGAAAACTGCCTTTGTGTTTGGCTTAAAGTATTTTTGAAGTTCCTCTTCGGGAAGAGTCTGGTCAACGAAGGTGCACTCAATACCCATCTTCTTTAAGGTAACACCGAAAAGGTTATAGGTGCCGCCGTAAATTGAAGAGGAAGAAATGAAATGGTCTCCTGCTTCACAAATGTTGAAGATAGCAAAGAAGTTTGCCGCCTGACCTGAAGAGGTAAGCATAGCAGCAACACCGCCTTCAAGAGCGCAAATCTTTGCGGCAACCGAGTCACTTGTCGGGTTTTGAAGTCTTGTATAGAAATAGCCCTCTGCCTCAAGGTCGAAAAGCTTGCCCATATAGTCGCTTGTGTCATACTTAAAAGTAGTACTTTGGTAAACAGGCAACTGGCGAGGTTCTCCTTGTTTTGGAGACCAGCCTTCGTGAAGACATTTGGTTTCAATTTTCATTTATTTATCCTCCAAGGAAAGAATTAAATTTAATCTATAATATAATTATATCATATAAATCCAGTTAATCAAGAGAAATCATAAGACCTAAGGTTCCTCTTTTTCCCTTTGTAGCCCTGTGGGAATGGAAAATATCACTATTACAACAGGTGCAAAGGTCGGCTATATCGATGTTTTCGTTTTTAATACCGCTATTTACTAAAATCTGTCGGTTAACCTCACGAAGATTAAGCATATATTTGCCGTTTTCTTTTTCGGTGTAACAAGCGGCAAGGTCTAAGTAGGAAAGTTTATTTATTTCACTTATTACAGGGTCGTCAACCTCGTAGCAGCAAGCTCCGATGTTAGGACCAATTCCGCAAATAATATCTTTAGGCTCTGAGCCAAACTGTTCGACCATAACCTTTACGGTGGTCTTTGCAATTTCGGCTACCGTGCCGCGCCAACCTGCGTGGGAGGTTGCAACCACCTTTTTAACGGGGTCAAAAAACGCCAGGGGAGTGCAGTCGGCATACTGGGTAACTAATACGATACCCTTTTGGTTGGTAACAAGGCCGTCAATATCAGAATAGTCGCGCTCGCGCCAAAGCCCTTTGCCCGCGTCTTTTTTTGTCACAACACGAATGTTGTTAGTGTGGGTTTGTTGGCTTAAAACGATATTTTCGGCATCCAGACCTAAAGCACTTGAAAAAATGCGGAAATTTTCTTCGACTGAAGATACATCATCGCCTACTGAGTGGCCAAAATTCATAGAGGAGCAGTGCCCTTGGCTTACGCCTCCAAGCCTTGTTGAAAAGCCGTGTTTCACACCGCCTGCCTTGTCAATTTTAGGAAAGGTGTAGTATAAAACGTCACCTTTTTTATTAAGATTTAAAGTGTTTGATTTCATACGATTACCTTAAATATAAATAGTTTTATTTGTTGTGTAAATTACCATACCCGGTAGTGCTCCGGCAGGCTTTTTAACGTATTTTATTAGTGTATAGTCAATCGGAATATTACTGCCGACGGCACCCTTTGAATTTTCTTTGGCTAGTTTTGCCGCAAACAAAAGTGTGCTGTCGGGCACTTCTTTGCCCTCGGTAATTATTATAACGTGGCTACCCGGAATATTCTTTGTGTGGAACCAAATATCTGTCTTTTCGGCAACCTTTGTAGTTATTAGGTCATTTTCGCGGTTGTTTCGGCCAACCAAAACACAAAAACCGTCGGGGGATACAAACTTTTGCGGCTCCCTTTTTTTAAGAGGCCTTTGAGCCTTCGCTCTTCTTTTGATATATCCTGTTTCTAAAAGCTCCTCTCGTATTTCGTCAAGCTCGGCTTCACTGGACGCGCGACTAAGACTGTCAAATACCGAATCAAGATATAAAAGCGCCTTTTTATCCTTTTCAATAAGTTCTCCTAGAAGTTGTTCTGCGGTGTGCGCTTTTTTATAGTCCTTAAAATATTTGTTAGCGTTAGCGGCAGGGGATAAAGCAGGGTTTAAAGGAATTTTAATTTTAGCGAGAGCTTCATCGTACCAGTTTTCGACCTCAACCGAATCTGCGCCCTTTTCAATTTTGAAAAGGTTAGCCTTTAAAAGTTCTCCAAAGATACGAAGTTTTTCCTTTTCGGCGCATTTTTCAAGGTCGGATAATCTATAAGCCATTTTTCTTTCGGTTCTAATGATTAAGGTAGAAAGCAACTTATAAATGTCTTGCGCCTTGTGTTTTATGCTAGCTTCGGCACTTCTTCTGCCATAAAATTCTTCAAGCAATTCACTCATAGAGGGTAAAGCCACGTTTTGGTAGGAGTCTCCATAGTGAGTTATGGGAAGATAAGAAAACTCTTTTGATTCCTTATCATCTGATACAAGATACGGAGCAAAAGTTGTTTCTTTAAAACGATTTAAACTGCCAAGAAGCAAAGACTTTTGTCCTCCGTCAAGCTCACTTGCTATTATATCAAAGTCCAAAAGAGCAAAATGACAAATTTCCCTTGCAACAAGAGGAGAAAGTCCGTCTACCGTTTCTATTAGGGCAGAATGAAGCGGTTTGTTTATCGTAGATATTTTAGAGATGATATCCTTTGCGCCAACTTTAAAAATATCCATTTTATTTTGAGGTGGGGTAGGGACATATTTTGCGCCGGGCACAATTAAACGGTCACCTGACTCGATATCAGAACGGTGCGTAGCATCAAGGACTCTATAATTTTCATCGCAAAGAATAATGTTTGAACGGTTTGAAAAAAGCTCGACGATAAGCTTAGGATAAACCTTATCGCCCATTTCATTATAGGAAGAAAAGCCAATTTCAACCGTTCTGTCAAGTCCATACTGACGGATATATTCGAGTTTGGAACTGCTAAGATGCTTTCTTACAAGCTTGCAAAAGGTGGGTGGCTCCATAGGGTTTTCGAAACTTCTGTTTGTTAAATGTATTCTTGAAAAGCCTGATTTTGCCGATATAAAGAGTTTTCCCGAAAAACCTTTTGAGCGCAACAAAAACACCAATTCATCGCGGGATGGTTGGTGTATTTTATCAAGGTGTGTGCCGACTATACAGTCAAGCTCTTTAATGAGCAGGTTTAGGAAAATTCCGTCAAGAGCCATTATTCTTCTCCAAGAATTGTTTTTATTTGTTGGCAAAGATTTTCAAAATAGGCAAAATCTCTGCCTGATTTTTCGAGGTCAAGCTTACATTTAAGGGCAATTTTAAGTTGCTTTTCAATATAAGCCTTGTCGGTGGGATTTTTAGGGTCAAGCTTGCCCACGCGGTAAAAGGCTTCGCTTTTTTCTGCAGTCTTGCCTGAAAATTTTACCTTTATAACACAGTAAAGCTTTCCTGCGTCAAGAACCGCTTTTTCTTCTATGGTTTCAAAACCTACCGAAGATAAATAGCGGCGCAAGTAATCGGCACCCGTCATAGGCTGAAGAATTAAGGTGTAGCGGTTGTTTTTTATCCAGGGGCATCTGCTTAGTATGCCTTCGATTACCTCTCCACCCATACCGGCTATAACAACACAGTCAACCTCGTGCGGTTCAATAGCAGAAAGGCCGTCGCTAAGCCTTGTTTCAATATTTTTAAGACCGCATTTTTCTATGTTTTGTTTTGCAACAGACAAAGGCTTTTCGTTAATATCTGCCGCAATAACAAAAGGAGAAATTTCTGCCTTAACCAAAGAAATCGGCAGATGACCGTGGTCAGTGCCGATATCCGCAACCCTTAAGCCTTTTGGCACAAGGGTCTGAACTGTATAGAGTCTGTCTTTAAGAGTGCGCATTATTTGTTAAAATAAGCGTTAAGTTTAGCGATTAATTCATCTGCATCGGTGCCGTGAACTTCACAAGCCTGAGCAATGGTTTCGCCTCTGGAAGCAGGACATCCAAGGCAGTGCATACCGATTTCAAAGAAATATTCAGCACAACCTGTATCGATATCAAGAACGTCGCCTATAAGCATATCTTTTGTAATTTCTACAGCCATTTTTGTTTCTCCTTAAATTATAAATTAAAATGATGTTTGCTTACGCAAATGATGGAGCTAAATGCTATGATGGTGCCCTTCGGTCAATGATGGTTTGCCTTATGGCAAAATTTTGGTGTGCCTTTGGCACTTAATTAAAATAGCGTCGCAGACACCTTAATTTGTGCAAAGCACAAGCATCATACACCGCAGGTGTGCATCATAGGACGAAGTCCTGCATCATTTTTCATTAAAAAAGTTTAGTATTTTTATCAAAATCATCTCGTCCGTGGTTATAAAGCTTTCGGTTGTCCATAGACCAAAGACGACCTGAAAACTCACCCTTTTCGAGTTTTTCACAGGTTTCCTTCATTTCATACATACGGGCATCAAGCATATCAAGTTCGGATAAAAGCTCCGCCTCGATAAATGCAGGTCGCACAGCGGCACCAAAATCGGGTTCGCCGTGGTGGGATAAAACCATGTGTTCAAGAAGCATAATAACCTCGTTTTTTATACCGAGTTTATCTGCAGTAGCTCTTATCATCATGGCGCCCTCTGCAAGATGGCCAATAAGGTTACCTCTTGCGGTATAACCTGTGGCAAGACCGGAAGAAGAGGTGTCATATTCTAAAGTTTTTGCAATATCATGCAAAATAATACCTGAAAGCAGAAGCTCGCGGTCAACAAAGGGATAAACGTCGCAAATGCCTTCTGCTAAACGAACTATAGATAAAGTGTGCATCAAAAGTCCGCCGCGAATAGCGTGATGAAGCTTAAATGCCGCAGGCCAGAAAAGAAGTTTTTCCTTGTGTTCTGAAAGGAGCGCGGTTACCACGGCTCTAAGGTCTAAATCCTCAAAAGCTTCGGCAGTATCAAAAAGCTCCGCAAACATCTTTTCGGAAGAATAGTCTGCGCTTGCGACAAAATCGGCAGGGTCAAGTCCGTCAAGGGCAGTTGCAACACGAATCTTTTCAATTCGTATCTGGTCTGCACCGTTATAGGATGAAACCGAACCTCTTATTTTTACAATGTCGCCTGCAGCATATTCGCCGTGAACGGCAGGCACGTATGACCAAAGCTTTGCGTTAATCTCTCCGCTTTTGTCCGAAAGCATCATATCAAGGTATGTATCCCCTTTAGTAGAGGTTTTGCGCTCGACAGATTTCACAAGCAAAAAGCAGTCGACAAGACCGTTTTGCCCAGCAGGAGTAAAGTTCATAGTTTCCTCCTTAGTGTGTTAAGTAATACTTAACGAGATTTTGAAGAAGAGTGTCCCTGTCAACCCTACGAATAAGGTTACGAGCATTATTATGGGTGGTAATATAGGTCGGGTCTTCCGAAAGGATGTATCCGACAATTTGGTTTATGGGATTATATCCTTTTTCCTTTAAAGCATCATAAACGGTCAAGAGAATATTTCTAATCTCCTGCTCCTGTTCATCGCCTATAGAAAAGGTTTGGGTTTTATCTAGCATAAAATTTAACCACCTTTCAAAGATTTTACTAATTATATTTTATAACAGATTTAATATTATTACAAGTGGTAATTATTTATCGAAGTTCTGCGCCGATTGCCGCCAGCTTTTTGATAATCTTGTTCTGAACGGCGGTCGACTGCTCCTCGGCAATGGTTGCTTCAGAGTCGCGAAGGGTAACGCTAAAGGCTACGCTCTTCTTGCCTTCGGGAATTTGTGAACCGATATAAACGTCGAAGAGTTCAACCTTTTCACAAAGTCTGCCTGCGGCCTCCTTGATAGTCTTTTCCATTGTTCCGACGGGAAGGTCGATATCGCAAAGCAATGCGAAGTCACGCTCTACTGCAGGGAACTTAGGTAACGCCTTATAAATAATTGTCTTCTTTTCGAGCTTGTAAAGTTCGTCAAGCTTAATTTCTGCAACGTAAACCTTAGCGTCAATGTCGTACTTTTCGGCAACCTTTGGATGAACTTCGCCGAAGGTACCAAGAACCATATCGCCGACAAGGATGGAAGCCTGTCTGCCTGGGTGTAAATAAGGCTCGCCGCTTCGTGTGAATTCTGCAGTAGCACCACGGGTAGCCAATACGTCCTCAACAAGACCTTTAAGTGTAAAGAAGTCTTCATCCTTGCCGTAAACACCGATGCAAAGGGTAGCAAGCTCGTCGGGTTGTTCGGTTAAAGGTAGAGAATGAGGAATAAAGCGGTTGCTAATCTCGAAAAATCTTCCTTCAATAATCTTACGGTTAAGGTTGGTTGAAAGAACGGTTAGCATGTTGGTTACAAGCTGGGTGCGAAGTGTAGAATACTCATCGCCTAAGGGATTTAAAATCTTAATAGCGGTTCTTCGTGTGTCGTTTTCATCAAGTAAAAGGTTATCAATAGCCTTAGATGCGATAAAAGAATAGGTTGCAATTTCTCTAGCACCCAGACTGCAAAGCACCGACTTTACAAGGTCGTTTTTAACCCTGTTGCCAAGCTTTTTACCACGGGTTAAGGTTCCCTTCATAGTGGAACCTACAATGTGGTCATAGCCGTAAATTCGCATAACCTCTTCGGCAAGGTCGGCTCTGCCTTCAACATCGTTACGAATAGAAGGAACCTTAACGGTTAAAACGCCGTCCTCAAGGGTTGTGGGAAGCTCTAAGCGATTAAGAATATCAACCATAATATCAGAGGGAACATCAACACCTAAAAGGGAAGTGATATCTTCAGGTGTGGTTTTAATAATTCTGTCCTCAGGGAGTCCTTCGTTAAGGTCGATAACGCCGTCAACAATGTCGCCTGCATCAAGCATATCAATAAGCTGTAATGCGCGCTCCATAGCGAACTCTACGTTCTTAATGTCAATGTCCTTTTCAAATCTGCCGCTAGACTCGGTACGAATACCTAAAGCGCGGGCTGTATGACGGATAGAATCTCTTCTAAACTTTGCGCTCTCGAAGATAAGTTCAGGTGTATCTTCCTTAATTTCAGAGTTAAGACCGCCCATAATTCCTGCAAGGCCGGTAGCGTTTTCGTTATCGGCGATGACAAGCATGGAAGAGTTTAAGGTATGCTCTTTTCCGTCAAGGGTGGTAAGCTGTTCGCCCTCGTTTGCCTTGCGGACAACGATTTTAGAATCCTTAATATCTCTGCGGTCAAAAGCGTGCATGGGCTGACCTGTTTCAAGCATAACGAAGTTTGTGATATCAACAATGTTATTGATAGGACGCATACCGGAAGCCTTAATTGCCTTTTTCATCCAGTCGGGAGACTCTTTTATGCGAAGGTTTTTAACAGCTCTGCTCATATAACGCGGGCAAATGTCAAAAGCCTTAACCTCAACGTCAACATAGTCTTTTATATCGCCACCAACCGTTTTGTAGGTGGGAACAGGAGGATGAAACTCCTTTTTTAGTACTACGCTTATTTCCTTTGCAACGCCAAGCACACAGTTGCAGTCAGGACGGTTAGCGGTGATTTTGAAATCGATAATATAGTCGTTAAGGCCTAAAATGTCGCGCATATCGGTACCAACAGGGTATTCATCCTTAAGAATTAGGATGCCGTAAACCTCTGCGCCGGGATAGTCATAATCCTTAAGGCAAAGTTCCTCGCCTGAGCAGAGCATACCGAGTGACTCGACGCCACGGAGCTTGCCCTTTTTGATGTGCATGCCGTTTGGCAAATCACTGTTATCAAGCGCCGCAGGAACCAAAGCGCCTTCAAAGACGTTGTCTGCGCCTGTAACGATTTGAACAGTCTCGCCGTTACCAATATCCATTTGACAAATCTTAAGGTGGTCACTATTCTCATGAGGAGCTAAGGATACAATTCTAGCCGCAACAACATTCTTGCAGGTGTCGGCAAGATTAATGCATTCTTCAATCTCGAAACCTGCCATGGTCATTTTGTCGCAAAGTTCCTCGACCGAAACGTCTATGTCAACGTAAGTTTTTAACTGATTAAGTGAAATTTTCATCGCTTGTTACCTCTAACTATTAAAACTGCTCTAAGAAACGTTGGTCGTTTTCAAAGAGAAGACGAATATCGCTTATCTTATAGCGTGTGATTGCAAGTCGGTCAATACCAACGCCGAAAGCAAAACCCGTATATTCTTCAGGGTCGATTCCGCAGCCTTTGAGCACGTTAGGATGAACCATACCTGCGCCCAAAATCTCAATCCAACCGCTGCCCTTACATACACGACAACCCTTGCCGCCACACTCGGAGCAGGAAACGTCAACCTCAACGCTGGGCTCTGTAAATGGGAAGAATGAAGGACGGAATTTAACCTTGGTGTCCTCACCGTAAATCTCGCGAGCAAACTGCTCAAGCACGCCCTTAAGGTCGCAAAGGGTGATACCCTTGTCAACAACTAATCCTTCCATCTGGTGGAAAACGGGTGAGTGGGTTGCGTCAACCTCATCGGCACGGAACACACGACCGGGGCAAACCATCTTAATAGGAGGCTTGCGGTTCTGCATGGTTCTAATCTGAGTAGCAGAGGTCTGTGAACGTAAAAGAAGATTAGGATTTAGGAAGAATGTATCCTGCATATCTCTTGCAGGGTGGTCGGCAGGAACATTTAAAGCCTCGAAGTTATAGTAATCGGTCTCAACCTCGGGTCCGTCAACCACATCAAAGCCCATAGACTGGAAGATGTCTATAAGGTCGTTTGTTACAATATTAATAGGATGAAGTCCGCCAAGCTTTCTCTTCTTAGAGGGCATGGTAATATCAACAGTTTCGGCTAATAGTTTAGCCTCGGTAGCGGCGGCCTTGAGCTTTTCAACGGTGGAAGAAATAACCTCTTCAACCTCTGCCTTTACAGTATTTACAAGCTGGCCCATGACAGGACGTTCTTCAGGAGAAAGAGAACCCATCTGCTTTAAAATAGCGGTAAGTTCACCCTTTTTACCCAAGTATTTAACGCGAATGTCGTCAATCGCTTTAAGGTCGGCGGCAGAAGAAATCTCCTCTAAAGCCGAAACCTTTATTTTGTCTAGTTGTTCTTTCATTATAAATCCTCCAAAAAACAAAAACTTCGCCCCTAATATATAAGGGACGAAGTTAAAATTCAAACTCCGTGGTACCACCCACATTTTTGCTGCAAACAGAAGCAAACACTCTGTCGGTCTTTAACGGGACCGAACCGTCGAAGCCTACTGAAAATTTCAGCCTCGCTGCTCAAAAGGGAACTTCAGAAGCATCTTTATCAACCATCCTTTCAGCCTATGGGACGGCTCTCTTTGTGAAAAAATACTACCTACTTTTCTTTGTCATAGCATTATAACAGAAATATAATAACATTAAGTTAAATATTTTTCAAGCCTTTTTTAAAACTTTAAAATCATTTAGTTTGAAGCTGAGCCAAGATATTCTTCAAGGCAAAGACCTGCGTTTTTAATAGCGGCTGCATGTTCAACACCTACGTAGCGATAATGCCACGGCTCGTAAACAACACCGGTAATAGCTTCTTTTTCTTTAGGATATCTCATTATAAAACCATACTCGTGAGCGTGTTCTTGAAGCCAAGCGCATTGCTTTGTTTCGGTAAAGCTTTCGTCAAGTATGTTAAAGTCAACGGCAAGCCCTAAGTGGTGCTCACTGGTTCTCGGTTTTGCTACCTCTGTGGCGGCAAGAGCTTCTGCATCTTCGGCAGACATGTCGGGGTTTTCTGCAAGAACCCTGTTGAGCTCATTTTTAAAACTGTTAGCCTGTCTTGCTTCAGACCTCCAAGCCGAAGCAACCCAAAGCCAAATTCCATCCTCCAATGCGGCATCACACATTTGATTTAGCATATCTATCGCGCGAGCATCAAAGCTCGTTCCTTCTGAAGCGTAGTGGGATTTTATCTGCACGCGCTCAGGCTCGTAGCCTTCGGGCAAAAGTTTAGAAGGACTAACAACAGCAAGATTCCAATTGCTTTCGTCAATAATAGCGATATCGGGAATCGAAGAGGTCAATTCGGATGAGGAGGTATTCTCTGAAGACGGCAAGTCCTCTGAAGAGGTTGCAGTTTCGGAAGACTCAGTGATTTTAGAAGATAACTCTGATTCTGAGGAGGTGTTTTCTTCCAACGAAGATTCTATATAGGAAGATGACTCCTCTGACGAACTAGACAAAAGCGAAGAAAGATAGTCGGAAAACGGAGAAGAGGAAGATTCGTCATCATAATATTCAAGGTCAATAGTAGGATTGTCGCTACAACCTACAACAAAGGTTAACAACATAACTATAGAAAGCAATAAACCGGTTATCTTCATTTAAATATCCTCCAAGGAGTTAATACATTATCATTATACAACAAAAGAATATAATAAGCAATATTAATATAAAAGAAATATACATATAATATATATACAAAAAGCGCGATGGAAGGATATGTAAAATCTTAATGGTAAATATGCATAAAAAACGCCTTATGATTTTATTAAAACAAGCCTAAATCACTAAATTGAAAAAAAGGTAAAAAATTTTTAAAAAAAGTGTTGACAATGGGTTTTCTTTGTGGTAATATTATCAAGCTGTCGCAAAAACGACACGCACAAAACTGTACCTTGAAAATTAAACAACGACTTTAAGAAAAGAAATTGGACCCGACAATTTTGATGAGAAATTATCAAGTAAATTTAAGGACAAATTCAGACAAAACGCTAGTTTTGTTTGTAATGAGTCATAAGAGCAAAAGCTCTAAAGAGATTTGAACGCCTAAGGGTGTTTAGA
>JAZTYA010000003.1:0-29741 GCA_045636705.1 Acutalibacteraceae bacterium
TGCTCTTACCTCAACAGAGGCTACTATAAGCGAGATTGACAAGACTATTTCACTCCCATTAGTTTGGGGCGAAAAGGTAACAGTTAATAAGCTTTTAAGCGATGTTAAGATTGCCGGTAACGCTTATATTACTGTTGAATCTGATGATGATTATATTACCGAAGGCGATAAGGTATTAGTTCATTATTATACAGGCGCAACAATTGAGTATAAGATTATCGGTGGTGTTCCGGACGGTTCACAGGTAAATATCTTTAAGCCTTCAAATATAGGAGATGCTATTACATTCTATAATTCGGATGAAGAGCAAATTGCTTTTGAAAACAAGGCGGAAAATAAGATTTACTTTAGCTTTGAGTATTATACAGCTAAGGAAAATGCTTATCAGCCCGGTGTTAAGGACGTAGAAAACGGCACAGATGCACAAGTGGGTATGTATCTCCCCGCAGGTAGAAATAAGTTTGAACAGACCTATACTGTTACTACCGACAGTGGAAGCCTTGTTCCTTTCATTAAGTCTGTAGCATCGACAACCGAAGCCATTTATGTTTGGAACGTTGTTGTTAAGCTTAATGACGTAGAAGTTCCTGTAGCATATGCTTTAAGTGAAACCGCTAAGGTTACTTATCTTGAAATTGAATATGTTGCAGATATGTTAAAGATAAATCCCGATAATTATAACTTTATAACAAGAGTTGACCTATCGGATATTGAAACCACCGATATTACTAAGGGAACCTATCTTGGAGTCCTTGGCTCAACTGCATACATTCCAGCAATATCCGATTCTAAAATGGATGTCTTTAAAGTTTCTGCTGATTATTATCTTTCGGGTCATGCTGATGCGTTACATATATTCCATTCTAATGGAACAGAGGCTGGAGTTAGCGGACAAATGCAGGGAAGTTCTGGCAGCCTCAAAATAGGTGAAAAAGGCACAATTGATTCTTACAAAAATTTCGAACATACTGGGGACATAGCAATTTATCTTGCTGTTGAAGTCAATACTGCGACAAAGTATATTCCTGATTATGCGTATTTCTGGAACTACAAGTTAGCAACTAATGCTCACGGAACTGTTACCTTTATTGAGCAAGGAAAATTTGCTCAAGGCAAGTCGTTAACAAGTGGTGTTAACTTAACAATTCCTGTTAGTGAAATCACTTATGAAAACGACGCGGTAACTACTATTGTAAACGATAAGGTTTATACCTTTGGTGATACAAATTCTGATGGCAAGTTTAATGTTTGCGACCTTGTTTATATGGCAAACGCTGATAGCAAATTCAAGGATGTTCGTTCAACCGGTAAGGGAGTATACGAAACCGAAATATATCAGATGTCTGCTGTTAGAACAAAGATTTGGGAGTCTGCCTTTAACGAAGCTTCGCTAGGTAGCCTTATTGGAAATAACGTTAAGTTTACCTCTGTTGAAAAGCAGTATCTACGTGCAAATGAACAGACCATAAATGATGTTAGATTCTTCGTAGGACAGGGCGCCGGCACTGACGGTGAGTATGCTTACTTTACTGTATCTACTGCAAATGCAGAGGTTGGTACAAAGGGATTCCTTATCAGAAAGTATCGCATATCAGATGGTGAGCATATTGCTACAACAACCACACCTATTATAGGCGTTGGTAAAGCAAACGACCTAACCTACAACCCGAACCTACAAATTGTTGGTAAGGAAGAAAAGGGTTGTTTGGTTGCCATTTACAATTCTAGCCATCCTTTACAGATTGCATTTATTGACCCCGATACTTTACAGTTAGCTACTGTTGTTCTTCCTTCAGGACAGGTTGTTGAAGGAAGCATGGATATGACCGACACTAATGGTTTATTAGAGAACTTCAAGGGTGGTTCTGCTATCTCTTATAATGAGAAGCGTGACTGCTATGTTATTGGTTCTTACCTATATATCCTTGATGCTAACTTTAACCTACAAACACTTCATACCCGTGACAGAAACCTTGACGGTTCTGCAGGTTACACAAGCCAGGGTATGTGCTCGGATGATGCTTATATTTACTTCAACATGAGTCCTCCCGGTGAAGGTGTTCCTTTCGCAGAGAGAGATAACCTTATTGTCGTTTATGACTGGGATGGTAATTATGTAACAACTATTACCATTGACAACAACAACGAGAGTGAATCACTATTCTTTGCAAATGGCGAACTTTATATTTCCTACAACGTATTTAATGGTGCTACACTCCAGAAGGTTGACTTTACAGTTGATTATGATAATACATTTTCAACAACAACCAAGGCAGAAGGTTCTGACCTTAGAATAATGTCTTATAACATTTATGCTCAGAAATATAGTGGAATTACTACTTCTAGCAGAGTAGGACATTTAAAGGATATTCTCAACAACTATATGCCTGATGTAATCGGCGTTCAGGAAGTTGATACACCTTGGCATACTGCAATTTCATCCAGCATAACTTCTGCAGGTGTTTATGAATTCGCTTGCAAGACAACTTCTACCGGTTTAGATAATATGACAACTATGCTTTATAACAAAAATACTGTAAAGCTAGTTGAAGAATACGTTGTTGATTTAGATGCCGGCAGTGATATAAGAGTTTTCTCGGTTGCTGTATTTGAAAAGCTTTCTGATGGTAAGCAGTTCGTAGCTATCAATACTCACCCTGCACCATCAAGCAGAGAAGAAGAATATCCGAGACACATGAACCGCATTACCGAGTTGATGAACGAAACACAAGACAAATATAAGAATTTACCGATAATTATGACTTGTGACTTCAACACCAAAGAGCAGTCATCATATTATGCTGACTTTATAATCAATACGGGAATTAAGGATGCAAAGTACGAAGCTGATACCTTATTAAATGACTATTGCACCTATTCAGGAATCAATGTTAAACCAAAGCCGGGCAATGCTAACTGTAT
This sequence comes from Acutalibacteraceae bacterium, assembly GCA_045636705.1. Lineage (GTDB taxonomy): Bacteria > Bacillota > Clostridia > Oscillospirales > Acutalibacteraceae > SFWF01. The sequence goes on from JAZTYA010000003.1 coordinate 2,923, forward strand.
TGACCATATCTTTGTTAACAAGAGAGTAGGAGTAAAAACCTTTGCAGCGGTTGTTGATTATGGCGTAGAAACTCTTTCAGACCATATTCCGATTCGCGCTGACATCGTGCTTAAGGATGCTCCTATGACTACAGTTGCTTGTATCGGTGATAGCCTTACTGCCGGACACAACTGGCCGGGTGAAGCATATCCCGTATATCTTTCACAGAATTTAGGTAAGAGCTTTACTGTTAAGAACTACGGTATAAACGGTGTATCTATCACCGGTCTTTCTCCAAACTCTTACACAAGCTTTATTGATACAACCAAATATACTAACAGTCTTAATGCAAATCCTGACGTTGTTGTATTTATTCTTGGTACTAATGATTCTAAGGTTTGGGCTGAGGCAAAGAGTGATTATAAGTCAATGTACGTTGAACTTATCCAGTCCTATAAGGATAGCAATCCTAACGTGAAGATTATTCTTGTTACTTCACCTCCAACTATGGATAACCGCTTTGGCATTAACAACACCGTTATAGGTGGCGAACTTCGTGATATCCAGATTGAAATTGCAGATGAACTTGACCTTACATTAGTTGATGCAAACAAAGTCTTCAACGAGTATGAAGGCGGAATAGAAGCTCTTGTAAGAGAAGGGGATGGAGTTCATTTCTCAGTAGAAGGAGCGCAGTTAATGGCAGAACTTGTTGAGGATGCTATTTATGATGCTATTGATTCAAAGGTAGTTGACCTTGCAATCTTTATGGGCCAGTCAAATATGGCAGGTCGTGGTGAAGTTGAAAATGCTCCCTCGGTACCTGTTGGACACGGTTATGAGTTTAGAGCTGTTACAGACCCAACAAAGCTTTATGCAGTTTCTGAGCCTTTCGGTAAAAACGAGTACAACGCTGCAATTGCTGATAGCAGACACGCAGAAAGTGGTTCAATGGTTTCTGCGTTAATGGAAACCTACTATCAAGAAACAGGTATTCCGATTGTTGGTGTATTTGCTGCTCAAGGCGGCACGTCTACCGAGTTCTGGGCTCCTGGTGGAATTGCTTTAACCGATGCTATTGCACGTTATAAGGCTGCAGAAAAGTATCTTTTAGACAATGGTTATACCATAAGAAATAGATTTATGGTTTGGTGTCAAGGTGAAAGCGACGGAGATGCAGGAATTGCTACCGAAACCTATAAGACAAAGCTTACAGCTATTATTAATACAATGTTCGATAACGGCATTGAAGATGCTATGATTGTCAGAATTGGTAATAAGAATAGTAGCGCTACTGTATACGACAGAGTAATTTTGGCACAGACCGAACTTTGCCGTGATACTGAAAATGTTGTTTTGGTTTCAACTTCATTTGCAGGAATGTCTGATAGGGGACTTATGAAGGATGAGTTCCATTATTATCAGGAAGGCTACAACGAAGTAGGTGAAGAGGCTGCAAAGAATATTGCTTCCTACTTTAAGACCGGCGTTGAACCCAGCTTCTATGATGTTGAATATGACAACACCTATGTTCCTAATAAATAAGTTTTAATACTACAAAAAACCGATACGGGATTTTTCCGTATCGGTTTTTTATTTCTACCTTTTATTTTTCATTTTTACAGGATATAACTCTTTTCGTCAAGACGAGGTAAGTTAAATTTATAAAAAATGTTAAAAAATGTTAAATTATTTTAGTGAAACAGACAAAAAATAGAAAAATAAGCCAAATATATTGCAAATTGTCTAACAATATGATAAAATGTTAAACAAATACGAAGGAGGAATTAATATGCAAACGAAACTAAAAATACTAATTGCAGACAACCAAACAGAATTTGGCGAAACACACGGAAAAGTTCTTGAGAATTATGGAATGGAGGTTTTCTTATGCGCTAAGGACGGGATAGTAGTAATAGACAAGGCGCTTAAACTAAAACCGGACGTTATTCTTGCAGACGTTTTTATGCCTAATATGGATATACTAGGCGTTTTAACAACTCTAAAAGAGAAGATGAGTAAGGATATGCCGTTAGTCATGGCTATGTCAAGCTTTGATAATCCAAGACTTGAAAAGGAAACCTTGAATGCCGGTGCGGCTTACTATTTTCTAAAGCCTTTTGACATAAGCACCTTAGCAGACAGAATCATTCAACTATCAGGTTGGAAAAGTGATAGAGGTCCCGTTATCGTCAGAGATAACGTTGTGACAGATGCAGAACTTGAGGTAATGGTAACCGAGATTATACATCAAATCGGTGTTCCTGCACATATTAAAGGTTATCATTATCTTCGTGAATCAATTATGCTTTCAATTAAGAATGATGATATTATAAACTCGGTAACAAAGCTTTTATATCCAACGGTGGCAAAGAAGTTCCAAACTACTTCTTCAAGGGTTGAAAGAGCAATCAGACACGCCATTGAGGTTGCTTGGGACAGGGGAGACATCGACGTTTTAAACTCCTTCTTTGGTTTTACAATAAACAATTCCCGCGGCAAACCGACAAATAGCGAATTTATCGCAATGATTTCTGATAAATTAAGGCTAAAGCTTAAAGCCGGTTAAATTTTACTTGTTAATTTTGCTTTGTTGTGCTATAACTAAGATAGAATTTAATTAAATTCATAAGGAGAAGGTTATGTGCAACGAACCACGTATAGTTAAAGATAATAAGGATATAGAGCAAATTTTATTTGCTAGTTGCTCCTATGGCTTATACGAAGGCTTTAAGTTAAAAAACAAGCAGTTTTGTATGCTTGTTACTACCGATGTTCACGAGTGCAAGGAAAGACTTACTGCGGCCATTGACTATTTAAACTATTATGATGCTATAGACTGTGGTATTTGCCTTGGAGATTTCCAGGCAAGCAATTTTACGTCTAATGACGGCACTTGGTATTATGAAGCAATAAAACACGTTAAGAAACCCTTTATGACCATTGTTGGCAACCACGACGTAGGCAATAGTAAAGACCCTGCGGTTTCGGCTAGTTCAAAAGAGGTTTTTGAAAAGTATATACGTCCAACTGCACATATTTCGGGCATTGATGATTTTAATGAACCTCATTTTTTAAAGATTTATGATGAATATAAAGTAGCTTTAATTGGCTTGGATATTTATGGAGACCCATCGCCACTCGATGAAGACGGCAAGTATATCGTAGGTCGTGGTTCAGGCAATATTATGCAAAGTGAAATTGACTGGTTTATTGAGTCACTTGCAAAGATTCCTTCAGGGTATCATTTAGCTGTTGCAATGCACATCTTTTTTGATGCTGATGAGCCTATCGATTCGCCGTGGTGCCAAAAAGGTTCTGACCTTGGTTGTGGCAACGGAGCTTACGGCGGCAATGATATAATTCCTGACATTGTTGATGCTTGGGTAAACGGCAAGGCCTTGAAGGCTACATATAAAGCAAACTTTGATTGCTTGCCCGATATATCGGTTGATTGCGATTTTTCATCTCGTGGAGAAGGTGTATTTGCGTCATATCTTGTAGGTCACTATCATAGAGATATCCTTTCAAGCAGTAAAAAATATCCTTACCAAAAGATAATAGCATTTCCTGCAACTGCTAACGACCTTTTACAAAACTTCCCAAGCGACCTTCCAAGAGTTAAGGGAACATGTTCGGATGACGCTATAACTACCTTTAGCATCTATCCTAAAAAAAGACAGATAAGACTTGTTCGTATCGGCAGCAATATGTCTGTTAATATGGATGATAGAAGATATTTAGTTCTTGACTATTAAAATAAAAAAACCTCCGATATCGGAGGTTTTTTGTTATATTTCGTACTTATTATAAACTTCACGCGCATATTCTCTTGGGGTCTGTTTCATACGACGTTTAAAAGCATAACTGAAATAACTTTGCGAGGAAAATCCACACTCTAAAGCAATTCTTGTAAGGGAATAGTTGGTAGTAAGGAGTAGATTAATTGATTTTTTTATTCTTTGTTCTTCAATATAATCGTGTAAGGTCTTACCAACCGAAGCCTTAAAGGTATTATGAAAATGAATAGGACTTAACGACACCGATTTTGCAACCTTTTCAAGAGTTAATTCCTCGGTTAAATTATTTTTAATATATTTAAGTGATGTTTCAATGACCGAGCCGCTGTTAGAGGAGTTGCCGCGCTTGATATTCTGCGAAAGGTCTCGGCTAATTGTATCTATAAGTTTTAGTAGATAACTTTGCAGTATTATTTCTTCACTATCAGAAAGAAGATTATAATGTTTAATCAGTTTTTCAAAAATTTCTTTATACTCAGCATACTTATCTGTTTCGAAGGTGTTAGGCGTGTTTGTGAGTATGTCATATAACTCATCACTATGAATAATCATGTGGACATAGTAACATTTAAAAGGGAATTTAGCGTGTCTTATTTGTCCTGGCTTTGCGCAAATGAGCATATTCGGCTTTATTTGTTTTGCAGTAGAATCAATGTAAGAAATGCCGCCTTCTTCAAGTGGCAATTCAATTTCAAACATTGAGGTTTTTCGGTTCTTACTAACCGATATGTTTTTTGCTGCAATATTTGAATCGTATATTCCTACCGCTATAATTTCTGGCAATACCATTAAAATCACCTATACAATAAGATTTCTAATAAAAACAGTAAAATTATTATATTTTTTTCACTAATATATACGATATCATTAATATAATAAATTGTCAAGGAGAATAGTTTTATGAAAATAACATATCTAGGACAAGCAGGATTTTTATTTGAGAAAGGCGGGTTTAAAATAATGATAGACCCATATCTTTCGAATAGTGTTATAAAGGTTAACCCTAAAAACTTTAGGCGTGTTCCCGTAAAAGAAGAACTATTTGAGATAAAGCCTGATGTTATGATTTTTACACACAACCATTTAGACCACTACGACCCTGAAACCGCACCTCGCTTTATTACAAGTGAAACCAGTATAACGGTTTTATCTCCAACTTCGGTTTGGGATGAGGTTAGAAAGTTAGGCGGCTCTAATAATTATATTCAATTTAATCGCCATACTACTTGGACCGAGAATGGCATTAAGTTTACTGCAGTAAAGGCAGAACATAGTGACCCCGATGCTATCGGCGTTATTATTGATGACGGAGAAAAGAAATACTATATTACCGGTGACACCCTTTATAACGAAGAAGTTTTTGCCGATATACCGAAGGATATTTATGCTTTATTCCTTCCTGTAAACGGCGTTGGTAACAATATGAATATGACAGATGGTAAAAGATTTTGCGAAAGAGTTAAGCCTAAGTTTGCAGTGCCCGTACACTGCGGAATGTTTGATGAGCTTGATTCTGGCAAATTCGAATATAAAAACAAGGTAATACCCAAAATTTATGAGGAGGTAATTTTCTAATGAAGGTAACAGACGTAAAGACTTTTGTAGTTGACTGTTTCAGAACAAACTGGGTCTTTGTAAAGGTTTATACCGATGAAGGTATTGACGGTGTAGGCGAGGCAACACTCGAATACAAGGAAAAGGCTTTAGTTGGAGCAGTTGAACATATTAAAGAATATTTAGTAGGCAAGAACCCTTTAGAAATTGAAAAGCATTGGCATGCTACATACCGTGATGCTTATTGGCGTGGTGGCCCTGTGCTTATGTCGGCGCTATCAGCTGTTGAAATGGCACTTTGGGATATTTTAGGTAAAAGCCTTAATGTTCCTGTTTATCAGTTATTAGGCGGTAAGGTAAACGACAATGCCAGAATTTATGTAAACGCTTGGTTCTCGGGAGCTAAAACTCCTGACGAGTTTGCAGAGAAGGCTAAAATTGCTGTTCAGCGTGGTGTTACCGCTATGAAGTGGGACCCATTTGGTAAGGCATATTTAGAAATTTCTAATAAAGACCTTAACACAGCCTTAGAGTGCGTAGCAAAGGTTAGAGAGGCAGTTGGTAATGAGGTTGACCTGCTTATTGAAGGCCACGGAAGATTTAATATTCCTACCGGCATTAAGATTGCAAAAGAGCTTGAACAGTTTAAGCCTATGCTATTTGAAGAGCCTGTACCACCCGACAATCTCGATGCATTAAAAGAGGTAAGAGATAAGTCTCCCGTTGCTATTAGTGCGGGTGAAAGACTTTATACACGTTGGGATTATAAACCAATGTTTGATAAAATGGCAGCAGATTTCATTCAGCCTGACATTTCTCACGCAGGCGGTATTATGGAACTTAAAAAGATTGCCGCAGAGGCAGAGTGCAGATATATAGCATTTGCTCCTCACAATCCGTCCGGTCCTGTTGCTAATGCGGCAACCTTACAATTGGCTGCTTGTTGTCCTAATTTCTCTATTTTGGAAATTGTGTATTCAGATGTTGAATGGAGAAAGGATGTAACCAACGAAAGTCTTGAATATAAAGACGGATTTATTACCATTCCCGATAAGCCGGGTCTTGGCATTGAACTTAACGAGGAAGAGTGCTTAAAGCATCCTTATAAGCCTCATACATTAAGACATTATACAGGTGCCTTGACCGATATTAGACCTCCAAAAAGTGAGTTCTATTTTTAAGGAGAAATCTTATGAAAAAGTTTCAAGTAGAAAATCACGAGTATAGCCTTTTACCTGAAGGCGAATGGGAACTTGCTTGGTCTGACGAATTTGATGGTACCGAGCTTGACAGAGAAAAATGGGATTATCGTACCAGCATGATGCAAAGAAAACACCCCGGTTGGACCGATAAGGGTGTAACCCTTGACGGCAACAGTAATGCTGTATTTACACTTATGATGGAAGACGGCAAACCTGTAAGCTCACAGCTTCAGACAGGATATAACTTTATGGATCAGCCACTAGAAAAAACTACTTTTGAGGAGGAAGATATTCAGTGGACAATAGGTAAACTCCACGAGAGCAAATATCTTCACAGTTACGGATATTATGAGTGCCGTTGCAAGTTCCAACAAAAAGGTGGTTGGTGGTCTGCTTTCTGGCTTCAGTCACCAATAATCGGCGCTTCTATGGACCCCGAGGAATCAGGTGTTGAAATTGACATTATGGAATGCTTTAATCCCGGACAGGTTGCACGACATAATGTCTTTACAGGTGGATACGGTCTGGATATGAAACATAGTGTTTACGGTGAAATGGGTAAGGAAACATGGCTTGATGAAACCGAATTCCATCGTTTCGGTCTTTTATGGGATGAAACGGGTTACACCTTCTATGTTGACGGTAAGGTTGATGGTAGAATTACCGACAAACTTACAGCAAAGTCGGCATTTATACTAATTTCTACCGAGCCTAAGGGCTATCGTTCTCCCGGACATCAACCAACCAAAGAAGCTATTGAAAATGTTGGAGATACCTTCATTGTTGACTACGTCAGAGTGTTCGACAAGGTCGAAAAATAGATAATTAAACTAGAGGTATTATATTATGGAAAGATTGATTAAAATAGGTCAGGTTGAACCAAAGCATTCCCTTGATGTTAATCATTCAAAAATAGGTCTTGGATTTGAAAAGCTTGACCGCGACGTTTTTGACCCTGAAATTGCTTATGACAAGGTAGAAGAACTTGGAATTAAGTGGATTAGAATACAGTCAGGTTGGCAAAAAACCGAGACAGAACCCGGTGTTTACCATTTTGAATGGCTTGATAAAATTGTTGATAATCTAATTGCCCGTGGTTTAAAGCCCTGGATTTGCCTATGCTATGGTAACCAGTTATATGATGATTTAGCAAAAACCGTTTTTGGTGCAGTTGGTTGTCCTCCTATTTTTACTGACGAGCAAAGAAATGCTTGGAAAAACTACTGTTTTGCGGTTGCAGAGCATTATAAGGGCAGAGTTGACCACTATGAAGTTTGGAACGAGCCCGATAATGGCGGCGGATGTTGGAAAACAGGTAGAAGTGGTACACAGTATGGTGAGCTTGTAATTGCTACTTCTAAGGCTGTAAAGAGTGCTGATAAGGATGCTAAGATTATCGGCGGTTCACTTTGTGATAGCAGCACTATTTCTTATGCAAATGAAGCTTTTGCAACCGGAATGTTAGATTACGTTGAGTACATTTCTTTCCACGAATATACCCACGATGAAACAAAGCTGTTCGAAAGAGTTAAAACCTTAAAGGCTTTAATTGACAGATACAATCCAAATGTTCAAATTGTCCAGGGTGAATCCGGTTCTCAGTCAAGAAGCGGTGGCCACGGTGCTTTAAGTACAGGTGCTTGGACCGAAGATAAACAGGCAAAGCAGCTTATTCGTCACACAATCGGCGATTTGATGCTTGACGTTTACTTCACTTCTTATTTCTCTTGTATGGATATGATTGAGGCCTTAGACGGTAAGGTTGGCGATTTAGCATCATATCTCGACTTTGGATATTTCGGCGTTTTAGGCGCAGAATTTGATGAAAACGGAAGAACTGTTGGTACTTGCTATAGGAAGAAGTCTTATATGGCGCTTCAGAACATAGCATCAATTTTTGCCGAAGATTTTTCTCAAAAGGAAATTCCCGCACTATTCTTACCTAGGGCTTCTGACCGTGTATTTGATATGGATTTATCAAGAAATAAGGTTATTACAGGCGGATTTGCTAAGGAAAATGGCGAAGCGTTCGCATACTGGTATCCTACCAACATTATGACCACTTCCTATGAAGGTACAATTACATTAGAAATTCACACTAAATACGATAAGGTAAGACTTATTGATTTAATGGATGGTTCTATTTATGAAATTCCTGAGTCAATAATGCGTAGAGATGAGCGTGGAATGCTCTTTATTAGGCATTTACCGATTAAAGATTATCCTATGTTACTTATATTTGGTGAGTTTTAAGAAAGAAGGTTTTTTATGAAAAAAACTGCCCTTGTTACAGGTGCTTGTATAAATACAGGCGTTGCTATTGTTAAAAAATTTGCTTCTGAGGGTTGGAACGTTGTCTTCACAGGCAGACAGGCAGAAAAGGTTCATGCGGCTGAAAAGGAATATAGAGAACTTTTCCCAAACGTTGAAATTACCGGATATCACATTGATTCTTTAATTAATGAAACTACCGTTGATGTAAAAGCGGTGGAAGATATGTTTAGTTTCCTTGACGAAAAGGGAATAGTTATTGATACCCTTGTTTTGAATGCTGCAGACCAAGGACTTGGTATGGCTGTTTTCGAAAACCCGATTACTGACTTTATGAGGGTTTTAAACACAAATGTTACTTGGAACTTCTGTCTTTCTGAAAATGCCGCTAAGAGAATGAAAGAAAACGGCGGCGGAAATATTGTATTTTTAAACTCTAATACTGCTTATAGAGCTATTCCTGACCGTGTCGCTTATTGTGCTTCAAAGGGTGGTCAGTTAGGTTTAATGAGAGCTTTAGCGCTTGATTTAGGAAAATACAACATTCGTGTAAATGCAGTTTTACCCGGTATGATTAAGACCGACAGATGGGAGAAAAACCCCGATTTCTATAGAGACGTTCCTTCAAGATTTACACCTATTGGCGATGTTGCAGTAGGCGAGGACGTTGCTGATGCAGTGTGGTATTTTGCCGCAAACGCAAGAAACACTACTGGTGCAGAACTTGTAGTTGACGGTGGTAATACTATCCAACTTTATCCAATTATTCCTAAGTCAAATTAGTCTATAATTTGTATTGAAAAGGACAAGCATATCTGCTATAATGACCTAAGCACAACTTGAGATTTGGAGAGTGTTGTTATGAATATTGCAGTTGCACAATCAGGCGGACCTACAGTTGCTATAAATTCATCCTTAATGGGTGTGTTTAAGGCTGCTTTAGCTTCGGAGAATATCGATAATATTTTTGGCGCAATAAATGGTATTGAGGGCGTTTTAAACAATAATTTTGTCTGCTTAAACGATGTGGTTAAGTCAGAGGATGATATCGCGCTTATTAAGCAAACTCCATCTACAGTTTTAGGTTCTTGCAGATTTAAGCTTCCTGATTTTATTAAGGACTCTGTTCCTTATGAAAGAATACATAACACATTTAAGGAAAAGGGAATAGGCGCATTCTTTTATATAGGCGGTAACGACTCAATGGATACCGTTGCAAAGCTTTCTGCTTATTTTAAAGAAATAGGCTCTGATATTGCTGTTATGGGAGTTCCCAAAACTATTGATAACGACCTTTGCTTTACCGACCATACACCCGGTTTCGGCTCGGCTGCTAAGTTTTTGTTAACAACACTTAAAGAGATAACAAGGGATAGCTCGGTTTATGACCTTGAGAGTGTTACCATAGTTGAAATTATGGGTAGAAATGCAGGCTGGCTTGCCGCTTCAAGTGTGGTTCTTCACAAGTTTGGTGAGGCCTCGCCACACCTAATTTATTTGCCCGAATGCGAGTTTTCTCTCGATGATTTTATTGAGGATTTAAAGGCAGAAATCGCAAAGCATAAGATTGTTATTGTTGCGGTTTCTGAGGGCGTTTCTTTAGGAGAAGAGAACCTAGAGGTAGTTGATGCTTTCGGTCATAAGGATTTGGCAGGCGTTGGCAAAAAACTCGAAAAAATTGTTAAGCAAAGGGTTGGATGCAAGGTTCGTTCGGTAGAACTTAACGTTCTTCAACGTTCTGCATCGCACATTGCTTCAAAGTGTGATATTGAAGAGGCTGAGCAAATAGGCTCTGCTGCCGTTTACTTTATGGAAAACGGAGAAACCGGAAAGATGGTTTGCTTCAAAAGAGAGTCTGATAGTCCTTACAAAATCACTATTACTTCGGTAGATGCATCAGAGGTTGCAAACAAGGAAAAAGCATTCCCAATTGAGTGGATAAACGAAAGACATAACAATGTTTTAGATGACGCTATTCCTTACTTTTTACCATTAATAGCAGGGGAAACCGAAATAAAGTATGTTGACGGACTTCCTGCACATTTTAAACTGTAAATAAAAAAGATGTAATCGAAAGATTACATCTTTTTTGTATCGCTTATGAATTTAAAAACTCGATATATTTCTTTATGGTTTCAAACTTGTCTTCCTCTATGCAAGAAAGCATTTCAATGCAGTCCATTAAGGTTCTTCGTTTGTCCGCAGGAAGCTTTGATATCTTTTCCATACTAAGAACTAAATCAGATGGGAAAAGGGTGTCGCCGACCCTTAAATGAAACTCATTAACATCACTAAGTCTGGTGGTTGTGGGCTTTGAAGAAAAATCGATTAAATCACATTCAAGAGAACTTACAGTAACACCAAAAAAATCGGCAATTTTCTCTATTTGCTCAGGTGTAAAGTAGGAAGATTGCTCGTGGTAGCGATAGGTCGAACGTGTAAGGCCTAGAATTTCCGCCATCTTTTCTTCACTGACTTTCTTTCTTTTTCTTGTGTTAAAAATCTTTTTGTTTGTTGGATTTTCAAACCCTTTTTTCATTCGTTATCACCTCTTTAAAGTCTTGACAATGGGCATTTTTACTGATATAATTTAATTCGTTAATGCTAGAATGGCTCAGTTGGTAGAGCAGCTGATTCGTAATCAGCAGGTCGTGGGTTCGAGTCCCATTTCTAGCTCCAAGATGTCGTTTTTTCGACATCTTTTTTTATTTTTTACCATTATACAAGATTTTGTTAACTTTGTCAAGAAATGTCGAACAAAATTGCTTTTGGAAAAATTAGTCAAAATTAATGAAAATAAGAGCGAATTAGCAGGTTATTTTTACTTGACTTTTGGCTATATAATGATAAAATAAATATATATAAATATTATATTGGATTTTTGTGACTGACGGAGCAGTGGGATTAACCACATGGGAGCAAAAATACCTGTTTTGTCGACCGTCTGGGCAATCACTTCGTTTTACGGGGCTGAGTGCCCATATTTGTTTTTTAAAACCCAAAAATTTAGGAGGACTTATTGTGAAAAAGGTTGCAATTATAATGGGTAGCGATAGCGATTTACCTGTTGTTGAAAAAGCAATTACAGTTTTAAAGGATTTCGGTGTACCTTATGAGGTTCATATCTATTCGGCACACAGAACACCTGAGCAGGCCAGAAGCTTTGCGATGAATGCAAGGAAAGAAGGCTTTGGCGTTATAATTTGCGCAGCAGGAATGGCGGCGCATCTTGCAGGTGCTTTTGCAGCTAACACAACAATTCCTGTTATCGGCATTCCGATTAAGTCAGGCGCTTTAGAAGGTGTTGATGCTCTATATTCAACAGTTCAGATGCCTTCAGGCATACCGGTTGCAACTGTTGCAATAAACGGTGCTGCAAATTCAGCTTTCTTAGCTGTTGAAATTTTAAGCCTTTCGGATGATGCTTTAGCAGAAAAATTAGACGCTCGTCGCAAGAAGGATTCCGATGCAGTCCTCGAAAAGGATAAAGCGGTATCTGCACAGTTTAACAATTAAGTTTAGGTTCAAAAATTTTAGGAGGCTTTTATGGGCGGCTTTTTCGGAGTAGTTTCTAAAAACGATGCAATCAGTGACGTCTTTTTCGGAACCGATTATCACTCACATCTCGGCACGAGAAGAGCAGGTATTGCGGCATTCGATAAATCACTTGGAATGCAGCGTAAAATTCATAACATTCAAAACTCACCTTTCAGAACCAAGTTTGAACACGTTTTTGAAGAGATGAAAGGTAGTGCGGCAATAGGTTCAATAAGTGACTATGACCCACAACCTTTGCTTATTCGTTCAAAGTTTTGTATCTATTCGTTATGCATAGTTGGCGCTATAAACAACTCCGAAGAACTGATTACTAAATATTTAACCCAAAACGGCGGACATTTTGTTCCAATGACAGGCGGCGGCATTAATAACACAGAACTTGTTGCTGCGCTTATAAATCAAAAGGATAGCTTTGCCGAAGGAATCAGATTTGCTCAAGACGAAATTGAAGGCACGTGCTCATTTTTGATTCTTACCGATAAGGGTACTTTAATAGCGGCTCGTGACAAGCTTGGCAGGTTGCCGGTTATAATAGCAAAAAGTGAAGATAGCTTTTGCGTTTCATTTGAGTCCTTTGCTTATGAAAAACTAGGATACGAAAAGTATAAGGAACTAGGCCCTGCTGAAATAGTAGAACTTACCGCTGATTCTTGTAAAACATTAGCCCCGGCAGGAAAAGAAATGAGAATTTGTTCTTTCCTTTGGAGCTATTACGGATATCCAACCTCAACCTACGAGGGTGTTAACGTTGAATTAATGCGTTATAAAAATGGCGAGATAATGGCAGAAAACGACCGCAAGAATGGTTTTTCTGACGACATCGACTACGTTGCAGGCGTACCTGATTCGGGTGTGCCACATGCAATAGGATATGCCAACAACAGTAAGACACCTTATGCAAGACCTTTTATAAAATACACTCCAACCTGGTCAAGAAGCTTTATTCCTACAAGTCAGATTGAGAGAAACAAGGTTGCAAAAATGAAACAGGTTCCCGTACCTGAGCTAATTAAGGATAAAAAGCTTATGTTTGTCGACGACTCGATTGTTAGAGGCACACAGCTTAAAGAAACGGTTGAGTTCCTTTACAGCAACGGCGCCCGTGAGGTTCACATGCGTTCGGCTTGTCCTCCGATAATGTATAGCTGTAAGTATCTTAACTTTTCAAGTTCGACCAATGAAATGGAATTAATCGCAAGACGAACCGTGGTAGAGCTTGAAGGAGAAGAGGGACTTAAACATCTTGATGAGTATATTGATTCTTCTACTGAACGTGGTAAGAATTTAAGAAAAGCAATATGTGAAAAGCTTAACTTTGACTCACTTGAGTTCCAGTCGGTTGAGGGTATCGTTAAGGCTATCGGCATTGAACCTTGCAAACTTTGCACATATTGTTGGAACGGAAAAGAATAGAAAATAAACCTTAAGGAGAAAAATTATGCATAACACATCTAAATCTGAAAGCTATGCAGCAGCAGGCGTTGATATTACAGCAGGATATAAATCTGTTGAACTTATGAAAAAACACATCAAGCGCACTAAAAACGAGGGCTGTCTTGATGAGGTTGGCGGTTTTGGCGGAATGTTTGGCCTTGACTTAACCGATATTAAAGAACCGGTTTTAGTTAGCGGCACCGATGGCGTAGGAACCAAAATCAAGCTTGCTATGTTACTTGATAAACATGACACAATCGGTATTGACTGTGTTGCTATGTGCGTAAACGATATTATTTGTTGCGGAGCAAAGCCGCTTTTCTTCCTTGACTATATCGCTTGCGGAAAGAACTTTCCTGAAAAGATAGCTGATATCGTTGGTGGTGTTGCAGAAGGTTGTGTTCAGGCTGGTTGTGCTTTAATCGGCGGAGAAACTGCAGAGCATCCCGGTCTTATGCCTGAGGATGACTATGACCTTGCAGGATACTCGACAGGCGTTGTTGATAAGTCAAAGGTTTTAAACAATAAGCTGGTGACAGAAGGCGACGTAATTATCGCGCTTCCTTCAACTGGTGTTCATTCTAACGGATTTTCACTTGTTCGCAAGGTTTTTGATATTGAAAACTGTGATTTAACCTCTCCTGTAGAAGCACTTGGCGGTAAGTCGCTTGGCGAAACATTACTTACACCTACTCGCATTTACGTTAAGTCTATGCTTGCATTAATGAAGGAAGTAACTGTTAAGGCTGTTTCTCATATCACAGGCGGTGGTTTCTATGAGAACATTCCTAGAAGCTTACCTGAAGGTTATTCCGCTAAGATTAAGAAGAGTGACGTTAAGGTTCTTCCTATCTTTAAGCTTATTATGGAAACAGGTAACGTTCCGGAGCGCGATATGTTCAATACCTTTAACATGGGTGTCGGAATGAGCGTTGTAGTTTCCGCTACCGATGCTGAAAAGGCAATTGAAATCCTTAAGGCTAACGGCGAAGACGCTTACATACTTGGAACTATCGTTAAGTCAGATGACGGAGTTATACTTGAATAATTTGGAGGACTAAAATGTCTGCTAAAATAAAAATTGCTGTCTTGGTTTCGGGTGGTGGCACAAACCTACAAGCCCTAATCGATGCACAAAAATCAGGAATTTTAAACGACGGAGAAATTTCTCTTGTTGTTTCTAACAAAAAGGATGCATACGCTTTAACCCGTGCAGAAAATGCAGGAATAAAGGGTGTGGTTATCGAAAAGACCGACGGTCAGGACGTTTTCGAGGACAAGCTAATCGACCTTTTAAAAGAAGAGGAAATAGAGCTTATTGTTCTTGCAGGTTTTATGTCAATTTTGACCGAGCGTTTCTGTAAGCTTTACAGCAACAGAATAATTAATATTCATCCGTCGCTTATTCCTTCCTTCTGTGGAAAAGGTTTTTATGGACTTTATGTTCATAAGGCAGTTTTGGAATACGGCGTTATGGTAACAGGCGCTACCGTTCACTTTGTAAATGAAATTCCCGATGGCGGTAAAATCATTATGCAAAAGGCTGTTTATATAAACAAAGATGACACCCCCGAAACCCTTCAAAAAAGGGTTATGGAGGAGGCCGAGTGGAAAATTCTTCCCGAAGCCGTGCAAAAGGTTAGTGAGATTATAAGAAACGAAAAGGAGTAAATGTATGAGATTTGATTTAGCTACACTTCTAAAGGAAAACAGCTACCCCGGTAGAGGAATAGTAATTGGCAAGTCTATGGATGGCAAATCTGCTATGATAGCATATTTCATCATGGGCAGAAGCGTTAATAGCCGTAACCGCATTTTTGAGCGTTTTGATGGTGGTATGAGAACAAAGGCTTTTGATGAATCAAAGCTTTCCGACCCACATCTCATCATTTATAACCCTTACCTTACTGCACAAAACGGCTTGGTTGATATTATTACTAACGGAGACCAAACCGACACGATATGTGATTTTATTAAAGAAAACGGTGAAGATGGATTTGCTTTTGTAAAGGCTCTACATACTCGTGAGTTTGAGGATGACGCTCCAAACTATACACCGAGAATTTCGGGTATTATTCATTATGCACCCAAGGACAATTTCCATTACCAACTCTCTATACTCAAAAGTGCTAATGGTGATGGCTCTGTTTGTAACCGCTTTTTCTACAGCTATACTCCAAGAGCAGGCGTTGGACATTTCATTCACACCTACAAATGTGACGGAAATCCTATTCCTTCATTCTTCGGAGAGCCCGAAGAGGTAGCGCTTCCTAACACCGCAAAGGAACTGGCAGATATTTGTTGGGAAAACCTAAATGAAGATAACAAGGTATCCCTTTTTGTTCGTCAAATTCCTCTTGATGGCAGTGAACCTACCGAAATTATTATAAACAAGAATAAATAAACGGAGGCAGTTATGAAAGAATTTGAACTTAAATATGGTTGTAACCCCAACCAAAAACCTGCAAAAATATTTATGCACGACGGAAGCGACCTTCCAATTGAAATTCTAAACGGCCGCCCAGGATTTATCAACTTTCTTGATGCATTTAACTCTTGGCAACTTGTAAAAGAACTTAAAGAAGCTCTCGGTATGCCTGCAGTTACATCCTTTAAGCACGTAAGCCCTACATCTGCAGCAATCGGACTTCCTTTAAGTGATAAACTTAAAAAAGCTTGCTTTGTAGATGATATCGAAGGTCTTGACGACTCTCCTTTGGCTTGTGCATATGCTAGAGCTCGCGGAACAGACCGTATGTGCTCTTTCGGCGACTGGGTTGCCTTATCTGACGTATGCGACGTTACAACCGCTTTAATGATTAAGCGAGAGGTTTCTGACGGTGTTATTGCTCCCGGTTATGAGCCTGAGGCACTTGAAATCTTAAAGTCAAAGAGAAAGGGTTCATACAACATTGTTAAAATTGACCCTGATTTTGTTCCTGCAGAAATTGAACACAAGCAGGTTTACGGTATTACTTTTGAACAGGGAAGAAACAACTATAAAATCGATAAAGACCTTTTCGATAAGGTTGTTACTGCTAAAAAGGAAATGCCTGAAAGCGCAGTAAGAGATTTAATCATTGCTCTTATTACCTTAAAATACACACAGTCTAACTCGGTTTGCTTTGCAGTAGATGGACAGGCTATCGGCGTTGGTGCAGGTCAGCAGTCACGCGTTCATTGTACACGTCTTGCAGGCGGTAAGGCTGATACTTGGCAGCTTCGTCAACACGATAAGGTGTTAAACCTTCCATTTAAAGCAGAAATCGGTCGTCCTGACCGTGATAACGTAATTGAGGGTTATATTAATAAGAACGAAGAAGACGTTTGTGCAGAGGGTAATTGGCAGAAATACTTTACAGTAAGACCTGAACCCTTTACCGATGAAGAACAAAGAGCATATCTTGACACCATCACAGGTGTAGCTTTAGGTTCTGATGCATTCTTCCCATTCAGCGATAATATTGAACGCGCTAAGAAGAGCGGTGTTTCTTATATTGCAGAACCCGGTGGTTCTATCCGTGATGACCTTGTTATTGAATGTGCTGACAAGTACGGAATGACAATGGCATTCACAGGAATGAGATTATTCCACCATTAAAATAAATTTGCTTTTAAAGGACTGAATATTTTGAAGATAATGGTCGTTGGTGGCGGCGGTAGAGAGCATGCCATTATAAAGAAATTAAAAGAGAATAAAGAAATTACCAAGATTTATGCGCTCCCCGGTAACGGCGGAATGAAGGATGATGCAGAATGTGTTGCTATCGGCGCTAAGGATATTCCTGCTATCGTTGATTTTGCAAAAGCAAACGATATCGAGTTTGCAGTCGTGGCACCCGATGACCCGTTGGTTCTTGGTTGTGTAGATGCGCTTGAGGAAATAGGTGTTCCTTGCTTTGGACCGAATAAGGATGCGGCAATAATCGAAGGTAGTAAGGTTTTCTCAAAGAACCTTATGAAAAAATACGGAATCCCTACAGCGGAGTATGAGGTATTTAGCGAACTTGATAAAGCCTTAGAGTATCTTAAAACTGCTCCGATTCCAACCGTTATTAAGGCGGACGGATTAGCTCTCGGCAAGGGTGTTATAATCTGTATGACACGTGAAGAAGCCTATGATGCCGTTCGTTCAATGATGGAGGATAAGGTTTTTGGCGAGTCGGGAAGCAACGTAGTTGTTGAGGAATTCTTGACAGGCCCTGAGGTTTCGGTTCTTTCGTTTACAGATGGTAAAACTGTTGTTCCTATGATTTCTTCAATGGACCATAAACGCGCTTTAGATAACGATGAGGGACTTAATACAGGTGGTATGGGCACAATTGCTCCAAACCCATATTATACCGATGATATCGCAAAGGAATGTATGGAAAAAATCTTCATTCCTACAATGAATGCGATGAACTCTGAAGGCAGAACCTTCAAGGGTTGCCTATACTTTGGTTTGTTGCTCACTCCTAAGGGACCTAAGGTAATCGAATATAACTGCCGTTTCGGCGACCCCGAAACTCAGGTTGTTCTTCCGCTTTTAGAGTCCGACCTCTTTACTGTTATGAAGGCGGTAAGGGATGAAAAGTTAGCCGAAACAGAAGTTAAATTTATGGACAAAGCCGCTTGCTGTGTTGTTATGGCTTCTAACGGTTATCCCGGCAAGTACGAAACAGGATTTGAAATTAAAATTGCAGATGAATGCAAAGCAGAGGTTTATGTAGCCGGCGCTAAGCTTGACGGTGGCAAGGTTCTTACCGCAGGCGGAAGAGTTTTAGGTGTCGTTTCTGTTGCTGACACCTTAAAAGAAGCGGTTAGCAAGGCTTATAGTGAAATACCAAACGTAACCTTCCAAAATGCTTATTACCGCAAGGATATCGGCAAACGTGCACTTAAAATATTAGACTAAACAGGGTATAAAGTCCTATTAAGGAGAAAACAATGGTATATAGAATTTATGTTGAGAAAAAAGCAGAACTTGCAAACGAAGCAAAAGCTCTAAAAAATGATATCGTATCCCTTCTTCGCATCGAAGGATTAAAAGAATTACGTCTTTTAAACCGTTATGATATTGAGAACATTGAAAAAGAGCTTTTTGATTATTCGGTAAAAACCGTTTTCAGTGAGCCACAGCTTGATATTGTAACCGATGAGGTTGAAGCTTCAAAGCAAGATTACGTTTTTGCTACCGAGTATTTGCCCGGTCAGTTTGACCAGCGTGCAGACTCTGCGGCACAGTGCATTCAGATTATTTCACAGGGTGAAAAGCCATTAGTTAAAACCGCTAGAGTTTATGTGCTTTCAGGCGATTTAACAGATTCGGATGTTGAGGCTATAAAGAAATATGTTATCAACCCTGTTGAGAGCCGTGAGGCTACACTTGAAAAGCCGGAAACCTTAAAGACTGATTATAACATTCCTACAAGCGTAGCAGTTTTAGATGGTTTCTTAAAATTAACCGAAAGCGAACTTGCTGAGTTTATTAGTTCCTACGGTTTAGCTATGGATATCGATGATATTAAGTTCTGCCAGGAGTACTTTAAGACCGAGGACAGAGACCCAACTATCACCGAAATTCGTATGATAGATACATATTGGTCTGACCACTGTCGTCACACCACTTTCTTAACAACCATTGATGAGGCTCAGTTCGAAGATGAACTTTTACAGGATGCTTATAACGAGTACTTAGCCGTTCGTGAGAAAATCGGCAGAACAAAGCCCATCAATCTTATGGACATCGGTACTCTTGCCGCTAAATATTTAAACAAACAGGGTAAAATGCCTAATCTTGATGAGTCTGAAGAAATCAATGCTTGTACCGTTAAGATTAAGGTGAACGTTGAAGGAGAAGAACAGGATTGGCTACTTCTCTTTAAGAACGAAACACACAACCACCCAACAGAAATTGAACCTTTCGGTGGTGCGGCTACCTGTATCGGCGGTGCTATTCGCGACCCGCTTTCAGGTCGTTCTTACGTATATGCCGCTATGCGTGTAACTGGTGCGGCTGACCCGACAAAGCCTGTTTCTGAGACTATTGTTGGCAAACTTCCACAACGTAAAATTGTTACAACAGCTGCTGCAGGTTATTCTTCTTATGGTAACCAAATTGGTCTAGCAACCGGTCAGGTTGATGAACTTTATCACGACGGATACGTTGCAAAGCGTATGGAAATCGGTGCAGTAATCGCCGCTGCTCCCGCTGAAAACGTAAGACGTGAACGCCCTGAGGATGGTGATATTGTAATCCTTCTTGGCGGCCGAACAGGTCGTGACGGTTGCGGTGGTGCTACCGGTTCTTCAAAATCTCATACAGTTGAGTCACTTGAATCTTGCGGTGCAGAGGTTCAAAAGGGTAATGCGCCTGAAGAACGTAAACTTCAAAGACTCTTTAGAAATAAGGAAGCATCTTTACTTATTAAGCGTTGTAACGACTTCGGTGCAGGCGGTGTATCTGTTGCTGTTGGAGAACTTGCAGATGGTCTTGTTATCGACCTTAACGCAGTTCCTAAGAAGTATGACGGACTTGATGGCACAGAGCTTGCAATTTCCGAGTCACAAGAGCGTATGGCAGTTGTCGTTGAGGCTAAGGACGTTGAACGCTTTAAGGAACTAGCAAAAGCGGAAAACCTTGAAGCTACCGTAGTAGCTAGAGTTCAGGCAGAGCCTAGACTTGTTATGAACTGGAACGGCAAGGCTATCGTTGATATTTCTCGTGAATTCTTAAATTCTAATGGTGCTGAAAAGCACATCAAAGTAAAGGCAAAGAGCGCTGAAAACTTTGATAAGAAGATAGGCGACAACTTTATTGATGAATATATGAAGTTGGCTGATGACCTTAACGTTTGCTCAAAGCGTGGTCTTTCTGAGCGTGTCGACTCCACAATCGGCGCAGGCACAGTGCTTATGCCTTTCGGCGGTAAGTATCAGCAGACACCTATTCAGGCTATGGTAAACAAGGTTTCAGTTGAAAAACAGGATACCGACACCGTTTCCTTAATGGCTTGGGGTTATAACCCTTATATTGCAGAAAAGAGCCCATATCACAGTGCTTATTTAGCAGTTGTTGAGTCGGTTTCTAAACTTGTTGCCGCAGGTGCTTCTTTTGAGGAAGTTTATCTTACATTCCAAGAGTATTTTGAGCGTCCAAGAAAGGAAGCAGAGCGTTGGGGCAAACCTTTCTCTGCACTCTTAGGCGCATTTAAGGCACAGGTTGATTACGGTATTGCAGCTATCGGTGGTAAGGACTCCATGTCGGGTTCATTCGAGGACATTGACGTTCCTCCAACCTTAGTTTCATTCGCAGTTACAACCGATAAGGTTCAAAATATTGTTTCCCCTGAATTTAAAGCTCCTAACCACAAGGTTGTTTTAATCCGTCCTGAGCTTGATAAGAACGGACTTCCCGTGGTTGAAAGTGAACTTGAAATCTATAAGGCAGTAAACGAACTTATCGTTTCAGGTAAGGCTGTTGCCGCTTATACACCTACTTACGGCGGTGTTGCAGAAGCAGTTATGAAGATGACCTTCGGTAACGGCATTGGCTTTGCTTATGCAGATGATGTTACTATGGAAGAAATCTTCGGTTATAACTATGGTGCATTCATTCTTGAACTTACCGAGGATATTAACGTTGGCATCACTCTCGGTGTAACAATGGAAGAAAATGCTATCTTCTATAAGGGTAACTGCTTAAAGGTTGAAGATTTACAGAAGGTTTATGAAGACAAGTTAGAGGAGATTTTCCCATGCAACATTAAACAGGGAAGTGGAGAAGAAATTCCAACCTTTAACTATAAGGCAGAAACTCGCGTTTCTCCTGCAATTAAGACCGCTAAACCTAAGGTGTTAATTCCCGTATTCCCGGGTACCAACTGTGAATTTGATACCGAAAAGGCTATGCGTAACGCAGGCGCTGAACCTGAGATTTTCGTTATCAACAACCTAACCGCAAAAGGAATTGCAGAATCTGCTGAAAACTTTGCGAAGTTAGTTAAAGAGTCACAGATTATCTTTGTTCCCGGTGGATTCTCAGGCGGAGACGAGCCTGACGGTACAGGTAAATTCATTACCGCATTCTTTAGAAACGGCGTTGTTAAAGAGCAGGTTAATGAACTTATTAAGAATCGTGACGGCTTAATGTGTGGTGTTTGTAACGGCTTCCAAGCTATTATTAAGCTAGGTCTTGTTCCTTACGGCGAGATTATCGATACTGATGAAAACTGCCCAACACTAACATTCAACACTATCGGCAGACACCAGTCAAGAATGGTAAGAACTCGTATCGCATCAAACAAGTCTCCTTGGCTTAGCGCTACCAACGTTGGCGACGTTTACAACGTTCCGATTTCACACGGTGAAGGCAAGTTCCTTGCTAGTATGGACCTTGTTAAGAAACTCGCTGAAAACGGCCAAATCGCTACACAGTACGTTGATTTAGAGGGCAACCCGACATCCGATATTCTCTTTAATCCTAACGATTCTGTTTGTGCTATCGAGGGTATTACATCTCCTGATGGTAGAATCTTCGGTAAGATGGGCCATTCTGAGAGAACCGGATTTGGACTATATAAGAATGTCGAAGGCAACTACGATATGAAGATGTTCGAATCAGCAGTTAAGTATTTTAAATAATAATATATAAATACAAAACAAGACTTATGGCTTTTGCTATAAGTCTTGTTTGCTTTTTTCGACATTATATGATAAAATATTGTTCGGTGATTTTTATGTTTTTTAAGACAAAAGGCACTATACCCGATGGTGTAGGCTTTTCTACGTTTGATATAACTCATATCACTTGGATTTTATTTGGCACTCTGCTTTGTATTGCCGCTTGCTATTTTTACAAAAAATTAGAAGCAAAAAAGCAAAAGACAGTAACAATAATTTTAGGTGCATATATCTTCATTCAGGAAATGATAAAAAATGTGATTCTTGTTGCATTAGGGGAGTTTAGTGCAGGTTATCTACCGTTTCATCTTTGCGGAATAAACATTTTGCTAATATTCTTTGATGTAATTAAGCCTACAAAGGTTGTGCGCAGTTTTCTTTATTATTTTTGCATACCCGGTGCGATGTTAGCCTTACTTTTCCCAAACTGGACAAGCGTGCCCTTCTTCAACTTTTTTCATTTGCATAGCTTTTTAATACATATATTACTTGTTATGTATCCGCTATTACTTGTAACGTCGGGTCAGGTTGACACTAGCATAAAGTCGGCGCTTAAAGGAATCATTTTGCTTATAGCGTTAGCAATCCCCGTATATTTTTTAAATCTTTTGTGGGATACAAACTTTATGTTTTTAATGAGACCTGATTCAGGAAATCCGCTTGTTCTGTTTGAAGAATATCTCGGAAATCATCTTTGGGGTTTTCCAATACTTTTGCCGTTTGTAATTGCCATAATGCACCTTCCGGTTGCGGTGGTTAAAAGAATTAAGAAATAAAAACCGCCTATCGAAAGATAGACGGTTTTAATTTTATAAAGCTTACTTATTTAGCAGCTTCTTTAACAGCACCTCGTTTATGCAATATCACAAAACAATCCAATAGAAAAGAAAAAGCAGTATAAAATATTATTATTCACCAATATAGTGAAACACTATCACCAAACGCGATATTGAAATAAAGTTAAATAGTTGATAAAATAAACTCAGAAGAGCGCTACTTCCAAATAAATACGCGAGGTAATATTATGAAATTACAGTTTGGAGATAACTTAAAAAGGCTGAGGAAACAAAGAGAATTGACACAAGAACAATTTGCCGAAAAGTTAGGTGTATCTTGTCAATCAGTATCAAGATGGGAATTAGGTGTTTGTTATCCTGATTTTGAATTGTTGCCTATAATTGCAAATTGTTTTGAGGTTACTATTGATAGTTTGTTATCAAATGATGATATTTCAAAAGAAAGAGATAAAGAATTATTTTTTGAAAAATTAAATACATTTGATTATAAAGATGTGGAACAACTGAATTTAGCAAAAGAATATTGTTATAAATATCCTTCCGACCCACAATATAAGTGGCATTTGGTTCGCATTGCTACAAATCAAATACTTATAGGCAACGATAAAAACGGTGAAATTTATCAAATCCTTAAAACTAATGCAGAAAAATTGCTTGAAACAAAATATAGAGATGCAACAATAGACCAAATGGTTGATGCTTGCAACGAAGATGAACTTGAATATTGGTTAGAATTATGCCCGTACACATCAACATTTAATAGGCGAGGTTGTCTAGTATCGCGATATAACCGAAGACATGGCACCGAAGATATACAAATTGTTCATCAAGGTCTTGAAAATTTAGAAAAGTTTTCGAATCAATTAGATAGACGCTTTCCTGACAGTTATGGTTCAGCAAAAAAATCCGCATATCATTATAAAATACTTAATGTTATTGAAAGTTTTGGTGATGGAACGGAAGTGCCTGATGGATGGAAATTGTTTTATGCCTATAAAGAGTTGGTTTTGTCGGCTTGTCTTTTTGATATGAAAAAATATGATGAAGGTTGGAAACATTTTGATTCTGCTATAAATAAATATAAATATGTGTTTGAATCTACTGATAAATGGTTAGAACTTGGCGGTGAATTGTTTTCAAATTTAAAAGTAAACAAAAAATGGACAATGGCTGTTGATGAGAATGGTGAAGAATATGAATTATTTGATATCTCACACTTATCATTTTATAGTTTAGAGTTTTTATATGGATTTCTAAATAATCCGCGTTGGGCGTGGTTTGACTCAGTACGTAAAACAGATAAATACCAAAACGCAATTAAGTGGATTGAAGAGAAAATTAACATAAAATCATAAAATTTGGGAGAGATTTTCCTCAACCTTTTGCTTAGTTTGATAAAAAACCGCCTATCGTTTGATAGGCGGTTTAATATTTATATTATCTATTACCAAAGATTACGGTAAATTTGCATTATAGCTTCTTTATCCGGAGTTCTAGGATTAGTTGCTGTACAAGAATCTGCCAAAGCAGCTTCAGCCATCGCTTCAACCTTGCTCATATATTCATTAACCGAAATAGTTCCGATTTCAGAGATTCTAGAAGGAATTTTCATATCCTGATTCATAAACTGAATCCACTGAATAAGGGAACGAACACTCATAATTTTGTTATAACTGCTAAGGCCTAAAATATGCGCAATCGTGCAATATCTTTTAACAGATGGATGATACTCCGATTGTGAACGGCTATCCTTATGTATGTCGGCGTTATATTCAATAATATGGGGTAGCAACATAGCATTTGCACGGCCGTGCGGAATGTGAAAGTTAGCACCCAACTGATGAGCCATACCGTGAGTAAGACCTAGAGAAGCAGAGTTAAAAGCCATACCTGCAAGGCAGGAGGCTACGTGCATTTTTTGTCTTGCGTGGGTGTCATCACCGTTAAGGAATGCACGGAGTAGGAAAACACCGATAATTTCAATAGATTTTTCAGCCAAGGCGGTTGAAAATTCATTATGGTCTGTACTAACGTAGGCCTCAATAGCGTGTGTTAAAACGTCCATACCTGTATCGGCAGTGATAGAGGGTGGCACACTTTTAACGAGTTCTGCATCCAAAATAGCCTCATCTGCAATTAGTTCAGAAGAAACCAATGGATGTTTTACGTGAGCCACAGTATCGTTTACCACCGCAAAGGATGTAACCTCAGAACCTGTACCGCTTGTTGTAGGAATAGCAACCATAGCAACATCAGAATACTTATTCATATCCAAAGCAAATTTGCGAATAGCTTTTGCCGAATCAATAGCAGAACCACCGCCAACTGTAACAATTACATCGGGCTTATAGGAAAGCATTTTTTGCACGCCAACTGCAATTTTATCAACAGGTGCATCGGCAACAACATCGTGAAAAATTTCAAATTCTTTGCCGGTTTCTTTTAAAGGAGCAGTGATTAAATCAATTAAAGGTCCGTTAGCTATGAAAGGGTCGGTTATAACCAATACTCTTTTGTATGGCATCTGTGCCAAGCGCTCAAGAGCATTATCACCGAAATATATTTTAGTTTTTAGCTCAAATGATTTCATAAATATCCCTTTCTTTGAATTATCTAAAACAACTCCGTTCAAAAGCAAACGGAGTTGTTTAAAAATTTAATGGGTTTTAAGTCTTAATTATTTGCTAGCCTCTTCAACAGCAACTGCGCAAGCAACTGTCATACCAACCATTGGGTTGTTACCTGCACCGATAAGACCCATCATCTCAACGTGAGCAGGAACAGAAGAAGAACCTGCGAACTGAGCGTCACCGTGCATACGACCCATTGTATCGGTCATACCATAAGAAGCAGGGCCTGCTGCCATGTTGTCAGGATGGAGAGTACGTCCTGTACCACCGCCTGAAGCAACAGAGAAGTAGTTCTGACCATTTTCAACACACCACTTTTTGTAGGTGCCTGCAACAGGATGTTGGAAACGGGTTGGGTTGGTAGAGTTACCGGTAATGGAAACGCCAACCTTCTCAAGCTGCATGATAGCAACGCCTTCGGGAACGTTATCAGAGCCGTAGCACTTAACGTCTGCACGAGGACCGTTAGAGAATGCCTTCTCAGAAATAACCTTAACCTCTTCTGCATAAGGATCAAACTCGGTCTCAACAAAGGTAAAGCCGTTGATACGAGAAATGATGTAAGCAGCGTCTTTTCCAAGACCGTTAAGAATTACGCGAAGGGGAGTGGTTCTAACCTTGTTAGCGTTAAGAGCAATCTTAATAGCGCCTTCAGCAGCAGCGAAAGACTCGTGACCTGCTAAGAAGCAGAAGCACTCGGTTTCGTCTGAAAGTAACATTTTACCAAGGTTACCGTGGCCTAAACCAACCTTGCGGTTTTCAGCAACAGAACCGGGGATGCAGAATGCCTGAAGACCGATACCGATAGCGGCAGCAGCGTCAGCAGCCTTTGTGCAACCCTTCTTGATTGCGATAGCGCAACCAACGGTGTAAGCCCATTTTGCATTCTCAAATGCGATAGGCTGAGTTTCCTCTACAATCTTGTAGGG
>JAZTYA010000004.1:0-17545 GCA_045636705.1 Acutalibacteraceae bacterium
CGGCTATAACGCGATGCTTCTTTCAAATGGTGTCCCGGCACAAATGTCGCTACATAGAATCATTACTGAGTTTTTGGATTTTTACCGCGAGACTATGACACGTAAATATAAGACGTTGCTCGATCGCGAGAAAAAGTCGGCGGAAGTAAGAGAGGGCCTTATGACTGCCGTGGATTGCATTGACACAATCATCGAGGTGTTCCGTGGATCCACTGTTGTGGCAATAGCAAAGAAATGCCTTACTAAAGGTGTGACCGATGGTATCAAGTTCAAGACAAAAACGGCTGAAAAGCAAGCAAAGAAATTCTGTTTTACCGACTTGCAAGCTGATGCTATTTTAGAGATGAAAATGCAAAAGCTTATCGGTCTTGAAGTGTCTATCCTTGAAAAAGAACTGGCGAAAGCAAAGAAGAATATTGAAGTGTATTCTGGCTTGCTGTCCAGTAAGGTTAAGATGAATCATAAAATGAAGGCGGATATGCTTGAAATAAAGGATAAATATGCTAAGAAGCGTAAGACTGAAATTGTTGATGCCGAAGCCATCGTAATCAAGAAACCTGAAATTAAAGAAGAAAAGGTTTTTGCTCTCGTTAATCGTTTTGGCTATATCAAACTTGTAGATGAGGCGACATACGAGCGTAACAAGGAAAACATTCCAAACGATTATCGGAATGTTTGTGAAGTGATGAATACAGGCAAACTCTATGTATTTACCGAAGGTGGAAAATGTCATCAGATAAAAGTGATGTCTGTTCCTATAGGAAGATACAACGATAAAGGTGTACCTTTGGAACAAGTTTCTGCCCTAACAGCAGAAGAGGTTGCAGTGGCGGTTATTTCTGATTATAAGCCGAAGGAAAAACTACTGTTTGTCACTCGTAAAGGATATGTGAAAAGAGTTGCTATATCCGAGTTTGATACCACACGCAAAACCACTGATGCCACTAAGTTGAGCAAAGGCGATAACGTCTTGTGTGTTGCCCCTATTAAAGACAAAAAGACAGTTGTTTTGGTGTCTGAGCAAAACAATTGCGTTGCTTTCGATTTGTCAAGTGTCAGTCTGCTCAAAAAATCAACGGTTGGTATTATCGGCATAAAAGCAACGGATAAGGACAATCTTTCTTATGCAACTGTATTAGGTGAAGAAGATGAGTTTGTTGTAAACGAAAAGAGATATACATTGTCTGAGCTTGATACAGGCAAACGAGGAACTAAAGGAAAACGAATTTAAAAAGTATATAAACAAACAAGGAGGTGATTGTGTGGCGAGCCAATATTCAAAATTGTTGTTATCTTCGTTTGGGTTTAATAGCCCAATAATGCGAGAAAAATTCGCAAAAGTAATTTTGCAAGATGACTGCTTATCTGAAAAAAATTGTTATGCATTACCATATGCAGGGTTTGATGTAGACAAAACATTTGAAAGAGAAAAAAGAGGGCTTATAGAATTTGGGTTTAGTCCTGATAAAATAAAATTTGTAAAGAATCGTTTGGACATCGCATCTGAATCACCGGATTTCATTTATGTTCCCGGCGGGAATCCTTTTAAGTTATTACACTCAATTAAAGAAATGAACCTTGTTAATGAAATCATTGATTGCGTGAGAAATAAAGGATCTGTGTATATTGGAGTATCTGCAGGTGCAGACATCGCCACAAAAGACATTGCCTATGTTTTGCAATTAGAAGACAATAATGAAATTAACAATGGCGATTATAAAGCGTTGGGATTAATCCATGAAAGCGTGCTTTGTCACTATGATCATTATTCTTTTGCTACGCTTAAGGCCTGCCGAGAAGTTAGTGGCGACACTATCATAACAATTAATGATGATCAACTTTTAAAATATGAAAACGGTTCTTTTGAATATGTAGGTGAAGAAAATTGTTATAACTGAAAAATATACACGTATTACTAACTTTAGTGTTGAGTTTTTTAATTGAGAAAACGCTTTCAAGACAAAATGGCCGTCTGATTTTAAAAATCAGACGGCCATTTTGCTTAAACAAACACTGATTCGTTATTTACAATTTCCGTTGCTCTTTGGCGGATGTTATTCATCCGCCCAACCCATTCCATTTGATTGTCTGCTTTGAGTTGTTCGGTCACGCCCTCACGTTCTGCCATTTGTTTAACCAAACGATTGAACGTATCTTCGGCGTCACAGTCGAGCTGCAAAAGATAATCATAAAGCGTATGTTCGCTGAGCATTTTGTTATATAAAGGTTTGCAATGCTTTTGGATGTGCTTCAAATGTCGTTGACCCCAAATACCGATTGGCTTACACTCTGGTTCATCCTCACCGGCGATGATATAATAATCACCGCACAGTTCGTATTTGAGCCTCGTTCTTTCATCTATAATATATTTCGCTAACTGTTCCATAATCAAGCCTCCTTATATACAACTTTAAGTTTCTTTTGCTTTGAGTGGATAACCTTTAATAAAACTTCATCTAACGCATCAATACACTTTTCATCAGCAATTAGCTTGTTGCGCATCTCGTTCATACAGTTCACGACCACCCGACGTTCAAAGTCATCCAATGCGATGTAATATTTCTTTTCCTTCATATCAGCACTCCTTTAGCAAGTCTTTAAACGGAGCATCATCATTTACGAACGTGTCGTATGTAAACTGTGCGCCCAAGCGAAATCCCATAATAAAGCTATCAAGATTCGATTCTCCATTCACCACGCTCCATGCATTAGAAAACTCAAGGAATTTCTTTTTGCTTTCGCCCGAAAGGTTTTCGGTCAAGAAATCTTCGTTCAGCATCAAGACTTCCATTTGTTTCTGCACGGCCTTGTTTTCCTTTGTGCTCCTTGCTTGTGGATCAAGGTTGCCATAATAAAATTCTTCGATGAATTTACCCATAAGAATAACCTCCTTTAAGTTTCTACAGTAATTGTACTTAAAGATGGCTTAATAGTCGAATGTACCGGTATAAAAAGAAAAAGGGCAAGAAAAAAGAGAGAAGACTAAACCTCTCTCAATTCTCTTGCCCGCAATGCTCGCACCTTTAGGGAACTGTCCTTAAGTGTACGACGCATTATGGTTGATTCTTTTTTTATTTGGTCCGAGTGACAGGAGTCGAACCTGCGGCCTCTTGAACCCCATTCAAGCGCTCTACCAAACTGAGCCACACCCGGATAACTTATTATACAACGCGGATTATAATGGTTTTAGTTAGTCGAAACAGTAAATCATATTACTGTTTCGACAACAAATCTTTGATTTGTTGTCAAATTTTTACAAAAATTTGACTAAACCCATTGCAATGAGTATAGCAGACAATTAAATTTTCAAGAAATTTAATTGTCTAAAGCCGATAAAATCGGCTTGTCGAAACGTTTTTTGTGTTTCGACAAACTATGCTCGTTATTATATCACGAAAAATTTTAAAAATCAAGGGGTAATTTCAAAAAAAGTCGGTCAATATTTAAAATACTGACCGACTGCAAAAATTAACCCGCAAAATCAGATTCTATTAACGCAACTAACGCATCAACAGCAACCTCTTCATCAGTACCATCTGCTATAATGCGGATAGCTGTGCCACCAACTATTCCAAGAGAAAGAACGCCGAGCAAGCTCTTTGCATTTACTCTTCTCTCTTCCTTCTCTACCCAAATTGTTGAGCGGAACTCATTTGCTTTTTGAATAAAGAAAGTAGCAGGTCTTGCATGAAGTCCAACCTGATTACGAATAACAACATCTTTAACGCACATTGCAATTTCTCCTTTAGATAAGAAATTTATAGTTAAATTTAATTTACTTAATTATACCACAATATATTCATCAGTCAACGGAAAAAGTGCAAGTTCTAATTTTTCGATAATACCATTTGAAAAAACGGTTCTTTTTTATGCAATATGCACAACAAAGTTAATAACTTTTAAACATTATGAAAGGTTATTCTTCACTTTTTAGCTTCTCTATGAATTTTTGGTCATTCTTTGTAAGATTAGCATCCTTTAATATATCGGGCCTTCTTTTTAAGGTTTCCTCGATAGATTTTTCTCTGCGCCATTTAGCGATATTGGCATGGTGTCCGCTTAAAAGCACCTCGGGAACTCGCCTTTCCATCCAAACTTCCGGCTTTGTATACTGAGGATATTCAAGAAGTCCTTCAAAGTGGCTTTCTTCGGTAAAGCAGATGTCATCAGACAAAACACCCGGTAGCATTCTGCAAACGGCATCGGCTATGGTTAGCGCAGGAAGTTCTCCGCCTGTAAGGACAAAGTCCCCTATCGAAATTTCCTCGTCAACAATTTCATCAATTACCCTTTGGTCAACACCCTCGTAGTGTCCGCAAAGGATAACTATTCTGTCGTACTTCGAAAGCTCAAGCGCTTTTTTCTGATTAAAGGTTGTTCCCTTTGGCGACATATAGATAAGGTGTGGCTTTTGCTCTGTTTTGCTGTCGTACAAAGAATTAAAACAGTTATAAATAGGCGCCGCCGCCATAACCATTCCCATTCCTCCGCCATAAGAGGTATCGTCAACCTTATTATGTTTATTATCTGCATAGTCGCGGATATTAACGCAAGAAAGTTCAACCTTGCCCGCCTTTTGTGCTCTGCCTATAATGCTTTCGTTCAAGACCGCTTCGCACATTTCGGGGAAAAGGGTCATTATATCAATCCTCATCTTCAAAAATCCCCTTTAACGGTCTTATAACTACCTTGTCAGCATCGATATCTACCGAAATAACAACCTCATCTATACAAGGGATTAAATATTCCTTATCATCCCTTTTAACGTGCCAAACGTCGTTAGCGCCGGTAGCCGAAACGTCACTTATTTTACCCAGAACCTTGTTTGTATCGGCATCATAAACGGT
Source organism: Acutalibacteraceae bacterium (assembly GCA_045636705.1). Taxonomy (GTDB): domain Bacteria; phylum Bacillota; class Clostridia; order Oscillospirales; family Acutalibacteraceae; genus SFWF01. Next base: position 4,848 of record JAZTYA010000004.1, read on the forward strand.
ACTGCCGATAATGTCCTGAATAAAATATCTGTCTTCCTCAAGCGCCACATCCTTGCGGTTTATATAGAGCACCTTGTTTCTAAGGCTTTCTGCTTTTTCTATGGTGTCTATGCCTTTAATCGAGGCAATAACTACGTTTCCGTGAGGTTTTGCCGAGGTTATATTAATAAATTCTGTACCTAGAGAATTTAGATATAGCTTTTTAAAACCACATAAAAACTCACACGAATCACACCAGGGTTGAATTCTTACCATTCCCCTAATGCCGTGGGTTCCTACTATTTTTCCTGATTCTATAAATTCTTTTCTCATAATTGCTCCGTTTTTTAGCATAAAAACCCCCAAGGCTTTGGGGGTTTTTATTTTTTAGTCGATTTCAACCATTATCTTTTGGTTGGTACGTACTGCAACAGCACGCATAACGGTACGAATAGCCTTTGCTATTCTTCCCTGTTTGCCTATAACGCGGCCCATATCTTTTTCGGCTACGTGAAGATGATATACTACTACACCCTCTTCGTTAGGCTCATCAACCGTAACTGTTACTTCGCTCGGATTTTCAACTAAACCCGAAGCAACAATTGTAAGAAGCTCTTTCATAAATCTATCTCCCAAAATTTTAGTTAATGAAATTAAAGTACGTTAGTCTTTTTGAGAAGAGCCTTAACGGTATCAGTAGGCTGAGCACCATTAGCAATCCATTTCTTTGCCTTGTCTGCATCAATGTTGATAGCTGCAGGGTCCTTAGTGGGGTCATAAGTACCGATTTCTTCGATGAAACGACCGTCACGAGGATATCTGGAATCTGCTACAACTACACGATAAAAAGGAGCACGCTTTGCACCTAATCTACGAAGTCTGATTTTAACTGCCATTTTACTACACCTCCATATTGGTATTTATAAAAATTTATAAAAAAGAGTTTTTTCTCTTAATTACCTACATTAAGCCCGGTGGCAACTTAAAGTTACCGAACTTTTTATTAAAGCCTTTATTATTCATCTGCTTGAACATCTTTTTCATCTGTTCATACTGTTTCATAAGGCGGTTTACGTCCTCTACCTTAACACCTGCACCTGCGGCTATGCGCTTGCGTCTTGAAGCGTTAAGTATATCGGGCTTTGCGCGTTCCTTCTTGGTCATCGAGGTAATAATTGCCTCGGTGCGAAGCATTGCACGCTCATCTATATCGGCATCCTTAATCTGATTAGAAACACCCGGTATCATTGAAATTAGGCCCTTTATATTGCCCATTTTCTTTATCTGCCTAAACTGGTCAAGCAAATCGTTTAGGTCGAACTTGTTTTCGGCAAGTTTCTTTGCGGTTTCTTCCGCCTGCTTTTCGTCTATCTCGCTCTCAACCTTTTCGATTAAAGAGAGGATATCGCCCATTCCGAGAATTCTTGAAGCCATACGGTCTGGATGGAATTCTTCAATATCGTCAAGCTTTTCGCCGACACCGACAAACATTATCGGCTTGCCTGTTACTGCGCGGACAGAAAGCGCCGCACCGCCACGAGTATCGCCATCAAGCTTGGTTAGAATTACGCCGTCAATTTCCAAAGCTTCATTAAAGGTCTTTGCGATATTTACCGAGTCCTGACCGACCATTGAGTCGAGAACCAAAAGAATATTGTTGACTTCAACCGTCTTGGTAATTCTTTTAAGCTCATCCATAAGCTCGGTATCAATATGAAGACGACCTGCTGTATCTAAGATAAGGTAATCGTTACCATAGTCCTGCGCAAGTTTTACAGCCTCTTTAACGGTCTTTTCGGGAGCCTGTGTACCCTTTTCAAAAACGGGAACATTTATCTGCTCACCTAAAACCTTTAACTGCTCAATAGCGGCAGGTCTATATATATCGCAAGCGGCAAGCAAGGGTCTGTGTCCCTTTGACCTTAAAAGTTTTGCAAGCTTTGCGGCATGGGTAGTTTTACCTGAACCTTGAAGACCGCACATCATAATAATTGTAGGATTGCGGCTTGCATTTTTAAGTCTTACCTGCTCGGTTCCCATAAGGTTGGTTAGTTCATCACGAACGATTTTTACAACCATTTGGGCAGGAGTTAAGCTTTCCATAACCTTTTCGCCGATACATCTTTCGGCTACCGAATTTGTAAAGTCCTTTGCAACCTTATAGTTAACATCGGCTTCCAAGAGGGCAAGTCGCACCTCTCGCATAGCATCCTTAACATCCTGCTCGTTAAGTTTACCTCTGGAGCGCAAGCGTTTAAAAACTTGACCTAACTTGTCTTGCAAATTGTCAAAAGCCAAAACACTCACTCTCCTTTAGAAATTATCTATTAAATCAATTACGGCTTTGCTCACCTTTTCCTTTTCGCATAAAGCCTTTAATTCTGATAGCTTTTTTAAGAAGCCTAACTTTTCCTCATATTCGTAAAGTTGGGCCTCTGTGCGCTTTACGAAATCACTAACGCCCTGTCTTGTGATTCCCTCGTTTTCGGCAATCTCCGAAAGGGATAAATCAAGGTCGTAATAAGCGCCGATTATTCGTTGCTGTTTATCACTTAACAATAAACCATAATGGTCCAGAAGCGCAGATACATAAAAATCTTTCAACCTTTAACGCCTCCTACTGTCAAGTTTTTTACTTGCGGGTGTATTATAACACATATATTTTGCTCTGTCAAGTTTTTTTCTTGACACAATTTATGTTGAATTTTATTTTTTTATATATTATAATAGTCATAAAGTTTTTTAAGAAAAGGGGTGACGACATGAAGGCCTTATTTAAAATAATAGCTTGTTTGCTTTGTCTTTCTATTATATTGTTAACGGCAGGATGCGGCGGCAGTTATAAGGATGCTTATATTTACTATGAGTTAGACACAATTCCAAAGACGCTTGACCCACAACTTGTAAAGACCGATGATGAGGCAACCGTGGTTCGTTGCCTTTATGATACCCTGCTTCGTTATGACCAAGCCGGCAACATCATTCCTTCGGCTGCCGAAAGCTTTTCGCAAAACGGTTTGGTTTATACCTTTAAATTAAAAAGGAATGCCAAATGGACAAACGGCACACCCGTTACTGCGCAGGATTTTCAGTTTGGCTTTTATCGCGCGGTAAACCCCGAAACCGCTTCCCCTTACGCCAGTTCTCTTTCTAATATAAAGAACGCGGATAAAATATTATCGGGCAATGCCGAGATTTCTTCGCTTGGTGTAAACGTTGTTGATGATTATATTCTTGAAATTATACTTGATGCCGAAGACCCTGAATTTTTAAACACACTTACCACTCCTATTTCGATGCCTTGCAACAAGGATTTTTTTGACAGTTGTAAAGGCACCTACGGTCTGTCTCTTGATTCTACGCTCTGCAATGGTTCTTACTACGTAAGAGTTTGGGACAGTGAAGAGTTTCTCATAAGACTTGCTAAAAATTTAGAGTTTAACGGGGCTTTTGAAGCAAATTCGATGCGTATGTATTTTACCTGCACGAATGATAAAAGTACGACTAATATAATAAAGGGTAATTCGGATTTAGGCTTTGTTGACTCTGAAGAGATTGGTGCGATATCAAACGAAGGTCTTAATAGTTTAGCAGTACAAAGTGAGTGTTATATGCTAACCTTTGGAGAAGCCGTTAAAGAAGACTTCAGAAAAGCACTTATAACATCGGTTAGCACAGATAGCTTTAAGGATTCTCTTTCAAACGGCTACCGTCTTGCAGATAACATTTATCCCACTTCGCTTAATATTAATAACCCCGGACTTATTTCTGACACCATTGCTTACGATATTAACTCTGCAGCAGAACTTTACAATAATCTTGTTAAGACCGAAACCATAGGAAACCTTGCTTTAAGATACGTGGATAATCCGATTTGCGAAAACGTTGCAAAGGCTTTAGCTGCTCACTGGCAACAACACCTTGGCATATTTATTAACATTGAAAAAGTAAGTTTAAGCTATGCTAATTCGCTTTATAATAGTGGCGAAGCAATTGTAATAATGCCGTTTAATTCATTTGGCGGAAGTTATATTTCTTACGTTTCGACTCTTGGAAGCAAAAGCAGAAATCCAAAAGCTGCGCAAACAGAGATTTTAAGCAGTTACCGCTTCCTACCACTTTTCTTTTCAGACAAATATATCGCTTTTAACGATTATATAAAGCTTAATAAAGAGTTTATTTCCTACGGCGTTCCCGATTTAGCGCTTATAACAAAGAATGAATAAAAGAAAAAAAGGCTCCCCGAAAGGAGCCTTTTCTTATATTATGATGCAAACAAGTCCGTTGCAGCCTTCGTTTATTACCCTTTCGAGTGTTTCTTGAATTCTCATTCGAGCATCACTCGGCATACGGGATAGTTTTGTGTGTAGTCCCTCGTTAACGAGCGAATGAAGTGATTTGCCGAAGATGTTTGAATCCCAGATTTTAACAGGGTCATCTTGGAACTCGTTTAACAGATACATAATAAGGTCTTCGCTCTGTCGTTCGCTTCCGACAATTGGATTCACTTCGGTCGTGATATTTGCCTTCATCATATGAATTGACGGAGCTGAGGCTTTTAGTCTTACGCCGTATCTGCCACCCTGTTTCATAATTTCAGGCTCCTCTAAAGATAACTCTTCTATCTCGGGCATTACTATTCCGTAGCCCGTAGCTTCAACTTCATCCAGAGCGTTTTTAACCCTTAAATACTCTCTCTTCATTTTTGAAAGTTCGCTTAAGCAGGCTAAAAGTTCGCTATCGTTTGCTATCTTAAAGTCGGTGCTCTCGGCTACTATTTTATAAAAGAGTTCTCCCTTTATTTCGAGGGAAATATTTATTTTGCCCTTGCCTAAATCAATTTCTTTTAGTAAAACGCTGTTAAGGTTAGAATTTTTAGATAGAGCGTTTTCTAAAGAGTCAATATCCCTGATTCTTGAAAGCTTTGGCAATGCTACTTTAACCGATTCAACTATATCCTTTCTGAGCCAATGATTTGTTGGCAACGAGTTTATCCAAGCCGGATAACCCACCTTGATTTCCTTAATTGGAAACTCGTAAAGAATTTTTGAAAGCATCTTTTTTATATCGGCTTCGGTAAGGTCAAGACAGTTAACGGGAATTACGGGAACGTTGTATTTTTTGAAAAGGCTTTCGGCAAGTGTTTTCGAAGCCTCGTTTTCGGGTTCAAGGCAGTTAAGCAGAACCGCAAAGGGTTTATTAATAGCCTTAAGCTCCCCTATTACTCTTTCCTCTGCCTCGGCATACTCTTCACGCGGAATTTCGCTTATAGAACCGTCGGTTGTAACGACAAGACCTATTGTCGAATGTTCATTAATAACCTTTCTGGTGCCGATTTCTGCCGCCATATTAAACGGAATATTTTCCTCAAACCAAGGTGTCGCTACCATTCTTGGATTATCGCCCTCTATATAGCCCAGTGACGACGGTACAATGTAGCCTACGCAGTCAATTAGTCTTACGTTCAGTTTAGAAGCGTCATCCAGCTGGACACAAACTGCGTTTTCAGGTATGAACTTTGGTTCGGTGGTCATTATAGTCCTTCCCGAAGAAGACTGTGGAAGCTCATCGGTTGCGCGTTCTCTTGTATGCTCTTCTTCGATATTCGGAAGCACTAAAACATCCATAAACTTTTTAATAAAGGTGGATTTTCCTGTTCTTACGGGGCCGACGATACCGATATAAATATCTCCTCCCGTGCGGGCTTCAATATCTTTGTAAATGCTTTGTGCCATATTACCGTCCTCATTTCATTTATCTTCACTCAATACTTATGAAACTTTATTTGGTTATATGACAAAAAGATTCGCATAAAATTTATGCGAATCTTTCCATTTGGTTATTATAAAGTTTTGTACGGGTAATAAGGCTAGGTGGTAATTTGTAGTTTATAGACCTTGAAAACTCTTCAAGAATAAGTTTTGGATTCAAGTTCTCACTGCCACCTGCCGATAATAAGATAGTAAGCTTATTATCTTGAAGTTTATATTCTTTAATAAACTCCTTTAAATCTAAAATCTTAATGCTACCCTTTTTGGTCTTTTTCTCAGAAAAGATATGCTCGTTTGAAAGAAAGGTTTCAAGGCTTTTAGAAATTTTATTAAAGTCTTCTCCAAAATCAATATCAAACGAGGCAAAGGCAACCTCTCCCGCCTTCATTATAGGATTTGATACTTCAAAAAACTCTATGCCGAAAGGCATCTTGTCTGAAATCTCTTTTAAAACGTCTTCGTTTTTAAAGGTGTCGTCGTCAAGCCTTAAATCCATTACCTCGTAATCACTTTCAAATCCCAAAGACAAGGGCAGTGCAAAAGTAATGTAAGGATGTGGGTTAAAGCCTTCGGAATACCAAACGGGAATGTTCGTTTTTCTTATCATTCTTATCATAAAACGGTTAAGGTCCAGGTGAGATACAAACTTCATATCCCCTTTTTTCTTAAAGAACAGTCTAACGCTTCTCAAAACAAACGCCCTCCCCAAAACAAGCAGCACCGCAAGCCGCACATTCTTCACGGCAATTTTTAGTGGTATTAGCGGCGTACGCTTTTTTATTTTCAGATATAAGGAAGCTTTTGCTTACGCAGAAATCAATATGCTCCCAAGGTAATATTTCGGTATATTCCCTTTTTCTTGCGGTATAAAACTCAGGATTTATGCCGGTTATCTTAAAGGCCTCAAGCCATTTTTCATAGTCAAAGCATTCATCCCAACCGTCAAGTCTAAGACCCATCTCGTGCGCTTTTAATAAGACCTTGCCGAGTTTTCTGTCGCCTCTTGCAAAGGCAGCCTCTAAAAAGCTTGTATAGCTTTGATGATAGCTTACGGTTATCTTTTTACTTTTTACGCTTGATAACAAATGTTGCTGTTTGTTGTCTATTTCCTCTAAGCTTATCTGAGGCTCAAACTGGAAGGGTGTAAACGGCTTTGGAACAAAGGTTGAAACGCTTATTGACACGTTTACGGGTTTACCTTTTTTGCGATTTGGATTACTGTAGAACTCGTCTACAACTTTTTGCGAAAGGTTTGCAATCCCCTCGATGTCTTCATTGGTTTCGGTAGGAAGACCTAACATAAAGTAAAGCTTTACTGCGGTATATCCCGACTCGAAAGCCATACGACAGGTAGAAAGTATTTCCTCTTCGCAGATATTTTTATTGATTACGTCTCTAAGGCGCTGTGTACCGGCCTCAGGAGCAAAGGTAAGACTGCTCTTGCGAACCGACTGAATTTTCTCAAGTAGTTCTTTTGGGAAATTATCTATTCTGAGCGACGGCAAGGAAATGCTAACCTTTTCCTTTTCACTCCACTTAAGCATATTTTCAAGAAGGTCCTGAAGTTCTCTATAATCGCTGGTGGATAGCGATGCTAGTGACACCTCGTCAAAACCTGTTGATTCACAAAGGCTCTTTGCCTGCTCGTTTGCAACAGAGGCCGACTTTTCTCTTACAGGACGATAGATATATCCTGCCTGACAAAATCTACAACCACGAATGCAACCTCTGAAAATTTCTTGTACTGCTCGGTCGTGAACAACCTCGGTAAAAGGAACTATAAAATTCTCAGGATAATATACGTTATCAAGGTCGGCAATAATTCTTTTCTTAATTTTTTCAGGCGCGCCGTTTGTTGCGGTTATTTCGGCAATAGTGCCGTCCTCGTTATAAGAAACCTCATAAAGCGAAGGAACGTAAACGCCCTCGATTTTTGAAGCTCTTATTAAAAATTCCTGTCGGCTTATTCCTTCTTTTTTTGCCTCTTTGTAAAGGTCGATAACCTCTAAATCAACCTCTTCGCCTTCGCCTAGGAAGAAGATATCAATAAAATCGGCAAGCGGTTCGGGGTTGCAAGCACAAGGTCCGCCTGCTACTACTATAGGACTTGTCCAATCGGTACGGTCGGCAGCTTTTAAAGGAATTCCGCCGAGGTCCAGCATATTAAGTATGTTTGTGTAGGAAAGCTCGTACTGAAGAGTAAAGCCTACAAAATCAAACTCATTTATAGGGTCTTTGCTTTCAAGGGCATAAAGCGGAATATCGTTTTCTCGCATTACCTCTTCAAAGTCTACCCAAGGAGCAAAAACTCGCTCGCACCAAATATCGTCCCTCTTGTTAAAAAGAGAATAAAGTATCTTAATGCCTAAATGTGACATTCCGATTTCATAGGTATCAGGGAAACAAAAGGCAAAGCGGACGTCAACCGAAGCTTTATCTTTTATAACACTATTTAGTTCTCCGCCAACATATCTGCCCGGCTTTTGAACACTTAAAAGCAGTTCGTCAAATTTATTTTTTTCCATAATTACTCCTAAAAGTTGATACCTTTATTTTACATTAATTTTAAACTTTCTTCAACAAGTTTTTTTAATTATATAAGGCAATATCAAATAGAGTATAAGGATTGGAATAGAATAGTTTGTTCTTCCCTTGATTAAAAGAAAAACAAAGGCAAAAACAAGCAAAAAGGAAAAGAAGAGTGTTATTATAAAAAGGAGCGTTTCGGCTTGTTTTTCGGTGAATTTTAATCTTAATGCAAGTTTTAGTATGCTTCCGCCGTCAAGCCCTTCTATTGGCAAAAGGTTGAAAAGAAAAAGGGCAAGATTTACTACGGCAAAAAGCTTGAAACTGTTGAAATTTATAAATATAAAGAAAAGCAACAGGTTTAAAACAGGGCCCGACAACAGAATAAGCAAGGTTTCGTTGTTTGTCGTTATTGCGTTGTTTACTATTTGAATGGTTCCAAGTTTCAAGATTATCTCGCTAGGATAGGCTTTTAGCAGTTTCATGCACACAAGGTGCCCTAGTTCGTGAAAAAAGGCTCCTTGCAAAAAAGGTATTATGTTGCCTGTTTTATCGGTCGCAATAAAAATAACAAGAGCAAAGGAAAATATGTAGGAAATCTTAAAATTTATACCAAAGGCTTTAAAGGTCATCTTCTTCACCGCCAAGCACTAAAGAAATATCGGTTTCTACGAGCACGTATTTTTCATAAACCGCTTTTAGCTCGCTAAAAAGCGACGGCATAGCAAAGCGGATAACCGTCACGGCAATTATGAGCAGGACGAGTGTGGATGCTTCTAAAATGATTATATTTATAAGGCCTTTTAAAAGGTTGGGTTTTGTCTTTTCCATAACTTCATCTCCTCAATAATTTTTATTGTAAAACGCTTATATTTATGTTACAGTATATATAGTATTTTTTATGGAGGAGACTATGCCTTTCTTACCGATTACAAAACGTGAAATGCAAGAATATGGTTGGAGCGAGCCTGACGTTGTTATAGTGTCGGGCGATTCGTACGTTGACCACCCTTCTTTCGGCACGGCTATTATTTCGCGCGTACTTGTTGATAACGGCTTTTCAGTCTGCATCATTCCTCAACCACAGTCGGATGCCGACTACACCCGTTTTGGCAAGCCAAGACTTGCATTTTTTGTAAATGGCGGAAATATCGACTCTATGGTGGCTCATTATACTGCGGCTAAAAAAAGGCGTAGTGATGACGCTTATACGGCAGGCGGCAAGGCTGGTGCCAGACCCGACAGAGCTACCATTCATTACAGTAAAAAGCTTAAAAGTCTTTATCCCGATACTCCTATTGCGATAGGTGGTCTTGAGGCAAGTCTTAGAAGATTTGCTCATTACGACTATTGGGACGACAGGGTTCGAAAATCAATTTTAATTGACAGCGATGCCGATATTTTGATGTATGGTATGGGTGAAAAACACGCCGTTGAAATTGCACAACGGCTAAAAAACGGCGAAGACGTATCAACTCTTACCGATATTTTAGGTACTTGTTATAAGGTTAAAACAAGCGAATATCAATGGGGCAACGCGGCTGAATGCCCGTCTTTTGAGGTTGTAAGCCAAAACACCGATGCCGGCAGAAAACAGTATGCCGTGGCTACTAATATTCAACATCGAGAACAGGATGCCGTTGTAGGCAAACGTGTTATTCAAAAGCATGGAGAATATATAGTAGTTCAAAATCCGCCTATGCCACCTTTAAGCACAGAGGAGCTGGATAAGGTTTATGCTCTTCCCTTTATGAGAGATTATCATCCCTCTTACGAAAAACTTGGCGGTGTGCCGGGAATTGAAGAGGTTAAGTTTTCAATAATTCACAACCGCGGTTGTTTCGGTGCCTGTAACTTTTGCTCTATTGCCTATCATCAAGGAAGACAGGTTGCAGTCAGAAGTCACAAGTCTGTTCTAAAAGAGGCAGAAAAAATTGCCGATATGCCCGACTTTAAGGGTTACATTCACGACGTTGGCGGACCTACTGCGAACTTTAGAGCACCCTCTTGCAAAAAGCAACTTAAAAGCGGAGTTTGCCAAAACAAAAAGTGTTTGGCACCAAATGTTTGTCCTAACCTTGAGATTGACCACTCAGATTATTTAAGTCTTCTTAGAAAAATTCGCAAGATTAAAGGCATTAAAAAGGTGTTTATCCGTTCGGGCATTCGATTTGATTATCTTGTTGCTGACCGTGATGAAGAGTTTTTTAAAGAGCTTGTGCGTCACCACGTAAGCGGACAATTAAAAGTAGCGCCCGAGCATTGTTCAAGCGACGTTTTATCTGCTATGGGCAAGCCTAATATTGCTACCTATATGCGATTTAAAAAGAGATTTTACGAGCTTACTAAGAGCGAAAACAAGGAACAGTTTTTGGTTCCATATCTTATGTCTTCGCATCCCGGTAGTACAATAAAGGATGCTATTGAGCTCTCGGTCTTTTTAAAAAAGGAAGGACTACATCCCGAACAGGTTCAGGACTTTTACCCGACACCCGGCACCGTTTCGACCTGTATGTATTATAGTGGATACAATCCTTACACATTAGAAAAAATCTATGCCGCAAAAACACCTGAAGAAAAGGCAGAACAAAGAGCTTTGCTTCAATATTTCTTACCAAAAAATCAGAAGCTTGTTTTATCAGCACTTAAAAAATGTGGACGTCAAGATTTAATCGGTAGCGGTAAAAACTGTCTTGTTCAGGATATTAACCCTACAAATAAACAAACAACACAAAAGAAAAAATCCGTAATCAGAAACAAGCATAAGAAAAAGCACTAGTAAAAACTAGTGCTTTTTTTAGTAACAATAAAGGCGTAATGTCGTTTGACATTACGCCTTTTGTTTTAGTTTAGGTTTTTATTTATTAAAAACCAAGAGCTTCCCAAATCTTGCTTACAACATACTTGTAATCAGCAGTAGACTTGAATTCATCGGTGAGGTCCTTATCGAAAGAACGTACATCCTTGAATGTGCTGTCTGCATTGTTTAAGTAAACAAGGTCGCAGATATCAACAACTTCATCGATGTCGTTTACAGCACCATCTTTGAGGCCTGTAACGTCGCCAGCAACATATTCTAACTCTTTGCCTGTTTCTACTCCTTCGATAGAAACGGTGGGGTTAACACCCTCTAATGTTACAACATTTCTATTGGGATAATCAGAAGAATAGTCATTATAAACAAGAGTCTCAAGCCTTGTGTTTTCAAGATAGGTAACTGTACCATGGTTAGGTGAACCAATCTTCATATTCCATACATAGAAATAATCAGGAAATACATCTGAATTCTTTCTAATAGCGATAGAAGCAACGTTTCTTACGCTATCGCCCCATTGAGAATTAGAGGTTCTGTTTTCAGTTCCGGTCATGTGACCTGCTCCAATTACTGCGCCATTTGTTTTGTCGTACATGCCTATAGGGTTACCAACAGCAGTATCGCTAGCAGAGTTAGAAGCCTGAACAGTAACAACGTTACCTGTTAGATAGTAGTCATAAGAAACAGTAAGTTTATCGGTAGCGTATGCAGGGAAGTTTGTGTTTGCACCGAAGTTTACGCCAACCCAGATATTTCTATCGATGTTCTCGTAGTTAATATCGGTGAGGTCAACCTTGGTTACAAAGTTGTCTTCACCAAGCTTGCAACCTGTTTCGGTTGCTGCGCTTGCAGCTTCCTTAGTAATGTAAGAAGTTGTGCCTGAAGAACCCTCTGCATAAGCAATTTCTGCATCAACATTGTCAACATAAATTGCTATATTCCAAATATAGAAGTTTGCGTTAGCTCCAGCAATAACAGGAGTGAGTAGGCCGTTTTCTGCAGTAACTGTAACTTCCTGGTCGAACTTGTTTCTTCCTGTAGGAAGACCTAAGCCGTTGAATACTACAGCTCCGTCAGCATCCTTGAACTGGAGTCTGAAGGCCATAGAGCTTGATGTATAATACTCGAAAGATACCTTAACAGTAACAGGTTTTTCGCCGTTTGCACTAACGTTTAACTGAGTACCGTCAGCCTTGTGGAAGGTAAAGTCGCCCTTACCCTTATTAACGTGTGTGCCGTCAGCAGAATCTTTAACTGCAGTAAACGTTACTGTCTCGCCTGCCATTGTTTTAACAACAACATACTTGTTATCCTTAACTTCGAAGGTTGCATTACCTGCGAATGAAAGAGCACCAGCAATGTTAGCATTGGTTAAGTCTTTGCCCCATGTGAAAGGCATTGTTACGGTCTTGTTAGCATAGTCAACCTTAACGCCAGCTTCCTTACCTTCTACTGAATAACCAAATACTTCTAACTCGTACATAGACAAGGTTGAGTTACCACCCTTACGAGCGCCAACCTTGATAACTAAGTATCTACCAGTAGCATTAACATTAACAGTAGGTCCACCTAAGGTCTGTGATTTATCAGTAACAACAGGAGCTGTT
>JAZTYA010000005.1:0-20018 GCA_045636705.1 Acutalibacteraceae bacterium
CGAACCAGTGGTGGAGATAAGCGGGATCGAACCGCTGACCTCTTGAATGCCATTCAAGCGCTCTCCCAGCTGAGCTATACCCCCATATGAGGGTTCGTCAAGTTTTTATTTATGAAATTATGTGGTGGGGTTCAACTTTGAGTGCATCGCGCTCCCAGCTGAGCTACGCCCCCGCGTGCCCATAATATAGCATAAAGCCTAATTAAAATCAAGAAATTTTTATTTTTTTATAAAAACAACTTGACTTTATAAAATTTTGGTATATAATATTTTTGTTACTTTGGGGCATCGCCAAGCGGTAAGGCAACGGACTCTGACTCCGTCATTACCTAGGTTCGAATCCTAGTGCCCCAGCCAAAACAAAACACCGACCATTTGGTCGGTGTTTTGTTTTTTGTTTGTGGTACTGATTGGAGGCGAACCATTTTTGCCAAAGGCGAAAATGTTCGGCGAAGCAGTCCAAAACGCGCGTTAGCGTTTTGGAACTGTGAAGTCTCGAGTAAGACAATTTTTTCGGTAACACCCGCCGTGTTCGAAAAAATGTCGACGCAGAGTACCCTAGTGCCTTTTAGTCTTTGTTCGGCTTGTTAATTGCATCGTAGATACAGGTAGGTGTTGCAAAAATTGCTAAGGGCCATTGTTTGTCGGGTCCGAATTTATAGCGTTCTACCGCACAAAATTCAGGGCCGTTTTCGTTGCCCACTTGTATTACCCAGTGGTAACCGTTCTTTTTGCCGATATATATTGAAATGTGGTCGGCTTCCGTATCGCCCGGCTTGTCCAAATCACGGAAAACTAAAATAGAGCCAAGCGGAATTTCTTCGTCCGCCTTAAAAGAAATGCCCCAAGGTGTATCGGTTGCCGTAAATCCTATATTGTATGTATATCCCTTTTTTAGCCATTCCTTACAAGCAAGATAAAAACTGTGCGCGCTATAGGTCTTCTCGGGTATTGCAAGGCTTGAGGTGTCAACGTTTGCAACGTTTGGAAGATAATTAAAGTAAACGTAGGTAGCAAAAGAAGCGCAAACAAGTCCGCCTTTTTCAAACTTTTCAATGTTGGGAAGTCCGTCTTTTGTTTCTAGTCCCGAAGAACCACCACCGTAGGTAATGCCCGAAAGCCAATTTCTATGCGCCTTGTCGCTCGACAAAATATATTTCCACATAAGCCCGTCGTCACGGTGCTTTTTAAGATTGTATCCCGTATATTCTAAAGCGTCGATAAAAACGTTATCTTCAATATCTACCTTACCCTTGTATTTATAGCCTATGAAGTGTTTGTTCAAAGCAGGCTTTTCAACGGTTGTCGATGCTGTGGATGAAGTATCCGCCTTTGACGAGGTGCCGGTTTTTGAAGAGGTTTTATTCTTAGATGAAGTTTCCTCTTTAGACGACTCCTCTTCCGATGAAGCTTCCTCTTCCGATGAAGTTGACGTTTCTGAAGAGGTTTTAGTATCAGAAGACACTTCGTTTATTTCACTGCTTGACGTCTCCTCTTTGTTGTCCGTTTCGGCCGAGGACTCTGTTTCTGTATAGGTTTCTTTAGAGGATGACGGATTAAGAGAAGAAGAGCCATCTTCTCCGCAGCCTGCAAAGATTAAAACAAACGTCGATATTATTAAAACAATAGCTAAAAACTTTTTCAATACTATATCTCCTTTTTTATACTAGCCTTGGCATTATATCATATTGCTCTAATAAATGCAACAAAATAAAAGGAGACAAGGATTTATCCTGTGTCCTTTTATGCTGTTTATATTATCTGTTGTTGATAAGCTTTGTGAGTTCAACGGGGTCAACGATTTTGCCGTCTTTGTAAACGCGCATATTACCCGAAGCGATTTCGTCAATTAAGATAACTTCGCCATTGTTGTAACCGAACTCGAACTTGATATCCCAAAGGTCAAGACCGATAGACTTTAAGTCGTCGGCTACGATTTTAGTAATAGCAAGGGTCTGAGCCTTCATACTTTCGAACATTTCAGGACTCATAACGCCTAAAGCTGCTAATCCTTCACCTGTAACAAGAGGGTCGCCTAAAGCGTCGTTCTTGAAGGTGCACTCAACGTATCCACCCTCTAAAGGTGTGCCATCCTTAATATATTCGCCGTATCTGCGAATGAAGCTTCCTGTTGCAACTAAACGGCAGATAACTTCAAGTCCGTGACCGAAAACAGTAGCGGGAAGAACCTCCATAGTAGCATCTTCAACGTTTGCAGAAACGTAATGTGTCTTTATGCCTGCAGCCTTTAAAAGCTCAAAATAACGGATAGAAGAGATAAGGTTTGCCTTGCCGATACCGTCAATTGTAAGGCCTACAGAGTTCTCGCCCGGGTCGAAAACGCCGTCTTTGCCTGTGCAGTCATCCTTAAACTTGAGCATTACGTTGCCGTTGTCAAGTTCAAATACGTCTTTTGTTTTTCCTGTGTAAAGTTTTTTCATTTGAATTGCTCCTTTTAATTGGCTTGTATCTTAAAATTTAATTTCAAAACGGAAACGAGCGTCATCCTCATACCACTGCGGGAAGTTTGTTCCCCACTGGTTGTTAAAGAGGTTAAACCAAACACCCTTTGAAACGTCGGGAAGTTTATTGTAATAGCCGAATACAGAAGGCTTGCCAACTGCAAGTAACGCCGAGTCAACCGAACGTACTGTAATGTAGTCGAACTTAACGTCGCCTTCGGTTGCATGCATTTCACGGTTGCCGCCTGCGATAACCTCAAGCGGATTTACAGCCTCGCCAACCTTGGTAATGCCTGTAACAGGCTTTACAGGGTTGAAGCCTATCCACAAAGCTTCAGGGATGCGGCAAGCAGGCTTGTTGTTCCAGATGAGGTCGAAGCAAACCTTGTCAGCCTTAGGCTCGATTACTAAAACTACTTGCTCAGGACAACCGAACTCTTCTCTTGCCTTAGCCTCGGTGGAGAAATTGAAGTAAATCTTGGTGCCGTCGGTGTAAGCTTCCTTAATCTGTCCGTCACAGCAGTAATGCTCGGTTAAAACTTCCTCTAGGCCCGGCTTCATGAAGTCGTATGGAGCCCACCAAGATAATACGTGTTCAGGCTTACCATAGCGACCGGCAAAGTTCTGCTGAATCTCATACGCACCGAAGATTTCATAGTGGAAACGGCCAAGCTTATTGTCCTTAGATGCAACGTTTTTACCATCCTTGCTAAGCTCGTAGATACCTAAGTTATCCCACTTAATATCCCATCCGCCAAGAGAAACTTCTCCGTTTAAAGCCTTCATACCATCAAAGGAAGGAACGTCTGCTCTATACTCATCGAGAAGAGCTGTTGCCTTCTCTCTCATTTCAGGATTAGAGATGCTCTTTACTGCATCGTAAAGATATTCTCTTTGTTCGCGCCAAGACTCTTCAGCAAACTTGAAGTTGTCAAGCTTTCTTGCCTCTGCTAATCTTTCGCGGGTCCAATGCTGTGCATCGTGGAGCCAGGTTTTAATATCTACACCCCAAGTATGCTCAGGAACCATAATAATATTCTTATAAATTTCATTGCGTGTCTTTTCGTCAGCAGACTCTGCAAAACGCTCTAAAGCCTTAAAGATGTTAACCTTTTTGGGGTCGGTACCAACACCGTGAATCCAGTTGTCGCCAAACTCGTTAGTAACAACGGGAAGTGTGTTTTCAACCTCACGGATAGCTAACGCTACGTCGTTAAGGCTTGCAGCAACAACCTCTGCATCGGGGAACTGTTCGTGAAGCTTCTTATAAACCTTGAGCACACCATCGGTTGACGTGGGTCCTAAGTTGTCTCCTGTGTGAGCAAAATATACACCAACTCCGGTGCCCGGGATTTCAGCAAAATCGCCATAAGCGCCGTGGCTATACATCATATTGATATATTCGCCTGTGGGAGCTTGCCAACGGAAGAAGTTTGGAACGTCGGCAGCCGCAGAAACGGGGTTAACGCCGATATGTAAAAATTCTACTCCTGCTTTTCTAAGAAGAGGAACGATAGCTCTTGTATGTCCGGGAACGTCGGTCATCTTAGCGCCGATAGTCTTTGTTCCGTATCTTTGGTCAAGTTCGGCAGCCATATTTAAGCCGTACTCGAAAAGGCCCTTGTCCATAAGTTCGGTATGTGTTGTAAAGGGAAGTCCGTGCCAACTAATCCAGCCCTTCTTAACAGCTGCATCAAGTTCATCAAGTTCTTCCTTGGTTGCAACGTCTAAATACTGTCTGATAAGCCAGCTACCTGTCGTCCAGATAAAGCCTTCCTTAACACCTTTTGCTTCAAGCTCTTTACCAACCTGAATAGCCTTAGGAATATAATTTTCATTATATTTCTTAACTATATTGCGGCTTAAATCGGTAAAGCCAACGTCAAGGTGTGTCTTGAATAAAACTAAAATTTTGTTCATGTTTATCCTCCTTAAATACAAGTATAAAGCACCTCTGCCACACCGCTTAAAGAAACCTTTAATCCTGCGGGAACAAAAACACTTTGACCTTTTTTTAATAAAATATTTTCTTCTCCGAAGTTTAGCGTTCCTTCTCCATCAATAAGGACCAAGGCTACAAAACTATCAGGCGAATAAATATCTTTTATTCCGTTTAAACTTATAAGTTTTGAAGAAAAGAACTTAGATTTAGCAAGCTGTCTTTCGGTGCCAAAGGAGAACTCTTCTATCTCACCAACGTTACCATAAGGCAGTTCCGGCGGTGCAGTTTTTGTAACCGCTAAAGCCTTTTCTATATGCAACGGTCTAAGCTTTCCGTCGGCTCCAAGTCGTCCGTAATCCGACACTCTGTAGGTTGAATTAGAGCTTTGCTGAACCTCGGCAATTAAAATCCCCTTCCCTATCGCGTGAAGGGTTCCTGCCGTAATGAAGAAGACGTCGCCCTTTTTAACGGGTACAACGTTGCAAACCTCGTTTAAGGTGTTGTCCTTTATTCTTCTTTCAAACTCGTACTTTTCTATCTGTTTGTTAAAGCCGTAAATAAGGGATGCGCCCTCTTCACAGTCGATAACGTACCACATTTCATTTTTGCCGTATTCCTTTTCTACCCTTAAAGCATATTCATCGTCGGGATGAACCTGAACAGACAACCTGTCCTTAGCGTCGATAAGCTTAATAAGTATGGGAAATTCGGAAAAATCTTGTGCCCTTTTACCCAGCGCATTTTTGCCCCAAGCGTTAAGCGCTTCGCTAAAAGGCTTGCCCGTAAAAGAGCCGTTTAAAATCTCTGAATTTCCATCCTTGTGGGCAGAAACCATCCAGCCTTCTGCAGCAATTTCACTGCCTGTTTCAAGGTTGTATTCGGTCTTTAATCTGGTGCCGCCCCAAATATAATCCTTGACCTGAGGTTTTAATAATAACGGATAAATAAAAACCGCCTCCTCATACCCTTTAATTATATAAATTCTGTATTTTTTTGTCAAGAAAAAGTAACGTATATATAATAAGACAAAAGGCTTACCTAGCCTTTGCTATGTAAGCCTTAATTTTATTTGAGTTCATTTTTAACCTTTTCGAGCAATTCCTTTGCATCGTTATACTCGTTTTTCTTACCGTCTGCGGTAGAGCCTTCGATTTTGCGAAGACATAAATAAAGGTTTTTCTGTGTAAAGGTTGTTCCCTCTATCTGCTTTATAAGCGGTGTAACGTTTACCCTGTTTTCTTCAGGGAAAAGCTCATATTCAAGGTTTTCCTTAAGGTCGTTTAAGGCGCTTTCGTCAAGCAAAAAGAGCATCGCGTTGCCTGCGGTTATTCTCGCTTGAACACGGCTTCTCTGGTCTAGCTGAAACTGATATCCCGAACCGCTTTTGTCGTAAGAGCAGTCATAAACCGAGACTCTTATTTCACCGTTTTTATCGGTGTCTTCGCCATATTCCTCAAGGAAGGAAGCTATCGCCTCTACCTGATTTTCATAATAACGTTCATGGGTAAATAAAACGACGCTTGTGTCGTATTTAACCGTAGTTACTGCATCAATAATAAGAAAAGCCAAAACGACCACCGCTAAAACTGCCGCATAAAACCCTAGTTTATGATGGTAAAAGAAGTTATCCTTCTTTTCCTTAAAGGTTTCGGGAGTTCTTGTCGGTCGCCTTTCAGCCTCTTCACAAGAGGGCAAAATTCCCTGCTGTCTTTTCTTTAACTCAAGCAGGTCCTTTTGCGCCTTATCTCTTTGTCTTAACGTTTCGCTTTTCTTTTGCATTTTATCTTGTGATGTCTAAAATCTTGAAACGAAGCTCGCCAACAGGTGCTTCTGCAACAACCTCGTCGCCCTTCTTTGCGCCCATTAAAGCACGGCCGAGCGGAGAATCATCCGAAATCATACCTGAAATGGGGTCTGCCTCTGCAGGTCCTACCACCTTATAAGTAACCTCTTCTTCAAAATCGACGTCAAAAACCGTAACCGTTGTGCCTACGCAAACAGTTTCGGTGTCGCCCTCTTCTTCTATAATAACTGCGTCTTCGAGCATTTTTTCAAGCTGAACAATTCTAGCTTCTATCTTTGCTTGTTCGTTCTTTGCTTCATCATACTCACTATTTTCGGAAAGGTCGCCGTAGCCTCTTGCTACTCTTATTTTTTCCGCAATATCGGTTCTTCCCTGTGTTCTTAAAAACTCAAGTTCATTTTTAAGCTTTTCAAGTCCACCCTTTGTGAGTTGCACTCCTCTTGCCATTTTATTTTCTCCTAACATAATCATCATTATAGTTGTAAGCCAAAAAAATAGCTTACATAGGACATTTGCAAGCCATACCATTATAATTAGTATTATAACTTTTGTCAAGTAAATAATTCTTTAACAAAATTTGTATAAATTTATAAAATAATCCTTGCAACTTGACAAATCTCCTTTATTATATTAATATTATGTTATATGATTTTTATTCTAAAAGGAGCTTTTGATTTTTATGGATTTTCATGCAACATTAGTTGTTATGGCTGCAGGAATGGGTAGCCGTTTCGGTGGCCTTAAGCAGGCAGAACCCGTAGGACCTAACGGTGAAGCTATCGTTGACTACTCGGTTTATGATGCTATTGAGGCAGGCTTTGACAAGGTTGTTTTCGTTATAAAGAAGGCAATTGAAAAAGACTTTAAAGAGCTTGTTGGTAAAAGAATTGAGAAGAAAATTAAGGTTGAATATGCTTTTCAGGAGATGGACGACCTACCCACAGGTTACGTTTGTCCCGAAACACGCCAAAAACCTTGGGGTACCGGTCAAGCAATCTTAGCTTGCAGAAATATTGTAAAAGAGCCTTTTGCCATTATTAATGCAGACGACTATTACGGAAAAACTGCATTTAAGGTGATTTTTGAAGAATTAAAGAAGCAGACCGGCCACTACTGCATGGTGGGCTTCAGACTTAAGAACACCCTTTCCGACAACGGCGCTGTTGCTCGCGGTGTATGTAAGTCCGAAAACGGATTCTTAACCGGCGTTGACGAGGTTGGCAAGATTCAGGACTGCAAGTCATTTGATGATGACGGAAACGTTATTAAAGTCTACGACCCTGATACCCTTGTTTCTATGAACATTTGGGGTCTTACTCCCGACATTTTCGGTTATCTTGCAGAAGACTTTAAGCTCTTCCTTGACAAACACTTAAACGAGCCCAAGACCGAATTCTTCATTCCTCTTGAAATCGACTCTCTTATCAAACGCGGTGAGAAGAAGGTTACCGTACTTAGCAGTAACGACCGTTGGTACGGCGTTACCTTCCGCGAAGATAAAGAAGGGGTTGTTGAGGCTATTGCTCGTATGACCGCTGAAGGTATGTACAAATAATATATTAAACGTATACGAAAATCCCAAGTGAAATTCACTTGGGATTTTTTATTTTTAATCTATTGAAGCAAAGTAGTCCGCGGTGCCCTGCGCTATTGCTTTCGCTTTAATTTGCATAGCGCTCACGCTCTTTATTATAGACATATCCTTGCCGTTTGTCATATATCCGTTTTCGGTCAAAACCACGGGACAGGTGGTTGTTCTTCCCAAAAAGAAATAATGCCAGTCAAGTCGGTTTTTAGTGCCGTTTTTATAAAGGCCCGTTGCCATAGTTCTTTTATATATGTGTTCGTTCGCCTTTTTGGAGAATGGTGCATAATAAAAGGCTCCAAATCCGCTAAGCTTTGCCTTTTCATTCGCATCGTGGTGTATTGAAATGCACAGGTCGGGAGATAGTTCTTTTAAAAGTTTTTGCCGGTCGTCGTGCGAAAGATAACTGTCACTCGTTCGGCTCATCACTACCGTCGCTCCGGTTTTCTTAAGTTCTTCAGCTAAAAGATTGGCAAGTCTTAGGTTTACCGTCGCTTCGGTCAGTTCAGAAAGCCCGTTGCCAAGACCACCTTCATCCTTGCCTCCATGTCCAGCATCTATAAGAATGGTAACACCGCTTAAATCTCTGCCGTATTCATTATACGCATAAGCGGTGTTTGCGGGATTTAAAAAGCTAAAACACAACTGTCCCTTTTCATTATAATTGGCGTCCCATCCGTAAAACGCACCCTTTTGTTTAAGGTATAAACGAAGGGTGTGCTCTTTGCCCTCGTCTATTATTTTTGCGCTTTCAAATATCGGATGATTTTCAGGTATTTTAACATTCCCTTTAAAAACAGTCGCATAACAAAAGGTTATGTCTATATATGAAAAGGTTGCCGTTTCTATTGTATAGTCCTGATAAATCGGTTCTGTATATTCTTGTGGGCCAAGATAAAATCTGAAGGGTGCCTTCCAGTCGGTGTTCAGGGTCAGAATGGTATGATTGCCTTCGATTTTAAGGCTTTCTACCTCTAACTCGTTGTGGTCGGGAAGTTTTCCTTCATATCTTTTTACAACCCTTGTGGTTTTCTTGGTTTTAGCATCGGTATATTCAAAATAAACCCTTTTGCCACACCTTAAAGTAACGTATCGTTTTTCTCCGCCTTGGTCGTAAACGAAGTCTTTGTTGCAATAGTCGACCGTGCCCTTTGGCAGATAGTTGTTCGTCGGTCTTGACCAGTCGGCATTTTTCTTTGTGTATTTTTCGTCAAAGGTTTCGGCCTGAAAGGAAATTATCTCGGCTATGTATCCGCTTCCCACATCTATATATTCTCCGTTTGTTTGGGCAGAAGAGGTGCTGTCCTTAGAAGACGTTTCAACTTTTGAAGATGCCTTGCTCGAAGTTTCGGTTTTTGATGAAATCTCGCTAGACGTTTCTTGTTCAAAAGACTCCTCGCCAAAGGAGGAAAAGGAAGTTGATATTTCTTCACTCAAGGCGGTTTGATTTTGCGCCCGTTCCGATTTAAGAAGAGAAAAAAGCATAAAAAAACAAGCGATAAACGCGGCAACAAAGGTTGCCGCAAATATCGCTGTCATTATACCCAATTTAGTTTTGTTGGAATTGGTTTTCACCTTATCCTCACCCTGTCTGATTATTTTATGGTATCGGTTCCCATATATTTTACAAGTGCTTGAGGAACAGTAACTGTTCCGTCTTCGTTCTGGAAGTTTTCAAGAATAGCCGCTACCGTTCTTCCTACTGCAACACCCGAACCGTTAAGGGTATGAACAAACTGAGCCTTATCCTTTGCGGTCTTCTTAAAGCGGATAGAGCCGCGACGAGCCTGATAGTCCTCAAAGTTTGAGCAAGAAGAAATTTCAACGTATCTGTTGTATGAAGGCATCCAAACCTCTATGTCGTAGGTCTTAGCCGAAGAGAAGCCTAAGTCGCCTGAGCAAAGACAAACCACACGGAAAGGAAGGCCTAAACCAGCAAGAACTCTTTCTGCATCGTTTGTTAACTTTTCAAGTTCTTCATAGGAGTTTTCCGGGTCTGCAAACTTAACAAGCTCTACCTTGTTGAACTGATGCTGACGGATAAGTCCTCTTGTATCTCTTCCTGCAGAACCTGCTTCAGCACGGAAGCATGCAGAGTAAGCGCAATATTTAACCGGAAGGTCTGCACCCTCTAAAATCTCATCTCTGTGCATATTGGTAACCGGCACCTCAGCGGTAGGAATGAGGAAATATTCGTTGTTTGAAAGTTTGAATGCATCCTCCTCAAATTTAGGAAGCTGACCTGTTGCGGTCATAGATGCGCGGTTTGCCATAAAGGGTGGCAAAATCTCGGTGTAGCCGTGCTCGGTATGAGTGTCGAGGAAATAGCTGATAATCGCACGCTCAA
Organism: Acutalibacteraceae bacterium; assembly: GCA_045636705.1. Taxonomy (GTDB): domain Bacteria; phylum Bacillota; class Clostridia; order Oscillospirales; family Acutalibacteraceae; genus SFWF01. The sequence goes on from JAZTYA010000005.1 coordinate 10,141, forward strand.
GTCTAGCGCCAAGACCCTTATAGAAATGGAAACGAGTGCCTGTAACCTTTGCTGCGGTTTCGGGGTCTAAAATGCCAAGATTTGCACCGATTTCCCAGTGAGGCTTAGGCTCAAAGGTAAAGTTTTTAGGTTCTCCGCTTCTGCGAATTTCAGGATTGCAAGAATCGTCTGCTCCAACAGGTACAGACTCGTGCGGAATATTTGGAATCATCAAAAGAAGTTCTCTTTGCTTGTTGTCAAACTCTGAAAGCTCTGTATCGAACTCCTTAATCTTATCAGACAAGGTCTTCATCTCTGCAAATAGTTCTGCACAGTCCTTGCCCTCCTTTTTATACTGAGGAACCTGCTTTGATACTGCGTTCTGCTCTGCCTTCATTTTTTCAACCTCGGCAATAATAGCGCGACGCTTGTTGTCGATTTCTAAAAGCATATCGATTTCTTTATCAAGATTTCCCTGACGATTTTTAACCGCCTGCTTTACTCTTTCGGGGTCATTTCTTACGATTTTAATGTCTAACATATTTTATCCCTTCTAATCTGCAATTCTTTTTGCTATTTTTTTAAGTTCTTCATCATTATAAAATTCCAAAGTTATAGTGCCTTTGCCTTTGCCCTTTGGAATTACTACCACCTTGCGTCCGAGCGCTTCCTTTAATGAAAGCTCCACCTCGGTATAGAAGTTGCTCTTGCTTGGCGCCGATTTAACCGAAATCGGTTTTTTCTCCTTTGCCATAGCCTCAAGCTCTCTTACCGACGCGCCTGATAAAGCAGCCTTTAACATTTCTTTTCTTAAAGCCGAACCCTTTTCAACCGACAAAAGCGCTCTTGCGTGTCCTGCAGAGATTTTATCCTGCTTTAAACTTTCAGTTTCTTCAGGGGTTAGCTCTAAAAGTCTTAAGGTATTTGCTATTGCCGAACGGGATTTTCCCATTGTTTCGGCAAGTTCTTCTTGGGTTAGGTTATAAGAAACCATCAGCGCTCTAAACCCTAACGCCTCTTCGACGGGATTTAGGTCTTCACGTTGTAGGTTCTCTATTAAGGCAAGCTCCATAGCCTGCTTTTCACTAAGCTCGCGAATAATTACCGGAACGGTACGAAGTCCCGCCATACGAGAAGCTCTCCAACGGCGTTCACCCGCTATAATTTCATATCCGCCTGAAGCCTTTGCCGTAACCACTATCGGTTGAATAAGTCCATGTCTTGAGATAGATTCGGACAACTCCTCTAAAGCCTTTTCGTCAAAGGACTTTCTTGGTTGTTCGCGGTTTGGCTCTATTTCCGAAAGCAAGACCTCCGTAACGGTTTTCTTATCGCTTGCCACGTCGAAAAGTGAATCAAGTCCGCGTCCAAGTCCGCCTTTTTTTACTGCCATTAGGACCTACCTCCGTTTCTTTTAAGGAATTCCTCTGCCAACTCATCATAAGCGCGAGCACCCTTATTTCTTGGGTCGTAATATTGTATCGGCATTCCGTAGCTTGGCGCTTCGGAAAGTCTTACTGCACGGGGAATTGCGGTTGAGTAAAGTTCCTTTTTAAAAAATCTCTTAACCTCGCCTACCACCTGCTGAGTAAGGTTTAGTCTGCCGTCATACATTGTAAGCAAAACTCCCTCGAGTTCGAGTGTTGGGTTGTAGAGTCTTTTTATCTGTCTTACCGATGCTATTAGGTGGGATAGTCCCTCTAATGCAAAATATTCACACTGAATGGGAACCAAAAGGGTATCTGCCGCACAAAGCGCGTTTATTGTGATAAGTCCCAACGAAGGAGGACAGTCGATGAATATGTAATCATATTCAGACTTTACTGCGCTTAAAGCAAGCTTTAACTGTGACTCTCGGTTCTCAATGCTGATAAGCTCAACCTCGGCGCCGGCTAAATCCATATTACAAGGAATAATCGATACGCCGTCAAAACTTGTTTCAATGGTTGCTGCCCTTGCGGTAGCCTTGCCTATAAGAAGGTCGTAAACGCTGCAAGATAGGGTCTGCTTGTCCACTCCGTATGCACTTGTAGTGTTGCCCTGTGGGTCGGCGTCAACGATTAAAACCTTTTTACCTTTTCGTCCGACACCGGATGCCAAATTTACCGCCGTAGTGGTTTTACCGACACCGCCTTTTTGATTTACGCAAGCGACTATCTTTCCCATTTATTACCCTCCTTTTAAAACTTTATAATTATATACTAAGACATTATAACACATATTTTTTAAAGTTGGTATAGTTTTTTTAAAATTTTTTACAAAATAAAACCGCCACTTTTCGTGACGGCTTTATAAAAATTTTAAAGACTGCATACCGTATATTCCATTCCCTTGAAAAGTTCGGGTCTGTGGGTTACGGCAATTATAAGCTTTTCCTTGTATTCTTCTTTGATTTTTTCTATTAGTTCTTTAGCTAGCGGGTCGTCTATTCCCGCAAAGGCTTCATCTAAAACAAGCACGTCGGACGGCTTTGCAAGGGCGCGCGCAAGCGCTACCCTTCTTTTCATGCCGCCTGAAAGTTCTTTTGGATATAGGTCAAAAGAGTCGCTAAGTTTCATTTCTTCAAGCCTTTTTTCGGCTTCCGCTTTATTTGATACTAACTCAACGTTCTCAAGAGCCGTCAAAGAGGGCACAAGTCTGTCCTCTTGAAAGACTGCCGATATGCTCTCGCCGTCGGTGACTATGGCGCCGTCGGGCTTTATAAAACCTAAAATCACATTTAAAAGGGTGGTTTTTCCGCATCCCGATGCGCCGGTTATAAGCACAAGACCTTTTTTAGGAAAAGCGTAAGAAAAGTTTTCTAAAACCGCTTTTTCTTCGAAGAAAACCGATATATTTTCAAGTTTAATCATTAGAAATATCCTCCCTTTTAAAAATCAGTTTGAATATTCCTTCAAGGGCTAAACTCAAAACGACTACAACCACCGTCCAAACGAGCACGTCAGCCGTTTCGAGCACCATGCGAGCATCGTTCATTTCCTTGCCAATGGCAACCCTTGGATAACTGATTACCTCGGCGGCAATACCCGATTTCCAGGCAAGACCCAAAGAGGTTAATGAGCCCGAATAAAAATGGGGCTTTATTTCGGGAAAGGTTATCTTTAAAAATCTTTTCATAGGAGGAATTTTAAAGACCTTTGCCATTTCTTTAAGCTTTATATCCCTGTTTTCAAGGCCTGATAAAACGTTCTGCCAAACTATCGGCAAAACCATCAAAAGCGCTATAAAAATCGGAATTGTGTCGTGGCTTAGCCAAAGATATGCAAGCAGTATAAAGGAAACCACGGGGGTTGCCCTTGCCACCCTGATTGCAGGGGATATTATTGCCTTGGCAAAAGAGGATTTGTAGGTAACTATCGCAAGAACAAATCCCGCCGCCACGCCAAAAACAAAGCCTAAAATTATACGTACAAGGGATACCGCTACGCTTTTAAAAAAGTCAAGACTTTGGGCAAGCTCAAAACCCCTTGTTAAAACCTTATGCGGAAAGGGTAAAAATATTTCTTTACCTATTATAGCCGCCAAAAGATACCAAGTGCCAAGCCAAAATGCCGCAGCTATAAAACCTTTTATAAATTTATTTGATAAAATAGAAGTTTTCATCAGGAATCTCTCCTCCTACCGAGGTGGGATTTGCGGTGAATAATATATTGAAGTAACCCTCTATTGCGGGCTTCATATCATTTCCTGTGATAAAGGATAGGTTGCAGTTTGGAATAGCCTTTGTTGCAAGTGCCGCTTTTGGAACGATGCCATAGGTTTCGCAAAGCATACCTGCTTCTGTAGGATTGCTTTTTGCATACTCTACCGAATCTTTTAACTGGTCTATAAACTTTTCAACCTGTGCCGGATGCTCTTTTAAGAATTTTTCGCTAACGATTACGCACCCCATTGTAAGACGGCTGTCTTCATCTGCCACCTTGTTCCACTCATCGTTTAGATTAAGGGCAATTCTAAGGTCCTTGTTCTGAACCATAGCCGAAGAAACGTTAGGTTCGGGAAGCATACCTATAACACATTCGCCTGCAGCCATAAGGGATGCCAGTTCTGCATGCTCTGCCTTAAATTCAATCTTTACGTCGGTGCCAACTTTAAGTCCGTTCTTTTCAAGTAAATAGTTTAATACGTACTCGGGGTTTGCGCCCTGACCCGTTGCGTAAATTGTTTTTCCGCGAAGGTCCTCAAAGGAATTGATTGTGTTTCCGTTTTCGAGAATATAAAGAGAGCCGAGCGTGTTAATGGCTATCATCTTTACTCCCTTGTCGGTTCTTTTGTAAAGTGTTGCCGCAAGGTTTGTCGGAACAGCCGCAATGTCCGCCTTGTCGCCTACAACCGCTGCTACCGCTTCGGTCGGTTGACCTGCTATTGTAAACGTGTATTTGGATTTTTCGTTTTTATTTGAATCGTCCATTAGTTTTGCCATGCCAATGCCTGTGGGTCCTTTAAGGGCTATTATGCGAGTTGCTACCTCTTCTACCTCTGTCTCAGGCTCTGAAGATACCGTTTCGGTTCCGCATCCGCTAAGTAGACCTAAGCATAAAACCAACGTTAAAATAATTGCTATAAGTTTTTTCATTTTTATCTACTCCTTATTTAAAACCTTTATAAGTTCGGTTTTGTTTAATATTTTAATGTTTTTTGGTCCAAATTCGACCGCTCCCGTTTTTTCGAGCTCGCCTCTTGCTCTGTAAAGACTGGCCCTGCTTATGTCAAGCGTTCGCGCCAGAGACGCGAAATTAACCTTAGCAAGCGCCGCTTCGTTTTCAAGTATGTATTTACAAAGTCTTTCGGCCGCCTGACTTGACGTGAAGGTTTTAATTCTTCGGTTTAAAAACTCAACCCTGCTTGAAAGAAAACTTATATACGCAAAGGCGGTTTTTGGGTTTTCCATCAAAAACCTTTTTAGTCCCTCTTTGGTTATAAAGAGCACCCTGCAAGCCGAATTTGCCGTAACCCTTGCAAACGACTGTTTTTTATTCTCACAAAAAACGCTTGCCGCGCCGAAAACCTCTCCTGCGCCGAATATTTTAAGAGAACCTTTATCGTTTGACGAACACGCCGCTACCGCTTTGCCTCTTAAAAGAATGCCAAGCCCGTTACTGTTTTCATTGTTATCAAAAATAATTTCGCCCTTTGAAAACTCTAAAATCTTACAGTCCTTCGATGCCAAAAATTCGTTTTTTCGTTTTTGGCCTTCCTCTGTTTTTAAGTCTTCTGAAAAAAGAAAGCAGTTTTCAAGCAGTTTGTATTCCGAAGGGGTTAGCACTCTTCTCACCTCTTTTTAAAAGTGTCTTATTTGGTACACTTTTATTATATATGCAATTCCTTTAATTGTCAATCCCTATATTTGCCACAGTACACAATATTTTGTGGCAGTTTTTTAAAAATGTTACAATTTTTTCATAATTTAGTAAAAATTCTTGAAAATTCGCGTCGTTTGGATTATTATATTGGTAGTATTCCCCAACTAAATAAAAAGGAGAAAAAATAATGGACAAGTTTTTCAAAATCTCAGAGCGCGGCTCTAACGTAAAAACCGAAATTATTGCCGGTCTTACAACCTTCTTCGCAATGGCTTACATCATCATTGTAAACCCGAACCAGATTGTTGGCTTTAGTTTCGACGTTCCCGGCATTCCTGCTATTTGGAATGCAGTATACGTAGCAACAATCATCGCTTCTGTTGTTGGTACGCTTCTTTTCGCATTCTATGCAAAGCTCCCCTTTGCGCAGTCCTGCGGAATGGGTCTTAACTCATTCTTCTTTACGTCCTTCGTGCTTCCGCAGATAATTAACAGCGGAGACGTTGTTAAGGGTTACCAAGCAGGTCTTGTAATTATCTTAATTTCCGGACTTATCTTCTTATTACTCTCAGTTACAGGCGCTCGTAGCTACATCGCTAAGGCTATGCCTGACTGCATTAAGAAGTCTATCCCTGCAGGTATCGGTCTCTTTATTGCCTTCATCGGTTTCCAGAATGTTGGCATTATTCAGGCTAACCAGTACACACTCGTTCAGTTCGTTAAGATTAACGGCGTTGCTTGGAAAGACCTTGCTGCTCCCATTATCGCTTTAGTTGGATTCGTTATTATCGCTATCCTTTCTAAGTTAAAGGTTAAGGGTGCTGTTCTTCTTGGCATCCTTGCTACCACCGTTATTTATTATCTTTCTACTTGGACCGTTCCAAGCTTCGAGCTCGGCGAAATCTTCGCTCCTTTCAAGGATTTTGCAGACATCGGTATTACCGCTATCTTCACTGCTGATTCTTGGAAGAACGCTTTCGCTCCTGAGTTCGTTGGCAGCATCTTCTCAGCTATCATGCTTATCGTAACCTTCTGCTTGGTTGACATGTTCGACACAATCGGAACACTTTACGGTACCGCTTCTGAGGCTGATATGCTTGATGAAAACGGAGACCCCATCGACGTTGACAAGGCTATGACCTGCGACTCTATCGCTACTGTTTCAGGTTCTGTTCTCGGTACTTCTACCGTTACAACCTTCGTTGAGTCTGCTGCCGGTGTTGCTGCTGGTGGTAAAACCGGTCTTACCAGTGTTGTTACAGCTCTTTGCTTCGCAGTTTGCTTATTCTTAGCTCCTTTTGCCAGCATCATTCCTTCTGCTGCTACCGCTCCTGCTCTTATCTTCGTTGGCGTTCTTATGCTTAAGAACTTCTCCAAGGTTGATATGAACGATATGCTTAGCGCAGTTCCCGCTTTCTTAACACTTATCATGATGCCTTTAACCTACTCTATCGCAAACGGTATCGGTATTGGTTCTATCGCTTACACCCTTATCGCTATCTTCACCGGTAAGTATGGCAAGAAGGATATCGCTGTTACAGTTATTGCAGCTCTCTTCGTTTGCAAGTTCGTATTCGGCGCTATCTAATAAATTTTCGGAATACTAATTATAAGAACCTTGAGGTTTGTTCCTCAAGGTTCTTTTTTTGTTGTAAATTTTATAAAATTACCCGTTGCTTTTTAAACTTAAATATATTACAATATGTTATGTAGATTATTTCTTAAATCTGCAAATACATAGAAAAGGAATTGTATGTATGGAAAAGTTTGTTCCCGTTGTTGTTATTAAAGAAATGAGCGAGGTTGATAAAATTCTTACCGCTCTTAAGGGTGTTGGCATTAACACTGCTGAGATTACCTTTAGAACCGCATGTGCCGCAGAGGCTATTGCTTACGCTTCTAAAAACTATCCCGAAATGTCTATTGGAGCCGGCACTGTTATAAACAAAGAACAGTGCAAAGCGGCTTTAAAGGCAGGCGCACAGTTTATCGTTTCTCCCGGACTTTCGGAAGACGTTGCAAAGATTTGCGCAAAGAAGGGTGTTCCTTACTATCCCGGTTGTGTTACTCCTACCGAGATTATTAAGGCTTTAGAGCTTGGCATCAAGGTTGTTAAGTTCTTCCCCGCTAACATTTACGGTGGCCTTAAAGCTTTAAAAGCTTTGGCAGCTCCATTCCCACAGATTAAGTTTATTCCCACAGGCGGAGTTGACAGAAGCAATATTGATGAATTCCTGGCATTCGACAAAATTGAAGCTATCGGCGGTAGCTTTTTTGTAAAAGAAGCACTTGAAAAAATGGAGGAGAATAAATAATGGCAAAAGTTGTTACCTTTGGCGAGCTTATGTTAAGACTTGCCCCTAACGGATATTTAAGATTTTTCCAAAACGACCAGATGCAGGCTACCTTTGGTGGCGGTGAGGCTAACGTTGCAGTAAGCCTTGCGAACTACGGTATGGATAGCGTTTACGTAACCAAGTTACCCAAGCACGCTATTGGTCAGGCTGCAGTCGACTCTCTTCGTTACTTTGGTGTTGATACCACAAAAATCACACGTGGCGGCGAAAGAGTTGGTATTTACTACCTTGAAAAGGGCGCTTCACAGAGAGGTTCTGTATGCATTTACGACCGCAAGTATTCTGCTATTCAGCAGGCTACTACCGCTGATTTCGATTGGGACAGCATTTTTGAGGGCGCTGACTGGTTCCACTTTACAGGAATTACTCCGGCTCTCGGCGAAAACCTTGTTGAAATCTGCAAAGAGGCTTGTATTGCGGCTAAAAAGCGCGGTGTTAAAATCTCTTGCGACCTAAACTACAGAGGCAAGCTTTGGACAAGAGAAGAAGCAAACAAGGCTATGACCGAGCTTTGCAAATACGTTGACGTTTGCATCTCTAACGAAGAGGATGCAAAGGACGTATTCGGCATCGAGGCAGAGGATACCGACATTTACGGCGGAAAGCTTAACCACGAGGGTTACAAGTCGGTTGCTAAACAGTTGGCTGACAAGTTTGGCTTTGAGAAGGTTGCTATCACTCTTCGTACCTCTATTTCGGCTAACGACAATGACTGGGCAGGTATGCTCTACGACGGACAAGACTTCCACTTCTCTAAGTCTTATCATCTCCACATCGTTGACCGCGTAGGCGGTGGCGACTCTTTCGGCGGCGGACTTATCTATGCACTTCTTTCGGGCAAGACAAGTAAGCAGGCTATTGAGTTTGCAGTTGCGGCTTCAGCACTTAAACACAGCGTTGAAGGCGACTACAACCGTGTTAGCGTTTCTGAGGTTGAAAAGCTTGCAGGCGGCGACGGTTCAGGCCGAGTTCAAAGATAATCAAAATAATTTACACCCCGAGGTTTTAAACCTCGGGGTGCTTTTTTGTTAGGACAAAACTCCTCTTGCGTGTGTATAATATAGAGGTGATTGTATGTCTTATAAAATCCTTATAGGAGTTTTGCTGCCCTTCCTCGGCACCACTTTAGGAGCAGCCGCGGTCTTCTTTTTAAAGAAGGGCCTTTCTCCTTTTCTTTTTGAAATATTAAACGGCTTTGCGGCAGGAGTAATGATAGCGGCTTCTGTTTGGAGCCTTTTAATTCCGTCGTTTTCTTATTCAAATTCGGCATTGGTTCCACTAATTGGGTTTTGGGTAGGCTTTGCTTTTTTAATTCTGCTTGAGCACCTCGTTTCGCGTATAACCTTTAAGAAAAGTTCCGATAAAGACGGACGCTCAACACTCCTTTTAATTTTAGCCGTAGCGCTACACAACCTACCTGAAGGAATTGCCGTAGGGGTAGTTTTTGCCGAGTTTCTTTTAGGTGAAAATCCAGCACTTCTTGCGGTGGCGATTGCCTTTTCTATTGGAATCACAATTCAAAACGTCCCCGAGGGAGCTATTATATCTTGTCCCCTTTATGCTTCGGGCGTTGGCAAAGCTCCCTCTTTTTTGCTAGGCGTTTTATCGGGTGTTATAGAACCCGTAGGCGCCGCCTTGGCTTTAGTTTCACTGGGCGCATCCCTTGTACTCTTGCCCTTTTTGTTAAGTCTTACCGCAGGCGCTATGATTTACGTTGTAATTAAAAATCTTGTCCCCGAATTTTTAAACAGAGGAAAGCTTTTTGGCATAACCTTTTTCTTTATTGGTTTTTCGGTTATGATGCTTCTTGACGTAACCCTTTAAAATAAATACAAAGCCTTTTGTTTTTATGATTGACAAAAGGCTTTGTTTGGGTTATAATGTTTTGGCAAACTTAAATTCGAGGTGTCGCCCAGTTGGGTGTGCCTTCGAAATTTGCATAATATCGAGGTGTCGCCCAGTTGGGGACGTTTTCGAGCGCCGCCGGTGGCGGATGCAGCGAGAAATAAGGAGTGGCCGCATCTTAGGTTGCGACGAGCAGACTTGCGAAGTCGGAACCTTAGTTGCAACAGGGATGGGCGCTAGTTTTGTTCCTTAAAACTGGTTCCCAAAACGACGAAACTCCTCAAAACCTCAAAAAACTTTAAAATTGAATATATCTATCGAGGTGTCGCCCAGTTGGTAGGGCGCTAGTTTTGGGAACTAGATGCCGCAGGTTCGAGTCCTGTCACCTCGACCA
>JAZTYA010000006.1:0-4191 GCA_045636705.1 Acutalibacteraceae bacterium
GTTATAGTAATAGGTTCTCTTATTGTCGTCACCCTTACCAAGATAGGTTGTAGCAGAAGTAAGATTATAGTTAGCACCAAGGTCAACTATAATCCAAGCGGTTCCGTTTAAAGCACCGTTTGACATCCACTGTCTACCTGCGGTATCACCATTAAACGCATAAGAAGGACCATAGTTATTAGCTGTTAAATCACAAGCCAATGAGTTTTTACCAATTGCAACACTTGAAGTGTTAGGCATAAGAATCTTATAGTTCTTGGTTCCAACGGTTGAACCCTTTGTGTAATTAACAACGAGTGTATCACCGTTTGCAAGATAATCCCCTGCCATATTAACAGTAGCATAAGCGGCTCCTGATACGGTAATGTCACTTAAAAGTTTATCGGCAGTAACTTCGGAACCCCAAGAATAAGGAATAGTAATTGTGCTTGTAGCATTGTCAATAATACTTTCCTTAGAATCAATGTTATAACCATAGATTTCTAACTCATAAAGAGAAAGTGTGTTATTACCGGTACTACGTTGATTGAATTTAACTAAAACATAACGTCCTTTTGCAGAAAGGTCAACAGAAGGTCCACCTAATGTTTGAGAAGTATCAGACAAAACAGGTGTTGTAGCTAAGATAGCATCTCCGATAGTCTGTACGTTATCGGCACTCCATTCAGCCGCAATCTCTTCAACAACATAAACATCAAATGCATATGCAGCGCCGGGGTCAAAGAAGGGCTTTAAGGATGCTACGTTATAGCTGGCACCTAGGTCAATGATAATCCAAGGTCTAACGGCAGAAGCTGAGTTACCTGTACCGTCGGTCATCCACTGTCTCTTCTGAGAATTAGTGCCTGTTGCAGAATCCTGATAATAACCGTTAACAACCTTCTCAGGACCATAGTTTGTGTTAGCCTTGTTAGCAAGAACAGGCTTGTTAAGAGCTAAATTAGAGGAGGCAATATTTATTGTATAATTAGTAGTAGCAGCAAAAGGAAGTCCGGCAGAAGCAGTTAAAAGTGTGCTTGCTGCATGATTTACAGTAACTACGTCGCCACTAGCAAGAGTAGCGCTATCGTCCTTAGCAATTGAAAGATAAGCATTTCCCTTAACGCCGCCAATAACGTTCTTTAAGTCGGCAACGGTCTTGTTTCCCCAACTTGAAGGTAAAGAAATAGTTTTATTAGCACTATCAATCTTTACATCAGCAGAAGATGAAGTCAAAGGTGTGTAACCATAGATTTCCATCTCGGCAAAGTTGATATCACCATTTGGAGAATTGGTAACATGAATTAAGATATAACGTCCCTGAGGCTCCGCTGTAAGTGTATGTGTCTTATACATTTTAGCGGTCTGCTGACTTAAAATCTTATAATTAGCACCGTTTGAAATGATTGCATTCGCAATAGTGTCCTTGTTTTCACGGCTCCATGTACCTGTATAATCTACGTCTGCAAGGTCGTTTACAGCATACATATCATATGTATATGTTCTCTGTTCATTTGCTCTCCATAAAGCCTTGATGCCCGTTAACTTGTAATCTGCACCAAGGTCAAGTAAGAGCCACTGAGGATATCCTGCACCGGGATACCACTGACCGGAATTTTTTGAGCCGTCAATAGCACCGTCAAAACCGTTGTGTCCCTTTGAATAAGGAGAGTTGGTACCATCACCTGCATTAGATTCAAAAACGGTAGCATATCTTTCGTTATCAGAAAGACCTGCAAGCACATTATAAGCTACGTTATATGAAGTAGGAGTATACTGAATTGTATAAACTGTATCAGCAATAGCTTTGTTTGCGATATCAGAGATGTTAGAGTTAATGACATGTTTTACTGTTAATGTGTCGCCATCAGCTAAAACTTCATCTGTTCCCTTGCTGATTTCAAGAGTAGCGTTACCTGCAAAATCAAGACTTTCTGCTAACTCTCCCGCAGTAACACCGGTTTGCTGCCAAGGAGTAGTCAATGTAATGGTCTTGTTAGCGTGGTCAACTGTGTACTTATCAGATGAGAACTTGTATCCGAAAATTTCGCACTCAAAGAGACACATATCACCATCGTACTGTCTGGTCATATTAACCATAACATAACGTGCTCTTATATATTTTGTGGGTGCAGTCATAGCAAGATTTCCTGTGAAATCTTTAGCGTAAGCAGCTGTGCCTGTCTTAATATCTGCACCGTAGGTTACAAGGTAATCATTAATAGCAGCCTTGTTGTCAGCAGTATAATCAAGACCGCCAATAGTAGTAGCAGCGTAAACACCATAGTCAAGACGTCTGTTTACGTCGTTTCTAAAGTTAAGTTTAAGACCGGTTACTATGTACTCTGCGCCAAGGTCAATCATAACATACTGTTCAGGATTAGATGTATTGATCGCACCAGGATACCAACGATTGTCGGCCGTGTTAATTCCGTCAAAAGCCATATAACCGACCTTGCCCTGTGCGGTTGCAGAAGCCAGGACTTTTGCGTTCTTCTCGGCAGATGTTAACCCATCAAGTAGGCTAAATGCAAGGTTGTAGGTCATCTGTCCTTCCGTAATAGTAGTGGTTGTTGCCGCAAAAACGGGAACACCCATAAGGCATGTAGCACTTGCAAGAAGTATGCAGATAGCAAGCAAAGTACTTAATGCCCTTTTGAAGGTTGTTTTCATAAATCAACCATCCTTTCTCTTTTTTCGTTTTTTGAGATAAATTTGTCGGTAATTTAGAAGTTTTATTAAACTTGCTACTAAAATACTATTATAGTCTAACAAATTATATCATCTTTTACCAAAAATATCAAGCGTTATTTTCAAAAAAATTGTATGGAAGAGAATTTAAAGGTTAGTGCAAAATAATTTTGACAAAAGTTAGCATGGGTAAAAGCGGAGTGGGGATTCACTCCGCTTGTTTCACTTATTGACATTGTTTTTTGTTTGTACTATAATGAGCGGGTTGAAATTTTGTCGAGGGGTGAGGTCTTTTGGTGGCTTTAAGATTCGTAAAGAAAAATGCGGTTTTTTGTATTGCGGCTTTTGCTGCCTTTGTCACTTGTTTTTTAGTGCCGCCGGACAAGGAATACCTCGCTTATTTTGACTGGAAGACACTTTCCTGCCTTTTCTTAACGCTAGCTGTAGTTTGCGCGCTTCGTAACATTATGTTTTTCACCATTTTAGCACGCAAGCTAGTGACTATGGCGGGAAATTTGCGTTCCCTTTTCTTGCTGCTTATAATCATTACCTTTATCGGCTCGATGGTTATTGCAAACGACATGGCGCTTATAACCTTTTTGCCGCTAGGGTATTTTTCACTTTCTGTTATAAAGCAAGAAAAGTATATGGCATACCTTTTTGTGCTTCAAAACATATCGGCAAACCTAGGCGGAATGCTTACTCCCTTTGGTAATCCGCAAAACCTTTATTTATATTCATATTTTAACATACCTACAGGTGAGTTTTGCCTTATACTACTCCCCCCTTTTCTGCTTGCGGTTTCGCTTTTGGTTTTAGCTTGCTTACCTATAAAAAGAATAAAATTCACCCTTGATGATGACTTTTCTAAAAAACTTGACACAAAAAAGGCTTTTCTTTACGGAGTGCTCTTTTTAGCCTCTATTCTTATAGTTTTTAGAATAATTCCTTTTGTGCTGGGACTTATAATTATTCCGACAATTCTTCTTTTTGTCGACCGTGATTCGCTTAAAATGGTCGACTATTCCCTGCTTGGCACCTTTTTCTTTTTCTTTATTTTTGCGGGGAATTTATCAAGAATGGATTCGGTAAATTTTCTTTTCTCGTCACTTTTAGAAAAGGACACCCTGCTCGTTTCAATTCTTTCCTGTCAGGTGATTAGTAATGTTCCGTCGTCTATTTTGCTTTCCCGCTTCACCACCGACTACCCTGCCCTGCTTTTAGGTGTCAACATAGGTGGTACGGGAACCCTGATTGCATCCCTTGCAAGCCTTATAACCTTTAATGAGTTTAGACTTTTACACCCCGAACAGACTAAAAAGTACTTGCTTATCTTTACGGTCATCAATCTTTTGTTCCTTGGCATTTTAACCATAGCCTGCAAAATATTTTAATAAATTAAAGCCACCCTTTTGAAGTGAACCCCAAAGTTTAGACAAAATTAAATATTAAATTGCTTGTGAATGAGTTCGGTATTGTACCGGACTCATTCCTTTTAGTTTTAGAGAAATTCTTTCATTG
>JAZTYA010000007.1:0-30534 GCA_045636705.1 Acutalibacteraceae bacterium
GTCTTCCTAAGACCGCTTGGCCTCCGACTTCAATTTCAGAAGGCCACCTAATGTGTACCCCTGAACAGCTTGAAGACGAGTTTAAAAACTGCTTGGAGCTTTGCGTATTTATGCTTAAGACCTTAGGTCTTTATGAAGACGTTTCGTATCGTTTCAGTCAGTGGGACCCCGAAAACACCGAAAAGTATATCGGTTCAAAAGAACAGTGGGACGAGGCTCAGGGCGTTATGTATAAAATCCTTGATAACCTCCAGATTCCTTATAAGGTTGGTATCGGCGAGGCAGCTTTCTATGGTCCTAAGCTTGACATTCAGATAAAGAACGTTCACGGCAAAGAGGATACTCTCATTACTATCCAAATTGACCAGATGCTAGCCGAAAAGTTTGGTATGGAATATACCGACACAGACGGCGTTAAGAAGAATCCATATATCATTCACAGAACCTCTATCGGTTGCTATGAAAGAACCCTGGCTTTGCTTATTGAAAAGTATGCGGGCGCATTCCCCTTGTGGCTTGCTCCCGAGCAGGTTCGCATTCTTCCTATTGCCGACCGTCATCACGACTATGCTTATGAAATCAAGGCAGAACTTGAAAAAATGGGCATGCGCGTTGAGGTGGATACCAGAAACGAGAAAATCGGTTATAAGATTCGTGAAGCCCGTCTTGCTCGCCTACCCTATATGTTAACTGTTGGCGACAGTGAGGTTGAAAACCGCACCTTATCGGTTCGCGGCAGAGGCGAAAACGGAGATTTAGGTTCAATGAGCATTGATGCTTTCAAGGCTATGTGCCAAGAAGAAATCGACTTAAAGGTAATTAAATAAGCATTATAAAATCCCGTACAACGCTTGTTGTACGGGATTTTTTGTTTTATATTACTCCAAAAAGGAGGTCGCCATAGGTTGGTATCGGCCAGTACTCTGCCGCTGTAAGTGTTTCCATTTTATCACAGGAGAATCTAAGTTCTTCCATAACCGGAATAACACTTTCCTTATAGTATTTTGCACAGGTAGCGGTGTTTTCAATGTTGCTTGCCTTTCCTACTACATCCTTAAGTTTGCGTAAAGAAGAGTAAGCATCATTTTTTAATGCAATAAGGCTTTCTGCGGTCTTATATTCAAAGCTTTCCCTTGTGTCAACAGAAAAAGCCTTTGAAGTTTTAAGTGTGATATTTGCAAGAGAAAGCAAATACTCGTTAACCGCAGGAAGAATATCCTTTTGAGCCATATCAATCATTGTGCGAGCCTCAATAGTGAGGATTTTACAATAATTTTCAAGCATAATCTCAAGGCGTGATTTAAGCTCTGCCTCGGTGAAAATCTTATGGGTAGCATAAAGGTCAACATTCTTCTTATCAACAAGATGCGGTAGCGCATCTGAGGTTGAAACAAGGTTATAAAGACCTCTTTTTTCTGCCTCTTCCACCCAAGCGGAATCATAGCAGTTTCCGTTAAAGATAATTCTCTTATGAGCCTTGATTGTCTTCTTAATTAACTCGTGTAAAGCCGACTCAAAGTCTTCTGCCGCTTCAAGTTCATCGGCAAATTGTCTTAGCGACTCTGCCGTTGCGGTATTAAGCACCACATTAGGCTCTGCAACCGAGTCGGAAGAACCGAGCATACGGAATTCAAACTTATTACCTGTAAAGGCAATAGGTGCTGTTCTGTTTCTATCGGTTGTATCTTTGGGGAACTTTGGTAGTACGTGAACGCCAACCTTTAAAAGTTCCTTTTGTTTTCCGCCGTAAGCCGTGTCGTTTTCAATGGCTTCTAAGATTTCGGAAAGCTCATCTCCTAAGAACATGGAAACGATTGCCGGAGGAGCCTCTAAAGCGCCAAGTCTATGGTCGTTTGCCGCAGAGGCAACCGAGATGCGAAGAAGGTCCTGATACTCATCAACCGCCTTAATAACAGCGCAAAGGAAGAGTAAAAATCTAGCATTCTGATATGGGGTTTCACCCGGTTCTAAAAGGTTCTTACCAAGGTTTGTAGCAAGCGACCAGTTGTTATGCTTACCGCTACCGTTTACGCCGTCGAAAGGTTTTTCGTGAAGTAGGCAGATAAGGTCGTGCTTTTTAGCAATCCTTTGGAGAAGTTCCATTGTAATTTGGTTGTGGTCAACCGCAATATTGGTGGTTGCAAAAATAGGAGCTAACTCGTGTTGAGCCGGAGCAGCCTCGTTATGCTCGGTCTTTGCAAGCACACCGAGTTTCCAAAGTTCTTTATCTACCTCGGTCATAAATGCTTTTACACGGGTCTTGATAGTACCGAAATAATGGTCATCAAGTTCCTGTCCTTTAGGCGGCATAGCACCAAAAAGGGTGCGGCCTGTATAAAGCAGGTCTTTTCTTTGCAAATAGGTATCCTTATCAATAAGGAAATACTCCTGCTCGGGTCCTACGGTTGTTTTAACCGAAGAAATGTTATCAAACCCTAATAGTTTTAAAACACGCAAAGCCTGTTTGTTAAGGGCTTCCATGGAGCGAAGCAAGGGTGTCTTTTTGTCCAAAGCTTCACCGCTATATGAACAGAAAGCGGTAGGAATGCAAAGGACGTTATCCTTAATAAAAGCAAAAGACGTTGGGTCCCAAGCGGTATAGCCACGAGCCTCAAAGGTCGCGCGAAGTCCACCTGATGGGAAGGATGAAGCATCGGTTTCACCGTGGATAAGCTCCTTGCCCGAAAACTCCATTATAATCTTACCGTCTTTTGTAGGTGAGATAAAGCTGTCGTGCTTTTCGGCAGTAATACCCGTCATAGGCTGGAACCAGTGGGTATAATGGGTTGCGCCCTTTGATATTGCCCAGTCCTTCATAGCATTTGCTACAACGGCTGCGGTTTCACTGTCAAGACGCTTTCCTCTTGTTATTGCAAGCTGAACAAGTTCGTATGTTTCCTTTGGAAGCATCTTGCTCATTACGGCTTCGTTAAATACGTTTTCACCGAAATATTCTGCTACGGTAATCATTTTGCACCTCTTATAATAAAATACTTTAAAATTATATGATAAAATTTATAAATTGTCAAAGGGTTTAAATAAATTTCGTGCTAATTTTTTTGGCATCTTTTGTTTAAATTTTTACAATACTGTAAAATACTGTAATTTTTTGTAGAAATTGCTATAAAAGTTTTTAATATTCCTTGAAAATTCTATTGATTTTGCACAAATAATATGTTACAATTGCCACCGATGGAAGCATCAAACAAATTTTTTAAGGAGGAGTAATATGAAAAAACTTTTATCCATCGTTTTATGTTTAGTTGCCGTTATGACGCTCTTTGCGGGTTGTGGCAAAACGGAAGAAAAAGAAGAAACCGGCTCGGTTTATTACCTGAACTTTAAGCCTGAACAGGATGCTGCTTGGCAAAATCTTGCCAAAAAGTACACCGAAAAGACAGGTGTTGTAGTTAAGGTTGTAACTGCAGCAGAGGGCACCTACGAACAGACCCTTACCGCCGAAATTGACAAGGATACCGCTCCGACCCTTTTTCAGGTTAGTGGCGAAGTGGGACTTGAATCCTGGAAAGACTACTGCCTTGAGTTAAACGACACAGGAGTCTATAAGGAACTGACAAGTGATGACTTCGCATTGAAAAAGGATGGAAAGGTTTACGGCGTCGCCTACGTTTATGAAGGTTACGGAATTATCGTAAACAAAGAGCTTTTAAACAAAGCAGGATACAAAATAGAGGATATTACCTCTTATGAAAAACTTAAAGAGGTTGCCGAAGATATCACCGAAAGAGAAGCTGAACTTGGATTTTCTGCATTTACTTCAGCAGGACTTGCATCTTCGTCTTCTTGGAGATTTTCGGGACATTTAGCTAATATGCCTCTTTTCTATGAGTTCCAAAAGGACGGAATTGACAGCCAGCCCGAAAAGATTAAAGGAACCTATCTTGCAAACTTTAAGAACATTTGGGACCTTTATATAAATAACTCAACCATTAGACCTACCGAACTTACAAGCGAGCAAAACGATGCCGCAAGCGAGTTTAAGAGCGGAAAGGCTGTTTTCTATCAGAATGGAACCTGGGAATATGACAGCATTAAGTCTATCGGTGATGAAAATATCGGATATCTTCCTATTTATATCGGCGTAAAGGATGAAAAGCAGGGTCTTTCTTGCGGAACCGAAAACTATTGGGCAGTAAACAAGAACGCAAAGGAAGCCGATATAAACGCGACACTGGATTTTCTAAAGTGGGTTGTAACAAGTGAAGAAGGAACCACTGCGCTCGCAAAGGATATGGGCTTCGTATCCCCCTTTAAATCGGCTAAAAAGGTCGATAACGTGCTTGCAAACATTATGAACGAGTATACCAAAAACGGACACTACAACGTTGCTTGGGCATTTAACTACACTCCCGGAGTTGATACCTGGCGCTCTAACCTGGTTGACGCTTTAGCCGATTACTCTGCAGGAACCGGCGAATGGTCAAAGGTTGAAGAGGCTTTCGTAAAGGGTTGGGAAGAGCAATACAAGGCTTCTAAGCAGTAAAGTTTTTAGGGTGTGGTAACCCCACACCCTAATATTTCTTTTGTTTGGTAAAGAATAGGGGGATTTCCCAAGTGAAAGAATAAAAACATATAAACTTAAACTAAAGGAGGAAAATATGGGCAGAAAAAGAATTAACCCTTCGGCGCTGCAAAATAAAAGTCAGCTAAGAGCCTTAAAGCATTGGTCGCCACTTTTTATAATGCCGACCTTTATAGCCTTTTTAATTGGTTTTGTCTGGCCTTTTATTTTTGGAATATATCTTTCATTTTTCCGTTTTAAAACACTAAAAAATATATCATTTACGGGACTTGATAACTATAAGGCTGCCCTTTCGGACGACGGCTTTACAAGGTCGTTTTTATTTACCACCGCCTTTACGATAGTCTCGGTAATCGTTATAAATCTTATTGCTTTTGGTGTAGCTTTAGCACTAACTAAAGGAATTAGAGGTTCAAATGTTTTTCGAACAATATTCTTTATGCCAAATCTTATAGGCGGAATTGTGCTCGGATACCTTTGGAAAATAATTTTAGACGCGGTAATAACAAAATTTTTAAACAGCACCCTTGCATTAAATTCGACCTACGGATTTTGGGGTCTTGTTATTTTAGTAGCGTGGCAACAAATAGGTTATATGATGATAATATATGTTGCAGGACTTGGGAACGTACCTGACCAGCAGATAGAAGCGGCAAAAATTGATGGTGCAAGTAGCGTTCAGTTGCTTAAACACATTACGATTCCGAGTGTTATGCCCTCTATTACAATATGCACATTTTTAAGTCTTACAAACGGGTTTAAACTTTTCGACCAAAACTTAGCCTTAACTGGTGGAAAGCCCTTTAACCAGACCGAAATGTTAGCTTTAAACATCTATAAATCGTTTTATGAAAGCACAACTAATATGGGTGTAGGTCAGGCTAAGGCCGTACTATTCTTCATGGTGGTTGTGGTAATAGCCTTAACACAGTTATATCTTACAAGAAGCAAGGAGGGATAGTTCTAATGGAAAAAAATAAGCTTTCTTCAAAGGTTTTAACCGTCTTTTTTACCTTGCTTTCTTCGGTTTGGGTATTACCTGTTATAATAGTTTTATATAATTCATTTAAAAGCAACGATGCTATTAAGACTTCCCTTTTTTCTTTTCCTTTAGCCGACAGTTTTGTAGGCCTTGAAAACTTCATCAAGGGCATAACCCACGGAAATTATCCCTTTTATAATGCCGTATTTTACAGTTTTATAATAACCGTGCTTTCGGTAGCGCTAATTCTCCTTTGCACCTCTATGACCGCTTGGTATATAAAGAGGGTTGACAGCATCTTCTGTAAAATGGTATATTATCTTTGCATATTTTCAATGGTAGTCCCCTTCCAGATGGTTATGTTCACCCTTTCAAAAACAGCCGACAAGCTAGGACTTGATACACCTTGGACCATTCCTATAATTTATTTAGGCTTTGGCGCAGGACTAGCGGTGTTTTTGTTTAGCGGTTTTATAAGCCATATACCGCTCGAAATAGAAGAGGCGGCAACCATTGACGGTTGTAACCCCTTTAAGACCTTCTTTTTGGTGGTTGCGCCCATTATGAAATCGACCTACATTTCGGTAGGAATTTTGCAAATTATGTGGGTTTGGAACGACTATCTTCTTCCCTATTTGGTGCTTGATAAGACCGAATACAGAACCATTCCCATACAAATACAGTATCTTCAAGGAAGCTACGGCAAGGTTGATTACGGTGCTACAATGGCCTTAATCGTTCTTTGCTTACTTCCTGTTATAACAATATACTTTATCGCTCAAAAACACATCATTAAGGGTGTTGTTTCGGGTGCAGTGAAAGGATAATTATGAGATATAGCGGAATTTTAATGCCTGTTTTTTCCTTGCCTTCTAACTATGGCATAGGCACATTTGGAAAAGAGGCGTATAGGTTTGTAGACTTTTTAGAAAAGTCGGGCCAAACCTATTGGCAAATACTGCCCTTAAATCCTACAAACTATGGAGATTCGCCCTATCAGTCTTTTTCTTCTTATGCGGGCAATCCTTATTTTATCGACCCTGAATTACTTATTGAAGAGGGCCTTTTAACAAAGGAAGAAGCCGATAGCTTTGACTTTGGCGACAATATAGAGTCGGTAGATTACGGAAAACTTTATAAACACCGCGAAGATATGCTAAAAATAGCTTTTTCTCGCTTTGAAAAAAACGAAGAGTATGATAAATTCGTGTCAAAAAACGCATTTTGGCTTGATTCGTTCTCGCTTTTTATGACCATTAAAAAGCTCTTTGGCGATACTGCTTGGTACACCTGGGACAAGCCTTTTAAGGAAAGACAAAAAGAGGCTCTTGATAAGGTGAAGGACGAATACTCTAATCTTTTAGACTTTTATAAATTCGTACAGTTCAAGTTTTCCAAACAGTGGTTTTCTTTAAAGAAGTACGCAAACAATAAGGGAATTAAAATTATCGGCGATATGCCTATTTACGTTTCCTACGATTCTTCTGACGTATGGGAAAACCCTGAACAGTTTTTACTTGACAAAAACCTTAAGCCTAAAAAGGTGGCAGGTTGCCCACCCGACGCCTTTTCAGAAGACGGTCAGCTTTGGGGAAACCCAATTTACAACTGGAAACTTATGAAGGAAGAAAAGTATGCCTGGTGGAAAAACCGCATTGGCTACGCTTTAACCCTTTATGATACTCTTCGAATTGACCACTTCAGAGCCTTTGAAGCCTATTACACTATTCCTTTTGGCGAAGAAACCGCGGTAAACGGCAAATGGGTAAAGGGCCCC
Organism: Acutalibacteraceae bacterium; assembly: GCA_045636705.1. GTDB lineage: Bacteria > Bacillota > Clostridia > Oscillospirales > Acutalibacteraceae > SFWF01. Next base: position 7,303 of record JAZTYA010000007.1, read on the forward strand.
GGAATTCATTTCTTTGATGAACTTAAACTTAAGTTTGGCAAAAACATTCCGATAATTGCCGAGGATTTAGGTCTTTTAACCCCTTCGGTTAAAAAGATGCTAAAGGCGACTGGATTCCCCGGTATGAAGGTCTTGCAGTTTGCTTTTGATACACGTGAAGAAAGCGATTATCTGCCCCATAACTACGAAAGAAATTGTGTTGTATATACAGGCACACACGACAACGACACTATTATGGGTTGGCTAAACTCTGCAAATCCACAGGACGTAGAGAATGCCCACAAGTATTTAAACTACCCGTCCGTTGACGGCTTTAACTGGGCTTTAATAAAAGCGGCTTTAATGTCGGTTGCCGATACGGCAATTATTATGATGCCCGATTTAATGGGTATGGGAAGTGAAGGCAGAATAAACACTCCTTCGACTCTCGGCGGCAATTGGATATGGAGAGTAAGGCCAGAGTGTATAAACGACTGGCTTGCCGAAATTATTTTAAAAGAAACCGTGCTTTACGGAAGAAAAACGCAGTAGTAAAACTACTGCGTTTTTTCTTATAAATACTTGAAAAAATTGCCCTAGAGTGATAAAATGTAGAAAAACAAAACGAAAGAAGAGATATCATGGTTAAGAAGTTTTTAAACCGACTTTTTATTGACGGACTTTCTGGTATGGCAACAGGCCTTTTTGCCACCCTTATAATAGGCACTATTATTTCCCAAATAGGCTCAATGATAGGCGGCACTGTAGGGGCTTATCTTCTAGCAATCGGAGGTTTTGCAAAGACAATAACCGGAGCCGGCATTGGTATTGGTGTTGCTTGTAAGCTAAAGTCAAGCCCACTTGTTACCGTTTCTGCCGCAGTAGCAGGTCTTGTTGGCGCTTTCCCGAACATTGCAACCGAAAGCTTTGTTTTAGGCCGTCCCGGCGAACCATTGGGCGCATTTATTGCAGCCTACATAGCAATAGAAGTAGGTTCACTCGTTGCAGGCAAAACCAAGGTTGATATAATCGTTACTCCCCTTTGCTCAATTATTCCGGGAGCCGTTGCAGGATTTCTTATAGGACCTCCTATTTCGGCGGCTATGGCTTGGATTGGAAACATAGTTAATATAAATGTTGAACAAAGCCCGATTATAGGCGGTATTATCGTGTCGGTTGTAATGGGAATATGCTTAACACTTCCTATTTCTTCTGCCGCTATCGGCGTTTCATTAAAACTAACAGGTCTTGCCGCAGGCGCCGCCGTTGCAGGTTGTTGCTGTAATATGATAGGCTTTGCCGTAGCATCTTTTAGAGAAAATAAATGGGGTGGACTTGTATCACAGGGTATTGGCACATCAATGCTTCAGATGCCTAACATTGTAAGACATCCTTTAATCTGGCTTCCCGCTATTATTGCAAGCGCTATCGTAGGTCCTATTTCCTCTGCGGTATTAGGAATGGTTAGCACCGCAACAGGTTCCGGTATGGGTACTGCAGGACTTGTAGGTCCCTTTGAAACCTATACTGCTTTAATCGGTGCCGGCACCGACCCCGTAATTGCAATAGTTGAAATTATCGCGATTCATTTCCTTTTACCCGCAGTAATTGCACTTTCTGTTAGCGAGGCAATGAGAAAGCTCGGTCTTATTAAAAAGGGCGATATGAGGCTTGACTCATAATGACAAAAAAGGAAATTGCAAAAGCTTCGGTTTTGGCTTTAGAAAAGGAATATCCCGAAGCAATATGTTCATTAAATTATAGCGACCCTTTTCAGTTGCTTATAGCAACCAGACTTTCGGCGCAATGCACCGACGCTAGGGTTAACATGGTAACCCCTGCCCTATTCGAAGCCTTCCCCGATGCTTTTTCTATGGCAGAAGCGCCTATAGAAGAGGTTGAAAAGCTTATAAAAACCTGTGGTCTTTATAAAACCAAGGCAAAGGATTTAATTGAAATCGGCAAAGGCATTACCGAGCGTTTTGGCGGCAGAGTTCCCGACACTATTGAGGAGCTTTTAACCCTTTCCGGTGTTGGAAGAAAGACCGCCAACCTGGTCGTAGGCGACGTTTACAAAAAGCCTGCCGTCGTTACCGACACACATTTTATAAGAATTGTGAACCGGCTTGGTCTTACCAACACAAAAGAGCCGAAAAAGGTCGAAATGGAGCTTAAAAAGCTTTTGCCAAAGGACAAATCTAACGACTTTTGCCATAGAACCGTACTGCACGGAAGAGCAGTTTGCACGGCAAGGAAGGCTTATTGCGAAAAATGTGTCTTAAACGATATTTGTAAAAAAGTAGGAGTTAAGGATGAATAGCTTTTATTCACGAACCGAAGCGCTGCTTGGAAAGACGGCAGTAGAAAAACTTAAAAATTCATCTGTTGCCCTTTTTGGTCTTGGTGGTGTGGGTTCTGCCGCGTTTGAGGCTTTAGTTCGAAGCGGTATCGGTAAAATTACCGTTTTTGACTATGATACCGTATCGGGTTCAAACTTTAACCGACAACTTTTAGCAACGAATGAAACTCTAAACATTCCGAAAACCGAAGCGGCAGTTTTAAGGGCTAAACAAATAAACCCCGAAGCCGTAGTTGTTCCTAAAAATATTTTTTATCTTCCCGACACGGCAGATATGGTGGATTTTAAGGAGTTTGATTATATAATAGACGCGGTTGACACGGTAACCGCAAAGCTTTTAATAATTGAGCGCGCCGTAAAGGAAAATATCCCCGTTATAAGCTCGATGGGAACGGGAAACAAGCTTGATATAACAAGGCTTAAGGTTTCGGATATTTCAAAAACTACCGACTGTCCTTTGGCTCGCGTTATGCGAAAGGAACTTAAAAAACGAGGAATTGCACACTTAAAAGTAGTCTGGTCGGATGAAAAGCCCTCTTCAAAAGAGGCAACAGGCGAACAAAAAGGCAAAGGAGATGCCCCTGCAAGCGCAATTTTTGTTCCTGCCGCAGCAGGACTTCTTTTGGCCAAAGAGGTAGTAAAATCACTTTGTTTTGAATAAAATTCATAAGAGGACAGATATGATATATCTTCTTGAAGACAACCCTACAATACGAAATTTCGTATCCTACGCTTTAAAAAACGAAGGCTTTAAGGTGAAAAACTTTGATAAGCCGTCGCTTTTTTGGAGTGAAATGGAAAACGAGGTTCCAAAACTTTTACTGCTTGACGTAATGCTGCCCGAAGAGGACGGCTATAAGATACTGTCCAAGCTTCGTAAAAACAGTAGGACGGCAAAACTTCCTGTCATTATGCTGACTGCTAAGTCACAGGAGTATGATAAGGTTATAGGGTTTGACACGGGTGCAGATGATTATGTCACAAAGCCATTTAGTATGGTCGAGCTGCTAGCAAGAATTAAGGCGCTTCTTCGCCGTTCGGATTTTACGCCTGACAAGACCGATTACCACATAGGCAGTCTTTATCTAAATCCTGCAAAGCATATAATAAAGGTAAATGGCGAGGATATAACCCTTACCTTTAAAGAGTTTGAGCTATTAAGTCTTCTTTGCTCACAAATTGGTAATGTTATAAGCCGTGAAGACATTCTCCGCAAAGTATGGGGAATGGAGTTAGACGGTGAAAACCGCACGGTTGATGTACATATAAGGACACTTCGTTCAAAGCTTGGTGTCGCAGGAGAGCTAATTAAAACAGTAAGGGGAGCAGGCTATAAAATCTGCGAAGGTGAAGAATGCTAAAAAGAATTTTTACTAGTATTATTGTCACAAGCCTTGCTTCTCTGGTTCTTTTTGCAATATTAAATAAAATTACTTATTTATCTGTTGCAATCGCTTTTTCTTTGGTGCTTATGCTAATACTGGGATACCTTTTCTCCAAAAGCATACTTGAGCCAATAAACAAAATTTCGGTTGAAAATCCGAAAATTAATAAGGATTACAAGGAGATTTTTGAGCTTATAACCAAGCTTAAAAGACAGGACGACCTTATTGCCCGACAAATGAAGGATTTAAGAAAAAGGCAAGAGGAACTCAAAACCATTACCGAAAATATGTCTGAGGGGTTAGTTCTCGTTGATAAAAAAGCCGAGATAATCTTTTTAAACAAAAGTGCCTCTAAATTTTCGAATGGCTACTCTGACTTGGGTGGCAGTGCCGAATTCAACAAGGTTGTAAGCATAGCGCTTAAGGGCAAACAAAACCGATACACTCATATCTTAGGTGACAAGGTTTTCGAGTTTTATGCAAATCCCGTTATTACCGAAGACAAAATAAGCGGTGTTATTATTCTTATCCTTGATGTCACCGAAAAGGAAAAAAGAGAGGAAATGCGGCGAGAGTTTTCCTCTAATGTGTCACACGAGCTTAAAACTCCCCTAACCGCAGTTTTAGGAATATCCGAGCTTATGATGAACGGTATGATAAAATCGGAGGATATTGGCGGCTTTGCAAAGAATATTTATGATGAATCAACAAGGCTTTTAAGTCTTGTTAATGATATTATTAAAATTTCCAGACTTGATGAAGCAAATGAAAAGAAAGACTTTTCGGAAGTTGACCTTTTTGCTGAAGCCAAGGATGCAAAGGAGCGTTTGGATGGCGTAGCCGCCAAAACAAATGTTGAGCTTTGTCTTGAGGGAAAATCCACTGCCGTTTTAGGAGATAGGATTATTATTAATGAGATAATTTATAACCTAATTGACAACGCTATTAAATATAACAAGGAAAACGGAAAGGTATATATATCTGTAAATTCTGATAAAAACGGCAAAGTCGTTACCGTTCGGGATACGGGTATTGGAATTCCTGCCGAACACCTTGACCGCATATTTGAGCGCTTTTACAGGGTTGATAAAAGTCGTTCAAGGCTTATCGGCGGTACGGGACTTGGTCTTTCTATTGTTAAGCATGGTGTAGAATATCACGATGCTACCGTTAAAGTCAAAAGTGCCGAAGGAGTCGGTACTGAAATATCGGTTTGTTTTAAATAATAATCTTAAACACCCGTCGAACAAGTTCGGCGGGTGTTTCGATTTAACATACATTTAACAAAAACCTATTTTTTTTGGAAATAATATCATATATAATGTTATTGTCAGAAAAAAGAAAAAGAAAAAAAGAAAAGAGATGACTTATGGATTTCTTTAACACATCAGCAAATTTCAGTATTTTTAACGTGTTGTCACTTATAGGCGGTTTATCCCTCTTCCTTTTTGGTATGAACCTTATGGGAAACGCCCTTGAAAAGAAGGCGGGCAGCGGTCTTAAAGCCGTGCTTTCAAAAATGACCGACAGTCCTGTAAAGGGCTTTTTACTGGGTCTTGGCGTTACGGCAGTTATTCAGTCCTCGTCCGCTACAACCGTAATGGTTGTAGGTTTTGTTAACTCGGGAATTATGACCCTGCGCCAAGCAATTAGAATTATAATGGGCGCAAACATAGGTACGACGGTCACCGCGTGGCTTTTATCTCTTACGGGAATTGAAAGCGGAAACTTCCTTGTAACAATGTTTAAGCCGACCTCTTTCGTGCCGATTTTAGCCTTAATAGGATTAGGGCTTATGATGTTTACCAAATCGAGCAAAAAGAAGGATACCTCGGTAATTCTTTTAGGCTTTGCAACCCTTATGACAGGAATGGACATTATGTCCGATGCGGTATCGGGACTTAAAACCGTACCTGAATTTAGCAATTTGTTAACCCTCTTTACAAACCCCGTACTCGGCGTTATCGCAGGAGCGCTTCTTACTGCGATTATTCAGTCCTCCTCGGCTTCGGTTGGTATATTGCAGGCTTTAGCCTCAACGGGTGCTGTTAAATTTGGCGCCGCAATACCGATTATTATGGGACAGAATATCGGTACCTGCGTTACAGCGCTTATATCCTGTGTTGGTGCTAACAAAAATGCCAAGCGTACCGCCTTTGTTCATCTTTATTTTAACGTTATCGGTACAGTCGTGCTTTTAATAGCCTACTCGATAGCAAAACCGCTTTTAAACCTTTATTTCCTTGACAGTATGGAAATAAGCGAATTCCAAATAGCTATAGTTCACTCGGCATTTAATATCATCTGCACTATTCTTTGGATGCCCTTTACACGTCTTCTTGAAAAGCTTGCCTGCATTACCGTTCGCGATACTGCCGAGAAGGAAGAGTACGAGATACTCGACTCACGTCTTTTCGTAACTCCTTCTGTTGCGGTTGAGCGTAGTAAATCGGTTGCTAAGAAAATGGCAGATATTTCGGTTGATACCATAAAGCAGTCCTTCGAAATAATAAACAATTACAGTGACGAATTAAGTCAGGCTATTTTAATCGGAGAAGACAAGGCTGATAAATACGAAGACCATTTGGGCAGTTATCTTGTGAAACTTTCTTCACTTGAGCACACAAAGGAAGACAGCGCCGAGATTACAAAGCTTCTTCACATTATCAGCGACTTTGAAAGAATTTCCGACCACTCGGTTAACATTCTGGCTTCTGCAGAGGAAATAAGAGATAAGAAGATTGAATTTTCGGGCGATGCTAAGAAAGAACTTACAGTGCTTATGAGTGCCGTATCTGAAATTGTTGGTCTTGCCCACGCATCCTTCGTAAACCAAGACCTTAACAGTGCCGTTCAGGTCGAACCGCTTGAGCAGGTTGTTGACCTTCTAAAAGCCGAAATTAAGGCAAAACACATTGAAAGACTCCAAAAAGGAGAATGCACAATTGAGCTTGGTTTCATCCTTACAGACCTTTTGACAAACCTTGGAAGAGTTTCCGACCACTGTTCAAACATTGCAGGTTGTATGATAGAAATGTCCCATAGTGATATGGACATCCACAAGTACTTGCGCAGTGTAAAGAGCGGCGACAAAAAGGAATTCAACCACTACTTCGATTACTTCAAAATCAAGTACTCTATTGAAAATATTTAATAAAAAAAGAACCGAGAGAAACTCTCTCGGTTCTTTTTTTACTTATTTTGCAAAGTCAACGGCACGATTTTCTCTGATAACGTTAACCTTGATTTGACCCGGATATTCAAGCTCATTTTCAATCTTGTTTGCGATATCACGAGCTACGATTATCATTTGGTCATCACTGATAACCTCGGGCTTAACAACAATTCTAATCTCACGACCTGCCTGAATTGCGAATGAGTTTTCAACACCCTTGAAGGAATTGGCGATTTCCTCAAGCTTTTCAAGTCGTTTAATATAGTTTTCGATGTTCTCACGTCTAGCGCCCGGACGAGCTGCTGAAATAGCATCGGCTGCCTGAACTATGCAAGCGATAACAGTCTTTGCCTCAACCTCGCCGTGATGAGCGTGGATTGCGTGAACAACCTCATCGTTTTCCTTATATTTCTTTGCAACCTCAACACCAAGTTGAATATGTGTACCCTCTTGCTCGTGGTCAAGAGCCTTACCGATGTCGTGTAAAAGGCCGGCTCTCTTAGCTAACGCTACGTTCACGCCAAGTTCGGCTGCGATAATTCCTGAAAGGTGGCAAACCTCCAATGAGTGATTTAACACGTTTTGACCATAGCTTGTACGGTAATAAAGCTTACCTAAAAGCTTTACAAGTTCAGGGTTAAGGTTGTGAATTCCTGCTTCGAGCATTGCTCTTTCGCCTTCACGTTTAATGATTGCATTAACGTCGTTTTGTGCCTTCGCAACCATTTCTTCAATTCTTGCGGGATGTATTCTTCCGTCGGTTACTAACTTCTCAAGCGCCTGTCTTGCAACCTCACGGCGAATTGGGTCAAAGCTCGAAACGGTAATTGCTTCGGGTGTATCATCAATAATTAGGTCAACACCTGTTGCAGTTTCTAAGGCTCTGATATTTCTTCCCTCACGACCGATAATTCTTCCCTTCATCTCATCGTTGACTAGAGGAACTACCGAAACTGTGATTTCTGATGAATGGTCGGCAGCGCAACGCTGAATTGCGTGAGATAAAATCTCTCTTGCAATGTTGTCCGACTCTTCCTTGGTTCTCTGTTCAAAATCCTTGATTTTGATGGCTTTTGCATGGGTAAGTTCGCCATCTAAAAGTGTTAACAAATAATCCTTTGCCTGTTCCTTTGAATAACCCGAAATCCTTTCGAGCATTTCAAGTTGGCTTCTTTTTATCTGTTCACTTTCTTCAATTTTTTCTTCAATTTCTTTTGCGCGTTTGCTGAGATTTTCTTCCTTGATTTCAAGGTTGTCTATCTTCTTGTCAAGGGTTTCTTCCTTTTGCTGAAGTCTTCTTTCCTGTCTTTGAACCTCACTTCTTCTTTCCCGAAGGTCTTTTTCGGTTTCCTGACGAAGATGATGAACCTCATCCTTTGCTTCAATTAAAAGTTCTTTCTTTCTTGCTTCAGCGGTTTTGATTGCATCGCCGAGTATTCGTTTTGCTTCCTGCTCTGCTGAGCCAATAGCCTTTTCTGCCTTTGCCTTACGGGCAAACATACCTATAAAGAAAAATATTACAGCAACGACCAGAGCGATGATTATTGTTACTAATAAATCAGTTGATATGGGCATCTTAAAATGCACCTCCTTTATATAAACTACACTATTTTTACGAGGGTGTATGCCTTCCTCGGACAGTATTCTTTTTAAAATTCTTAATATTAGCCCGCCATAGCTATATAAAAAGAATATTATACTCCACTATCGATTTTAATAATACCACTATATCTGCTGTCTGTCAAGGAAATTGCAACCAATTTGTAGTAAATTATGGTATTTATACTGTCTTATAAAAAATTTTATATATATTATAATATTATCTTGAAAAAAGTGCCAAAAGGTAGTATAATATCAAAGTATATCTAACGAAAACTCACGGAGGAAACAAATGGCAAATTATCTTTCCCTTAGCAAAGACTTATTAAGGGATGAGTTTAGCGAAATAAAAAAACGCTACGAAGCACTTAAATCGGCAGGCCTGTCGCTTGATATGTCGAGAGGAAAACCCGGTGCATCCCAGCTTGATTTAAGCAACTATCTTACCGATATGGTAACTACGAAGACCGATTATAAAACAAACAACGGTACCGACTGTAGAAACTACGGCGGACTTGACGGAATTGACGAGATTAAGGAACTCTTTTCTTCTGTTTTAGGAATGGACAAGAAAAACATCATCTGCGGAGGCAACTCTTCACTCAATATGATGTTTGATACAATAACACAGGGAATGGTTTCAGGCTTTGGAGAGGGTCCTTGGCTTTTACAGGGCAAAATCAAGTTCTTATGTCCTGCTCCCGGTTATGACCGTCACTTTGGTATTTGTGAATATTACGGCATCGAAATGATTACCGTAAAGTACAATGCCGACGGACCTGATATGGACCAAATTGAGGAGCTTGTTAAAGACCCTACTGTTAAAGGTATGTGGTGTGTTCCTAAATATTCCAACCCCTTAGGTCTTACCTATAGTGACGAGGTTGTAAAGCGTATTGCGGCTTTAAAGCCCGCTGCAAAGGATTTCCGCATTATGTGGGACAACGCTTATATAATTCACGACCTTTATAATGAAACCGACCCGCTTTTGAACATTTATGACGAATGTAAAAAATGCGGTAACGAAGATATGGTATTTATCTTCACGTCTACCTCAAAGGTTACCTTCCCCGGTGCCGGCGTTGCGGTAGAGGCTGCAAGCGATAATAACATCGCTCTTCTAAAAAAGCGCATGACCGTTCAGACTATAGGTCCTGATAAGATGAATCAGTTGGCGCACGCAAGAATGTTTGACTCTTGTGACAAGCTTTATGCTCACATGCAAAAGCATGCCGAGGTTTTAAGACCTAAGTTTGAAGCCTGCATTGAAACCTTTAATAGAGAACTTTCGGGACTCGGTATTGCAGAATGGACTAAACCTTCCGGCGGATACTTTATCAGTATGAATGTTTTGAGTGGCTGTGCTAAACGAGTAGCTGAGCTTTGCAAGGACGCAGGCCTTGTTCTTACCCCTGCAGGTGCTACCTATCCTTATGGTGTTGACCCCGAAGATAAAAACCTTCGTATCGCACCTTCCTTCCCGACCGCTGAGGAACTTAAAAAAGCGGCAGAGGTTCTTTGCGTAGCAGTAAAATACGCATCCCTTGAAAAATTAGTTAAATAATTTTCGGTTTACCCGATTTTTATATTTTATTATTTGGAGGACCAACCATGAAAGCTAAAAAGACAGGTAAATGGGTAGTTTTCGTGCTCATCGCATGTATTCTTGCCCTAACCTATACCGCCTTCTTCGGTGTGGAAAATTACTACGGCGACATTCGCGAACTTACCTTTAAGGGTGCTAAAGACATCCGTTGGGGTATTGATATTCGCGGTGGTGTTGAAGCAGTGTTTTCTCCCGACATTGACCCTGACAAGATAACCCAAGAGGACCTTGAGTCAGCAAAGACTATAATGGAAAGAAAACTTGTCGGCAACAACATAACCGATTATGAGGTTTACTGTGACAGTTCAAGCAAGCAGATTATCGTCCGCTTCCCTTGGACCGCTGAGGAAACCAAGTTTGACCCAAAGGCAGCTATTAAGGAGCTAGCTCAGGATGCAACACTTGAATTCCGCGAGGGCGAAGAGTCCACAGGTAAGCTTCTACTTAGCGGTACAGATGTTAAATCTGCTACTGCAGGAACCGACCCTGAAACCGGTAATCCTTTAATTTCTTTAGATTTTACCGCTGAAGGTACAACTAAGTTTGCAGAGGCTACCAAAAACAACGTTGGTAAGGTTATTTCTATTTGGCTAGTTACAAGCGATACCGAAGAGGACGAAGACAAAGACCCGCAGTATGAACTTGTTAACTCGGCTACCGTAAACAGTGTAATTTCTAACGGCGCCGCTGTTATCGAGGGTATTGATTCTGCTGAAAGCGCTCTTCAAATCGCTCGTCAGATTAATGCAGGTAATCTTCCCTTCTCTCTTTCTGCTGACAACGGAAAAATCCAGATTATTTCTCCGACCTTAGGTAACGATGCTCTTACCGTTATGCTTTTAGCAGGTGTTATCGCGTTCGTTATTATCTGCGCAGTTATGATTGGCCGTTACAGACTTCCCGGTGTAATCGCTTCGATTTCACTTTTAGGTCAGATTGCCGCTATGATTGCTTGTATTTCGGGTTACTTCCCAACAATCGACAGCTTCACACTTACCATTCCCGGTATTGCAGGTATTCTTCTTTCTATCGGTGTGGGCGTTGACGCAAACGTTATCGCTGCTGAACGTATTAAGGAAGAATTCCAAAAAGGCAAGACCATCGACGGTGCTATTAATGCAGGTTATAAGAACTGCGTAAGCGCAATTATCGACGGTAACATCACCATCGTTATCGTATCCATCGTGCTTATGGGTGCTTTCGGTTCTGAAGGTATCTTCGCACAAATATTTGCGCCGATTATGGCATTGTTCGGTTCTACTATTACCGGTTCGATTTACTCTTTCGGCTACACATTACTCGTTGGCGTTATCTTCAACCTATTACTTGGCGTTTTAGCTTCAAAATGGATGATAAAGAGTATTTCTCGAATAAAGATATTCAGAAACCCTGTTTTATTCGGAGGTGCTAAAAATGTTTAAAAAAGAAATTGATTTTAACAAGGCATTTAAATTCGCACTTATCGGATTTGCAATTTTTTACGTTATTGGTATTATCTTTACATGCATCTTCGGTATTAACCTTGACCTAAGCTTCAAGGGTGGTACAAGAATTATCTATTCCTTCACAGGCGAAGCTCCTGCTGACGTTGAAAAGTCTATCGAGAAGGCATTAGGCATTGACGTTAACACAAGCATTAGTACAAGCTATACCGATAACGAACAAAGACTCGTTGTTACCCTTGCAGGTACGGATGCTCTTTCAAACGAAGCACAGCAAAAGCTAGAGGACACTCTTGTTAATACCTATAAGGATAATAAGTTCTCTCTTTACGACTCTAACTCTACCGACCCGACCTTAGCAGGTACCTTCTTTACAAAGAGCTTAGTATCTGTTCTTTTAGCAGGTATCTTGGTTGTAATCTACGTTGGTATCCGCTTTAGAAAAATCGGTGGTGTATCGGCTGCTTTAACAGCTTTCGCAGCCCTCTTTATAGACGTGTTCGTTGCATTCTTTGCTTGCACAATCTTCGGACTTTCAATCGACTCTAATTTCATTGCGGTTCTTCTTACAATATTCGGTTATTCTCTTAACGATACCATCGTTATTTACGACCGTATCCGTGAGAATAAATCCCTCTTCCCGAAACTTGATACTCCTTCACTTGTAAATATGAGTATTAATCAGGTTAAGGTTAGAACCATTGTTACAACCATTACAACCTTGCTTGCAGTAGTTACAATTATTGTAGTAGCTGAAATCTTCGCTTTAACTACACTTCGCAGTTTCTGTATTCCTATGGCATTCGGTCTTGTTTCGGGTTGTTTCTCATCTCTCTTTATTTCCTCTCCCCTTTGGGTTCTTTGGAAAACAAGAAAGACAAAATAAGTTTCTTTTTAAGGTGTGGGCAAACCGCTCACACCTTATTTTTTTGCTTCGCTTGAAAATGTTTTAGAAATAATATATAATATGTATATAAAACTTTTTGAGGTGTATTAGTTGGTTAAAATTTACCTGGTTCGGCACTGCGAAGCCGAAGGAAATCGTATGAAATCCTTTCAAGGCTCTATCGACTGTGATATAACAGACCTTGGAAAAAAACAGTTAGAGTGCTTACACAAGCGCTTTCAAAACATACATATAGATAAGGTTTTTTCGAGCCCTTTAATCCGCGCTAAAAAAACGGCCATGGCGGCAGTTTACGGTAAAGAACTAGAAGTTTTCGTTGAACCCCTTTTTACCGAACTTTCGGTTGGCGATATGGAAGGTATGCCCTTTAGGGAAATTTTTGAAAAATATCCCGATTTCGATGATACTTGGCATAATCACCCTGAGGACTTTTGTCCCCCTAACGGTGAAACCATGCGCGAGCTTTACAGTCGTATGAAAAGGGGTATTGAAAAATTAGTTTTAGACCCCGAAAATGAAGGCAAAACCATTCTTATTGCTTCTCACGGCGGTGCAATAAGAAACCTTAACTGTCATATACTATATAATGATATTAAAATGTTATCAAAAACCGATTGGTCGGTAAACACCGCCGTTTCACTTATAACATATAATAACAATAAGTTTGAAATTGAATTTTTAAACGACGACTCGCATCTTCCGGAAATTTATAAATCGCAAAAAAGCAGATTACTTGTTAAAGGATAAGGAAATATAAATGAAAATAATGTCAGTTGATTTGGGTCTTGTTCGCACAGGCGTTGCGGTAAGTGATATAACCGAGAGCTTTGCTTTTCCCGACTGTGTAATAACCGAGAGAAATCCCGACAAACTAATAGAAAAGCTAAATGAAAAGGTAAAGACCCTTGGCGCCGAACTTATTGTGGTCGGTGTTCCGCGTAATATGGATGGAAGCGAAGGTTTCAGAGCTGAGGAGTGCAAAGAAGGCGCAAAAAGACTGGAAGAGGCAAGCGGTGTTCCTGTTGTTCTTTGGGATGAGCGTCTGACTACTGTTTCTGCTCATACTCTTCTTAGTATGAATGATACAAAGGGTAAAAAGCGCAAGGAAACGGTTGATGCCGTAGCCGCTGTTTTAATTTTAGAAGACTATTTAAAATTTAGAAAAAATCAGGGGTGAAATTTATGAATATATGTGTTTACGGAGCGTCAAGCAAAACGCTTGATAAATCCTATTTAGATGCAGGAGTATGTCTTGGAGCTCTTATGGCAAAAAGAGGTCATACTCTCGTTTTTGGCGGCGGTTGCGGTGGCCTTATGGGTGCTGTAGCCGAAGGGGCTTATTCTGAAAAAGGATATATAAAAGGTGTGTCTCCTGAGTTTTTTGACGTTGACGGTATTTTATTTAAGCACTGTAACGAGCTTATTATGACCGACACAATGCGCGAGCGCAAGCAGATAATGGAAGACAGTTCCGACGCCTTTATTACCACGCCCGGCGGCATTGGTACCTTTGAGGAGTTTTTTGAAATCCTCACATTAAAGCAAATCGGACGACACAATAAGCCTATGGTAATTTTAAACACCAACAACTATTATGACGAGCTTTTGGCCCTTATGGATAAGGCTATTGCCGGCAATTTCATGACAAAAGAAAACCATAATTTATATAAGGTTTGCATGACTCCCGAAGAGGCTTTGGATTATGTTGAAAACTACGACTTTGACGGAAAGGGAAAAACACTTAAAGAATATAAAAATGTTTGACAAATACTATGAAATATGGTACATTAAATGAGTAAACATATTTCATTTAAGGAGGCTCTTAAAATGGATAGAATTAAAACTTTAAGTTCACGCGAGCTTGAGGCTTCTGCTAAAACAGGCGGTTGCGGCGAATGCCAAACTTCTTGTCAGTCTGCAAGCAAAACATCCTGCTCGGTTGCTAACCAGCAGTGTGAACAGTGCCGCGAGAGCAAGTAATTAAAAAACTAAAATTCGCCGCAGATTTTCTGCGGCGTTTTTTCTGCGAGATGATTTTATGATACACCCATATAAATTAAATGGATATAATATTGTGCTTGACGTAAACTCAGGCTCTGTTCACGTTGTCGACGAGGTTGCTTTTTTTGTGATTTCCAATTGGGAAGCGTACAATAAGGAAGATTTGCTTTCAAAAACACTCGAAGAGTTTAAAGGCCTTGATGACGTTAATAAAGAAGAAATATTAAAGCTTTTTGAGGCTATAGAATCCTTAATTTCCGCAGGCAAACTCTTTACTGAGGACAAATTTAGAGGCCTTGCCGATGCATTTAAAAAGCGTCAGTCGGTTATAAAGGCACTTTGCTTACACGTTGCTCACGACTGCAACCTTTCTTGCAAATACTGTTTTGCAGGCGAAGGCGAATATCACGGCGACCGCGGTCTTATGAGCTTTGAGGTCGGCAAAAAGGCTTTGGATTTTCTAGTAGAAAATTCGGGCAGCAGAAAGAATCTTGAGGTTGACTTTTTCGGCGGCGAGCCTTCTCTTAACTTTGAGGTTGTAAAAAAGCTGGTTGCCTACGGAAGAAGCTTGGAAAAGACAAACAATAAGAATTTCCGTTTTACATACACTACAAACGGAATTATTTTAACAAAGGAAATAATGGATTTCTGCAACAAGGAAATGAGCAACGTTGTGCTCTCCCTTGATGGCAGAAAAGAGGTTAACGACCGAATGAGAACTAATAAAGCAGGTCTTGGCTCTTATGATAACATTGTTCCAAAGTTTAAAGAATTTGTTGACCTTCGCGGTGGCAAGGATTATTATATCCGTGGCACCTATACTAGATACAACAAAGACTTTTGCGAAGATATTCTCCACATGGCCGATTTGGGCTTTAAGGAGATTTCTATCGAGCCCGTAGTTGCAGACCCCGCTATGCCATACGCCTTAAAGGAAGAGGATTTACCCGAACTTTTGGCGCAGTACGAAAAATTGGCAACCGAAATGATTTCTCGCAAAAAGGAAGGCCGTGGCTTTACCTTCTACCACTATATGATAGACCTTGACGGTGGCCCTTGCGTCGTGAAGAGAGTTTCGGGTTGCGGTGTCGGTACTGAATATATGGCGGTAACTCCAAACGGTGACCTTTATCCTTGTCACCAGTTTGCAGGCAACCCCGATTTCCTTTTAGGAAACGTTTTCACAGGGGTAAATGGTGATAAGGTTATCGAGCAGTTTAAGAACTGCAATATCTATTCGCACAAAGAATGTGACACCTGCTTTGCCCGAATGTATTGCTCAGGTGGTTGCGCCGCTAATGCTTACAACTCGACAGGTAGCGTAAACGGTGTTTATAAGCTTGGTTGCGAGCTTCACAAGAAAAGAATTGAGTGCGCCATTATGATTAAGGCGGCAGAGGCAGAATAAAATGAAAAAATTAATGGTTTTCTTTCCCCTTTCTCGTGTTGCGGATGGTAAAAAGGTTTTTATAAACCTTATTATCTATTTGGCGGTAAATTTTTTGGCAGGTTTTGCTGATAGTTTTTTTACCCGTTTAGGTTTTGAGGCTGTTAGCGGTGTTTTCGCTTTACTTATTAACTTTTATGTGTATATCGGCATTTTTCTTCTTGCCTATAACTTTCTTATTAATCTGAAGAGGTGATTTTTTGTTTAAGAAAAAATTAGAACTTCCCCTTCTTTTAACTACGTTTTTTGTTAGTGCCGTAATGTTCTTATACATTCTCTTTACAGGAGAAGGTGTTGGGCTTTCCGCACCTGATACAACCCTTGCGGCGGTTTTATTTTCTCTTCTGTATTTTGGCATTTGCCTTTACTTTTTCTTTTGTAAAAAAGATGAGCCAATAGAGGCACTTTTTATTTGGGCGGCAACGGCAGCATTTATCGGTATGAGGGTGGCATTGCTTTCCTTTGCTTCAAGAGATTATAACGTCTTTTTATCCGATTGGTTAGCACAAATGCGTGAACTTAAAGGGGTGGCACCGCTAGTCGAGAAAATCGGCGACTACAATATGCCATATCTTTATTTCCTCTTTATAATTTCAAAATTCAGTCTTAACGATTTGATTTTAATAAAGTGGTTCTCCTGTATTTTTGACTTTTTGGCTGCAATTTTTATGATGAAAATTGTGTCTTTAAGAACCAAAAACACCGTTGCCACATTTTTAGCCTATATTTTAACTCTTGCCCTACCCACCGTTTTGCTAAACAGTGCTTATTGGGGTCAGTGCGATTCTATTCCTGCGGCTTTATCTATCGGCGCAGTTTACTTCTTCTTAAAGGACAAACCTTCTTCTGCTATCGCTTTATATGCGCTTGCATTTTCCTTTAAACTACAAGCAATTTTTGTTCTTCCATTTATTGTGGTAGCGCTTGCAGTTAAAAAGGTAAACCCCTTAAAGTTGGTTCTTTTCCCCGCAGTATTTTTAGGGGTATTAGTTCCCGCTTTAGTTTGCGGAAGACCCTTTATTGAGTGTGTAAGGATTTATTTTGACCAAGCGGGTCAATACCCCGAGATGTCCTTAAATTCTCCTAGTTTCTGGCAAATTTTTGAAGATGCACCCATCGAAAACTTTAATATGGTTGCAGTAATGCTTACAGGTATAGCGTTTATTTCTCTTGTTGCCGTTTGCTTTAAGTTTAAGGATAAAATAGACAACAAGGCTTTGGTTGAACTAGCCTATCTTTCGGCGGTTATAATCCCCTTCTTTTTGCCCCGTATGCACGACAGGTATTTCTTTATTGCCGATGTTTTGTCTTTAGGTGTTTTCCTATATGACCGAAAAAAATGGTATGTTCCTCTTATAATGCAAATAGCATCCCTTAACTGTTATTCCTATTATCTGTTTGGCGGAAAATTAATTATGCCATACAGTTACGCAACCATCGCTTTAGGCGTTTCGATAGCGCTTACTATAATCCCTTTTGTAAAAAGGCTTAATGAGAAATAAAAATTATTAAACGGCATAGATATCTATGCCGTTTCTCTTTTATAACAAAATAAATTCCCAAATATTACAAATCCAAACTGTTTTCATCAAGCAAAAAGTTATAAACTCCCATTGTTACAATGCCTTGCTCGTTTCTTCTTACCTTGATATTATCTTTTACTACAACAATCTTTTTAAAAGAATCGGGGATTGAAAGCAACGAGCGTTGTTCCTGCTCAATTTTTTCAGGATTTGCCATAGCAAATGCAGACTGAATATAGTATTTTCTGTTTCCTTTTGTAGCCACAAAATCCACCTCAAGTTGCTTTTTGACGGATTTTTTATTCTCATCCTTGCTATAATGCTCAACAAGTCCCACATCTACACGAAAGCCTCTTATACGAAGTTCGTTATAGATAATATTTTCCATAATATGATTTTCTTCGGTTTGCCTAAATTCAAGACGGGCATTACGAAGTCCTATGTCCTCAAAATAATACTTTGCAGGGGAATTTATATATTTTTTGCCTTTAATATCGTATCTTTTAGCCTTGCTTACAAGGAAGGCGTCTATTAAATAATCAAGATATTTCTTTAAGGTTTTATCACTAATAACCTTGCCTTTCACACTCTTAAATGTATTTGCAAGTTTTAAGGGATTAGTAAGCGAGCCTATAGCAGATGCCAATATATCTAAAAGTTCATCGAATTCTTCTTCGTTGCGAATGGAATGTCTTTCAAGCAAGTCGGAGATATAAACCTTTTTAAATTGAGAAATGAGATATTCACTTTTCTCTTCAGGTGTTGGACAAGAAAGCACCAACGGTAAGCCGCCGTAATTAAAATAATCATCCCAACCCTCATCGACGCTTCCATCATATACCGACATAAATTCGCTAAAAGATAGCGGGTAAATACGAATTTCATCACCCCTGCCACGAAATTCCGTAATTACATCACTTGATAAAAATTTTGAGTTGCTTCCTGTCACATAAACATCAACGTTACGGATATGCAAAAAACTATTTAAAACATCCTCAAATTCATCCAACAATTGCACTTCATCAAGAATAATAAAATACATCTCGCTATCAGTAATGCGATTGTCAACATATTTTAGCATATTATCGGGATTGCGAAGTTCTATATTCCTTCTATCATCAAGCGCAATTTCAATAATATGCTCTTCGTCAACTCCCTCGTTTAAAAGATGTTCGTGAAAAAGATTAAATAATAAGTAGGATTTTCCGCAACGGCGAACTCCTGTTACAACCTTAATAAGTCCGTTGCCTTTTTTATTGATAAGTCTGTTTAAGTAATTTTGTCTTTGAATTTTCATATAAACACCTCGCCGAATTATATTGGATTTCTACCTTTTTTCGTAATATATTGTAATCGAAAAAAACAACTTTGTCAAGATTAATAGAAAACAATCGGTCTTTTACTTTTTATAAAGATATTGAAAAATTTAAAAAGTAATGTTATAATGTGCTTGTCACACCATTTGAATAATTGTTAAAATTTATAAGGGCATACTATGTCCTTATCCAGAAACGATATATTAGGTAGCAATACCGTATCGCAACCGTTTCTTGTTTCTGGATGGTTATATGGTGTGACAACTATGCGAGAGGTATTCTACGGTGTCATCTCGCAAGGGGTGGCACCTCATTTTTTTATTATGGAAAATAAAATCTGCTCCTTTTTTGGACACCGTGATATTATAATCACAGAAAATTTATATGCGATAACCTCTGCCGAAATTTTAAATGCGGTAGATTTGGGTTGTCGCATTTTTTATTTTGGCGGGTTTGGAGATTTTGATAACCTTTGCTACAAAATAGTAACAAAAATTAAAGAAGAAAAGCCCGAGCTTCAAATAAAGCGTGTTTACTGTGTAACGCAAGAGGGTTATTTAAGAAAAAAGTCAAGATATTTTAAGAGGGATGATTATGATGAAATAATTTTCCTTATCCCTTCGTTTGAGGGTTGGTATAAAAGTATTTATTTTCGGAACTGTGCTATGATTGATGAGAGTGATTTTGTGCTTTTCTATGCCGAGGAAAGAGAAAACAGCGGAGCCTTTAAGGCTTATAAATATGCTAAAAAGCAGAAAGATAAAACAATTGTAAACATATACTAACCTTTAACTCAAATTTATGTCCTTGACAATTTATATTCAAAATATATAATGTGTTGTAGCAAGAAAGGTATCAACTATTAGGTCTTGCCGGCAACCTGAACTATACTTTTGTGCTAAAAAATGTTATAATACAAAGGAGAAAAAATATTGAGTTACTTATCTGATTTAATTCACGCTGCAATATGGGGTGAACCACAACCAAAAGAACCGAGATGGAATAAATGGTTACATCAAAATTTGAGCGATAAGCACTGTATGGAATGCTTAAAACTTGACGGTTGTTGGTTTCAAAAGAACAAAACTCCACTATGGCCACATCACCCGTTTTGTCACTGTATATTAGAAGAAATTCCATATAACGATGTAATAACAAAAAGTTCATCCGATAGTGCATATAGTAAATATGACCCATATTTGTTTGATACCAATGGCGAATATGAACACGGAAAAGATAAACTTTTTAAATCTTGGGGTTATTCGGTTGCAGATGCGAAATATCTAAAAGCGGAAATTGAAAAGCAAGCATTAGAAAAATATACCGACGGAAACTATACCTTAGGCAAGCTTAACGACAAAGGACAACGATTAAGTATAAAAATAGAAATTGCTCGAAAAGATACCGGTAATAAGGTGTCTTTTATAACCGGATGGATGCTTTATCCAAATGGGCATATCCAATTAACTACGCCATTAGGAGGTAAATAATATGAAAATGATGGATTGTGTAGAAGTAATTGTCGAAAAAGAAAAATATGCTAAAGACGGAGTTCACAAAGGTATGCAGGGTTGGATATGTCTCGAAGATAATTCTAACGGAACTTGGCTTGTGAATTTTCCACAGTATGGTGAAAAAGAAGACATTGCAGAAATAAGTATTAAAGAAGAGGATTTAAAAAATATTCCTGTTATGAACGCTATAGTAAACGAAAAAATCAAAGCGCAATTTGGGGATTAAAACATAGTTAAGCAAACGATATAAAAAGAGTGAACTTAATGTTCACTCTTTTTTACTACAAATATTTACGTAATTCTACTGCCATTTTTTCTTCGAGGTTTATAAGGCGTTTTGCCATATCCTTTGACACCTCGTCTGCCGCCTTATATTCGTTTAAATAGCGGTTTAAGGACTTAACACCCATATTGCATCCGTCTATCATAAGGTCTGCTATGGTGCTGTCGGTATCCTCCATCATAAGTTTCATATTGGTTTTCATATAGGACATTCCCTTGGCTATGGGGTTAGGTTCCTTGCCGTCATCACGGTATTTATCAAGTAGTTTTTCCATTTCCCTGCCAAGCTCTTCGTGTTCGTCCTTTGCGGCTAATAGATATCTTTTCATATTCGGGTCTTTAATATGGTCTTCGACATCTCTTATTGATGCCGTGCCCATTTTAATCCCCGCATCGCACTCACGAAGAAGTTTTATAGTATCTGATTCTATCATAAAAGCACCCTTTCTTACTTTTTTATATTATGCGCAAAAAAATAAAGGCTAGTCGAAACTAGCCTTTTATTTTTTAAATTTTATTCTTCATCGAGTTTGAAAATCATTTCAGTTTCGATTTGTTCATCGTAAGAAAGAACCGGTCTTACATCCTTTTTACCCTTAACCTTACGGTCAACATAGTTTTTGGTAATCTTCATAACCAAGGGGAAGAGAACAACAACACCGATAAGGTTTGGTACCATCATAAATCCGTTGAAGGTGTCCGAAATATCCCAAGCGAGTGAAGAGGTAAGAACTGCGCCGAATACTACTGTGCAAACGTGGATAATTCTGAAGATGAATGTAGTCTTTGCGCCAAAGAGATATTCCCAAGCCTTTGAGCCGTAGTGTGACCAGCCAAGAACGGTTGTGAAGGCGAAGAGGAACATTGCGATTGCAATAAATCTTTGTCCGATATTGCCCCAAGGGAATACTTCGTTAAATGCGCCGCCGACTAGTGTTGCATCGGTAAGACCCTGTGCAATTTCACCTGTCTGGACGTTGAAGGCGCCACCTGCAAGTCCGCCTGAAGTAAGAACTACCAAAGCGGTCATTGTGCAAACTACCATTGTATCTGCGAATACCTCAAAGATACCCCACATACCCTGTTTTACGGGCTCTTTAATGTTTGAGTTTGAGTGTACCATTACAGAAGAACCGAGACCTGCTTCATTCGAGAATACGCCACGCTTAAAGCCGTTGGTCATAGCAACGATAATACCACCGATACCACCGCCAACAAATGACTCAGGCTTAAATGCATTTACGAAAATAGCCTTGAAAGCAGGGATAATTGCATTGTAGTTAATACCGATAATAACAAGGCTGCCGACAACATAAAGCACTACCATAAAGGGAACAATTTTTTCAGCAACGTTTGCAATTCTCTTAACACCGCCTAAAGTAATAACAGCGGTAAGAATCATAATTAATACGCCTAAAAGAAGGTTATAGAGTGAAACTCCACCGAAAACAGTGATAGAAGAAATAGCCTCTACGTTGAAAGCTGCTGCAACGTTTGCAACAATCTTGTTAACCTGTCCCATGCTTCCGATACCGAAGGAAGCGAACATTGTGAAGATGCAGAAAATAACTGCTAAAACTCTTCCTATGTATTTGCAACCCTTCTTCTTGCCAAGACCATCACGAAGATAGTACATAGCACCGCCAGACCACTCGTTTTCTGAGTTTCTACGACGGAAGTAAATGCCGAGTACATTTTCAGAGTAGTTTGTCATCATACCGAAGAAAGCTGCAACCCACATCCAGAAAACTGCGCCTGCACCGCCGATACAAATAGCAGCGGCTACACCTGCGATATTACCTGTACCTACCGTTGCAGCAAGAGCAGTACACATAGCCTGGAAAGGAGAAATTACGCCCTTTTCCTTTGTGTGTTTAATAACGTCTTTCTTGAAAAGACTTCCTATGGTGTTCTGCCACCATACCTTAACACGACTTACCTGGAAGAACTTTGTTACTACGGTCATAAGTATTCCTGTTCCGATAAGAAGTACCAGACCTACAGGTCCCCAGATGAAGCTATTAAGTTCACCGTTGATGTTTGTAATCCAATCTAGCATTACATTTTCCCCCAAAAATTTTTAATAAAACTTTCTTTATGTTGACACTCAGAATAAATAAAAACGCGGCTCGGCAAAACGCAGAACCACTAACAACAAGCATAAAAATAGCTTTTATAAAAAAGTTATCTTTGTCCTTTTGCCTGAGAGATTAGCGTAAAGCTTTGCACCTTCGGCACCCAATTTAATGGGGTTCTCCAAAGTTATGTCGGCTTGCAGTCCTCATCCGTTTATGGAAACCTGAGAGTGTTACTCCTTCGGCAAGCGTTTAAGCTTTTTCCTGCAAGTGTCATACATAAATTATTCATTTTTAGCTATTATAACATATTAAAAAAATATTGCAAGCCTTTAATTGAAATTTCTTTATAAATTTATATGGTAAATATATATAAACTATGATTTAATTATTTGCCTTTTAAAAATACAGTAACGCTAGCGTGTAGCAGATTTGTGATGCAAACTACTAAAAATTTTTGACTTTTGCAACCTAATTACTTAAAAACACTTGATTTTTTTAAAATCGGTGGTATAATAGTTTTCGACCGATGGAGAAGTCGCGTAGCCCGGTCGAGCGCGCACGATTGGAAATCGTGTAACCATTACAAGTGGTTCGAGGGTTCGAATCCCTCCTTCTCCGC
>JAZTYA010000008.1:0-65154 GCA_045636705.1 Acutalibacteraceae bacterium
ACCTTGTTCTGCAATCTCTACATTGTCAATACATTCTGTTCGGTCTGCCTTTTTTATATATGAATAATAGCAGTTTTTGGCAATCTGACACAACCAAACACGAATATCACAATCCCCACGGAAACTATCAATTGATTTCATAGCCTTGAAAAAAGTTTCACTTGTGATTTCTTCGGCTATATGCTCACTATTAGACAATCTACGGATATATAGATAAACATCACGGAAATAAGTAGTGTAAATCTGCTCGAACTCCATTCCCTATCACCTCCTTCACCTATAAGACTATTGAAAATCGGAAATCTTACAAATACTTTTAAGTTTTTTATTGGAGAACTCAAAGCGTTTATAAACAGATAGCAGGAACTTAATGCTCTGCTATCTGCATCCAGTATTCAACAAACTATTAGTCAATTTCTTATTTGTTGAACTGATTATATCATAAAAACTGTATTTTTTCCACCTGATATTGCCTTTGTATTTAGTTCAACTCTTCCCCGAAAGCCGTTTTTGGCTTAGGATATCTACCCAGTTTCACTTCAAAAAATGGGATAAAAAATCCAGTAACCGCCCAGGTTACTGGATTTTCTGCGCCGATTTAGATATCGTGTATGATTTATACAATTACAGGTTTCCAAGCAAAAGGAATTAAATCTTTTATAGAAACCTTTATCATTTTATTGTTATCATCGTTCAGTATTACTTTAATATCAGGGCAATATTCGATAAGCATTTGGCGACAGTTGCCGCAAGGTGCTACTAAACAATTCGGCGCTTTATCGTGGACGGCAACTATAGTATCGAATTCTCGTTCGCCCTCGGAGATGGCAATGCCGATTGTGATATATTCAGCGCACGAGCCGTGGATACCATCGCAATTTACACCGCTGTAAACCTTCCCATTGTTACAGCGCACCGCCGCGCCTACTGTGTGATTATAAATACCGTCATCAAAATTCTTTTCTAAGGTTTCAAGTGCGATTTTAATAAGTTCTTTGTCTTGTTGGGTTATATCGTAAAATGTCATTATATATTCTCCTTACTTTCACCTCTTAAACTTATTATACTTCCTAAAAGTAAAAAGTGCAAGGCAAAGCCTTGCAAAAACACTTCTTTGCTATTCACTATTACTTATTACTTCCAAAAAAATTCCTTTACAAAAATTAGTGAAGAGTGAAGAGGTAAAAAAATATCCTCGGAACAAGTCCGAGGAATTTTTTTGGTTGCGGGAGCCGGAGCCCAACCAATTATCGCGCGGCTTTGCCGCTTGACCTCTTGCGGTGTTAAAATAAACTTAATGTGGCGGTCGAAGAAGAGAATGCACCGCAAGTGCTATAATGCGCGATAGCGCTATCATTTGAACGTAGTGAGATATAATTCAAATTCGCATAGGGCTTGGAAGAAAATTATAAGCTTGCGCAAATGATAACTCGCTTCGCTCGAATTATAATCAAATTCTGCGAATTTGATATAAAAAAACAAGACAGTCAAAAGACAGTCTTGTTTTTTTGGTTGCGGGAGCCGGATTTGAACCAACAACCTTCGGGTTATGAGCCCGACGAGCTACCGGATTGCTCTATCCCGCGATATATGGGACTCTTTTCGAGTGCTAAAGTATTATACCACAAGTGGATATAATAATGCAACTGTTTTTTTAAAATTTTTTCAACAATTTATTTTATCTTAAAAGAAGCACCCGAACGGGTGCTCCTTTTATCGCATCATTGTCTGAATACCATCTACAAAATCAGACACAGCCTTAACTGCTTTTGATGAGCCTTTTTGAACATTGTGACCGTTTTTCTTCATCATCATTTTGCCCACAGTAGCAGCCACGGCTCCTGCCGCGATACCGACGGCAGCTCCTTTTGCAAAACCTTTTGCATCCTTCATTAAAAATCCCTCCCTTACAAGATTATTTTGCCCTGAAAGGATGGATTTTATTTTGAAAAAGGTTGCTTTTTTTGCCAAATTTTTATTTATCTGATTTGTCCGTTGCCGTTAATAATATATTTATAAGAGGTTATTTCTTTAAGTCCCATGGGACCTCTTGCATGAAGTTTCTGGGTAGAAATTCCAATTTCAGCGCCAAGACCAAATTCTCCGCCATCGGTAAAACGGGTTGAAGCGTTAACGTAAACGGCGGCTGCATCAATTTCTTTTTGGAAACGAATGGCATTATCTTTTGTTTTTGTAATTATAACCTCGCTATGTTTGGTTGAATGACGGTCGATATGTTCTATCGCTTCATCGATATCTTTTACAACTTTAACCGAAATAATGTAATCCAAAAACTCGGTAAAATAATCTTCTTCTGTCGCTTTTAAAGCATAGGGGACAAGCTCACAGGTCTTTTCACAGCCTAAAATTTTAACACCTAAATCATTTAACTTATCGCAAATTAAGGGAAGAGCCTTGTCTGCTATTTTTTCGTGAACCAAAAGGGATTCAAGTGCGTTGCAAACCGACGGACGTTGAACCTTGCCGTTTACCACGATATTCAAAGCGGTATCAAGGTCTGCCGATTCGTCTACAAAGGCGTGACAGTTGCCCGTGCCTGTTTCAATAACGGGAACGGTCGAGTTTTCAACCGCCGCACGAATAAGTCCTGCTCCGCCTCTTGGAATAAGCAGGTCAAGGTACTTATCAAGGGTCATAAGGTCGGTAGCCGACTGACGAGAGGTATCGGTTATTAGAATAATTAAATCTTCAGGCAAACCCACACTTTTTAAGGCTTCACGCATAACCTCCGCAGTAGCTTTATTTGAGTTTATAGCCTCTTTACCACCACGCAGGATAACCGAACTTCCTGCCTTTAAGCAGATAGCGGCGGCATCACTTGTAACATTCGGTCTTGCCTCGTAAATAATGCCGATAACACCCATAGGAACCGAAATTTTACGGATTTTTATTCCGTTAGGTCTGGTTGCCACATCAAGAACCAAACCAATTGGGTCGGGGAGAGATATTAAATCCATTACACCCTTTGCCATATCCGAAACGCGCTTTTCGTTTAGTTCGAGTCTATCAAGAATTGAGGGCTTAAGCCCTGCTGATTTGCCGTTTTCAAGGTCTATTTTGTTAGCGGCAATAATAACTTTGGAATTTTTAAGCAAGGCATCACTTATAGCCTTTAAGGCGGCATTCTTTTCTTCTGTACTGCAAAGAGCCAATCTTTTAGAAGCTAACTTTGCTCTTTGACCTAATTCATTAAGAGAGTTCATTATATTTACCTTCTATAAAGCCTTAAATTTTGTGCCGACAGTATGTCCGTCAAAAATATCGAAAATCTTCTTAGGATTATCTCCCGACATAATAATAGTTTCAATGCCGTGCTCAGCGGCATACTTTGCGGCCTCAAGCTTTGTTCTCATACCGCCGGTACCTCGAGCAGTTCCGTTGCCGCCTGCCGACGTAATCATTTCGTCGGTTACAAGCTCAACGTTATGTATGATTCGAGCATCAGGGTTTTCTCTTGGGTCCTCATCATAATATCCGTCAATATCGGTCAAGATAATAAGACCCTGCGCATTTACAAGAGATGCAACTATTGCCGAAAGATTATCGTTGTCGCCGAAAACGATTTCTTCAACAGAAACCGAGTCGTTTTCATTTACAATAGGAACTGCGCCAAACTCCAAAAGGGCAGAGAAGGTGTTTATTACATTTTGTTTTCTGTCCTCGTGGTCGATAACATCACGGTTAAGCAGAATTTGCGCAGAAACATAGCCATATTCAGCTAAATTGCGGTCATAAAGACTCATAAGGTCGCATTGACCGACCGCTGCAGCCGCCTGCTTGCCACGAGTATCGGTAGGACGAGCATCTAACCTTAAACGATTAACACCGACCGCAACCGCGCCCGACGATACAATTACAACCTCAATATCACGATTTCTAAGGTCACTGACCACACGGCATAACTGCTCAATTCTGCGAAGATTTGGCTTGCCGTTTTCATAGGTTAGAGTTGAAGAACCAACCTTAATTACAATTCTTTTAAAGTCTTTAAAATCCATAAAAAACACCTCGATTAAAGGCATTATAACACTAAATTTCGAAATTTACAATTTATACTTTATTTTTTTTCAAAATTATAGTATAATAAAGCCATAATTTTATATGAAAGAGGTCTAAAATGGGCTTACTTAAAAAACTGTTTGGAAATTACAGTGAAAAAGAACTTAAAAGAATAAAACCTTTGGAAGAAAAGGTTTTAGCTTTAGAAGAAGAATACCGTGCTTTAAGTGATGAAGAGCTAAGGGCTAAAACGGATGAGTTTAAAAAGCGTTTAGCAGGTGGCGAAACACTCGACGACCTTTTGCCTGAGGCTTTCGCTACATGCCGAGAAGCAGGAGACAGAGTGCTCGGCATGAGACATTTCCCCGTGCAGATAATCGGCGGAATTGTTCTTCATCAGGGAAGAATAAGTGAAATGCGCACAGGCGAAGGTAAAACCTTGGTGGCAACCTTGCCTGCATACCTTAATGCACTATCCGGCAAGGGCGTTCATATCGTAACGGTTAACGACTATCTTGCAAAGCGTGACTCTGAGTGGATGGGTAAAATCTACCGTTTCTTAGGTCTTACTGTTGGACTTATCGTTCACGGAATGAGCAATGAAGAAAAGCAAGAAGCATATAATGCCGACATTACCTACTGCACAAATAACGAGCTCGGATTCGATTATCTTCGTGACAACATGGTAATTTATAAAGAACAACGCGTTCAGCGTGGACACAACTTTGCCATTGTCGATGAGGTTGACTCAATTTTAATCGACGAGGCAAGAACACCTCTTATTATTTCGGGTAAAGGGGATAAATCAACCGACCTTTACGTTAAAGCAAACTCTCTTGCAAAAAGACTTAAGTGCGTAAAGGTTGCAACCACCAACGATAAGGAAACCGACGAGGAACAAAACTTTGATGGCGATTACGTTGTTGATGAAAAGGCAAAGACCTGCATTTTAACGCCGTCAGGTGTAAAAAAAGCTGAAGAATTCTTTGGCATAGAAAACCTTAACGATGCCGACAATATCACCATTTCGCATCACGTTAATCAGGCTATCCGTGCACACGGAATTATGAAGCGTGACGTTGATTACGTTGTAAAGGACGGCGAAGTAATAATTGTCGATGAGTTTACAGGTCGTCTTATGTTTGGCCGTCGTTATAACGAGGGACTTCATCAAGCAATCGAAGCAAAGGAAGGCGTAACCGTTGCTAACGAGTCTAAAACCTTGGCATCAATTACCTTCCAAAACCTCTTTAGACTTTATTCAAAACTTTCGGGAATGACAGGTACCGCTATGACCGAAGAAGAGGAATTCCGCGAGATATATAAACTCGACGTTATCGAAATCCCTACCAACAAACCGGTTATAAGAACCGACGAACCCGATGTAGTTTACAAGACCGAAAAGGCAAAGTTTAACGCCGTAATCGACCAAATAGTTGAGTGCAATAAAATCGGTCAACCCGTGCTTGTTGGTACAGTTACCATTGAAAAGTCTGAACTTTTAAGCACAATGCTTAGAAAACGTGGAATTAAGCATAACGTCTTAAACGCTAAACATCACGAAAAGGAAGCCGAAATAGTAGCTCAGGCAGGACAGTTCGGCGCCGTTACAATTGCTACAAATATGGCAGGTCGTGGTACCGATATCGTGCTTGGCGGTAACGCTGAATATTTGGCTAAAAACGAACTTAAGAAGTTAGGCTACACCGACGAAATAATAAGTGAGTCAACAGGTTTCGGCGAAACCGATGACCCCGATATTTTAAAGGCAAGAGCTGAGTATGCTGACTTTTATAAAAAGTATAAGGATGAAATTGCCCCCGAAGCAGAAAAGGTAAAAGAAGCCGGCGGATTATTTATTATCGGTACAGAGCGCCACGAGTCAAGACGAATTGATAATCAGCTTCGCGGTCGTGCAGGACGTCAGGGAGACCCTGGTAAAACAAGATTTTACGTTGCCATGGAAGATGACCTAATGCGACTCTTCGCAGGCGAAAGAATGGCAATGATTATGGATACTTTAAAGGTTGACGAAAGCGTACCTCTACAAAACAAGCTCCTTTCAAACTCTATTGAAACGGCTCAAAACAGAATTGAAGCTAAAAACTTTGCTATTCGTAAGAGCGTGCTTGAATATGATGATGTTATGAACCGCCAGCGCGAGCTAATCTATGCTCAAAGAAACAAGGTTTTAGACGGCGAAGATATCCACGAAACCGTCATCAAGATGATTTCCGACTCGGTAGCATCTAAGGTTTCGGAATACCTTGCAGGTGACCTTCCTGACGAGTGGGATATCGATAGCCTTCGTGAGTTCTATCAGGGCTGGTTGCTTACTAAAAACGACCTACGCTATACAGTAGAGGAACTAAACGACCTAGAACCTCAAACAGTAATAGACACTATTACCGAAAAGGCAAACGAACTCTTTAAAAAGCGTGAGGAGGAGTTTGGCCCCGAGCTTACAAGAGAACTTGAAAGGGTAGTCCTCCTAAAGAGCGTTGATGCTAACTGGATGGAGCATATCGATGCTATGGACGAACTAAAGCAGGGAATAGGCCTTCGTGCTTACGGAAATACAAGCCCGATTATTGCTTACAGAAACGAAAGCTATGATATGTTTAGTGCTATGACCGATGCTATCCGTGAACAGACCGCAACTCGAATTCTAACCGTTAGAGTTAGAAAGGATGAAGAGATTAAGCGCGAAAAGGTAGCAGAGGAATCGACAGACACTAAGGGCGCTACAGTTAAGGGAAAGGGTGTAGTCAGCAAAAATGCTCTATGTCCTTGCGGAAGCGGAAAGAAATATAAACGCTGCTGCGGAAAAGAATAAATAATAAAAAGCTACATCAAACGATGTAGCTTTTTTATTTTAAAAGAAATTTTCATACCAAACAAGGAAACTATAGATTGCCCAAATCTTTTTATAGCAGTCCTTTTTGCCCGATTTATGCAGTTCTAAAAGTTTTAGAATTTTCTTTTGGTTAAAGAACTGTTTTGCAGTATCGGATGCAAATTTTTCCTTAATTTCGTTATAGAAAAGGTCATCCTTAATCCATTCTTTTAACGGAACGGGGAAACCGAGTTTCTTTTTCTTGTGCGCATCTGTCGGAATTGCCTTTTCTGCGGCGCGACGGAATGCATATTTAGTGGTTTTGCCGTTTAGCTTCATATCGTCGGTAAGATGCATTGCAATATTGCAAAGTTCTTTATCAAGTAACGGAAAACGAGCCTCAACGCCGAAGTTTTCAGCACTCTTAACCACGGCAAAAACAAAGTCGTTTATAAGCCAGAAATAATAGTCAATAGCCTGTCTTTTTTGAAGGGAAGAGCAGTTTTTATATTCCTCATAATATGGCGCAGTAATGGTTCTTGTGCTTACTTGATTTTTGTTTTTAAGAAGAGAAACCGCATCTTTATCTCTAAAAATTCTGCCAAGACCGATATGATGCTCTTCGAGTTTTTGACCGCTTCTCCAAACAAAGTTTAGTCCCGAAGCTTCAGGTAACATATCGGCAATTTTGTAGGCAAGTCGCCTTAAAACAAAGGGGATTTTAGCATATTTGCTCTGAGAATTATCGTCGTTATAGGAAAGATAACCGCCAAAAAGTTCGTCTGCGCCTTCGCCTGATAAAATAACGTCAAC
This sequence comes from Acutalibacteraceae bacterium, assembly GCA_045636705.1. Classification (GTDB taxonomy): domain Bacteria; phylum Bacillota; class Clostridia; order Oscillospirales; family Acutalibacteraceae; genus SFWF01. Next base: position 7,670 of record JAZTYA010000008.1, read on the forward strand.
TAAACTAGAAGCCGACTCTACACCTAAGAAAATAGCAGGAGCCGAAGGGTTAGCCAAAGGCTCGTCAAGACTATAAATAAAGGAAGAAAACTTGTCCAGATACTCCTTTGGAGTTACTACCTTAACCGAGTTTTTGATGCTAAGCGCGTCACATAGCTCGGTTGAATAAACAGTTTCGTCATATCTTGAATCCGAATAGCCAACAGTAAAGGTGTTTTCAGGTTTTAAAACCGATACAATGTAGGAAGAATCAACACCGCTAGACAAAAAAGAACCTACCTTGCAGTCCTTTGTCTGAGTGAAAACCGCCTTTTGAACGGCTGTGTTAATTTCGTCGGTTAAGGTGTCAAGTTCCTTCTTTTCGGGAGCAAACTTTGGCTTAAAATAACAGGTCTTTTCGGTTTTGCCGTTTTTAAAGGTCAAATAGTGACCCGGTTCTAACCTAAACACACCCTTAAAAAAGGTTTCACTTGTTGCAACCGAGTTAAAACAAAGGTAAGAAGCCAAAATTTCCTCGTTGAATTCCTTTTTAAAGCCGTCAAGGGACAAGAACCCTTTAAGGCTTGAAGAAAAGACAAAGGAGTTTTCTGCCGTGGTGTAATAAACCGATTTTACTCCAAACGGGTCGCGAGCTAAAATTAGTTCATTATCCGTTTCGTTCCAAAGAGCAAAGGCAAAAATACCCTCTAATTTTTCGATAATTTCTTTACCAAAGGCTTTAAAGCCTAGCCAAATAAGTTCTTCGTCCGAGCTTGAAGTAAAGCTTATACCAAGAGCCTCAAGCTCTGATTTTAGGCTTTCGTAGTTGTATATTTTTCCGCTAAAAACTATAGAGGATGAGGTAGAATCAGAGCCTAAATCTTTTTTGCCTAAAGCCTTTTTTGCAAAAACGCAGCCATCAAACGCATAAATTTTTAAAGCAGAATCTTTACAAGGATAACTGCCGTTTAGCATTTTTTCAATTAAAGAAGAATCACTATTTGAGTTCACAATACCTGCTATCGCGTACAAAAACTCACGTCCTTATCATAAATTCCTAAATTAAATATTAATATATCGTAAACTTAATGTCAAGAGCATAAGATTTCCTTTGCTATTATTAATTATTTGTGGTAAAATATATTATATTAATATTTTTAGGAGAAAATATGGCACAGCATGAGATTTATATTAGGGGAGCAAAGGAACATAACCTAAAAAATATCGACCTTAAAATTCCCAGAGATAAGATGATAGTGTTTACCGGACTTTCGGGTTCAGGTAAGTCTTCGCTTGCCTTCGATACCCTTTATGCCGAGGGACAAAGACGCTATATGGAGTCACTCTCATCCTATGCCCGTCAGTTTTTAGGCCTTATGGAAAAGCCTAATGTTGAGTCTATCGACGGCCTTTCTCCTGCAATTTCTATCGACCAAAAAACCACCTCTAAAAACCCTCGTTCCACCGTTGGAACGGTTACCGAAATCTATGATTATTTGCGTCTTTTGTATGCCAGAGCAGGAACACCGCACTGCCATATTTGCGGCAAGGAGATAAGTCAGCAGACCACCGACCAAATTGTAGATAAGGTAATGAAACTGGAACTGGGCACCAAAATTCAGATTTTGGCTCCCATTATTCGCGGCCGCAAGGGAGAGCATACAAAGGAAATTGACTCGGCAAGGCGTTCGGGATTTTCAAGGGTAAGAATCGATAATAATACCTACGACTTGTCTGAAGAAATTTCCATAGATAAAAATAAAAAGCATAATATCGAGGTCATAGTCGACCGCCTTGTAATTAAGGATGAAATAAAAAGCCGATTATCAGACAGTATCGAAACTGCGGCAAACCTTTCTAACGGAATTATTTACGTTGATGTTATCGGTGGGGAAGAACTCCATTTTTCACAGTCTTATATGTGCGAGGAACACGGTATCGGTGTACCCGAGTTAACCCCTGCAATGTTTTCTTTTAACTCTCCGTTTGGCGCTTGTCCTACCTGTACGGGACTTGGCGTATTTATGAAAATAGACCCAAGACTTTTAGTTTCTGATGAGGACAAATCCTTAATTGACGGCGCAATAAAGGCTTCGGGTTGGGGTGTTAATTCCTGGTCTAACCCCGATTCTAAAACTATCGCAACAATGTACTATGAAGGTCTTGCAGAACACTACGGCTTTGATATAAACACGCCCTTTAAGGACCTGCCTGAAGAGGCAAAGCGGGCCGTTTTATATGGCACAAACGGAGAGCAAATTCGTGTTAAGCGCAATGCCGAATGGGGCGGTGGCAGTTACCTTACCGATTTTGAGGGCGTTGCAACCAACCTTGAACGCAGATATAAGGAAACAAAAAGCGACTGGTCGCGTGCCGAAATTGAAACCTACATGAACGAGTGCGAATGCCCCTCTTGTAAGGGTGCCAGACTTCGTCCCGAGTCCCTAGCCGTTACGATAGGCGATAAGAGTATTAAAGACTTTTGCGACCTTTCAATAATAGATGAACTAGAGCACCTAAAGAACCTTGAATTAGGCGAAAGACAAACCAAAATAGCAGAACCTATCTTAAAAGAGGTAAATGCAAGGCTTTCTTTCCTTAAAAATGTAGGACTTGACTATTTATCGCTTTCTCGTTCATCTGCAACCCTTTCGGGTGGAGAAAGCCAAAGAATAAGACTTGCAACCCAAATGGGTTCAGCGCTGACAGGCGTTTTATATATCCTTGATGAGCCTAGTATAGGTCTTCATCAAAGGGATAATGAAAAATTAATTGAAACCTTAAAGCATCTTCGCGACCTTGGTAATACGCTTATTGTGGTTGAACACGATGAGGATACCATGCGCGCTGCCGACCACATAGTAGATATCGGCCCGGGTGCCGGCATCCACGGTGGAGAAATTGTCTTTTCGGGCACCCTTGAGGAACTTGAAAAATGTGAAAACTCAATTACTGCCGATTATCTTGTTGGCAGAAAGAAAATCGAGGTTCCAAAGGTGCGCCGTAAGGGAAGCGGCAAAAAGCTTATAGTAAAAGGCGCATCCGAAAACAACCTTAAGGGTATAAACGTCGAAATACCGTTAGGTCAGTTTGTTGCAGTTACAGGTGTTTCAGGCTCAGGTAAGTCTTCACTTGTTAACGAAATTATCTATAAATATTTGGCTTCAAAACTTAATCGTGCAAAAACCTTCCCCGGTAAGTTTAAGTCGATAGAAGGTTACGAACATTTAGACAAGGTAATAGATATAAGCCAAGAGCCGATAGGCAGAACGCCTCGTTCAAACCCTGCAACCTATATCGGTGTATTTAACGATATCAGAGAACTTTTTGCACAAACCAAGGAATCAAAGGCAAAGGGCTATAGCGCAGGAAGATTCTCCTTTAACGTTAAGGGTGGTCGTTGTGAAGCCTGCGAAGGCGACGGAATAATCAGAATCGCAATGCACTTTTTACCCGATATTTACGTGCCTTGTGAGGTTTGCGGTGGCACTCGCTATAATCGTGAAACCCTGAGCGTTAAATATAAGGGAAAGAGCATTTACGATGTCCTTGAAATGACCATTGAAGAGGGAATGTATTTCTTTGAGCATATCCCTAAAATATACAGAAAACTAAAGACACTTTTCGATGTGGGACTAGGCTACGTTAAAATCGGACAACCTGCGACAACCCTTTCGGGTGGTGAAGCTCAGCGTGTAAAACTTGCAAACGAACTTTCAAAACGCGGTACGGGTAACACGATTTATATCTTAGACGAGCCTACAACAGGTCTTCATACGGCAGACGTTCATAGACTGCTTGAGGTTTTAAACAGACTTGTTGAAGCGGGAAACACCGTCTTGGTTATTGAGCATAATCTTGACGTTATAAAAACCGCCGACCATATTATCGATTTAGGACCTGAGGGTGGAGATGCAGGCGGAAGAATTCTTTGTGTCGGCACACCCGAAAAGGTGGCAAGCGTTGAAGAATCCCACACAGGAAGATTTCTAAAGAAGATTTTATAAGGAGCTTTTAATTGTTCGGATATATAAGAATAAGCAAACCCGAAATGCGAATAAAGGAATATGAAATGTATAAAGCGGTGTATTGCTCGCTTTGTAAGGAGCTTGGCAAGTCGTACGGATTTTTAGCCAGAATGACTTTAAGCTATGATTTCACCTTTCTAGCATTGCTTGGCATGGCTTTAAAGGATGACTTTTGCGGTACAAATCGTAAAAAATGCACCTGCAACCCCTTTAAAAAATGCACATACCTTTGTAGCAATAAGGATTTAAAAATGCCCTCTGCTGCGGCTATTATTATGATTTACTACAAAATCCTTGATAATATTGAGGATGAAAAGGGTGTAAAAAAGCTTTTCTACACCCTTATAAAACCTTTTTTCAAAAAGGCCGGTAAAAAAGCGGCAAAGGAATATCCCGATTTAGAAAATATCGTGTCTGCATATATAAAAGAGCAAAACGATTTAGAAAAGGAAAACTGTCAAAGTCTTGACAAGGCGGCAAATCCAACCGCAACGGCACTTTCAAAAATATTTACTCTTTTAAGTGAAAATGAAACCGACCAAAGAATTTTAAGCCGAATGGGATACTGCATCGGCAGATATATTTATATTTTAGATGCGGCTTGCGACCTTAAAGAAGATAAAGAGAAAAACCGTTATAACCCATTAAAAGCGGTTGATGACAAAAATATAAATGAGAATATAATCGGTCCGCAACTTTACATCTGCGCAAAGGAAACGGCGGCGGCTTTTGAACTTTTGGAAATAAAAAAATTCAAAAATATTCTTGATAACATAATTTATCTAGGACTTGAAGATACATTTAAAAAGGAGCTTAAACTATGAAAGATCCATATGAGATTTTAGGCGTTCCGAAGAATGCTACAGATGAGGAAATAAAAAACGCCTATAGAACACTCGCCAGAAAATATCATCCTGATAACTATGCAGACAATCCGCTTTCGGATTTAGCAGGGGAGAAGATGAAAGAAATCAACGAGGCGTATGACGCTATTATCGCCTCAAGAAAATCGGGTGGCAAAAAGAAAAATAATTATACTAGCGCAAATTCAAAATACCCCGATATTAGAAATTTAATCACAAACGGAAGACTTGACGAGGCTCAGCTGCTTTTAGACGGTATTCCGCTTGGCGAACGCGATGCAGAATGGTATTTCTTAAGCGGTTCGGTGCTTTATAAACGCGGTTGGTTTAACGACGCTTTTTCAAGCTTTGCAACCGCGGTTCGTATGGACCCTGATAACATGGAATACAGACAGGCTCTTAACAATATGCAAAGAAGAGGCGGAGGATTTAACTCGCCTTATAGAACAGGTTCTAATATGGGTGGTTCAATGAGCACTTGTGACTGTTGTTCTTCGCTTATCTGTGCCGACTGTTGCTGTGAATGTATGGGTGGCGACTTAATTTCTTGTTGTTAGGATAATATTATGAAAAACACAAAAAAAATCACCCTTTCGGGAATGATGATAGCTTTGTGTTCACTTTTTATGCTAGCCTCTTATTTTCCGTATCTGACCATTTCAATTTCCTTTTTTGCAGGAATTTTCATAATGGTTTTGGTTATAGAAATCGATAAAAAGTGGGCATTTTTATCTTATCTTGCATCGGCAGTTATAGCCTTCTTGATAGCCGAACCCGAGGCAAAACTTTTATATGTTGCCTTTTTTGGATATTATCCAATAATAAAAGCCTTACTTGAAGGGCTAAAAAGCCGAGCACTCGAATATGTCTTAAAGTTTTTAGCCTATAATACGGCTATAGTTTTAGCATATGCGGTGCTTGCAGGTGCCTTTGGGGTACCTCTTGGTGATATGAACGAGTTTGGCAAATACACAGCGATTGTTTTGCTTATTGCGGCAAATATTTTGTTTCCAATATACGATATTGCCTTATCGCGTGTGGCAGCATTTTATATGATAAGACTTCACGACAAGGTAACTAAACTCTTAAAATTGTAAATTAGGGGTATTAAATGAGTAAAAAAATAGCAGTTGTCGGCGGAGGAGCGGCAGGTCTTATGGCGGCTTACGCTTCGGCAGAAAATGGCAACGATGTTACGATTTTTGAGCGCAACCCAAGACCTGCTCGTAAGGTTATGATAACAGGCAAGGGTAGATGTAATGTTACAAATAATTGTGACAGGGATACCTTCCTTGAAAATGTTGTAAGAGGCGGAAGATTTCTTTTTTCTGCATTTAACGCATTTTCTACGGCGGATACTATGGACTTTTTCGAAACAAGGGGTGTGCCGCTTAAAACCGAGCGCGGAAACAGAGTTTTTCCCGTTTCAGATAAAGCGGTCGATATAGTTGATGCCTTATATAATGCGGCAAAAACAGCGGGTTGCAGATTTATAAACGACCGAGTGTCAGAACTAATTATAGAAGAAAACGAAATCAAAGGCGTTAAAACCGTTTCGGGTGAAGAACACCTTTTTGATGCGGTGATTTTGGCTACGGGTGGAGCATCTTATCCCGTAACAGGGTCGAGCGGAGACGGCTACATAATGGCAAAAAATTTAGGACACACCATAACAAAAATAAGACCTTCACTAGTGCCGCTTAATGCACACGAAGGCTTTTGTACCGAACTTTGCGGTCTTTCTCTTAAGAATGTAAAATTGTCCCTTTATTCTATCGATAAAAAGAAACCGCTATATTCGGAAATGGGCGAAATGATGTTTACACATTTTGGAATAACGGGTCCTTTGGTGCTTTCTGCATCCTCATATATGGAGGATGACAAGGAATATTTTGCCGAAATAGATTTAAAGCCTGCCTTGGATAGAGAAATTTTAGACAAACGAATTGTAAGGGATTTTTCGGCAGAACCGAATAAGGATTTTATAAATTCACTCGACGGGCTGCTTCCTAAAAGGCTTATTTCAATTATCGTAAGACAAACTGGCATAGACCCAAGAAAAAAGGTTAACTCAATAACCAAAGAGGAACGTGCAAAACTAGTAGATACCTTAAAGGGACTAAGGGTCACAAGGTTAAATCCAAGACCTATAGATGAAGCAATTATTACTAGCGGCGGAGTTTCATTAAAGGAAGTAAACTCTGCTACGATGGAGTCAAAAATAGTAAAAGGACTCTTCTTTGCAGGGGAGCTGCTTGATATTGATGCCCTTACGGGTGGATTTAATTTACAAATCGCATTTTCTACCGGTTATCTTGCCGGAAAATCTGTATAAATGAGGTAAAGACAAATGATAAACATTGCAATCGACGGACCTGCAGGAGCAGGAAAAAGCACACTATCAAGAAAATTAGCGGCAGAACTAGGTTATATTTATGTTGATACAGGAGCTTTATATAGAGCTTTAGGACTTAAATATTCGGCTTTAGGCTTTGATACTGAACTTAAAGGAGATATCGAAGCAGTTTTAGAGGACACTTCGGTTGATATCAGATTTGTTGACGGCGCTCAAAGGGTTTATCTTGACGGCAAGGATGTGTCTGATGACATTCGTACACCTATAGCTTCAATGATGGCTTCCGCAGTATCTGCAAAGCCTCCCGTTAGAGCTTTTCTTCTTGATATGCAAAGAAAACTAGCACAGAATAACAATGTCGTTATGGACGGAAGAGATATCGGCACTGTAGTTTTACCTGATGCCAAGGTTAAAATTTTCTTAACTGCAGACGTTGAAATCCGTGCAAAGCGCAGATACGACGAACTAATGGAAAAGGGCTCAAATGTTTCGTTCGACGAGGTTTTAGAGGATATGAAACAACGTGACTATAACGATTCGCATCGTCCGATAGCGCCTTTAAAACAGGCAGACGATGCCGTTTTAGCCGACACGGGAGCTTTAAGCTTTGATGAGTCTTTAGAACTTCTTAAAAAGATTGTCAACGAGGGAATAAGATGAATGCATTTTATAGAACCGTAAGAGGTCTGGTATATCCTTTTGTGCGCTTGCTTTTTAACATTAAGGTAAAGGGACTTGAAAATTTTCCTTTAGACAGACCTTTTATTTTAGCGCCAAACCACACCTCTCTTTCTGACCCGGTCTTTTTAGCTGTAATATGTAAAAAACAAATTCATTTTATGGCAAAGATTGAGGTTTTCAGAACCCCTGTATTAAAGTATATAGCCAAATGGGCAGGAGCTTTCGGCGTTGACCGCGGAAAAGGGGATATGGGCGCTATGGATATGGCGCGAGATATAATCCGCCAAAATAAAATACTCGGCATTTTCCCTGAAGGAAAAAGATACTTTGAAGGTGCACCCAGAATGGCAAAATCAGGGGTTGCTCATATCGTTATGGATATGAAGACCGACATACTTCCGGTTTCTATTTACAGAGAAGGCAAATGCAAACTTTTTAGCAAAACAACAATTAGATTTGGCAAAATGCTAACCTATAATGAGTTAGTGGATGAAACAGAAACACTCCGCCAAAACATTAAAAACATAACCCATACCCTAACAGATAAAATTACACAACTTTGGGAGATGAAACATTGAAGATAACTTTAGCAGAAACTGCAGGATTTTGCTTCGGCGTTGACCGAGCAGTAAATATGGTTTATGACCTGGTAGCCGAGGGCAAAAAGGTCTGCACACTAGGACCTATAATCCATAATCCCCAAATTGTAAAGCAACTTGAAGACAAGGGTGTCAGGGTAGTTGAAAGCGAAAAGGACGTAAGGGATGACGAGATTTTGGTCATTCGTTCTCACGGCGTTCCTGCAAGCTTTATAGAGGATGCTAAAAAAGCAGGGGTTAAAATTAGCGACGCTACCTGTCCCTTCGTTTCAAAAATTCACAAAATTGTAAACGAAGAAGGCAAAAACGGTAAAACCGTTTTAATAGCAGGGGATAAAAATCACAAAGAGGTAATCGGGATTGTAGGACACACTGCAGGAGAGGTTTTTGTCTTTTCCAACCCCCAAGAATTAGAAGAAATTACTAAAAACAACCCTGATTTAGTAAAAACCGCCGTTTCCGTGGTAGCGCAAACCACCTTTAATCGCGCTATCTTTAAAAAATGTGAAGATTTTTTAAAAAAAGTCTATACAAACGCGACAATATTTGATACAATATGTAATGCTACGTCTGTGCGCCAAAAAGAAGCAGCAGAGCTGTCACTTAAAAATGATGCTATGGTTGTTATTGGAGGCAGACACAGTTCAAATACATCTAAACTTTATGATGTTTGCAAGGGCAACTGCGAACGTACCGTTCAGGTTGAAACAGCAAATGAGTTAAGCAAGGATTTCTTTGACGGTGTTCGTAATGTAGGTGTAGTAGCAGGCGCATCGACTCCTGCGGCAATTATTAAGGAGGTTATTAAAACCATGTCGGAAAATCTAAGACCGGTAGATGAGCAGACCGAAGTAACAGAAGTTGCTCAAAAAAGTTTTGAAGAGATGACAGATGAAGAAGCATTTGAGGCGTCTATCAACAGTCTAAACTCTGACCAAAAAGTTGAGGGTGTAGTTCTTGCAGTCTCTCCAACTGAAATTCAGGTTGATATCGGAAGAGGACTTGCAGGCTATGTAACTGCTGAAGAATATTCCTTTGACCGTAACGCAAATATGATGGAAGAGGTTAAAGTAGGCGATGTTCTTAACCTTATCATTATGCGTACAAACGACCAGGAAGGAACTGCTATGCTTTCTAAGCGTCGCTTCGAGGCTATTGCCGGTTGGGATAAGCTTGTTGCTGCTAAGGAATCAGGCGAAATATTAAACGGATACGTTTCTGAGATTGTTAAGGGTGGAGTAGTTGCCATCACAAATGGTATGAAGGTATTTATTCCTGCTTCTCAGGCAACCCTTTCAAGAAACGAAAATCTTGAAGATTTAAAGGATAAGGATGTTTCCTTTAGAATTATCGAACTTGGCCGTAGAAGAAGAGTAATCGGTTCTATCCGTTCAGTTCTTCGCGAGCAGAGAAAAGAAGAACAGGCTAAGATTTGGGACAACATTGCAGTTGGCGATAAGTTCACAGGTACAGTTAAGTCATTAACAGGCTACGGCGCATTTGTAGACCTCGGCGGCGTTGACGGAATGGTTCACATTTCCGAGCTTTCTTGGCAGAAAATTAAGAATCCTTCTGAGGTAGTTTTAGTTGGCGATACCATTGAGGTTTTCGTTAAGGCTATTGATAAGGACAAGAAAAAGATTTCTTTAGGCTATAAGAAGGAAGAGGAGAATCCTTGGACTATCTTTACTTCTAAGTATGCTGTTGATGATGTAGTTAAGGTAACAATCGTTAGTATGACTACATACGGAGCATTCGCAAGAATTCTTCCCGGAATTGATGGTCTTATCCACATTTCTCAGATTGCTAATAAGCATGTTGCAAAGCCTCAGGACGAGCTCGAGGTTGGTCAAGAGGTTGAAGCAAAGATTATTGCTATCGAAGAAGATAAGAAGAGAATCAGCCTTTCTATCCGTGCTCTCTTAGAGCCCGAAGTAGTAGAGGAAGAAACCGCTTCTACCGAAGATGAAGTAGTAGCAGTAGCTGACGGTGAACAGGTTACCGTTGCCGAAACAGTAGAAACTGAAGAAGCTGCTGAATAATTTTTAAAAAGATAAAGGCTTGTAGGATTAAACCTACAAGCCTTTTTTTATTCGGATTTTTCTTTTCCTTTACCGGTTTCTTTAAGTTCAAAATGAATTAAAACACTCAGTAGTGCGCGAAGAAGAATTACGGCGCCCAAAATGTAAAGTTCATCAATTTTGCGAATAAGCACCGTGTTTAAAATTTCGCCTGCCATCTTAAATTCAAGACCTGTTGCAAGTCCTTTTGCAAAGTGGTATTGAAGGTTTAACTTTTTGTGGAAAAAGGTGTTTTGGATATATTCCCAAAATGCCTTAATAGCACTCCAAACCACGACGAAGATACCCAAAATTTCAAGTATTGATATAACGAAAGGTAAAAAGTTTTCTATAAATTCGTGAAAAATATTCTCATGCATTTACTTTTACTTCCTTATCTTTAAAAATAGTCTGGAACAGATAAATATCTAGAACCCGAGTCGGGCAAGATTACTACGATGTTTTTATCCTTGTTTTCTTCTCTTTCGGCCAATTCTTTTGCCGCCGCTAATGCCGCGCCCGAAGAAATACCAACCAAAATGCCGTCGCTTTGAGCAACATCCTTGCCAAAAACATAAGCATCCTCATCCGATACGGCAAAAACCTCGTCTAAAATATCGGTATCAAGGGTTTTTGGAATAAATCCTGCGCCGATACCTTGAATTTTGTGAGCACCTTTTTCCTTGCCCGAAAGAATTGCCGAAGATGACGGCTCAACACCGACAATCTTAATATTTGGAAGTTTTTCTTTTAAATATTTGCCGGTACCCGTAATTGTGCCTCCGGTACCAACAGCAGATACAAAAATATCAACTAAGCCGTCTAAAGATTCAAAAATTTCAGGTCCTGTTGTGTCATAGTGAGCCGAAGGGTTATCGGGGTTTATAAACTGTCCTGCAAGAATGGAATCAGGTATTTCCTTTAATAGTTCTTCTGCCTTTTTATTAGCGCCGTCCATACCAAAAGCACCCTCGGTCAAAACAACTTCGCCGCCGTAAGCCTCAATTAGCTTTATGCGTTCTGCCGACATAGTGTCGGGCATTGTGATAATAACCCTGTATCCACGGGCAACGCCAACCATCGCAAGACCAATGCCGGTGTTACCACTTGTAGCCTCAATAATGGTAGCGCCTTTTTTAAGCTTGCCGTTTTCTTCAGCCTTAATTATCATATTGAGAGCAACTCTGTCTTTTATAGAACCTGCAGGGTTAAAAAATTCGAGTTTTGCAAAAATTTTTGAGTTAAGACCATATTTACCTTCAAACCCTTTAAGTCGAAGCATGGGAGTCTTACCAACAAGTTCGTCAATAGAATTATATAATTTCATACAGCAATCCTTTTGTATTAATATATAATAATATTATCATAACGAAATAAATCTTTCAATAGTAAAATATGCCTATAAAAAAACCGCAACGAAATCGTTGCGGTTTAAAAAATTTTATTCAGCTGTATAGTTATCGAAATAACCTTGAATGAATACGATAGGTGTTCCCTTGTCACCCGAACCTGAAGTTAGGTCGCAAAGTGAACCGATAAGGTCGGTAAGTCTTCTCGGTGTAGTACCTTCTGAAGCCATCTGACCTACGAGGTTGCCGTCCTTCTCCTGAATCTTGCTCTTAATAGCCTCTTTGAGTTCGTCACCCGAAAGAGCAGAGAAATCATTGTCTGCAAGGTATTTTAGCTTAAGCTCGTTAGGAGTTCCTTCAAGACCTTTAGTGTACGCAGGAGCAACAACAGGGTCTGCAAGTTCCCAAATCTTACCAACGGGGTCCTTAAACGCACCGACGCCGTAAACCATAACCTCAATGTTCTTGCCGGTAGCTTCAAAAAGCTTCTTCTGAATAGCATCAACAATCGGCTGACACTCACGAGGGAAGAGTTTAACCTTGTCTTCGGTTGCCTTGTTAGAACCTAAAAGACCATAGTTTTCGTTATATCCGCTGCCGTTTTGAGAGGTGGTAAGAATTTCGTCAAGACCGAAAACCTTCTCTGCACCCGAAGCTTTTAAAATGCGCTTTGTACGAGCTCTTGTGTGAATATCACAGCAAAGAACGTTCTTCGTATAGTTTAAAATAGATTTAGCGTTGTTTGCAAAAACTATTTCACATTCAGCACCGCTTTCACGGATAAGGGTTTCGTAATATTCAACATAATCAATACCTGTAAAGGTGTGCTTTTCGAAACCGAAAAGCTCACGGTATTTTTCGAGTGTTAATACATCGGTGTAAGGATTAACGCCTTTTTCATCGATTGCATCTAATGAAATAAGATGATTGCCAACCTCATCAGAGGGGTAGGAAAGCATTAAAACAACCTTTTTAACACCCTTTGCAATACCACGAAGGCAAATTGCAAAACGGTTACGGCTTAAAATGGGGAAGATAACACCTAAAGTGTCACCGCCAAACTTAGCCTTAACATCAGCTGCGATATCATCAACTGTAGCATAGTTACCTTGCGCACGGGCAACGATAGCCTCGGTCATAGCAACTACGTCACGGTCGTTAAACTTAAATCCGTCATCCTTTGCTGCCTCAAGAATGGAGGAGGTTACGATATCAACGATATCATCTCCTGCTTTGATAATCGGCGCTCTAATGCCGCGTGAAACTGTGCCTACTGCACGACTCATACAGAACAACTCCTTTAATAATAAGCAAAAACAGATTAACTGTTTCAAAAACAAAAATTATTATATCATTATATATATAAGTTTTCAATATTTTTTCTTAATTATTTGCAATTTTTTTAAAAAAGGCTTTTCTTTTTTTCTAAAATGTGGTTTAATATAAATATGACATACGGAGGCATAGCTCAGTTGGTTAGAGTACTTGCTTGACATGCAAGGGGTCGCAGATTCAAGTTCTGCTGTCTCCACCAAAAACCCGTTCACAAGAACGGTTTTTTTTATTTTCTATTTGACAAATTTTGGTTCTAGGTATATAATGTGCTTGCCGAACAGAAAATTGAATACAATAATCAGGGGTGCCGCAAGGCTGAGATGTCTAAGGACAAACCCTTTAACCTGATATGGATAATGCCGTCGTAGGGAGATTAGTTCTAGAATAATTTTGCCGCACGGAGTTTTTTGTGCGGCAAATTTTTTTAAGAACAGGAGAAAAACAAATGAACAAAAAAACACTTTACACCCTCTGTGAAGCGAGCGTTATGATAGCTTTGGCTATCGTGCTCTCATTCGTAGAAATTCAGCTCGGAGCCTCGGGTGGCTCGATAAACTTCACTATGCTTCCCATTTTGATTATAGCGTTTCGTCACGGAAGCGTTTGGGGAGTAGGCTCGGGTATGCTTTTCGGACTTATTAAATGCATAATCGGAAGCGGACTTGGTTGGGGACTACCCTCTATATTGCTCGATTATGTCTTGGCATACGGTGCAGTAGGAATGGCAGGACTGCTTAGAAACATAAAGTATTCCTTATTTTTCGGCTCATTACTCGGTTGCACACTTCGTTATGCTATCCATTTTATAAGCGGAATTGTCCTTTACGCAATTACAGTACCTACCGAAATTGAAACGGTAAATATGGTGTTTTCAAATGCCTGGGCATATTCTGCCGTATATAACCTAGTTTATATGGTTCCTAGCAGCATAGTTTGTATTGCTCTTGCATGCGCTTTGAAAAAACCGCTTGAACAAATGAAAAAAATGACCGACAGATAGATATCTTGACAACACTTTTTCTGTATGTTAAAATTTGTTTAGTTTAATACTAAACAAAAAGGGGATACATATTATGAAAAAGTTTTTCGACGAATTTAAAGCTTTTATTGCCAAGGGTAATGTAGTTGATATGGCTGTAGCAGTTATCATCGGCGGTGCTTTTGGCAAGATAGTTACAAGCCTTGTAAACGATATTATTATGCCGCTTATCGGTCTTTTGGTCGGCGGTCTTAACGTAACCGACTGGAAGATTGAACTCAAACCGGCAGAGGTTTTGATTGACGGCACTATTAAGGATGCGATTTATTTAAATTACGGCAACTTTATTCAGTTGATAATCGACTTCCTTATCGTTGCTTTCTGCATTTTTGTTGCTCTTAAAGTAATCCTTGCTATGCAAGAGAAATTTACAAAGAAGAAGGAAGAAGAGGAAGTAGTAGAAGAAGCTCCCGCCGAAACCGAACTTGATATCTTAAAAGAAATTCGCGATTCTTTAAAGAAATAATAAGAAAAAATTGCCCTGAACAATTTCAGGGCAATTTTTGCAACTTGAAAGGAAGAAAATTTTGTCTAAAATTTTAGTAGTATTCACAGGCGGCACAATAGGAAGCGCAGTAAACGAAAAAGGCAATATTGATACAGACAAAAGCTCTAAGAAGCTCCTTTTGGACCTATACAAAAAACACAGTGAAAACGATACCGAGTTTTTAGTGGCAGAGCCTTATTATGAGCTTAGTGAAAACCTTAGCTCTTTTCATTTTAATAAGCTTATAAGCTTTTTTAATTCGCTTGATTATAGCGGGCTTGACGGAATAATCTTAACCCACGGAAGTGATACGCTTTCTTACACTTCTTCGGTGCTTTCATTTGCACAAAGACATATTTCTGTACCACTTGTGCTAATAGCGGCAAATTATCCTCTTTTGGATGAGAAAAGCAACGGACTGGAGAACTTTTCCGCGGCTGTTTCTTTAATAAATAGCGGTTTTTATAAAAGAGGAATTTTTGTTTGTTACTCTAATATAAAAGGGGAAACAAGCGTATTTTTAGGCTCAAGACTTTTAGAGGCAGACCACCTTTTTGACAAATTTAAAGGGGTTGATAATTCCTGCCTTTGCAAAATAGTAAAAGAAAAAGTTATACCAAACGAAAATTCACTTAACCCTTCAAAAGAAGAAATTAACAAACAAAAAGCTCCCCTAAAATTTGGAGAGCTTAAGGATAATATTTTACTTTTAAGGTCTTATCCCGGTCAAAACTTTGAAAACATAGGTTTAAACGGAGTAAAAGCGGTATTAATGGTAGGTTATCACAGCGCTACCGTGTCAGACTCAAAAATCCAAAACCTTTCATTTTGGAACTTTGCAAAGCGTTGCCGTGAAAACAAAATTGATATTTTCATTTCCTCATTCAAGGAAGAAAACGGCGCTGTTTATCAAAGCTTAAAAGGCGAGTTTAACCGCCTTTGTAATATATCTGTAGAAGCGGCTTACACAAAACTTATTTTGGCATACTCTACCGAAAACCCTCAAAAAATAATAGATGAAACCTTGTATTTTGAAAGCCTTTAAAGGAATAGCGACTGCGCAAATGCCACGATAGCAGGCATTGTAATAATTGAAAGAATAGTGGTAATTGCAACGAGGTTTGAGGCCGCAACGCTGTCGTTTTCGAATCTTGTTGCGAACATGGTGGTTGCCGCCGCGATAGGTGCGCTTGCCGAAACAATAATTGACACGGGAATAATTCCTCTAACCCCTGCAATGTAAAGCACTATCATAGCTACTAAGGGTATAAATATTAAGCGCAGAAATGCTAAAAGATATGTAACGGGAAGTTTTAGAGCCGACAAGAAATTACTTTTAGCAAGTGAAAAACCTATAACTATCATAGCAAGAGGCGTGTTGAGCGAAGCCATACTGGAAATTACACCGCTTAATACATTAGGGATAGGCAGTGAAGTTATAAATACCGTAAGGCCTAAAATCGTACCTATAATACCGGGATTGATGAGCAATTTCTTTGCCGATATGTACTTTTTATCTCCACTCATACAAATAAGGCCGTATGACCAAAGGGTAAGCTGGAAGATAACAACGTAAGCGGTGCCGTAAAACACACCGTCATCGCCGAAAATTGCCTGCTGAAGCGGAATTCCCATATATCCTGAGTTTGCAAAAACAACACCAAAGCGGAAAACTCTGTTTATGGCCTTTTCTTTGTCTTTAAAAATAATAGTTGCAAGCGTAATGTTAAAAATATGAATGAGAATTACAATTACCAAAACGAAAAGAAGTTCTTTAAGCTTGCTTGCATCAAATTTTCTTGAAAAAGAGTTGATAATTAAGCAGGGCGTTACAAAATACATAACAAGGTCGGACATAACCTTAGAACCCTCTTCAGAAATGAGTCGGGTTTTTTGTCCAACAAAACCAAAAGACATCATTAAAAATAATGATAAAACCTGAAAAAATACCGTAATAAAATTATTTAACACATATATCACCGAGGAAGATTATAAATAAAAACTGTAAAATAGTCAATATTTTTTAAAATATATGTGGAGTTTTATCGATATTTATTATATAATGGATAAAATAAAAGTTTTCACAGCAGGTGAATTTCGGAGGTAAGAAAAGTTGAAAAGAAATTTAACAATGCTTATGGACTTATATGAAATGACCATGGCGAACGGAATTTTCAAGAGCAACAAAAAGGATGAAATAGCTTATTTTGATATGTTTTTCCGTAGAGTTCCTGACGGTGGCGGTTATGCCATTATGGCAGGACTTGAACAGCTTATGGAGTATTTTAATAATCTTCATTTTGAAGAGGATGATATCGAATATTTAAGGTCAACAGGACTTTTTGGCGAGGAGTTTTTGGACTATCTTAAAGACTTTAACTTTACCTGTGACGTTTGGGCAGTACCCGAGGGAACACCTATTTTCCCAATGGAACCGATAGTAACAGTAAGAGGACCTGCTATTCAAGCTTTTTTAGTTGAAACAATGGTTCTTTTAACTATAAACCACCAGTCTTTAATTGCTACAAAGAGTAACCGTATCTGTTCGGTTGCGGGAACAAGACCTGTTATGGAGTTTGGCGCAAGGCGTGCCCATGGTTACGATGCCGCTTACTATGGTGCAAGAGCCGCAATAATTGGCGGATGCGTTGGAACCTCTAATGTTAAAACCGCAAAGGATTTCGGTGTTAAAGCGTCGGGTACAATGGCACATAGCTGGGTACAACTTTTTGATAACGAATATTTAGCATTCAAAAGTTATGCAGAGGAGTATCCTGACAGTTGCACACTCCTTATTGACACCTACAACGTTTTAAAATCGGGTCTTCCGAATGCAATTAAATGCTTCGACGAGGTTTTAAAACCGCTAGGTCAAAGACCAAAGGGCGTTAGAATTGACAGCGGAGATATAGCATACCTTTCTAAAAAAATCCGCAAGGCGCTGGATGATGCAGGATATCCCGACTGTGCTATAGTTGTATCAAACTCGCTTGATGAGTATCTAATTAAAGAACTTGATAATCAGGGCGCAAAGGTAAATAGCTTCGGCGTTGGCGAAAGACTTATAACCGCGTCGAGCGAAGCTGTTTTTGGCGGCGTTTATAAGCTTGCCGCTGTTGAGGATGAAAAGGGAGAGATTATCCCGAAAATTAAGATTAGCGAAAACATAGCCAAGATTACACTTCCCGGCGTTAAAATTCCATGGCGTTTATATGACAGGGAAACGGGTAAGGCATTAGCCGATGTTATTTGTATGAACTATGAAAAAATAGATGATACTAAGCCTTATGAAATCTTTGACCCCGTTCACACGTGGAAGAGAAAAACAGTTACAAATTTTGTGGCTAAAAAGCTTCAGATAAAACTCTTTGAAAAGGGTGAACAGGTTTACAAAAGTCCTTCGGTTAAGGATATTTCTGCATACAGAAAACAGTGTGTGGACAACCTTTGGGAAGAGGTTAAGAGATTTGAAAACCCACACGCTTACTATGTTGATTTGTCGCAAGAACTATGGGATTTAAGACAAGAATTACTCAAAAGGGGAAATGCACAATGAAAAGAATAATAGCAATTTGTCTATCACTTGTTTTAATAGCTTGTGTCTTTTCGGCATGCTCAAACGAAGTTACCTCTTCAAACGATATAACCGATAATAAAACGGCTATTCTAGAGGGCAAAGAAAATGGCAAAATTCCTGAAATTGATTATGCTTTAGGCGATAATCCTGACGGTATAAAAAAGCATTTTGATGACCTTTTAGCAAAAGATGACCATTCTGAAGAAGAAAATCACAACCACTCGCACGACGAGGTTACAAATTTTACCATAACTGAAGGCATAAGCACCGTAAAAATGGATGCAGGTAAGTTTGTTTATCATTATGAAAAGGATAAAAAAGCAAACGGCATTTCGGTAATTGTATCTTATACAAAGGCATTCGGATTTACTGCAGGAGAAACAATAATGCAAGAGGTATCTGATTGCTTTGAGCAAAACTCTATCACTACATTTACTGCTAGTGAAGATGATATGTACTTTTTGGTTTATCCGCTTGATGATTGTATGATTTTAAGAAACGAGTCGGATAATATAAGACTTGATTTCTATTTTAGCGAAAACGTACTGGTAGCAGTAGTGCTAATGGATAAGAATAACTGGACAGTATAGGGGTATAACCTATGAAAAGAAAACTTTTAAGTTTACTGGAAGAGATTGAGCAATTAAAAGCAAATCCTTGTGAGGATAAAACTCTTCCTGAAAACACCTTTTATCTAAACGACGAGGAGATTCTTTGCACAGGGGACACCTACGCTGATATAAGAGTTCCTTATGAAATGGACGGAAGAAACCTTTGGGTTCATTCTACCGGACGTATTACAATTTGCGAAAGCCGTATGATATATCTTCGCAAATGTCAGTTTAATGAAAATTCAACCCTTGACTTCTTTGGAGGAGTTAAGATAAACGATAACGAGTGGTTCCCGATATCGATTCTAGGCGTTCATAAGCATATGTATGAGCCCATAAAGGTTGAACGATATACCGTTTATGGCAGACGCGCTGCATATTTTATCGCCGATACAAAAGACGTTTCCTTTATGGCAAGACTCGGCATTACAACAGATAAGCAAATTACAATGTCTGTCTGCGCTGTAAATAAGCAGGAAAGCGAGAAGGAAATTTATATTTCTACTTATTTCCAACCTCATTTTGAATATTCAAACGATATCGATATCGGTTCTCCTATGATTCGATACGGAAAGCTTTATAAAAACGGGTCTTACAAGTTCACTTCCCGTATGGATATTGACTATTTCGCAGTGCTTAATAAAAGCTTTGATTCTAAGAATAAACCTGAAATCGAAAGCACCTGTTCAAAGCGCTCGTTTATAGGAAATATCGGTAACACACTTACCAATGCTAAATCTTTACAAGCAGGACATATTGCCGACGTTAAAAACGGTATGAACAGTGTAGACGTCGCTTGCGCTGCGGATATTGCTCATATAAAGCTTGATGCTTTAGAAGATGCTACGGCACATTACCTTATTACATTTGTAAACGATGAAAAAGAAGCGGACAAACAACTCGATGGAATAATTGACCCGGAGGCTATAAACCGCGATATCGAGCTGCAAACCAAGACGGAGAAGGAATCCTTTGCAAACCTTGATATTAAGTTTGATGATATAACAATTCCATCTATCAACCACAACCGCTTCAACCGTTTTATTACGGGCGTTCAAAAGCAGGTCAATCTTTGCGCTTTAGGAAAAAACTATGTAAGCTTCTTTATCGGTGTTCGTGACGTTTTCCAACAACTTGACACTTCGGTTTTCTGGAATCCTAAAGCAACAAAAGAAAAGATTGTAAAATCATTAAACTACATATTTTCAAACGGAAGACCGCCAAGACAGTTCTCTATTCCTGCAAAGGAAGGCATGATTCCTGCAATGGATATCAGAGAATTTATTGACCAGGGCGTATGGATAATTAACACGGTTTACAACTATATAAGCGTAACCGATGACTATTCCATTCTTGATGAAGAGTGCTCGTATTATGATTTAGTAGAAGAAAGAAACTACTGGACCAAGGGTGAGACTACGACCGTGCTTGAGCACCTTATTCGTATAACCGAATATCTGCTTTCAAACGTTGCGGAAAGTTCAGATTGTCTTTGCATAAGATATGGCGATTGGAACGATGCGGTTAACGGACTTGGCAAAACAACCGAACCCGGCAAACGTTTCGGCGATGGTGTTAGCGTAATGGCTACACTCCAACTATATAGAAACCTGGAACAGATGAATGAACTTTTATCTAAGTTAGGTGGACACGACGAACTTTGTGCAAAATACCTTTCTGAAAGAGCCCGTCTCGAAAAAGGACTTATTACACATGCGTTGGTAGAGTCTTCTGACCACGGAACACACATTGTTCACGGTTGGGGCGATAAGATGGCGTATAAGGTCTGCACACCAAACGATTTTGATAATAAGTGTCGTTACAGTGCAACTGCATATTCCTTCTGGTGTATTAGCGATATGATTAAGAAGACACCCGAATTACACAAGAATATTATGGCCGCCTTTGAAAAGCTTGATTCCAAGTATGGAACGATGACCGTGACTCCTCATTTTGAGCGTGATGCAGCAAGCTATGTAGGAAGAATCGTAAATCTTACTCCGGGCACCTATGAAAATGGTTGCGCATATCTTCATTCGTCTCTTTTCTCAATGATGGCAATGTTTATTTTAGGAGAGGGCAAAAAGGCTTGGGAACAGATGGAGAAGGTTGTTCCGATAACCCATAAGAAGTTAACCAAAACACCTTTTGTTATGCCAAACTCTTATTGCTACAACGAAGAGTATTGCCTTGACGGAGAGTCTTTAGACGACTGGTACACAGGAAGCGGTTGCGTATTCCTTCGCAACATCATTAAGAACGTTTTTGGTGTTCAAGCAAGGCTTGATGGCGTTAAAATTGCCATGACCGACTTTATGCCTACAAATAGCGCAAAAATCAGCCTTAAAATTAAGGGCAAAGATTTAACAGTAGTTTATAAAAAGGATGGCAGAGGCGAGCGCAAATTCTTTGTTAACGGGGTAGAAAAGGAGTCTGTTTTAGGCGAAATTTCCTCAACTCCTGAAGTTTTCATACCAACAAACGAACTTGCTCAAAACAATATAATCGAAATAATCGAATAAGAAAATTATAAAAAGTCCAAACGGGGGATAAAAAATCTCGTTTGGACTTTTTTCTTACAAAACTAACATAAGTTATTGTTGACAGAAAACCTTTTAAAAGGTAAAATTACTATGATTAAATTTGCACTACAACTATAGGAGGCGCAAAATGAAAACAGCTGCTTTATTAAAGAGGGTATTGTTAGCAATAATGGCTCTTTCGATGCTTTTATCATCCTTGATAATTCCCGGAATCACAGTTTCTGCTGCAACTACCGGCACAACAACAAACGTCAGTTTAACAGAAGGCACAGGAGTAACTGCTCCTGTTAAAGAACAGTTCAACTTAAATGAAGGTTGGGCATATATGAGAACCCTTAGAACCGAACGCGACAAATATGGAGATATAGGTCCAGACGCTTCGGCATCCGAGTGGAAAACAGTCAATGTACCTCACACATACTGGCCTACCGATACATATACCGAAGATGGTTCAGACGATGTTACCACAGTATATTATGAAGATGCTTGGTATCAGAAGACCGTTTTTGTACCTGCGGATATGGCAGGCGGAGAGGTTTGGCTTGAGTTTGAGGCTGCAGGCCACTACACCCGTGTAATAGTGAACGGCGCATGGCAGGGACACCATTATGGTGGTTATACCACATTCAGAGTAAACATAACAAATGCTGTTAAGTTTGGACAGGACAATGATATCAGATTAAGAATTGATAGCCATACAAACTATACACCACCTATTTCGGGCGACTTTACAAAGTTCCCCGGTGTTACAGGCGATGTAAGCCTTATTTACACAAAGAAGGTTTATGCTGCTCTTGATGATTATGGTTCATCAGGCGTTTATGTTACTCCCGAAGTAACCGATAAGGATGCAAATAAGTGGAATGTATCTGTTGATGCAACAATTACTAATGCAAGTGCAGCAGGCGATTTTAAGGTAAAGACCACCATTCGTGATATGGATAAGTTCGAGAACATCGGCATTGATGAAAAACTTACTCCTTTCGATGAAAGTACAATGTATGGCGATAAGGTATACCACACTAACGAACAGACTGTTTCGCTTGAAAGCGGTAAAACCGCTTATAGTTTAAATATTGATTTTGACAATCCTCGTCTTTGGAACGGTAAAGCAGACCCCTATAGATATGCTCTTGATTTTGAAATCTATGATATAAACGGAACTCTTCTTGATAGAGTGACCGAGTATTTTGGCTTTAGATATTACGAAATCAATGAAGACGGTTTCTTCCTTAACGGCGAAAGTTATCCCCTTCGCGGTATTGGTTACCATGAGGATTATGAAGGCGTCGGCAGTGCTATGACCGAAGCACAGTGGGATGAATCCTTTAAGATTATGTATGAAATGGGCGCTAATTTTGCCCGTCTTGTTCACTATCCTCAAGAAGATTATTCCTATGAACTTTGCGACCGCTACGGTATTGTGGTTTGGGCAGAAATAGGAATGATAAGTAATGTTCAACCCAAGGACGGCAATAAAAATGGTAGCGAGCTAATGCCCGAATTCATCGAAAGGTCTCAAGAACACCTAAGAGAGCTTATTCGTCAGAATAAGAATCGTGCGTGTATTGTTGTTTGGGGTCTTGAAAATGAGATTTTCTTAACCGATTACGGCACTGCTCTTATAGAAGCGGTTGATGAATTCATAAACGGCTTACATGCAATAGCAAAGGAAGAAGACCCGACAAGACTTACCACACAGACACACGGTGTGGCACAAAGATGGTATAAGTGGTTAACAGATGTTAATGCATTTAACTCATATCCTCTTTGGTACATTACCGATACAAACGGCAACAACTCTTTCGAGGGACAAATTAAAGTAAACCAAAATAAGATGGATTCCTATGCTAACTGGAAGGATAAGCCGGTAGGCTTTGCTGAGTATGGCGCAGGCGGAAGTCCCAACCATCATACCGAGTATCCAGAACAAATAGACGACGTGTATGGCGATTTCCACCCGGAAGAGTGGATGAATGCCGTTCATGAAGATGCAATTTCGGCAATTAATAATCATCCTGAGCTTTGGATGACTTCAATTTGGTGTATGTTCGACTTTGCTTCATCTAATAGAGGCGAAGGTGAATACGACGGCATTAACGACAAGGGTCTTGTAACTCGTGATAGAAAAATCAAGAAGGATGCTTACTATCTCTATCAGGCAAACTGGATGGACTCAGATACGATTCCGGTTTTACATATCACAAGTTCAAAAATGTCTACTCGCGAGATTCCTGCAAACACCATTAAGGTTTACTCAAACCTTGCAAGAGTGGAACTTTATATAGACGGCGTTCTATATAGTGAAATGGAAAACAAAGGCAATGGTATATTTGCTCTTGACGCGGTTTCGTTCGGTGCAATCGGCGAAACTCATGAGTATAGCGTAATCGGTTACGATTCAGAAGGTACAGCATACACACAGGAAAGTGGCGAAAGCGATACTACTTGGACTAGAATAGCAAGTGACGACCTTGAGCTTCTTGTAGATAACGACCAAATTCGTGTGGATGAGGAGAGATTAACAATTCTCTTCTCAGGCGATATTAGCGCTGATAACGTTGGCGATATCTTCACTTCAAGATACAATGCAGACATTAAGTTAACTCAGGCTGACGGTCAAACCGAGGTTACCAGTGGATTGGTTGCAGGCGGAATGAGGTTAGTTATGACCTCTGAAAGCGGCAAGGAAACAAAGACCTATCTGTTTATAACTTCAAGTATCGCAACAAATAAAGGAGTTACAATTACTGCTTCAAAGTCATCTAACATAGCAAGACTAACCGACGGTTATATTGATTTAGACAACTCAAATGGTGCTAAGTGGGATTCCGGCGCTCGCACAGGTTGGATTTTAATCGACCTTGGAAAAGAATATACCCTTTCCGATACAACCCTTTACATGTTTAAAGGTCACGGAACATACAGAAAATATTATTACACCATTTCTGTTGGTAACTACTATAATACCGAAAATGATAATGACCTAAAGGTTGTAGCTGAAAGAAACAGTTCTAATGGCGTGTGCGGAAAAATTATTGATGACCTAAAGGGCGTTACCGCTCGTTACATTTACTTCAACTTTACAGGCTGTTCTGATACAGGTACTGATAAGTTTGTTGGAGTAAAAGAACTTGAAATCAACGGTTATCGTATAGTTGAAGGGGAAGCAATCTTTGATTACGATAGTAAAAAGGTTTATATTCCTGATTCTTGGGGTGAAGAGGTTTATCCTGATAAGCTCATCAACGATATAACAGTTGAAGGAAATGCTTATATTACAATAATGGTAGATAAGTATTATCTTGAAGATAACAGTAAGCTTTATATCAATGATTTCGCAGGCAACAGCACCGAATATTCAATCGTTTTCGGAGAAGTGCCTCCTTATTCAGGTGATACTTATAGTTCACTTGCATGGCTTATCTTAATGCTTACAAGCGGTAGCGTATTAGCTATAGCGTTTATTAGCAGAAGAAAAGCTACAAGATAATATTTTAAAAGGTGCCTTAACGGGCACCTTTTTTCATATCCGTTTTTTCAAAAAATAAAGTCGTTTTTTGTGCAAAAAACCCACACCTTTTTTCTTGACTGAATATTTGCTCAATGGTACAATTATTGTGATAAAGTTTATCTTTTTACAAAGGAGAAAGACAAATGACAAAACTATTAAAGAAGTCGTTGTTAGTGATAGTTGCTTTAGCAATTTTAGCAACATCACTCATGGTGCCCGGCACCCTGGTATCAGCGGCTGTGGCAAAAGCCAACCTATCTAAATCTTCTTCAACAGGCTCTTCGGCGCCTATTAAAGAAAAATTCTCTTTTAATGATGGTTGGGTATTTAAGAAGGCAGCAAGAAACACCTTTTCAGGTGAAGGCACAGGCCTTAACGACTCTAGTTGGGAGTCGGTTACACTTCCACATACCTGGTGGAAGACAGGCGACGGTGAAACTAAAGAAACCGACACTAATGAAGGCTGGTACAGAAAGCACGTTGTCATCAATAACAACATGAAGGATGGCCAGATTTGGATTGAATTCGAAGCGGCTGCCCATTATACAGAAGTATATGTTAACGGTAGTTTGGTAAGAGATTCAAGCGGTACAGCTACAAGCCTACATTACGGCGGTTATACTACCTTCAGATTTAACATTACTCCTAACGTTAAGTTTGGCCAGGAAAACGTTATCGCAGTAAGAACAGATAGCTTCCACAATTACACACCTCCTATTGGTGGCGGATTTTCAAAGTTCCCCGGAATTACGGGCGATGTAAGTCTTATTTATACCGAGAGTATTTTTGCGGCTCTTGACGATTACGGTTCACCCGGAGTTTTCGTAACTCCTGAAGTGAAGGATAAGCAGAAAAACACTTGGAACGTATCGGTTGAATCAACCATTACAAACCTATCTGCTGCTAAAAACGTTAAGGTAAAAACCGTTATTCGTGACATGAAAACCTTTGAAAAGGTTGATGGAATTTCGGAAAGCTTTACTCCTTTCGATGAAAGCACAATGTACGGTAATAAGGTTTATAAAACCGTAGAAAAGACCGTTTCTCTTAAAAAGGGTGACAATAACTTCAGTATAGACATTGATTTTAATAATCCTCGTCTTTGGAACGGAAGAGAAGACCCCTATAGATATGCTTTGGATTTCGAAATCTGGGCAGACGGAAAACTTGTTGATAAAGTAACACAGAATTTTGGTTTCAGATATTTTGAAATTACAAAAGAAGGTGGTTTCTTCCTTAACGGTAAGAGCTATCCTCTTCGCGGTGTGGCTTATCACGAGGACTATACCGATGCAGGTAGTGCAATGACAGATGACGAATGGGAAAAGTCATTCAAGTTGATTTATGAGTTAGGCGGAACCTTCTCACGTCTTTCACACTATCCGCATGACCCGATTTCGTATGAACTTTGCGACCGATATGGTATAATTGTTTGGACAGAAATTGCAATAATCAGCGGTATTTCAACAAGCGGTAATATGGTTTATCCCGTTTTTGAGGAAAGAGCAAAAGACCAACTCCGCGAGCTTATTCGTCAAAACAAGAACCGTCCAAGCATTGTTGTTTGGGGACTTGAAAATGAGCTTGATGTTGGAACAAACGAGTCTATAGTAGCAGACACAACAAGATTTATGAACGAGCTTCACGACATTGCTAAAGAGGAAGACCCGACAAGACTTACAACACAAACTGCGGGACTTCATCACAACTGGGCAAAGTGGGAAGTAGACGTTACTGCATTTAACTTCTATCCTATGTGGTACGGCGAAGGTAACTTTGAAGCTGAGTATCAAAATCACCGCAATAGAATGGATAAGGTTGAGCATTTTAAGGACACTGCACTCGGCTTCGTTGAGTACGGCGCAGGCGCAGGAACCTTTGCAAATCAGCATAGCGAATATCCTGAACGTCCTGAAAAGACAACCGTAAAATTCCATCCGGCAGAATGGCAGAATATAGTACACGAAGAAGCTATTAAAATGATTAATAATCACCCTGAACTTTGGGTAGCATCGCTTTGGTGTATGTTTGACTTTGCTTGTGACCCGTTTAATGAGGGAGACTATGCAGGTACCAACGATAAGGGTCTTGTAACCCGTGATAGAAAGACTAAAAAAGATACATATTATCTCTATCAGGCAAACTGGCTTGATTCAGATACTTTACCCGTTCTTCATATTGCAAGTTCTTCAATGACAGGAAGAGAAGTTTCTTCAAATACTGTTAAGGTTTATTCAAACCTTGATACCGTAGAACTGTTCAGAGACGGCAAGAGCCTTGGAAAAAAGACAAATGACGGAAACGGCATTTTCGTTTGGGAAAACGTTTCCTTCGGAAATATCGGAGAATCCCATACCTTTGTAGCAAAGAGCGGCAACAAATCTACAAGTGTTCAGTGGAAGAGAGTTGCAAGTGAAAATGTTGAGTTTGATATTAACAGAGAACAGACCTATGTTGATGAAACCAATGCTACAATAGCTTTCTCCGGAAATATTGCTATTAGTGATATCAATAGTATTTTCATTTCAAAATATAATGCAAACTTTAAGGTTGTAAAGGCTGACGGAATAACCACCGTTACAAGTGGCAACGTTGAAGACGGAATGAAGCTTGTAATAACCTCTGAAAGCGGCAAGACCAAGAAGGAATACGTGTTATTATCTTCAAACATTGCGGCAGGCAAGACTATAACTGCTTCTTCACATTTTGGAGCTAAGAGTCCTGATAAGGCGCTTGACGGATATATAGACGACCTTCATCAGTGGAACGCTAACGAGTCGGACAACGGCAGAAGCTGGGTCTTAGTTGACCTGGGAAAGACTTATACTCTAAGCGGCGCAACCTTGCATCTTTTCAAGGGCCACAACAATAACAGAAACTACTACTACAACATTTACGTTGGTACAACCGAGAGCAATCTTGAAAAAGTAGTTGACAGAACGAACAACAAGCAAGTAGGAACCATAACAGATTCTCTAGGCGACGTTAAGGGCCGTTATGTTAAGATTGAGTTCACAGGAAACTCTGACTACGCAGGCGGCAATAAGAGCGCTGTAGCAGGCCTCTATGAGCTTGAAATTAACGGCTACAATATTATTGAGGGAGAAGTAAAATTCGACCACGAGAATAAGACCGTAACCATTCCTTACACATGGGACCAAAACACAAACTTACCAAAGCTTCTAAACGACGTAAAAATTGAAGGTAATGCATATATCACCGTAGAAGCAGGACAGTTCTATGTAATGAATGGCGACAAGCTTATCATTAACGATTTCTCAGGCGGCAAGAGAGAGTATATGATTTTACTCGGCAAGGACCCCAACAGCAAGTGTTCTATCCTTCTTCCTGAAAATCAAGTGGGATACACCTTAACTGCAAATCCTAAAGAGGTTAAGTATGGCGGCAGTTCGGAACTTAAGTTTGAGTTAAAAGACGGCTATTATAAGGGTATGGACTTCGTTGTTAAGGTTAACGGCCAAAGAGCTAAATTTACAGGCGGAGTATGTAAACTTGAAAACATAACCAACGATATGATAGTTGCCGTTGAAGGCGTTGAAAAGGTAGGCGGAAACGAAGAGGATACCAACGATTTCGACGATACAACTTCAACCAATAACGATACAAACATAAACAATACAAGCTCAAAGGATTCATATACAGACGACGATAATGATTATGATGGCGATAATGATTACGGCGATAATGAAAATAACGACAATGAAGACGATGAGCATGTAGACGAAGATGAGCCTGGAGACAATGATAATGCAGATGACGATGAAGATGAACCTGAAGAGGACGGTTCAACCGACTCAGAAGATGATGAAGAAAAAGAGCCTGCAGATTCACAAGATGGCGATTCTCAAAGCGCTAACAACGAAGACCTAATTGTGTTATTAGTTGCAATAGGCGCAGTGCTAATCGTTTGCGGAGCAGGCGCTACAGTCTTATATTTCTACTTAAAAATGAAAAAGAACGCTGAATAAAGTCTAATCTATTCAAACCTAAAAAAGCAAACATATAAAATGGCAGAAACTAGAAAATTTTAGTTTCTGCCATTTTTTTACAAAGTCCATATTTTGGGACACTCACTATTTTATAATAAAGACATAACAGGGGAAAGGAGAATTTGCAATGTTGATGTTTTTCGGATTTTATGCACTACTTTGCATTTTAACAGTAATCTAAATTAAAAGGAGAATAACTATGGGAATTTTTGGAAACTTGTTTGATTTTAACGGCGACGGGGAACTGGATACATTAGAAAAAGCCGCAGAACTCGGTCTCCTTATGGAACTTATAGAATCAGAAGAAGACGAGGAAGAAGAAATAGATTAATTTTAAAGCCGATGAGCATCCCTCATCGGCTTTTTAGGAACAAAAAGCTATGTATAAATATTAAAAATTCCTTGATATTGTTCCCGAAATGTGATAAACTACTGTTATATAAGGAACAATTTGGAGGAAAATTCAAAATGGATTATATTAAAGTGTCCAAAGCGGCAGAAAACTGGGGTATTTCTCCACGCCGCGTGCGTATTCTTTGCGCTGAGGGTAAGATTCCCGGCGTAATCCGCAAAGGTAAACTCTATATGATTCCTGCTAACGCCATCAAACCTGCTGATGGACGTTTAGCTCGTCCTGCAATTTTTGCAGTGATTGATGCAAAAAAGGAAAGATTAGCTGGACTTCGTCCTTTAACAGCTGGCGAGATTGAACGACTCCGTGAAGAGTTTATGGTTGAATTTACCTACAACTCTAACGCTATCGAGGGAAATACCTTAACCCTCAAAGAAACTGCTATGGCATTAGAGGGCATGACCATTGACCAGAAGCCTTTAAAAGACCATTTGGAAGCAGTAGGACACAGAGACGCCTTCCTTTATGTTCAAGATGTTGCTCAAAATAATACACCACTGTCCGAGTCAGTAATTAAGAATATTCACTCGTTAGTCCTTATGAATAGACCCGAAGACAAGGGCGTTTATCGCCGTATCCCTGTTCGTATTATGGGTGCTTTCACCGAGCCCGTTCAGCCTTATATGATTGAACCTAAGATGAACGAACTTATTTCAAAAAATGAGGGCAGGGAAGAGACCATGCACATCATTGAACGCATCGCTCGTTTCCACCTTGAATTTGAGGGCATCCATCCATTCATCGATGGAAACGGAAGAACCGGCCGCCTGCTCATGAACCTTGATTTAATCCGCAACGGCTTCCCGCCAATCAACGTTAAATTTACCGACCGCAAACGCTACTACGAAGCCTTTGACGCTTATTATAAAGAAGACGACGCAACACCTATGATGCAACTCATAGCAGAGTACGTTGATGCACGATTTGAAGATTATTTTAAGGTGTTAGGCTGTTAATATTAACAAGGAGCCTGTTACAATGATTGATAATGTAAAAGAACAAAAGTATATAGAACTTTTTCGCAAGCAAAAGCAAACGCTCGATATTTTTTTAGAACGTAAGGCTATAACTAAAAAGCAGTATGATAAAAGCCTCGGTGACCTACGAGACAAAATGGGAATGCACGGGGTAGAATAAATCTTTATCTATAAGGAGCTTTAATTATGGATATTAACAAAGCAAAAGAAATTATATCCGCTTTAGCAGAGGGGATAGACCCTACAACTGGTGAGGTTTTGCCTGACGATAGTGTTTGTAATAAGGGTGAAGTCGTTAGAGCTTTTTATGCAGTTATTAATGCATTTGAAGATAAGAAGGTAACAGCTAAAACAAACAACAAAGAACCAGACGATTACGATGCTGCGCTATACGAAAAGTTAAGAATGCTGCGTAGCAAAGTAGCGTTAGAAAAGAGAAAAGCTTCTTTTATGATATTGACCGACGCTACTTTAAAGCATTTGGCAGAACAAAAGCCTCTCACAAAAGAAAGTTTTATGAAAATTTATGGAATAGGAGATTGTAAATCGCGACAATATAGCGAGATGTTTATTAATGAAATAAAGGAATATCTTTTAAACTCAAAATGTAATTAAGTATTATTAAACATGTTAAAAATGTAAATACAAAAAAGGAACTAACCTTTCGGTCAGTTCCTTTTTAATTTGGTGCGGATAATGGGACTTGACCGTCTGCTTCGCATACTTATGGCTTGGCGACCCAACGCTTATGCGTTCGGTACCCGCCTACACCGCTTTGGCTAAAAAACAGTGTGCCACACTGTTTTTCTAAACGCCAAACCCTCTCGGGTTCAAGTCCTTTCGTATAAACAAAAAATCCAAACTCAACCAAAAGGTCGAATTTGGATTTTGGTGCGGATAATGGGACTTTCTTCTCCGGCTATCGAACAGTCCACCGGACTGTTCTCCCAAACTTGTTGCTCATTTTATTCGCCAAGTTTGGAGGTCGTTTCAAGTCCCTCAAAAATACAAAAATTAAAAGGAACTAACCTTTCGGTCAGTTCCTTTTTAATTTGGTGCGGATAATGGGACTTGAACCCATACGTCGAAGACACACGCCCCTCAAACGTGCCTGTCTGCCTATTCCAGCACATCCGCATTGATGTCGCTTTTTCTCAAGCCTAGTAATTATAGCACCAGACAAATCGATTGTCAATAGTTATTTTAAAAAAGATACAATTTTGTTACGATTAGGTTTTTTTCAAAAAAACACTTGCTTTTTTTTAAGTGTTCATATATAATGTGTTTATCAAAGTGGCATAAAATTACATTAAAATATATAAAAAGTGCAGTAAAGTGGCAGAAAGGCGGGTGAAAATTCGTGCTAGTAGGTGGTTCTCAACATAAACTTGATAAGAAAGGGCGAGTTTTCATGCCCGCAAAGTTCAAGCCTGACTTTGGCGAGACCATAGTTCTTTGCGCCGGCGTATTTGGCAAAAGATGCTTATGGGGTTTTTCTGAAGAAGAGTTTGAAAAGTTTACCGCAAGACTAAACAAACTTCCATACAGCAAAATGCAGGATATGTATCGTTTCTTATCTGACGGTTCTTGCTTTGCTGAGTTTGATGCTTCGGGCAGAGTGCTTATTCCTGCAGAACTTCGTGAGTTCGCTAAGATTGAGGGCGAGGTTCGTATTGTTGGCATGAAAACCAACATTGAAATCTGGAGCCCTGAGCTTTGGGCAGAGGAGAAGGAGAATTTCTCACCGGAACATTTTGCTCCCATAATTGACGAGCTAGAGTTTTCACTTGGTGACTAAAATGGAATTCAATCACATTCCTGTTTTATTTAAAGAAACAATTGAGGGCCTTAACGTTAGACCCAACGGAATATACGTTGACGGTACGGCAGGTGGTGCAGGCCACTCGACCGAAATAGCAAAAAGACTAAAGAGTGGTAGGTTAATCGCCATTGACCAGGACCCCGATGCTGTAAAGGTTGCAACAGAAAGATTAAAGGACTATTCGGCAACGGTTGTTCACGGCAACTATAGAAACATGAAAACCTATCTTACCGAGCTTGGTCTAAACGGTGCTGACGGCATTCTTTTAGATATAGGTGTTTCTTCACACCAAATCGATACGGCAGAAAGAGGTTTTTCATTTCACAACGATGCTCCACTTGATATGAGAATGAGTCAAAGCGGCACTACCGCAGCAGATTTGGTTAACACCTTCACTGCAGAGGAACTGTCAAAAATATTTAGAGATTATGGCGAAGAAAAATTCGCTTGGAAAATAGCTCAAAACATTGTAAGAACAAGAGAAAACAAACCAATACTTACAACAGGGCAGTTAGCTGAGATTATTTCGGCAAGCGTGCCCGCAAAGGTGAAAAGGGAAGGAAACCCTTGCCGTCAATGTTTTCAGGCGTTAAGAATTGCCGTTAATGACGAGCTTGGCGCCTTACAGGACGGAATTAAGGGTGCTTGGGATTCTTTAAATAAGGGTGGCAGACTTGCCATAATAACATTCCATTCCCTTGAAGACAGAATAGTAAAAAATATGTTTAAGGATTTGTGCACAGGTTGCACCTGTCCTCCTGACATACCAATATGTGTTTGCGGCAAAACACCACAGGCAAAGCCAATAACAAAAAAACCAATAACAGCAACCGAAGAGGAGCTTAAAGAAAACACAAGAAGCAGAAGTGCAAAGCTTAGGATTATAGAAAAACTTTAGAAAGGAACGACTATGAACAATTCAAGATATTATAACGATTCACTCGCGTATGATTTTGAAATGTTTATGCCTAAAAGAAGGGAACAAGAAACAGAAATAATTAAAATTCCTTCTAAAAGAGCAAAGCGTAATGCTCGCGCAAGGGCAACAAGAAACGTGTCAAGAACTTTAAGCATAGTTTTGCTTGGCGCTTTTGTCGTTGCGTTTGTCTGTGCAAATATAGCGCTACGCGTCGAAATTTCTGAAGCCAACTCTAAAATACACGAAGCCAAGACGACTCTAGCAGCTCTAAGCGGAGAAGAAACAAGGCTTGATATTAAATTTGAAAGCATAATTTCCTATACCAATTTGGAAGAGGCCGCAAAAGCAATCGGAATGAAAAAAATGAGTAAACATCAGATTGTTTATATCAGAGTGAACGACCAAAACAAAGCGGTTGATAAAGAGGGGAATATACTTACTATCGAAAATGAATAGTTTTAAAAATAGGGAATATATTTAATTAATAAGAGATACGAGGGTTCTAATTTAGGACTCTCGTTTTCGAGCATTTAAAAGAGAGTCGAATTTTGTAAGATAAACTTAATTTTTAAAAAAGAAAGGGGTCAGGATAATGATAAAAAGAGCAGACAGGTCTATGGTGACACGTATACTTCGCATTATGCTGGCCATGGTTTTTGTCTTTTTTACAGTTTCGGCAGGAAGCCTTACGGTTATAATGCTTATAAACGGAGAAAAGTATCAGTCAATGGCGTCAGAACAGCAGTTATATGACACCTTGGTTGCGGCTCCCAGAGGAGATATTTATGACACCAATATGGAGTTGCTTGCAACAAGTGATACAGCTTATACAATTTACATTACTCCAAACAGTATTAAGAATATCGAAAAGGAAGAAACAAGGAAACTTGTAAAAACTACAATTGCGGCAGGCCTTTCGGAAATACTCGAAATGGAGTATGAAACGGTCTTTGGATATACCGAAAAAGAAACCTCGTACGTTACGGTTAAAAAAAGGGTTGATAAAACCGTAGCCGACAAGGTAAGAACATTTATTTCGGATAATAGCGATTTATCGATTGCAAAGCATATCGGTATTGACGAAACAACAAAAAGATATTATCCAAACTCTTCATTAGCATCGATTGTATTAGGTTTTGTAGGCGAAGATAACCAAGGCCTTGCAGGTCTTGAAAGTTATTACAACACAACCCTTACCGGTGTAGCAGGTAGAGTTGTAGCTGCAAAAAACGCACAGGGTGCTGATATGCCTTTTTCTTATCAGGTGGTAGAAGAGGCAAAAAAGGGCAGCTCCCTTGTCCTTTCAATTGATTCTTACATTCAGCATATAGCGGAAAAATATCTAGCAGATGCGGTTGAGGCGAATAAGGCAAGCGACAGAGGCGCCGCTATAGTTATGAACGTAAACACAGGCGAAATTCTTGCTATGGCGGTTAAAGGCGACTTTGACCCAAATAGTCCGTTTACACTATCCGAGGAAGCGCAAGCGCTTTTAGATGAGGAAGGCTCAACAGTTACAAAAACCGAGCTTTTAAACAAACAATGGCGTAACAAGGCTGTTTCTGACTCTTATGAGCCTGGTTCGGTTTTCAAAATCTTCACAGCTGCAATGGCTCTTGAGGAAAACCAAACGTCACTAACACACAGTTATAACTGCGGATATTCTATTTACGTTGCGGGTCAGGTTTACCATTGCCACAAGGCAGGCGGACACGGAACTCAAACTCTTAAAGAGGCTATGGTTCATTCCTGCAACCCCGTATTTATAACACTTGGTCAACTTGTGGGAACTAGCAAGTTCAGTAAATATTTTGAGGCCTTCGGTTTTACCGAAAAGACAGGTATCGACATAGCAGGTGAAGGAACTTCGGTTTACCACTCATCTACTAAAATGGGCCCGACAGAGCTTGCTTCTTCTTCCTTCGGTCAGACCTTTAAAATCACTCCAATACAGCTAATAACAGCGGCTTCAGCTGCTGTAAACGGCGGATATTTAATGCAACCGTATATCGTAAGCAAGGTTTTAGATTCTGAAAACAACGTTATCGAATCTACCCAACCAAAGGCTAAAAGACAGGTTATAAGCAAAGAAACAAGTGAAAAGTTGCGTGAAATGCTTTTGTCTGTTATTGAAGACGGCGGTGCTTCTAATGCGAAGGTTGCAGGTTATAGCATCGGCGGAAAAACAGGTACTTCTGAAAAGGTTGCAGAGATGAACTCAAGCGGCGAAGTGGGGTTATATATTTCTTCCTTCATTGGATTTGCTCCCATGGAAGACCCTGAAATTGCGCTTTTGGTTATGATTGACGAACCAAAAGGACAAAACTATTACGGAAGCGCAGTTGCCGCTCCGGTTGCATCTGAAATTTTTAGCGACGTTCTTCCTTATTTAGGATACGAACCTCAGTATAGCGATGAAGAGGTTAAAGAATTTGCGATAAGCGTTCCAGAAGTTACAGGAAACACTGTAGCCGAGGCGAAAAACAAAATATCGGCAAAGGGCCTTAACGTTAGAGTCGTAGGCGTAGGAAATGAAGTATTAAAACAAATACCTGCGGCAGGACAGTCGCTTTCAAAGGGCTCGACGGTTATTATTTATACCGAAAGCGGAGAAAATGCTCCTGCGAACGTTTTAGTTCCAGACTTCAATAATATGACCGTTTCAGAGGTAAATGCTGCGGCGACTAATGCCGGCATTAACGTTGAGCTTTCGGGTAACATTTCAAACTCAAACGCGGAAACAAGGGTTTATAAGCAGAGTGTTGAAGCAGGCACTGAGGTTGAGCAGGGAAGCGTAGTAACTGTTTATTTTAGAGATAACGGATATGCCGACATGGCTCAGTAGTAAAGGTAATTTTATCCACGGAGAAACTTATGTTATTAAAAAATTTATTATCGACAATACCAAAGGAATATGAAAATTTAGAAATTAAAGGCGTAACCTGTGATTCGCGTAAAGTAGAAGACGGGTTCTGCTTCGTATGCATTGACGGAACTGCTCTTGACGGTCATAAGTTTGCAAAAAAAGCCGAAGAGGCAGGCGCCAGCGTTATTATCGGCACAAAACCGACAGGCTGTAAAAACGAGATTATCTTAGAAGATACAAGAAAAGTTTATGCTATAATGTCGGCAAACTTCTTTGATAATCCTGCTAAAAAGTTAAAACTTATAGGTGTTACCGGTACTAACGGTAAGACTTCGGTAACCTATATGATTAAGTCTATACTTGAAAAGCAAGGCTTTAAAACAGGAGTTATCGGAACAATACAAAACCTTGTTGCGGACGAGGTTGTTGAAACAAATAATACAACTCCTGACCCATATGAATTAAATCGACTTTTTGCTTATATGCACGAAAAGGGTTGCGAATATGCGATTATGGAGGTTTCATCCCACGCGTTAGACCAGGATAGAGTTTACGGCTTTGAGTTCGACGTAGCGGCATTTACGAACCTTACACAAGACCATTTGGATTATCACGTTACAATGGAAAACTATCTCTTGGCAAAAAAGAAACTATTTTCAATGTGTAAGACCGCAGTTATCAATATTGATGACAAATATGCAGAAGAACTAATGTCGGGACTAGACTGTGAAATCTTGACCTATTCTGTAAAAAACAACAATTCAACCTATTCCGCAAACGGAATTCAAATGCATCCCGACGGAATTGAATATGAATTGGTAGGCTATAATACAATTAATCATGTAAAGGTTAAAACAGGCGGCAAGTTTACAGTTTATAATTCGCTTTGCGCTGCAGTTTGCTCGGTTGCTCTTGGGTTTAACACCTCAAATATAGTTTCAGCTCTTGCTGAAAACACCGGAATAAAGGGTAGAGCAGAGGTTGTGCCGACAGGCAAGGACTTTACAATAATAATCGACTATGCGCACACACCCGACGGACTTCAAAACATTCTTTCAACCTTTAAGGAGTTGAAGAAAAACCGTTTAATTTGTCTTTTTGGTTGCGGTGGCGACAGAGATAAAACGAAAAGACCCCTAATGGGTGCCATTGCGGCAAGACTTGCAGATTTTGTGGTTGTTACAAGTGATAACCCAAGAACCGAAGAACCCATGTCAATAATTGAGGATATCCTTAAAGGTATTAACGATTATAAAACTCCTTATAAGGTTATAGAAAACCGAGCTGATGCCATAAATTACGTGGTGAAAAACGCTCAAAAAGACGATATAATCATATTGGCAGGTAAGGGACACGAAACCTATCAAATATTAAATACCGGAAAAATTCATTTAGATGAAAGAGAGATTATTTTAGAGGCTCTAAAATAATTTTAAGGAGTGTAAAATGGGAAGTTTTGAACCTATAATTTCGGCAATTGTAGCCTTTGCAGTATGTGCGGTGATGGGAATACCTTTTATTCCTTATCTTAGGAAGTTAAAATACGGACAAACAATACTCGACGAAGGCCCAAAGTGGCATAAGTCCAAGCAGGGAACTCCTACAATGGGTGGAATAATGATAATCTCGGGTATGCTTGTAGGTCTTGTTTCGGCTTTTGTTTTCTCTTCAATAAAAGATACAAACCTTATTTTCGAAATGAAGAGCCAACTAAAAGTTACAACCCTTCTAGCCGGTGTTTTATTTGCGCTGATGTGCGGTTTTATCGGTTGGATGGATGACTATATCAAGGTAGTTAAAAAGAGGAATTTAGGCCTTACGGCTAAGCAAAAGACCGTTCTACAACTTTTTGTTACTGCGGCATATTTAGCGGCATTAGCTCTTGGCGGTATGGATACAACGTGGATTCCTTTTGTTGGGGACGTTAGCATTGTATCCGGATTTGGACTTATCTTTTGGCCCATTTCGTTTGTGTTTATCTACTATATAGTTAATGCAGTAAACCTAACCGACGGAATTGACGGCCTTGCAACAAGCGTAACACTCGTAGTTGCTTGCGCATTCATACTTATTGCAGGAAGAGCAAATATGGTTTCTATGACCGTTCTTTCGGCTTCCCTTGGTGGTGGCTGCGTAGGATTCCTTATTTGGAATTCAAAGCCCGCAAAGGTGTTCATGGGAGATACAGGCTCAATGTTCTTAGGCGGCGCTTTGGTTGCGATTGCTTTTGGAATAGGACGTCCGATTTTACTTATTTTTGCAGGAATTGTCTACATTTTAGAGGCTTTGTCGGTTGTCCTTCAAGTGTTTTGGTATAAGAGAACCAAAAAGAGAATTTTCAAAATGAGCCCTATACATCATCATTTTGAAATGAGTGGTTGGAGCGAAGAAAAGATTTGTTTCGTCTTCTCGGTTGTTGCGTTATTTGGATGCGTTTTAGCGGCTTTACCTGTTTATTTCGGATGGTAAACTGCCAAATATATTAATAAATTAATAAAAAGAAGGTGAATGGTTTGCAAAAGAAAAAAACTGATAACAAGACTTCGTTTTGGGCAAAAGGTAAGCTTGATATTGGCTTTTTATCAATCGTACTCATACTTTTATCCATAGGTTTAGTGATGCTCTTCTCCGCAAGCTATTCATATTCTTGGACCTATTATGGAAATTCATATCGATTTATAACCCGCCAGGCAGGATTTGCCGTTGCGGGTGTCGTTTTGATGCTAATCTTATCAAAGGTAGATTATCATTGGTATAAAAAATTTGCTTGGCCTTTGTATTTTATAACCGTAGCAATTTTAGGCTTTTTGCTTGTTATGGACCCGATGGTTTCGGGAATGGACGTAAAGCGTTGGTTGGTTATCGGTCCTATTAACTTCCAACCTTCCGAGATTGCGAAATTCGCAATAATCTTGCTCTTTTCGTCTTATTTAGCATCAAAACCGGACAGAATTAAAAAATTTAAATACGTTTCATTTTTGCTGGCGTGTTTAGGTTTTGTTTGCTTGTTAGTAGTTTTAGAACCGCATTTGTCTGCTACAATCTTAATATTTGGAATAGGCGTTGTTCTGCTTGTGGTAGGAGGCCTTTCGTTCAAATGGATGGCGCTTGGCGGACTAATTGGAATAGGCGGCGGCGCTGCGGCAATTCTTTCAGGCGCTGTTGGATATGGTTCTGACCGAATAACCTATTGGCTAGACCCATGGGCAGACCCGATAGGTAAAGGCTATCAGACAATTCAGTCGCTTTTAGCAATAGGTTCAGGCGGACTTTTAGGAAGAGGTATCGGCAATTCAAGACAAAAATATCTTTGGGTTCCCGAACCACATAACGACTTTATATTTTCAATAGTTTGTGAAGAAGTCGGCATTGTTGGCGCAATAATTATAATCGCTCTTTTCTGCGCTCTTATTTGGAGAGGCTTTACAATAGCAATGCGTGCCAAGGACAGATTTGGCACCTTACTAGCGGTAGGATTAACCTTCCAAGTAGGACTTCAAGCACTTTTAAATATTTTAGTTGTAACAAATACAATACCAAACACAGGTATTAGCCTTCCGTTCTTTAGCTACGGCGGAACATCACTTATGATTTTACTTGCTGAAATGGGAATAGTTTTATCTGTTTCGCGTTCAAGCAGTTTAGAAAAAGCTTAAAATCTTCGCTTAAAGGGGATAATGATATGCATATTTTGTTTGCAGGCGGCGGTACAGCGGGACATATTAATCCTGCTTTAGCTATTGCGGGATACTATAAGGAAAAGCATCCTGACGCTAAAATCAGTTATATAGGCACAGCGGCAAAGCTTGAAGCAAAACTTGTACCTCAAGCAGGATATGATTTTTATACGATAGACGTTGCGGGTTTTCAACGTAAAATCTCGCTTAAAAACATCGCAAGAAATATAGTTGCAGTAAAGAAAATGTTTTCTTCTTCCTTTGAAGCTAGAAAACTCCTCAAAAAGCTTAAGCCCGATATAGTTATCGGCACAGGCGGATACGTTAGCGGCCCCGTGCTTCGTGAGGCGGTAAAACTCGGTATTAAAACCGCTATACATGAGCAAAACGCCTTTCCGGGAGTTACAACCAAAGCGTTAGCGCCGAACGTTGACCGCGTAATGTTAGCTATTCCCGGAACTGAGGAAAAGATAAAATGTAAAAACGAGCCAATAATTACAGGAAACCCTGTAAGACGTGAGCTTTTAGAAACAAGCAGGGAAGAGGCTCGTGCAAAACTAGGACTCGATAATCGTCCGCTAATTTTATCATTTGGCGGAAGTCTTGGAGCCGGTCCTATTAACCGCGCAGTTACGGGGCTTATTGCTTCGCATAATAATAGCGGCAAGTTTTATCATATTCACGCTACGGGAAAACTTGGCTATGCTTCCACTCTTGAAGATATAAATAAAAGGTGCGGACAACTTTCAAAAGAGATTACCATAAGAGAATATATAGACGATATGAATGTTTGTATGGCTGCGGCAGATTTGGTAATTTCAAGAGCCGGCGCTATTACTTTAAGTGAACTTTCTTCACTTGGAAAGCCCTCAATATTAATTCCATCACCCTACGTTGCTGAAAATCATCAGTATCATAACGCCTTGTCCTTAAAACGTAACGGCGCGGCTGAGGTTATCGAGGAAAAGGACTTAACAGAAGAAAAAATCATTGATACAGTAAATGCTATTTTGGGCGACGAAAAAAGACTTAGCGATATGAAAGAAGGAGCAAAAAAATCTGCAATTTTGGATTCTTCGGAACGTATTTATAAGGTTATAAGCTCACTTTAATAATATTTTTCACAAAATAAAAAACATCGCATAGTATAAAAACAGAAAGGCGGCACGAATTTTTCCGTCTTTTTGCATTTGTACCGAGGTGTTTTTTATGAGAAAACTTTACATTGAAGGCGGCAAAAAACTTTCGGGAGAAATAGAAATACAAGGCTCGAAAAACAGTGCCTTACCCATTCTTTCGGCGACTTTGTTAGTTAAGGGCAAAACAGTAATACATAATTGTCCATATTTATCTGATGTAAATGCCGCAATAAAAATTTTAAACAATTTAGGTTGCTTGTGCAGAAGAGAGGGCTCAACCGTAATAGTTGACGCTTCAACTGTCAGATGCGATACCATTCCGGTAGATTTAATGCGTGAAATGCGCTCCTCGGTTGTATTTTTAGGAGCGGTTCTATCACGTTGCGGAAGAGCAACCGTAAGCGCTCCGGGAGGATGTGAGTTAGGCCCCAGACCTATCGACTTGCACTTAAAGGCCTTAAGGGAACTAGGCTTTAAGGTGGTAGAAAAAGAAGAAAAGATATACTGCAAAAGGGATAAGAGCCTTAATTCGCGAGTTATAAATTTGGCCTTCCCGAGTGTTGGAGCGACCGAAAATATTATATTGGCATCCTGCCTTTTAGAAGGCACAACAACTATTCGCGGAGCGGCAAGAGAACCCGAAATAAAAGACCTGGCCGCATTTATAAACACGCTTGGCGGCAAGGTTTACGGCGCAGGAAACAGCACCGTTGAAATTGTGGGTGTAAAGGCGCTTCATTCGGCAGAATATAAAGTAATGTCCGATAGAATTGTTGCGGCGACCTATCTTTCTGCTGCGGCAATAACAAACGGAGATATTACCTTAAACGGAATAAATCCTGCCGATATGGAAGAGGTAATAAGGGTTTACAGAAAATCAGGATTAAACGTTTTAACTAATAAAAGCCAAATAAGACTTTTAAAACCTTATAACCTTAAAGGTGTAAATTTGGTTAGGTCAACAGTTTATCCAGGATTTCCGACCGATGCAGGACCAACCTATGTTGCTATGCTTACAAAAGCTACAAACAGTTCGGTGTTTGAAGAAAACATTTTTGAAAGTAGATTTAAATATATTAATCAACTAAATAAATTTGGCGCAAATATTAAAGTAGAGAAAAATAAAGCCTTTATAAAGGGTAACGATGTTCTTTCTGCGGCGGCGGTCAGTTGTACCGATTTGCGTGGCGGAGCGGCCTTAGTAGTAGCGGCTCTCGCGGCAGAGGGAACGAGCGTAATAGACAAAATTTTCCATATAGACAGAGGATATGAGCAAATAGAAAAAGCACTAAAAAGTATTGGAGCAAAAATTAAAAGGACTGATTAATTTGGAAAAAAACATAAGAAGCCGAGAAAGAGAGCAGGGAAAAAAGAAGGCGGCAATGAAAAAACGCCGTCGCAGAAAAGCAATAATTGCCTTTTTGCTTTCCTTTGTTGTAATATTGGCACTCATCTTTGCGGTTGTTTCGGCCTTTTTGTTCTTTAAGGTAAGCGACGTAACCATAGAGGGCAAATCCGCAAATTATTCAAATAATGAAATAATCGGAGTGTCAGGCGTAGAAATTCAGGACAGTCTTTTCTTTATAAATAAAAAATCGGTAATTAAGAATTTAACCGAAAAACTGCCATATATTAAAACGGCAGAGGTTGATAAACAATTGCCATCAACGGTTATCATAAATATAACCGAAACTAAAAACGAACTTTGCTTTTTAATTGACGGCAAATACTATGCCGCCGATAAGGATGGTAAAATACTGGCAAGCCTTTTGGAACCGGTTGAAAATCTTCCGTTGTTTACGCTTCCAAGCGAATGTGTAGCAACGCTTGGCAAAACAATTGAGATTGAAAACACCGCGCTTGAAGACCTGCTTTATAAATATATAAATTTATTAGGTCAATACAGTTTTAAAATTGATTCTGTAGAGATAAAAGATGTACACAACTCGTCTATGAAGGTAGATGGCAGATTAAACGTTGAGTTCGGTACTGCCAACTATTTTGATATGAAAGCGGCACATTTTAATACAACCTTTTCAAAGATGCCAAGTGAGGCTGAAGGCACGGTTGACCTGTCCAGTTGGACACCTCAAAAACAAGAAGCCTTTTTCACGGCATCATAATTTTAAAAATTTAAAAATATTCTAAAAGTTTTTGTTGAAATTTTAAGAATATTGTGTTAGTATTATATTTGTGTAAATGTCTAATAGAATATTTAATGAAAAAGGACTAAAAATTTTAGTGGAGGAATACAAAATGGAATTCGATATGACCAGCCAATTTGAAAGTGAAGCAGCTCAGGTTATTAAAGTAGTAGGAGTTGGCGGCGGCGGCGGAAACGCTATTAACCGCATGGTTGACGCAGGCGTTAGAGGCGTTGAGTTTGTTGCTATCAATACTGATAAGGCAGCATTATTTAAATCAAAAGCAAACACCAAGATTCAGATTGGTGATAAGACTACAGGTGGTAAGGGCGCAGGCGCTAATCCTGAAAAGGGTCGCACAGCAGCTGATGAGTCTAAGGACGAAATCGCAGCAGCTATTCGCGATGCAGATATGATTTTCCTTACCGCAGGTATGGGTGGCGGAACCGGTACAGGTGCAGCTCCTATCGTTGCACAGATTGCTAAGGAACTTGGCATTCTTACCGTTGGTATCGTTACAAAGCCTTTCCCATTCGAAGGAAAGACACGTATGACACAGGCAGAGGAAGGTATTGCTAGACTTTCTGAGCAGGTAGATAGCCTTGTTGTTATTCCTAACGAACGCTTAAAGTTTGTTACCGAAGAAAAGATTACATTCAAGAATGCATTTATCTTAGCAGACGATGTTCTCCGTCAGGGCGTTCAGAGCATTTCTGAGCTCATCAACGTTACTGCACTTGTTAACCTTGACTTTGCTGACGTTACAACCATCATGAAGGATGCAGGCTATGCTCATATGGGCGTTGGCTTCGCTACCGGTAGAGACAAGGCAGAGCAGGCTGCAAGAGCTGCTGTTACAAGTCCTCTTATCGAGACTTCTATGCAGAATGCACGCGGCGTAATCATCAGCATCACAGGTTCTGAGGATATCGGTCTTGAAGAGGTTGAAGCAGCTGCTTCTATCATTCACGATATGGCTCATCCTGATGCTATCATCATCTGGGGTGCTCAGCTTGACGATACTCTTGAAGATGCTATCCGCGTTACTGTTGTTGCAACAGGTCTTGGCGACGATAAGAAGAAGGATTCTTCTGTTCCCGCAATCGAGACTATCCTTTCTTCAACCGAGAGTGAAGATGAGGGAGATTACGTTGACGTAATTAGCCTTTTCAATAACAACAACTAATTAAAACAAATATTAAAGCGTATTCAGAATTTTCTGAATACGCTTTTTTTATAGCAAAAATAAAGTCCTCGGTAAAGGAAATTACCGAGGACTTTTATTATTAACCTAAAAACTTGTCGTGAACAGCAACAACTGCGTTGTCTGCATCCTTTTCATC
Organism: Acutalibacteraceae bacterium; assembly: GCA_045636705.1. Classification (GTDB taxonomy): domain Bacteria; phylum Bacillota; class Clostridia; order Oscillospirales; family Acutalibacteraceae; genus SFWF01. Next base: position 52,000 of record JAZTYA010000008.1, read on the forward strand.
AATAAGAACAGAAACCTTGATTTCACTTGTAGAAATCATCTGAATGTTGATGTTTGCGTCATATAAAGCCTCAAACATTTTAGCAGCAACGCCGGGATGTGTTTCCATACCTGCACCAACAATAGAAACCTTAGAAACGCTATTGTCAGAAATTACAGACTTGAAGGGGATAACGTCCTGTAAAGAGTTGATAGCGTTTACGGCTTCGTTTGCCTGGTCCTCTGTAACGGTGAAGGTGATATCCTTTGTGCCGTCACGGCCAACCGACTGAAGAATGATGTCAACGTTAACCTTAGCCTGAGCTAACTTATTAAAGAGTTTGAAAGCAACACCGGGGGTGTCTTCGAGTCCAACTATTGAAATTCTTGAAACGTTGTTATCCTTTGCAACGCCTCTAATGAGCATTTTTTCCATTTTTACCTTCTCCTTTACAATTGTACCGGGTTTAGATTCAAGGCTTGAAAGAACTTCAAGCTCTACGTTATATTTTTTAGCCATTTCAACCGAACGGTTATTGAGCACCTGTGCACCTAAGGTTGCAAGTTCAAGCATCTCATCATAGGTGATTTCATCCATTTTGATAGCCTTAGGAACCTTTCTTGGGTCTGCAGTATAAACGCCGTCAACGTCGGTATAAATCTGACAAACGTCTGCATGCATAGAGGCTGCGATAGCAACTGCGCTTGTATCAGAACCACCACGACCAAGTGTTGTTACGTTGTCAAATTTATCAAGACCTTGGAAGCCTGCTACGATAATAATGTTTTTCTTATCAAGCTCAGCCTTCATTCTTTCGGTATCGATGTTCTTAATTCTTGCCATGCTGTATGAAGAGTTGGTTCTAAAGCCTGCTTGCCATCCTAAAAGGGAAATTACAGGGAAGCCAAGCTTTTCAACTGCCATAGCTAAAAGAGCGATTGAAATCTGCTCGCCTGCGCTGAGCAACATATCCATTTCTCTTTTTGAAGAACCTGTTGGATTAATTTCTTTTGCCTTATCAATTAGGTCGTCGGTGGTGTCACCTTGAGCAGAAACAACAACTATGACATCGTTGCCCTTTTTATAATCATCGGTGATGATTTTTGCAACATTAAAGACCCTTTCGGCATTAGCGACAGAGCTGCCGCCAAACTTTTTTACGATTAGTGCCATAAATATCCTCCTATGCTTAATCTATAGCGTGTAGCACTTTAACTGAAGTAGCCTTAGTCAAAGTTGCTATTTGATTTCTTAATGTATTTTCGATATCGTTTTCGGTTAAGAAAACAACCTCGTTTTTGTTTGCATTTTTAATATATGAAACATTACTGAAAATGGTTTCAATTTCTTTAATAAGACCGTCGCAGTCATCGGTTGAGCAACGAACGAATAACTTTGTAATATCTTCCATAAAGTCGGCAACGTAATTTTCGCTTCCGTCTTCCCAGAAAAGATATTTTCTTGACTCTAAATGCTTAACGCAGTCAATCACGTCTCCAACAACAGCGCTGGCAGTCGGAAGTTTTCCGGCGCCTCTGCCGTAGAACATAACGTCGCCAACCTCGTCGCCTCTGACCATAATTGCATTAAACACGTCGTTTACACCTGAGAGCATATGATTTCGGCTCACAAGGGCAGGGTAGACAGTAGCAGTGACCTGACCGTTATCAAGCTTTCTAGCTTTTCCTATAAGCTTGATTACCGAGCCAAAGGAATCTGCATATTCAACGTCTTCAAGTGTAATATTTGTAATGCCTTCGCATTTAATCTGTGAAGGATAAACGTGCTTACCAAATCCTAAAGAAGCTAAGATACAAATCTTTCTTAAGGCATCAAGCCCTTCAACATCTGCAGTGGGGTCTTTTTCGGCATAGCCAAGCTCCTGAGCAATCTTTAACGCCTCTTCAAAAGAAAGGTTCTCATTAATCATTTTAGTTAAAATGAAGTTTGTTGTTCCGTTTAAAATACCTGTAACTTCGGTTATTTCGTTTGCTGTAAGGCATTGAGCCATAGGACGAAGAACAGGGATGCCTCCGCCAACACTTGCCTCAAATAAGAAATTCACGTTCATATCAGACGCAATTTGTAAAAGTTCTGCGCCCTTTTGAGCAACGAGCTCTTTATTTGAGGTACAAACGCTCTTTCCTGCAAGTAAGCAAGCTTTTACGTAATCATAAGCAAAGGTGCATCCGCCTATAACCTCAACTACAACCTGAACTTCGGGGTCGTTTAGAATAATATTAAAATCCTTTATAAACTTATCCGAATAATCAAGGTCGTCAAAATCTCTTATATCAAGAATATATTTAACGTTTATATCCTTTTTTGCTTTTGCAGATACGCGGTCACGGTGATAATAAAGAATTTCGGCTACGCCTGCACCTACAACGCCGTGTCCCATAATCGCAACATTTACCATATGTTTGTACCCTCCAAATTATAAGGCTTTTGCTAAAATTACACCGTCGATTTTTTCAAGCTCTGCTATTAAGGTAGTGATTGGAACGAGAATATTATCTATATCAAGCTTAAAGGAAACCTCGGCAACGCCGTATTTTGGTTCGGATTGAATCATAGTAATAATATTAACGTTGTTTTTGCATAAAACACTACTCATTGCAGATAATACACCGGCACGGTCGGCTAAAACCGCGTTCATTTCAATACAGTTTTCGTTTTTGTCTTTAAAAACAGAAACCGAATCTCTGTACTTGTAAAATGCACTCCTCGAAATCCCTACAGAATTAATAGCTTCTGTAACGTTTGCCGCCTTTTTACTTTCAAGTAATTCCTTAGCGTCAATAACCTTTGTGAAAATCTCGGGAAGGGAGTTGCTATCGACAATAAAATATCTTTTTTTATCCATATACTCCACCACACAAAAACAGTTGTTTTTTCAGCTTAATACACTATACCACAAACTGCGACCATTTTTCAAGGGTAAATTTTACATATTTTTTATCTTTTTACAGGTATAATAATTGTGTAATATTTAGAAAAAACGCCGTTTTTTTGAAAGGAGAAACCTATGAATCGCGAGTTTAGGAAGGATTTTCTTGTTGACCTTGCTTTTATTTTGGTAATTTCGCTAATAATTTATTTTTCTTTTAAATTCGTGTTTATATATCTTTTCCCTTTTATTATAGGGCTTTTAATTACCGCTCTCGTTCAAAGACCGTCTAATTTTATTTCAAAAAAAATTAGAATAAAAAAAGGGGTCTGCGCCCTTATCTTGGTGATTTTAACCTATATAACGTTATTAGCAATAATTTCCTTTTGTCTTTATAAAGTAGTAGGCGCGTTTTCTTCGGTTTACAACAGTTTTTCAGAGAATTTAGATTATTTTGAAAATCTTTTTGAGTCGCTTAGCAAAAAACTTTCAAAAGTTTTTGAAAGTTTGCCAAAGGATATAAAGACTAGCGTTACAAATATATTTCAAAACCTACTAGGCACGGTTGCAAGTAGCGTTACTTCTTTTATTTCGCATATTGCGACCACTGCGGCTTCTTTTGCCCCGGGAATTTTTATAAGCGTCATAGTAACAATAGTTGCATCTTGCTATATTGCAAAGGATTACGACTCGGTAAAAAAACTTGCAACAAGCCTGATTTCGGATAGAATATGCCATCTTCTATTAAAGATAAAAGAAATTGCCACTACTAAAATCTTTAAAATAATTAAAGGTTATCTCTTAATTATGCTTATTACCTTTGGAGAGTTATCCTTGGCTTTCTTGTTGCTTGGAATTGAAAATGCAATCCTTTTTGCATTGCTTATTGCTCTTTTAGACCTTTTGCCCGTGCTAGGAACGGGAACTATCCTCATCCCTTGGGGAATTATAAACCTAATATCAGGAGAATATTTCGTTGCAGCGGCGCTTATAATCGTTTACGTAATCGTGTTAATTGTTCGAAATATTATTGAGCCGAAGGTTATAAGTCATCAGGTAGGACTTCATCCTTTGCTTGCACTTTTATGCATTTTTATAGGACTTAAGCTTTTTGGATTTGTCGGGATGTTCTTATTGCCCTTGATAGTAGTTTTGATTTATAATCTTTGCAAAGAAGGGGAACTAAATTTTTTACAGTTTAAAAAGTCATAAAAAAGAAAAATAACGCTCGTGGATAAAACCGCGAGCTTTTTTAATTTTGTCATAACGGTTACTAAGGACATAAAATATATTGTAAATTGGCATTTTGGAGATGATTTATTATGAACCGACATATTATTGTAACCGGTACGGTCACCTATGCCATAAAAGGCCGAGATATTTTGAGAAACAAGGGCTTTAAGGTTTCAATAGAACGAAATTCAACAGGCCTTTCTCGTTATGGGTGCGGATATGCAATTGTAGTATACGGAAACATTGAAAAAGCAACCGAAATTTTAAAAAACCATGGTGTAAAAATTTTAGATATAAAAAAAGAGTGGTGAAAAACACGCTAGTGTAGATTTATGGTTTATTTAGATAATGCGGCAACCAGCGGTAAAAAGCCCATTGAGGTCATAGAAGCGGTTGCCACTTCTTTAAGATATTTGAATGCAAACCCCGGCAGAGGCGGCAACGATATGGCGATAAAAGCTGCTATGGCGGTCTATTCGGTAAGAAAAAAGGTAAAGGAAATGTTTAACGCAAAAAGCGAAAACAGCGTTTGTTTTACGGCAAATTGCACCGCCGCAATCAATATGATTCTTTATGGGGTTTTAAATCACAAAGACCATATAATAGTCTCGTCACTTGAGCACAACGCGGTAACAAGACCTTTAAACTATTTAAAAGAGTATAAAGGGGTAGAGTACGACGTCGCAAAGGTGGATATGCTCCATAAGGAAAAAACGGTGGAAAATTTTAGAAGACTTATAAAGAAAAACACGAAAATGATATTCTGCACACACGCTTCGAACGTAACGGGATACGTTTTGCCAATAAAGGAAATAGGGGAGCTCTGCAAAGAAAAAGTTCTGCTTTTCGGCGTTGATGCGGCACAAAGTGCCGGAGTGGTCGAAATTGATATGGATAAAATGAATATTGATTACCTTGCCATAGCCCCTCATAAGGGACTTTTTGCTCCTATGGGGACAGGAATTTTGATAGCCGATAAACCAATAAAAAACATCTTGATTTCAGGCGGAACAGGAACAAATTCCCTTGAGCTTATTCAACCTGAAGAGTTGCCCGAAAGAATGGAAAGCGGAACGGTAAATCTTCCGGGAATAATAGGCGTTGGCAAAGGCATAGATTTTACCTTGGCAAAGGGTATAAATAAAATCCATAAATACGAAATTGAACTGTTAAGACAAGCCTATTTCGGCATTGAAAAAGCAGGAGGACAGTTGTATACTCCGCCACCGACTACCGACGATTATACAGCTGTGCTTTCTTTTAATATTCCTAACATGACAAGTGGCAACGTTGCGAAGTATTTAAACAAAAACGGATTCGCCGTAAGGTCGGGTTTTCAGTGTTCTGCTTTTGCTCATAATCACCTTGAAACAACCCGTTCAGGCACCGTTAGAATATCACCCGGTATATATAATAATAAAAAAGAAATAGAACACTTAATTTTTTTATTAAAAAATATAAAATAGTGGTTGAATATATATTATAAGTATGATAAAATAATAATAGCTATAAAGATGGGGGGAAGTGTTCTTTTGGGTGGATTTTTTAGTTTAATTCTAGACAAAATATATTTGTTCTTTAACCAGATTTTTTACACCATAGCAAGTATAAGATTTTTTGACATTATTGATATTTTAATTGTCTCCTTCATTGTCTATAAAGCTATTGAGTTTTTAAGAGAAACTCGTGCGGGACAGCTTATAAAAGGCGTGGTTGTACTCTTAGCTGTATTTATTTTGGCAGACATTCTTAATCTTGTCAGCATTAAGTGGATTCTTGATACTATTTTCGACGTGGCACTTATTGCAATTATTGTTATTTTTCAGCCTGAGCTTCGCAGAGCGCTTGAGAGAATGGGACAGACCAAGATTAAGGCTATAGGCAGAGCAGATTCGGCTAATCTTTTTGAAGAAAGAGTAAATAACAGTATAGACGTTATATGTCAAGGCGTGTCTGTTATGTCAGACAAGAGAATTGGCGCTCTCATAGTTTTTGAACGCAATACTATGCTTGGCGATATTGCTAATACCGGTACAGTTTTAGGTGCTGAGCCTTCATATGAAATGCTTTTAAATATTTTCTTCCCAAAATCCCCATTACATGACGGAGCACTTATAGTTCGTGACGGATATTTCCATGCGGCAGGTTGCATTTTACCCCTTACCACAAATAACACCCTTTCTTCACAAATGGGCACAAGACATCGTGCGGCTATCGGTATGAGTGAAAATTCCGATGCGGTTGTTTTGGTGGTTTCGGAAGAAACGGGAACTATATCTATTGCGGTTAACGGTACCATTAAGCGTGATTTCAATTCGGTAACACTAAAAGAAGAACTTTATAATCAACTTACTGTTAACGATGATACAAAGGAAAATCCGCTAGTTTCAAAATTATTAAGAATATTCTTCAACAAAAAATAAGGAGTGGGTGTAAATGGAAATTTTAAAGAATTTTTCTTTTAAAAAGCTTTTTTACAATAAGCGTTTTGCGCTCGCTTTCTCATTGGTTTTTGCCTTCATTTTTTGGCTTGTTATTGCAATCGAACAAAATCCTGAAAGGGAAAGAACCTTTAACAATATTCCCATTACTGTTAACTCACAGGGTTCTGCAATGGAAAGCCTCGGAATCAATATCATTGACGACATTTCTGATAAAAAGGTTTCGGTAACAGTCCATGGACCTAATTACATTGTTGGCGCTTTAAAATCGGATGATATCATAGTAACCGCTTCGGTGTCTAACGTTACCGGCCCCGGAACCTATGATTTAAAACTTTCGGCGCATCAAAACGGCAGTGAGGACGGATACAAATTCGTTAGCGTATCACCTTCAAACCTAAAGGTTACTTGCGACTATGTTGATACAAAAGAGTTTACCGTAACGGCAAAAGCTGACGGTGTTTCTGTAGTAGTGGATTCTAATCTTGTCAGGGAAGACCCGATAATCAGCGATGCTGAGAATTCTGTTATTACTGTAAAGGGACCTCGTTCGATAATGCAGAAGATTGATTCGGTTGTTGCAGTTGCACAAGATAAGGAAACTTTAGAAGCTACAAAGATGTTTGACGCTAAAATTGAACTCTTTGATGCGGATGGAAACAAAATTGATAAAGCTAATCTTTCTTTAAGTTTAGAAAACGTATCAATTATGGTTCCCATTTCAAAAAAGGCTGAGTTAAGCATTGTTCCAACCTTTAAAAACTCAACCAATCAGGACATTCAAAACGTTTTAAGATACAACCTTTCTGTAAACAAGGTTACGGTCATAGGACCACCTGCAACAATTGAGTCAATGACCGAGGTTTCTCTTGAGGCTATTGATTTAAGAGAGCTTACAAAAACAAACAGTAGCTTTATGAGAAAGATTGTATTACCTGACGGAGTTAAACTTCAGGATAATATCGATTCTGTGACCGTTGACGTCATAACCTATTCGCTTGAAGAGAAAACATTTAATATCAGTAATATTAAGTTCGAAAATCTTTCTGAAGACCTACAAATTACCAATTATTCCACAGTTAAAAATGTTAAGATTTGCGGACCAAGCGCAGATGTTCGCAAGATATATTCATCTGATTTAGTGGCTGTTACAGACCTTTCAGAAAAGTCTGCAGGCGAATATATTGTCGAAGTAAGAATCACTTCGGACAAATATCCTAACGTTTGGCAGGTAGGTAGTTATACAGTAAGCGTTACAATAAAATAAACTAGATAAAGGGATTTTTAAATAAATCCCTTTATTTGTACCAAAAAGATGGTTACCTCATAATATAGAATGAGGTGATTTTATGGAAATAGTGTTATATCTCTTTCTGCTTTTCTTTTTGGTGGTAGGCATTTGCGATACCATTCATAGCATACATATAAGGCTCATCTTTCCGAAAAAGGACCTTAAAAAAATAATGATATGCAGACTTGAAGATTCAGAAGCAGAAGAGCAGGTTAGCTATCTTTTATCACAGTATAAATGGTATGGACGCAAATGCTTTGATAGCTTTATTTGCCTTTACGATAAGGAAAAAATAAAAGATATAAATTTTCAAGTTATTGACGAGTTTTGTTTTATAGATAAAGAAGATTCATTAAAACTTTACGATATGTTAGGAGAGGAATATGGACTTAAATCCCGACAACATTGAACTTAAAGGTGTTGTGGACCGAGTTACATATAAAAATAGTGATAATGGTTATACCGTTATAAAGGTGCTGGTTGACAAGAAGACGATTATTGCAACCGGCATAATGCCTTTTATAAGCGAGGGTGATTCGGTTTTGATGCAGGGCAAATATACCGTTCATCCAAGTTACGGTCAGGAGTTTAAGTGTGAATTTGTTGAGACCTCTTTGCCACAGACCGAGGCTCAGGTTATGCGCTTTTTATCAAGCGGAGCTATAAAGGGAATAGGCCCCGTTACAGCAGAAAAAATTGTTTCAAAATTCAGGGAAGACACCCTTGATATTATTGAAAACGACCCAAAGTTGTTGACAACAATAAAGGGTATTTCAATTGAAAAAGCCTTTGCTATAAGCGATGAGTATAAAAAGCAGTTCGGCATTAAGGATATAATGCTTGCTTTATCGAGTTTTAAAATTTCGCCTGCCGAGGCAACCGAGATTTTCAAGACGTTAGGCCCGTCAGCGGTTGATATAATTAAGGCTAATCCTTATATTCTTTGCGCAGAAGATATAGGTTTTTCATTTGAAAGGGTAGAGGAAATAGCCGAAAAGTTTGGCATAGCAAACGACGATTCAGACAGAATTTGCGCAGGAATAAAGTATGTTTTACGTTTTAATTTATCAAACGGGCATACCTGTCTTCCAAAGGATAAACTTATAAATATTTCAGCAAAGTTATTATCCATAGGCCAAGACCTGGTTTTAAGAGGGCTATATCTTCTCGAAGATTCGATGAGCATAAATATTAAACTAATTAATGATGAGGAGTTTATATTTTTACCCGAATATGCGGCGGCAGAGGGCTATATTGCAAAAAGAATAGATGCTACTATTAATAGCGGCTCAAAAGGGTTAGTTGCATCAAGGCTTGAAATAATGCATACCGAAGCAAAGCTTGATATAAGCTTTGACAATAAACAAATTGAGGCTATAAACGAGGCTGTTTTAAATAACGTCTTCATTTTAACGGGTGGACCCGGAACGGGTAAAACTACAACCCTTAACGGTATTATTGATATTCTAAAGAACAGAGAAAATACAATTGCGCTTGCGGCTCCTACAGGAAGGGCTGCAAAGCGTATTTCGGAACTGACAGGGCTTGAGGCAAAAACACTTCATAGATTACTTGAGGTTGAATGGGTTAACAAACGCAAACCGAATTTTGCGCGCAATTCCCGTAATCCTTTAGATTATGACGTCATAGTCGTCGATGAAATGTCTATGGTTGACGTTACTCTTTTTAAAGCGCTTCTTGATGCTACAAGAGTTACTACAAAATTAATTTTAGTAGGGGACTCTGACCAGCTTCCAAGTATAGGTCCCGGAAACCTTTTAAACGACCTTATAAGCTCCGGTAAGGTTCCGACGGTAAGACTTAATAAAATCTTCCGTCAGTCGAACGAAAGCCGGATAGTATCTGCGGCGCACCAAATCATAAATGGCGATATACCTGATATTTCTAAAAAGGATACCGACTTTTTCTTTATAGGAAGCTCAACTCCGTTTGACCTATGTAATAAGGTGGTCGAACTTTGTAAAAACCGCTTGCCATCAACCTTTGGCTTTTCTCCTATGCAGGATATACAGGTTCTTTGCCCTTCAAGAAAAACAGAGGGTGGCAGTGTGAACCTTAACTTAGTTCTTCAAGAAGCTTTAAATCCGCCAAAGAAAAACTCCCCTGAAAAATACTTTAAAGGGGTAGCGTTTAGGGTAGGCGATAAGGTTATGCAGATTAAGAACGACTATGATATAATGTGGATATCCGATAGAGGAGAAACCGGCTCGGGAATATTTAACGGCGATATTGGTTTCATTTCTAAAATTGATAATAAAGCGGGAATAGTTAACGTTAAATATGACGATAAAACGGCTACCTATTATCAGGAAAACCTTGATTTAATTGAGCATGCCTATGCGGTTACGATACATAAAAGCCAGGGTAGCGAGTTTGAATGTGTAATTATTCCTTTGCTTGATACTCCAGCACAATTAAGGTATAGAAACCTTTTATACACGGGTATTACAAGAGCCAAAAAGATGCTTATCTTAATAGGTAGCAAGGCTATATTTGATAATATGATAATGAACGATAAAAAGATGAAAAGATATACTTCGTTATCATATTTATTGGAAGGGAATAACCAGTGATTTCGTTTAGCAAAATAAAAGAAACTTTTATTAACGCGCTTTTTCCTCAAAGATGTCTTGTTTGCGGTAAATTAAGCGAGCTTGAATCTTTCTTTTGTAAAGACTGCGAAGGTAAGCTTACGCCAATTTATGATGAAATCTGCAACCGTTGCGGACGTGAAGTTAAAAACTGTGACTGTAACAATTTTATCTATCATTTTGACGGAATGGTTGCTCCTTTTATAAATGAAGGACATGCTAAAGATTCTTTTTATGACTTTAAATTCGGCAGCAGTTTTTACGGAGCAGATTACTTTGCACAAATGATGGCAAAAGCTTTTAATGAGCATTTTAGCGATGTTGAAATAGATTTAATTTCTTACGTACCGCTATCAAAAAGTGAGCTTAAAGAGCGAATGTTTGATAAGTGTGAAATTCTTGCAACGAAGGTTGCGACCATTTTAAACCTTCCTCTTGTAAAGGTAATTTCTAAAAGAGAAATGGTGTCAACACAACATAATCTGTCGTGTGATGACCGATTTGATAATGCTCGAGATGCCTATAGGGTAATAAAAAACGTCAAAAATAAAAATATTCTTTTGATTGACGATATAAAAACTACGGGCGCCACACTTGATTCTTGCGCAAGAGAACTTAAATTTGCAGGCGCAAATAAGGTGTATTGTCTGACAGCTTTATCAGGACAATAAGGATTAATAGTTGAAATGTTTGAATTTTTTCTTATAATAGATTTAGGTGGTGATTTTGAATGAGTGTTGATATAGTATTAGATTTAGGAACGTCAAAAACCTTGATATACGGCAGAGGAAGACCGCTTTTAGAACGTCCAAGCGTTGTTACGGTTGATTTTGAAACTTTTGAACCGGTTTATTATGGCGACGATGCTAAACTGACACTAGGCAGAACTCCCGAAGTTTTGACTACCGTAATGCCTATCGAACACGGACTGGTTTCGGATTATGATATAGCGGTTTCAATGATTTCAAAATATATGCTTGACTGTTTTGGAAGCAAGGTTATAAGACCAAGAATAGCAACCTGTTTGCCTACGGGCCTTACCGAGATGCAGCACCATACGTTAACTAAGGTGTTAGAGGAAAGCGGCGGCAGAAATATCGTAATAGTTGAAAGTCCGTTAGCAATAGCAGTAGGACTTGAAATTGACTTCGACAGTCCAAAGGGAAGTATGATTGTTGATATCGGTGCAGGAACTACCGAAATTGCGGTAATTTCAATGGGCTCGGTTGTAGTCAGCGATTCAAACCATATTGCATCTGATAATATGGATGATGCTATTATCAAATACGTCAGAAGAAAGCATAACGTTGAAATAGGATATCTTACTGCAGAAGAAATTAAAAAGCAGATAGGAACGGTTGTTAAGCGTTCGGTTGATATCACAATGATAGCTAGGGGCAAGAATCTGCTTACGGGATTGCCTGAATCTTTTGAAATCACTTCAGCAGAGCTTTATGAAACTATGTTTGAAACAGCTGTGCTTATTTGTAATGCGGTAAGAAAGGTTTTAGAGAGAACAAATCCTGACCTTTTATCCGATATTATGGAAGAGGGTATTTACCTAACCGGTGGCGGCTCACTGACTAACGGCATGCATCAGTTTATGAGTGAATTTTTAGGAATAAAAATTATTCCTGTACAGGACCCAACACAAAGCGTAGCAAAAGGATTATCGATGGCCATCAAGAAGCCTGCTATCTTAAAGAAACTGACAAAACATCAGCGTTTCATAAAAGATTTGGTTATTGATTAAAAAAACTCTTGACAAACGATAAAAAAGGTATATAATAATTAAGACAACAAAGCGGAGCGATATCGTTCTCACCCCAAAGAATTGACTTAAAGGGTTAATAAGTTTTACATTTAATTGATGTATCTTATTATGCGGACGGTATTATTCTGTCCGCATTTGTTTTTAGGTTTTTCGGAGGTGTTTATTATCAGCGTAAAAGATATTCCCATCAATGAACAGATTACTTTTAAAGAGGTTAGAGTTATTGATGCAGATGGCTCCCAACTTGGTATCTTACCTATAAAGGATGCCATTGAGGCTGCTTATGCAAAGGATTTAGACCTTGTAAATGTTTCTCCTAATGCAAATCCGCCTGTATGTAAAATTATGGACTACGGTAAGTACCGTTTTGAGATTGCAAAAAGAGAAAAGGAAGCAAGAAAGAATCAAAAGGTTATTGAAACTAAAGAGATTCGTCTAGGCTTGAGCATCGACAAGCACGATTTTGAAACTAAGGGCAACCATGCAATTCAGTTCTTGAAATCGGGGAATAAGCTTAAAGTGTCCATCCGCTTCAGAGGAAGAGAATTAGGACATCCGGAAATCGGTCTTGAAATTATGAACAGATTTGCGGAATATTGCGAAGAATATTCAGTAATAGAAAAACCGGCTAAGATGGAAAGCAGAAATATGCTTATGTTTTTAGCCCCAAAACCTACAAAATAATTAAATAATTCTAAGGAGGATTTAAAATGCCGAAGATTAAGACACACAGTGGTGCAAAAAAGCGTTTTAAGCTTACAAAAAATGGCTTAGTTAAGCGCGGTCATGCTTACAAATCACACATTTTAAACAAGAAGACAACAAAGCGTAAGAGAAACTTACGTAAGGTAGTAGTTGCTGATGTAACAAACGTTGCAGCAGTAAAGAAAATGATACCTTATAAATAAACTTAACTATAACGGAGGATTATATAG
>JAZTYA010000009.1:0-40833 GCA_045636705.1 Acutalibacteraceae bacterium
TACAAGCTACACCTATGACGGCAATAAAAAGTCGCCTTCGGTTACAGTTAAGAATTCAAGTGGCACAAAGCTTACCAAGAATACACACTATACTGTAAGTTATGAAAGCGGCAGAACTAAGGTTGGCACCTACAAGGTAACAATTAAGGGCAAGGGCAACTACACAGGTACTAAGACCTTAACCTTTACTATTAACCCTGTTAAGACAAGCGCTACCCTTAAAGGTGGCAAGAAGAGTGTTACTGTAAATATCTCTAAGAAAACAAAAGAGGTTACAGGTTACCAGGTTCAGTATTCAACCTCCAAGTCATTTAGTAAGGCTACTACAAAGACTATTTCGAAGAACACAACGACGAAATATACAATCAAGAGCCTAAAGGCTAAAAAGACCTATTATGTAAGAGTTAGAACCTACAAAACCGTAAAGGGTAAGAAGTATTATTCCGGTTGGTCAAGCAAAAAGTCAGTAAAAACTAAATAACATAAAAACAAGGCAAGGAGTTTTTCTCCTTGCCTTGTTAATTTATTGTAAGCTTTTAATTTATGAGAATATTATTGAATTTTCCTTTGCCTCTAAAAGTGCTTTGAAAACATAATAGTCATCAGGTGTTGTAATCTTGATGTTTTCACTCTTGCCGAGTACTGTAAAGAGTGGCTTATCGTACATTCTCATAAGAGTGCAAGAGTCGGTAACGTCGGTGTGACCGTCCTTAATTGCCTGCTCGTGAACCGATAATATATCTGCAAGATAAAAACTTTGAGGAGCCCTTGCAATTCTTGATGCATCACGATTTGTAGTTGAAGCGATTTTATCGTTTTCGTCAACAATGGCAATGGTTTCCTTTGCGGGAACACAGGTGATAGCCGAGCCGTTTGCTTTAACGGAATCGATATTAGCGTTGATAAGCTCATCGTCGATTAAGGGCCTTACTCCGTCGTGGATAAGAACGATATCCTTTTCGGAAGAGGAAATCTCTTTAGCGGCCTTAAGTCCGTTATAAATGGAAGACTGACCGTTATCGCCGCCTGCAACAATTTTCTTCACCTTGGTTATATTAAAGCGATTAACAAGACCTTCGCAGTGCTCGATGTAATCCTTGTGACAAGAAATAACAATAGCATCAATGTTCTTGTTATTCTGGAACTTCTCAAGTGTAAATATCAAAATAGGCTTTCCGTGAACACATAAAAACTGTTTTGGCGTGCCGTTTGTATTCATTCTACGACCGACGCCGCCTGCAAAAATAACTGCAATGTTCATATCTGCACCTCGTTTTTGTAAGAATTTTTGTAATTATACCATAGAATTCATAATTTTTCAATAAATATATGGTTTATGCAGAAAAAATGCAAAAAAACGGCCAAAAAATGCAGTAAAACTATTGACAAAAGGTGCTTGTTGTGATAAAATTTCTCTTAAGTTGCGAAGGAGCAAGATAGATATGGTAAATTTCGTTATGACAGGCATATTTCTACTAGCTGTCGTGGTCGTGCTACTAGTTAGCAACGGTCAGTTTGGTTATGCCTTAGAACGAAAATAGAATTTATTGTAAATATCAAAAGTATTCGCAAATGAGTTGTATTTTAAAGTCTATGGTAAACCAAAATTACCATAGGCTTAATTTTTTGGAAGGATATGAAAAATGAAACTCACAGGAGCAAAGATTATAATTGAAACTCTAATAGAGCAAGGCTGTGATACGGCATTTGGATATCCCGGCGGAGCAGTATTAAATATCTATGATGAACTTTATCTAAATGCGGATAGAATAAATCATATTATTTCGGCTCACGAGCAGGGTGCAGCGCACGCGGCAGACGGATATGCAAGAGCAACCGGAAAGGTTGGCGTTGTTATTGCGACTTCGGGTCCCGGTGCTACAAACCTTGTTACAGGTATTGCAAATGCGCAACTAGATTCTATTCCCTTGGTTGCAATTACAGGCAACGTTTCTACCGACCTTATCGGAAAGGATAGTTTCCAAGAGGTCGATATTATGGGAATTACAATTCCGATAACAAAACACAATTATTTCGTAAAAAGCATTGACGAGCTGGCCGACACAATTCGCGAAGCCTTCAAAATTGCAAAATCAGGTCGTCCCGGTCCTGTCCTAATCGACGTTCCAAAGGATGTTCAGATAGCTTCTTGCGAGTTTGTAAATAAACCTGTAGAAGAGCCCTATCCGTTAGAGCTTGCCAGTGAAGAAAACATCAAGGCAGCTGCAGAGATTATTGGAGAGGCAAAAAGACCTTACATCTATTGCGGCGGCGGTGTTATTGCCGCAGGCGCATCGGATGAGGTTGTAAAACTTTCTGAAAGAATAGATGCTCCAATCGGCTGCAGTATGATGGGACTTTCTGCGGTACCGCGTAAGCATCCAAATTCACTTGGTATGCAGGGTATGCACGGAACCTTTGCTGCATCTCGTGCTATGGCAGAGTCGGACGTTATCATTGCTTTAGGTGTTAGGTTCTCCGACCGTGCTACAGGAAATAAAAAGAAGTTTGCGTCAGGAGCTCGCATTATACATATAGACATTGAGGCGGCAGAGCTTGGCAAAAATATTCCGGCACATCTAGGCATTATCGCAGACGTTAAGGATGCTCTTAAGAGAATTCTTGACATTTTACCTGAGTCAAAGCACCAAGAGTGGAGAACAAAGGTTGACGAGTTCAAAAAGAAGAGCGAGAACGACAACTTTAATCCTTCTGCTATGCGTCCTTATCAGGTAATCGACTGCGTTGCTAAAAACACCGATGAAGATACAGTTATAGCAACCGACGTAGGACAACATCAAATGTGGACGGCTCAAAGATATGACTTTAAAAAGCCTCGCACATTTATTACTTCGGGTGGACTTGGCACAATGGGATTCGGCCTTGGTGCTGCAATCGGCTCGGCAGTAGGTAGCGGTAAAAAGACGGTTCTATTCACGGGTGACGGAAGCTTTGGTATGAATCTTAACGAGCTTGCAACGGCAGTTTCCTTTGACGTTCCGGTAATTACCGTTATTATGAATAACGGCGTACTTGGAATGGTTCGTCAGTGGCAGACACTCTTTTATCAAAAACATTATTCAAACACAACTCTAAACAGAAAGACAAACTTTAAAATGTTAGCCGAAGCTTTTGGTGCTAACGGATATATTTGCACCACAATGGATGAGTTTGAAGCGGCATTCAAAGAAGCCTACCAAAGAGGAACTCCTGCTGTAATTGATTGCAGAATTGATATGGATGAAATGGTTCTTCCGATGACACCTCCGGGTGGCACCATTGACCAGATAATCGTTAAAAAACGCGATATTAAGTTTTAAGGAGGTACGCTTAAAGTGAAACAGTTTGTAATTTCAATCAGAGTATCAAATAAGTTCGGCGTACTTTCCCGTGTTGCATCAATGTTTTCAAGAAGAGGCTTTAACATTGATAGTCTTACGGTTAGCGCCACAGAGAGCGATGGCGTATCGCGTATGACCATTACCGCAACCGGCGATGAATATGCTAAAAAGCAGATTATTCTTCAGCTTAACCGCTTACATGAGGTATTAGAAATTAGCGAAATGCCTTATGAAACTACCTTAATCCGTGAACTCTTGCTCATTAAAATCAAAAACGAGGGTGAGCACCATCAGGAAATAATGGATGCCGTAAATATTTTTAAAGCAAACATTATCGACTATGCTCCAAACTCCTTCTGTATTGAGGTAACAGGCGAAAGTTCAAAACTCGACACCTTTATCAGTGTCGTAAAGCCTTACGGCATTATAGAAATGTGCCGCACAGGTGTAGTAGCGTTAGAACGTGGCTCTTCCTGCCTTAGAGAAATGGATATGGGCTACCTAAAAGTTTATAAAAAGTAATTAATTTTAAGGAGATAAAGAAAATGTCAAATCAAAGAATGTTTTACGAATCAGATTGTAATCTTGCCCTTCTAGAAGGCAAAACCGTTGCTATTATCGGTTACGGCTCACAGGGTCACGCTCATGCAAAGAATCTTCGTGATTCAGGTGTAAAGGTAATTATCGGTCTTTACACAGGTTCAAAGAGTGCTATCAAGGCAGAGGCAGACGGCTTTGAGGTTTATACCACAGCTGAAGCTACCAAGAAGGCAGATATCGTTATGATTCTTATCAACGATGAATATCAGGCAAAGGTTTACAAGAACGAAATCGCTCCTAACCTTAAGCCCGGTATGACAATTGCTTTTGCTCACGGCTTTAACATCCACTTCCAGCAAATCGTTGTTCGTGACGACTGCAACGTTATCATGGTTGCTCCTAAGGGTCCTGGACACACCGTTAGAAGTGAGTATCAGGTTGGCAAGGGTGTTCCTTGTCTTGTTGCTATCCATCAGGATGCTACAGGCAACGCTTTAGATTTAGGCTTGGCATATGCCCTCGGTATCGGCGGGGCTCGCGCAGGCGTTCTTGAAACAACATTCCGCACCGAAACCGAAACCGACCTCTTCGGTGAGCAGGCAGTTCTTTGCGGTGGCGTTTGCGCACTTATGCAGGCAGGCTTTGAAACCTTGGTTGAAGCAGGCTACGACCCAAGAAACGCTTACTTCGAGTGCATCCACGAGATGAAGCTTATCGTTGACTTAATTTATCAGTCAGGTTTCGCAGGAATGCGTTATTCTATCTCTAACACTGCAGAATACGGTGACTACATCACTGGACCTAAGATTATTACCGAAGATACCAAGAAGGCTATGAAGAAGATTCTTTCTGACATTCAGGTCGGTTCTTTCGCAAAAGAATTCCTTCTCGATATGTCTGAGGCAGGCGGTCAGGCTCACTTCAAGGCTATGAGAAAGTTAGCAAGTGAGCATTGCAGCGAAACAGTAGGTGAAGAGGTTAGAAAGCTTTACACCTGGAATGATGAAGAGAAGTTCATCAACAACTAATATAAAATTTCAAGTATGGGAGGGGCAGACTGCTCCTCCCGTACAAGAGGTTTAAAGGAGATATAGTGGATTTATATTTGCTTTAAATTTCTTGTATTTTCAGGAGGAAACTTATGAAAAGCGATATTATGAAAAAAGGCCCCGAAAGAGCGCCACAGCGTTCTCTTTTAAAGGCGGCAGGTTATTCTGACAATGAAATTAAAAAGCCTTTAATCGGAATTGTTAATTCCTTTAATGAAATCGTTCCCGGTCACGTTCATTTAGAGCGTATTTCCCGTGCAGTAAAGGACGGTGTCCTTGCCGCAGGCGGAACTCCTATGGAATTCAACACCATCGCGGTTTGTGACGGTCTTGCTATGGGACACGAGGGTATGAAATATTCACTTGTTACCCGTGAGATTATTGCAGACAGCGTTGAGTGTATGGCAAAAGCCCATGCTTTAGACGGACTCGTTTTCATTCCTAACTGTGATAAGATAGTTCCGGGAATGGTTATGGCGGCTTGCAGGCTTAACATCCCTGCTATCTTCGTTTCCGGTGGTCCTATGCTTTCTACCTGTGAGTTTAATGGTCGCGCTATGGACTTAAACAGTGTTTTCGAGGCTGTAGGAGCTTATAAAAACGGTACAATAGATGAAGAAGAGCTATCCTTTGTAGAGGGAAATGCTTGTCCCGGTTGCGGTTCTTGCTCGGGTATGTTTACCGCAAACTCAATGAACTGCTTATGCGAAGCTTTAGGTATTGCCCTTAAGGGTAACGGCACAATTCCTGCAGTTCACGGTGCTCGTCAACGTCTTGCTAAAATGGCAGGCGAGCAGATTATGACCCTTATTGAAAAGGACATTAAGCCTTTAGATATTATCACAGAAAAGGCTCTACGTAATGCTTTAACAGTAGATATGGCGCTAGGTTGTTCAACCAACTCGGCTTTACACCTGGCTGCAATCGCACACGAGGCTAACATTGATTTCGATTTACATATGATAAACGAAATTAGTGAAAAAACTCCTAACCTTTGCCATCTAGCTCCTGCGGGACATCATCATATGCAGGATTTAGAGGCAGCAGGCGGCGTTTATGCCGTAATGGGTGAACTAGCATTTGCAGGCTTCCTTGAAACCGATGCTTTGACGGTTACAGGTAAAACAGTTGCCGAAAATATAAGCGGATGTCGTTCAAAGGATACCTCGGTTGCAAAAACAGTTGCAGAACCTTACACAAAAACAGGAGGTCTTGCAGTTCTTTACGGTTCACTTGCTCCAAACGGCTCAATCGTTAAGCGTAGTGCCGTAGCTCCTGAAATGCTAATACATACAGGTCCTGCTCGCGTATTTGATAGCGAGGAAGAGGCAATAAAGGTAATCTATGACGGAAAAATCAACCCCGGCGATGTTGTGGTTATCCGTTATGAAGGTCCGGCAGGTGGTCCCGGTATGAGAGAAATGCTTTCTCCAACCTCTGCTATTGCAGGAATGGGACTTGATAAAGAGGTAGCGCTTGTTACCGACGGTCGTTTCTCAGGTGCTACCCGTGGCGCCGCTATCGGACACACATCTCCGGAAGCGGTTGACGGCGGTCCTATCGCTTATGTAAAAGAGGGCGACCTTATTACTATCGACATTCCTAACTACACAATAAACCTAAACGTATCCGATGAGGAACTTGCAAAGCGCAAGGCAGAAACCACCCTTAAGGTTAAGACTGGACTTACAGGATATTTAAAGAAATATTCTAAAATGGTAAGCTCTGCCGATAAGGGCGCAATAATCGATATTTAACGGGAGATTTTTTACAATGGGTAGAATTAAGATTTTTGATACAACACTTCGTGATGGAGAGCAGTCACCGGGTTGTAGTATGAACCTTGCCGAGAAATTACAGGTTGCATCTCAGCTTGAAAGACTTGGCGTAGATATTATTGAAGCAGGCTTTGCTATTTCTTCTCCGGGAGATTTTGAGTCGGTAAAGGCTATTGCTGAGCTTGTTAAAAATAGCACGGTAGCATCCCTTTCTCGTGCTCTTGAAAAGGATATTGATGCGGCTTGGGAAGCAGTAAAATATGCAGCAGACCCAAGAATTCACACCTTCATAGCAACAAGCCCTGTTCATATGGAATATAAGCTCAAAATGAGCCCTGAACAGGTTATTGAGCGTACGGCAGCTATGGTTAAGTATGCGGCTAAATACACCTCTAACGTTGAATTTTCTTGCGAAGACGCAATGCGTAGCGACCCTGACTTCTTAGTTAAGGTTTGCGATACCGCCATTAAGAACGGCGCAAAGGTTTTAAATATTCCGGATACAGTAGGTTACACCACTCCTAACGAGATGCGTGAGATGATTGAGTATCTAATCAAAAACGTGCCTGATAGTGACAAGGTTGAGTTTTCTGTTCACTGTCACAACGATTTAGGTATGGCGGTTGCAAACTCCTTAGGCGGTGTCCTTGGCGGTGCATTACAGATTGAATGTACCATTAACGGCCTTGGCGAGCGCGCAGGTAACACCTCATTGGAAGAGGTTGTTATGGCTATGCATACACGTCCTGACCTTTACGGCGAGCTTCCAAGAATTGATACTAAGCAGATTTACAGAACGAGTAAGCTGGTTTACAACATTATCGGTCAGTCTGCAGCTCACAACAAACCTATCGTTGGCGCCAACGCCTTTGCTCATGAATCTGGTATTCATCAGCACGGTGTGCTTGCAAATAAGGCGACGTACGAGATTATGACACCTGAGTCGGTCGGCATTCAGACCAACCAAATGGTACTAGGTAAGCACTCTGGTAAGCACGCTTTCTCTGAAAGACTTAAAGAACTAGGTTACGAGCTTACCGATGACCAAATTGTTGATGCTTTCTCAAGATTTAAGGAACTTTGCGATAAGAAAAAGACCGTTACTGATGGCGATATCGAAGCCCTCGTTACAAATACCGAGGTGGTTGACGGCAAGTATAAGCTCGTTTCCTTCGACGTTAAAACAATGGGTAAGGTTGGCGTTTGCTCATCAATCTGCTTAAAGCATGAGGATGAGTTCTTCGAGCAGAAGAGCCTTGGCGACGGTGCAATTGATGCACTTTATGCTGCTATTGATAAGATAGTAATGCCACCCGAACACGTTCTTGATAAGTTCAACATAAACGCTGTATCCGAAGGACAGGATACCTTAGGTGAGGTTACCTTAAAACTTCAAAGCGGCGGCAAAACCTATTCAGGTAGAGGCCTTTCTACCGATATTATTGAGGCAGGCATTATGGCTTACCTTAATGCAATTAACAAACTTATGCAGTAAAAGTAAAGGAGTTTCATCTTATGGGAATGACTATGACCCAAAAGGTTTTAGCGGCCCACTGCGGAGCTGAAAGCGTCGAAGCAGGGGAGTTAATCCTTGTAAATCTTGACCTTGTACTTGGTAATGACATTACCTCTCCGGTTGCTATTGCCGAATATAACAAACTAGGAATTGACAAGGTTTTTGACAATAAAAAGGTAACAATGGTAATGGACCATTTTGCACCCAATAAGGACATTAAAGCGGCAGAACAGTGTAAAATGTGTCGTAGTTTCTGCGGCGAGCAGAATATCGAGCACTTTTACGACGTAGGCCAAATGGGAATTGAGCATGCACTTTTACCCGAAAAAGGACTTGTAGTTTCGGGCGATGTTGTTATCGGTGCGGACTCTCACACCTGTACCTACGGCGCACTTGGCGCCTTCTCAACAGGCGTTGGCTCTACTGATATGGCTTGCGGAATGGCAACAGGCAAGGCTTGGTTTAAGGTACCTTCTGCTATTAAGTTTATTCTTAAAGGAAAACTTAACAAGTACGTTTCAGGTAAGGACGTAATTCTTCATATTATCGGGAAAATCGGCGTTGACGGAGCCCTTTATCGTTCTATGGAGTTCACAGGAGAGGGACTTTCAAGTCTTTCAATGGATGACAGACTCTGTATGGCTAATATGGCTATCGAAGCAGGCGCTAAAAACGGAATTTTCGAGGTCGATGACAAAACACTCGAATATGTAAAGAATCATTCCACTCGTACTCCTGTTGTTTTCAAGGCAGACGAAGATGCTGTTTACGATGAGGAATACGTAATCGATTTAAGCGAGATTGAGCCAACCGTTTCATATCCTCACTTACCTGAAAACACCCATTTAGCAAAAGATTCAGGCAATATTAAAATTGACCAGGTTGTTATCGGTTCTTGCACCAACGGACGACTTGAAGATATGATTGCCGCTGCCGAGATTATGAAGGGCAAAAAGGTAGCAGATGGCGTTCGCTGTATCGTTATTCCTGCAACCCAAAAGGTATATTTAGAGGCTATGGAAATGGGCCTTCTTAAAATATTTATCGAAGCAGGTGCGGCAGTTTCAACTCCTACTTGCGGTCCTTGCCTTGGCGGACATATGGGTATTTTAGCAGCAGGCGAAAGAGCCGTTGCTACTACTAACCGTAACTTTGTCGGCAGAATGGGACATACTGATTCTGAAATTTATCTAGCATCGCCGCAAGTGGCAGCAGCCAGCGCTATTACAGGCAGAATAACAGACCCTATGGAGGTAATGTAATATGAAATTTACAGGAAACGCTATAAAATACGGCGATAATGTAGATACCGACGTTATCATCCCTGCTCGTTACCTTAACACCATAGACAAGAAGGAACTCGCTTCTCACTGTATGGAAGACCTTGATAAAACCTTCGTAAGCCGCGTAAACGTTGGCGATATTATGGTAGCGGGTAACAACTTTGGTTGCGGTTCTTCTCGTGAGCACGCTCCCATCGCTATTAAAGAAAGCGGAATTTCACTTGTTATTGCAAATAGCTTTGCAAGAATATTCTATAGAAACTCAATCAACATCGGTCTTGCTATCTTAGAGTGCCCCGAAGCCGTAGCCGGTATAAACGAGGGCGACAAGGTTGAGGCAGACCTTGATAATGGTATTATCTATAACAGAACAACAGGTGCAGAGTTTAAAACCAAACCTTTCCCCGAGTTCGTTCAAAAGTTAATTACAGCAGGCGGACTTGTTGAATCTATTAAAAAAGGTATTATTAAGTAGGGAAGTGCAAATACTATGAATTATAATATAGCTCTTTTAAAAGGCGACGGAATAGGTCCCGAAATAGTGACAAGCGCAGTTAAGGTGCTCGAAAAGGTTGGTACAAAGTTTGGTCACACCTTTAACTTTACCGATTACCTTATCGGCGGTATCGCTATTGATACTAAAGGCGAAGGCTTGCCCAAAGAAACAGTTGAAGGTTGCTTAGCATCCGACAGTGTGCTTTTAGGTGCGGTAGGCGGACCAAAGTGGGACACCTTACCGGGTGATAAAAGACCCGAAAAGGCGCTTTTGGGCATTCGTGCGGCTATGGAACTTTATACAAACCTTCGCCCTGCAAAACTATATCCCGCTTTAAAGGATGCTTCTCCTCTTCGTGCCGATATTGTCGAAAAAGGCTTCGATATTATGATGGTTCGTGAGCTTACAGGCGGTATTTACTTTGGTGAGCGTGGTCGTCGTGATGGTAAATACGGACCCGAGGCATACGACACCGAGGCATATAGCGTAATGGAAATTGAGCGTATCGCTCGTGTAGCTTTCGAGACCGCTATGAAGAGAAATAAGAGGGTTATCAGTGTTGATAAGGCAAACGTGCTTGAATCTTCACGTCTTTGGAGAGAAACCGTTCATAGAATTGCTAAGGAGTATCCCGAGGTTGAGTGTACCGATATGTTAGTAGACAATACCGCAATGCAAATTGTAAGAAATCCTTCTCAGTTTGACGTTGTCGTAACCTCAAATATGTTCGGCGATATATTATCCGATGAGGCTTCTCAAATCACAGGCTCTATCGGAATGCTCGCTTCTGCATCTTTAGGCGACACCACTCGAGGCCTTTATGAGCCTATCCACGGCTCTGCGCCTGATATCGCAGGTCAAAACAAGGCAAACCCGATTGCAACCATTCTATCAGCCGCAATGATGCTTCGTTATTCCTTCTCCCTTATGGACGAGGCTGACTGCATCGAAGAGGCAGTAAATAAGGTGTTAGACAAGGGTTATAGAACCGCAGACCTTGCTATGGGCAAGGATATCGACACCCTTTCTTGCACAGAAATTACCGAAAAAATTCTTGAAGAAATTTAATAAACATTTGGCTCTCTGGCAGCATACTGCCACCCAGCTTATGGAGGCTATTTAAAATGTTAGATATTAAAATTACAAAAACAACTACACCAAAAGCAAAACCCGAAAAGGGAGCGCCTTTAGGTTTTGGTAAAATCTTTACCGACCATATGTTTATTATGGACTACACCGAGGGCAAGGGTTGGCACGACGCTCGAATCGAGCCTTTCCACAACCTTTCGATGTCGCCTGCAACTATGGTTTTCCACTATGGACAGGAAATGTTCGAAGGCCTTAAAGCTTACGTTGGAACAGATGGTGGTATTTACACCTTCCGTCCCGATATGAATGCAAAGCGCACAAACAAAACAAACGAGCGCCTTTGTATCCCGGCTCTTCCTGAAGAGTATTTTATCGAGGCTATCAAGGCTTTGGTTACTGTTGATAAGGACTGGGTTCCATCTGATGACGGAACGTCACTTTATATTAGACCGTTCATTATTGCAACCGATGAGTTCTTAGGCGTTAAACCTTCTGAAACCTATCAGTTTATAGTAATCCTTTCTCCTTCAGGCGCTTATTATGCCAGCGGAATTAATCCCGTTGGTATTTGGATTGAGGATGAGTACGTTCGCGCCGTTAAAGGCGGAATGGGCTTTGCAAAAACAGGCGGAAACTATGCTTGTTCACTTGCAGGTCAGGTAAAGGCTCATAATGATGGATATTCACAGGTTTTATGGCTTGATGGTGTTGAGCGCAAATATATCGAAGAGGTTGGCGCTATGAACATCTTCTTCAAAATTGACGGTAAAATCGTAACACCTATGCTTTCGGGTTCAATTCTACCCGGCGTTACAAGAGATTCTGTAATTACCCTTTGCAAGTCTTGGGGTATGGAGGTTGAGGAACGCCGAATTTCTATCGATGAGGTAGTAAAGGCTTACGAGGATGGCAAGCTTGAAGAAATTTTCGGCACAGGTACAGCGGCTGTAATTTCGCCCGTAGGAAAACTTCGCCTTAAGGATAAGGTAATGGTTATCAATGACGATAAAATCGGCGAGATAAGCCAAAAAATCTATGATACCGTTACAGGAATTCAGTTAGGCAAAAAGGACGACCAATTTGGTTGGAGATACAAAATTTGCGACAGATAAAAAATAAAAGCGTGGGCAAAAGCCCACGCTTTTTTAATTTAGCTTAAATATAATCTATAACCTCAATAACACCGCTTGAGTGGTAAAGAGACGGGGTAACGAGAATACTATATCCGCTACCTGCCGAACAGGTCCATTCAACCATACGCTTACGGGGTACCGCACAGGATGCTAAAAGCATCATAATAGCGCCGCCGTGCATAATTACGGCAGAATGTTCAATTCCTTCTTTCATCATGTCACGGACAATTTCGTTAAGACCTAGTGCCAACCTTTTAGCAAACTCGGTATTATCTTCTCCGTTTGGTGCCGCATTGATTCTACCTGCAGCCCACTCTAAATAATCGGGGTTGGATTCAAGTTCATTCGCGGTTTTACCCTCAAAGGTGCCAAAGTCAATTTCACGCATGTTATCAACTATGTAAAGCTCCTTGTGAGGATATAAAATGTTTGCAGTCTGCTTACAACGAAGCATAGGGCTTGAATACACCTTTTCTACCTTTGGAAACTCTATTTCCTCTTTTAAACGGTTAAGTTCGGCAACGCCTGCCGCCGCTAAAGGTAAATCGGTGCTTCCGATATACTGTTGCTTTAAGTTGCCATCAGTTAGGCCGTGTCTTATTAAATGAATTTTAAAGGTTTTCATTAATAGCTCCTAAAATTTCAAGAATTATACTGTTTGATACTAGCATTCCCTTATCGGTAAGTGAAATATTGTTGTCCTTTACTTTCATAAGTCCTGCTTTAGATAGTTTGTCTGCCAACTTTAAAACGAAGGAAAAATCTGAGACCCCAAATTGTTTCAACTTATCAAGGTCTAACCCTTCGCTTAAACGAAGACGAAGCATAACAAACTCATCCAGTCCACCGCCATCCTCGTCATAAATAACACTAGGTTCATTTATATAAGCGTTAATATCAGCAGGGTAGTGAAAGCGCTTGCCCTCAAAAAAAGAATAGGCAGAAGGACCAATCCCTATATATTCTTTGCCTTGCCAATAGCGGTTATTATGACGGCTAATTTTACCTTCCTTTGCGAAATTCGAGATTTCGTAATGTAAAAAGCCTTCTTCTTTAAGTCTTTTACAAACGTAAAGGTACTGTTCGCAGATTTCGTCTTCATCTAAAAGATTTAAAGAATCTTTCTTTAAAAATAGAGGCGTGTTTTCTTCAATTTTTAAAATATAAACCGAAATATGAGGAACCTCTAAACTTAAAACCGACAAAAGGCTTTTTTCTAACGAATCTATAGAACTACTCGGAATGCCGATAATCAAATCAACCGAGATGTTATCAATTCCGCTTTTCTTAATCGTTTTAACCGCGGATTGTACAGCAGAAAAATCGTGTCTGCGGCCAAGCAAGTTTAATTCATCAAGGTTTGCCGACTGGATGCCTAAAGAAACACGGTTGCCGCCACCTGCCTTAAAGACGGAAAGCAAGGAGGCAATATCATCGCCCGGGTTCATTTCAATAGTAATCTCGGCATCCTTATCAATAGAAAAGTTTTCCCTTATTCCGCTTAAAATTTCTTTAAGTTCTAACGGCTTTAAAAGGGAAGGGGTGCCACCACCAAAATAAATAGTATCAATGGGGCAAACTGTACGTGTGCCCCATTGTTTAATTTCTTTTAAAGTTGTAAGAATATAATCCTTTTTTACATTATCGCTAGGCGCAAAGGAGTAAAAACTACAATAACTGCACTTAGAAGCGCAAAAAGGAACGTGTATGTAGATACCTTTTGAATTAGTCAAGGATTTCTCCATAAACTACACCGGAAATGCTGGCAGCATTTGCCTCATCGGTGTCAAGGTGCATAGCAAGCTTGTAAGAAGGACTAACTCTAGCTACTACGTCGCCGAAAATTAAAGCTCTGCCTTCTGACGGAATCTTAACAGAAACAATCTGGCTGTCCTCAATGCCGTAAGCTGCAGCATCTTCGGGAGTCATGTGAATATGACGCTTTGCAGAGATAACGCCTTCGGTAAGCTCAACCTCACCCTTAGGTCCTACGAGCTTGCAAGAACCACTGCCTGCAACGTCGCCTGACTCACGGATGGGAGCAGCAACACCGATTGAACGAGCGTCTGTTAATGAAAGCTCAACCTGAGTTGCCTTTCTGCAAGGTCCTAAAATAGAAACACCTGCGAGTTCCTTCTTTGTGCCTACAACGGTAACTCTCTCTTCGCAAGCGAACTGACCGGGCTGAGATAAATCCTTTTTAGGAGTGAGCTTATAGCCTTCGCCGAAAAGGATTGCAAGGTGCTCTTCGCTAACGTGAATGTGTCTTGCTGAAACTTCAACTAATACTTCTTTTGCCATTGGTAATATATCTCCTTTAATATAAATAAATCTACATATTAAGTTTACACGGATTTACAAATTTTTTCAAGTAGTTTAATGAAATTAACCTTAAAAACTATTGAAAAAATGCTTTATTTCGGTATAATGTAGTTATAAACCATAAAGGAGAATGGATTATGACTGTAAATGTTAAAGATTTTGGCGCCGTAGGCGATGGCAAAACCCTCAACACAAAGGCAATTCAAGCCGCTATTGATAGCCTTTCTGAAAAGGGTGGAAGAGTCCTTATCGAAGACGGTGTTTATATGACGGGTACTATCATTTATAAAAGCAACGTCGAAATTCATATTGCATCTGATGCGGTGCTTTTAGGTTCGCCTGATTGCGCTGATTACCCTGAAAGAGAAACCCAACACGTAAATTCATCCCTTCTTCCGCGTTGGCAAAACGCCTGCTTAATTTACGCAGAAGAATGCGAAAATATTTCCCTTACAGGTATGGGTACTATTGACTGTAACGGTCACACCTTTGTAATACCTGCCTCAGAAAAAGCATGGGCGTGGAGATATCATCGCGACATCAGTCGTCCGACACCTCCTCGTTGTGTGTTTTTTACAGGCTGTAAAAACGTTAAAATCGAGGATATTACAATGACAAATCAACCTGCGGGTTGGTCTTATTGGATACACGACTGCGACTATGTAACGGTTGATAAGATTAAGATAGATGCCGAGGTTGAATATCCAAATAACGATGGTATTCACGTAAACTCAAGCCGAAACGTTACCATCTCAAACAGTTCTATTACCTGTGGAGACGACTGTATAGTTGTTCGTGCAAACAATGTTTCGCTTGCAGAAAACAAGGTTTGTGAGCGCGTTGTTGTTACAAACTGTAATTTAACAAGCTATTCGGGCGCTATCCGTATAGGCTGGATAAATGACGGTGTTATTCGCAACTGTGCCTTTTCAAATTTAGTTATGACCGACTGCTCGGTTGGAATTGATTTCTTTTTGCCACTTATTGTTGCCGATGATACACCGTACACATCGGATATTGGCAGAGAAGCAACCTTAATTGAAAATATGACATTTGATAATATCATTATGGACAAGGCGTTTACAGCTCCCATAAACATTGACGTTAATCCGGACCCAAGAGTAAAGGTTGAAGCGGTTAGAAATCTTTATTTTTCTAACGTTCGTGCTCGAGGACCTCATTTTGTTTGGCTTACAGGCAGAAAGGAAAATCCAATAAAGGATATCGAGTTTAACAACTGCACCTTTACCTTAACCGATGGCGAGGAGTTCCCTGATAAGGTGCGCCACGGAGCAGCAAGACACTATAACGATGTAGATTATCATCCGTTAGAAATTAAGTTTGCTGATAATCTCCGTTTTAACAATACGACCTTTAATGTAAATAAATAGACAAAAAAATAACCCGACGGAAAGTCCGTCGGGTTTCTTTTTTTAAAATTAGTCCTCAGAAATTGCATCTACAGGGCAGTTAGCTGCACAAGCACCACAATCAATACAGGTGTCAGCATCAATTACATATTGAGTATCGCCCTCGGAAATTGCATCAACAGGACAACCTGCTGCACAAGCACCACAGCTAATGCAAGCGTCAGAAATCTTATAAGCCATTCTAAATACACCTCCTTGTGTCTAAATCAATTTTAACATATAACTTTTAAAAATCAAGTAGAAATTTAAAGAAACTTGGCATAAAAGGTTAATCTTTCGGAAGGTCGTTTGGAACCGGAACCTTTTTAGCCTTTCCTCTTTGAATAATTTCTACGTCGTTACGATGTATTTTTGTGGGTGTTGCATTTTCGCCAATCTTAACGTAAAGGATTCCCGTAAGAGGATTTTCATCCATAACGGTTCCTGTTCCGTGACTGGTTTTTACAACAGAGCCTACAGGAGGAGTGATAGAGTTTAAATACTCATAAGCTTCCTGTTCGTACTTTAAACAGCACATAAGCCTGCCACAGCTACCTGAAATTTTGGTAGGATTAAGGGATAGTCCTTGCTCCTTTGCCATTTTAATCGATACGGGCTCAAAATCATCTAAAAATCTTGCGCAACAAAATGGTTGTCCGCAAATACCAAGACCGCCTAAAAGCTTTGCCTCGTCGCGTACGCCTATTTGTCTAAGCTCGATGCGAGTGTGGAAACCCGATGCTAAGTCCTTAACAAGATTTCTAAAATCAACCCTGCCGTCAGAAGTAAAGTAGAATAAAATTTTGCTTCCGTCAAATGCATATTCAACGTCAACAAGCTTCATATCAAGCTCGTGTTCTAAAATCTTCTTTTCGCAAATCGAAAAGGCATCCTGCCTTTTCTTTTCGTTTTCGGCAAGTTTCTTGCGGTCGGCAGGAGTAGCAATTCTTAAAACCTTTTTAAGCGGTTTTACAATTTTGCTATCATCTACAGACTTTACAGTTTCGCAAATGGTTGCGCACTCAAGTCCTCTTGAGGTTTCTACAACAACAAGTTCGCCAAGCGGTAGCTTAAGACCTGCGGGGTCGAAAAAGTAAGTTCTGCCTTCTGCTTTAAATTTAACAGATACAACCTCGGTCATATTGTCCTCCATAAAAATTATTCTATCTTACCAGTTATAGCAGAGGTTAGATAGGAAAAAAAGAGCGGAAGATTAATGTTAGTAACGAGGGATGCTTCCGCACCTATCACCACGTCGTATATTTTGGCCAGTTCTTCTGCCGTACGGGGCAGGGAGCTTGAAGCCTTTAGTTTTGTGCAAATAAGCTCCTTAAGTTCAAAAATAAAGTCATGAACCAAAGGTCTGTCTTTCTCCATTTTTACGGTGCAAAGCAAGGCGGAGTAAGCGTTTCCTGACAGTATGTTTTCAAGATAATCCTCGGCTAAAGCGGCCGCAGGATTTTTCTTATTTCCGTTTAAAACGGCAAGAGCCTTGCCAATGTTTCCGTGTTCTCTTTTTAAAACCTCACGGGCTTGGTCCTCGGATATTCCTTCATTCACTAAATAAGCCGTTCCAATATCTTCACTTGGAGCAAACAAAGAAAAAACAGTGCATCTTGAAACAACCGTTTCAAGAAGTTTGCCCGAAGACTCACAAAGCAGAATGAAAAGTAACTTTGAGGGTGGCTCTTCCAAGACCTTAAGCAACGAGTTTGCCGAAGCGGCATTCATCGTATCGGCCTTATCAATTATAAAGACTCTTCCGTCCGACGTGTGCGAAGAGGTGTAACTTAGCGCCTTTAAGGTTCTGATTTTGTCAACCGAAACGCTCTTCTTCTTTTCTTCGGGAGCTATCCATTCAATATCGGGATGGGTGCCTACGTCTGCTAAATGACAGTCACGACAGGCTTCGCAAGGAGCCGACTTATTTTGGCATACAAAGGCCTTTGCAATATATTTTGCAAGGGTGTGTTTGCCTGTACCGTCTTCACCTTCAATAATTATCGCATGAGGCATTCTATTTAACGAAATAAGCGCCAAAAGAGAATCTTTTAAGCGGTCACAACCTACAAGCGGGAAACTCATAGTACGAAACCGACCTTTTTCATAGCTTTACCGAGTGTGCGATAAGCTACACGATTTGCCTTTTCTGCGCCAGCTCTGTAGATTTCTTCAAGGCTTGCCTTATCCTTAATTAAAAGGTCGTATTTTTCTCTTATAGGACGGAGCTCTTCAACAACAGCTTCGCCAACGGCTAACTTAAAGTCACCATAGCCCTTGCCCTCAAACTCTGCAGTAATCTGTTCTGCAGATTTGCCTGTAACGGCAGAGTAAATTGAGATTAGGTTATTTATACCAAGCTTGTCTTCACCAATGCAAACCTTAGCTTCACTATCGGTTACGGCACGCTTAAACTTTCTCATAATATCGTCGGGTGTATCAAGAATAGCAACCCAGGAGTTTACGTTTTCGTCCGACTTAGACATCTTCTTTGTAGGGTCTTGAAGGGACATAACGCGAGCGCCCGTCTTTGCAATATAAGGCTCGGGAATGGTAAATACGTCGCCGTATAGATTGTTAAAACGAAGGGCGATATCGCGTGTGATTTCAAGATGTTGCTTTTGGTCAGCGCCTACAGGAACAAAGTCGGGCTTATAAAGCAAAATATCAGCAGCCATTAAAGCAGGGTAGGCAAAAAGTCCAACGTTTACGTTGTCGGCATGGCGTGCAGATTTGTCCTTAAACTGTGTCATTCTCGACATTTCGCCAAACTGTGTGTAGCAGGAAAGCAACCACGCAAGCTGCGAATGTGCAGGCACGTGCGACTGAATAAACAAAGTGGAGCTTTCAGGGTCAAGACCTAACGCTAAAAGAATAGCAAAGGTAGAATAAATCTGAGCTCTAAGTTTTGCCGGCTCCTGTCTTACGGTTATTGCGTGAAGGTCAGCTACCGCAAAGGTGCAATCAAATTCATCCTGCATATTTATCCAGTTTTTAAGCGCACCCAAATAGTTACCAAGGGTAAGCATACCGCTTGGCTGAATGCAACTTAAAACCTTTTTCTTTTCAGTATTTTCCATTTAAAAAACCTCTATAAAATATAATTATATTTATTATACAACAAAATATATAATACGGCAAGAAAAAAATATAATGGATTTATATTGTAAATTTTATCTTTATTTGATATAATTAAGTTAATTATATTTACACTCAAATTAAGGAGAAAATGAAAAATGGTTAAGGTTACCTTACTGGCACATACTCCAAATCCCGAAGCGGCTGTTGCTGCTGCCGCAAAGCTTTGTTATTCGCCTTCAGACATTGAAACCATACGTGAAGGATTAACGGAGGAAAAAACCGCCGCTTTTGTCGAAATGTTATCCGAAATCGGACACGAAAGTCCAATAGAACACGTTTCCTTTACCTTTGGTGTAGAGGGTATTTCCCGTGCTTGCTCGCATCAGCTTGTAAGACATAGAATCGCATCCTATTCACAAAAAAGTCAGCGCTACGTAAGTGAAGACAGTTTTGAATATGTAATTCCACCTGAGGTTGCGGCTATTGACGAGGCAAGGGAAGAGTTCATTCGTCAAATGGAAGCAATTGACAAGGGATATAAGCAGTTGGCAGACATCTTAACTAAAAAACATACCGAGAGTTTTATGGCAGAGGGCTTAGATGAAAAAACTGCTACACAGAAAGCAAAGAAAAAGGCTATGGAGGATGCAAGATTCTTGCTACCTAATGCTTGCGAAACCAAGATTATCGTTACAATGAATGCAAGAAGTTTAAATAACTTCTTCAGACATCGTTGCTGCAACCGTGCACAATGGGAAATAAAAGAGGTTGCTGACCAAATGCTTAAAGAGGTACTAAAGGTAGCACCTAACCTATTTAAAAATTCGGGTCCTTCTTGTGTTAGCGGCGGTTGCCCCGAGGGTAAAATGACCTGCGGCAAGATAAAGGAAGTAAGACAAGAATATTCCAAGTTAAAGGAAATTTAAAGAATGGGAAAACTGATAGTAATAGAGGGACTTGACGGAAGCGGAAAGTCAACACAATTAGAACTTTTAGAAAAAAATCTAAAGAATAAGGGAGTTAACTGTAGGAGCGTTTCATTCCCCAATTATAAGGACGATTCATCTGCCCTTGTAAAAATGTATCTTAGCGGTCAGTTTGGTTCAAATCCCGGCGACGTTAACGCTTATGCGGCATCTTCGTTTTATGCAGTAGACAGATACGCCTCTTATAAAAAAGAATGGGGCAAGTTTTACGAGGACGGCGGTGTTATAGTTTCGGGTAGATATACCACGTCAAACGCGGTGCATCAGTGCTCAAAACTACCTAAAGAGGATTGGGAAAACTTCCTTTCTTGGCTTTATGATTTTGAATACAACAAATTAGGAATTCCAAAGCCAGACAAGGTAATTTTCCTTGATATGCCAATAGAGGTTTCCCAGAAACTTTTAGACGGAAGATATGAAGAAAATGGTGGCGGAAAGGACATTCACGAAAGAGACGTTGAATATCTTAACCATTGCAGAAAAGCGGCGTTATTTACCGCCGATTATTCGGGTTGGATAAAAATATCCTGTGCAAAGGACGGAAAGGCAAGAACAATAGAGGAAATTGCCAACGACGTTCTAAGCGCTACCGAACTTTAAGGAGAAACTATGGTTTATGTATTTTTAGCCGACGGCTTTGAAGAAATCGAAGCGTTAGCTACAGTAGATATTTTAAGAAGAGCAAAAATCGAGGTTTTAACCGTTTCTGTTTCTGAAAAAATAGTACACGGTGCACACGGTATAGATGTAGCAGCAGATATAACCGCAAAGGAGTTTGATATCACTAAACCTTTTGACTGTGTGATGCTACCGGGTGGAATGCCGGGCACAAAAAACCTTGATAAAAGCTCGTTAGTAAAAGAGGTGTTAAATAAGGCGGCAGAAGAAGACCTTGTTATTGCCGCTATCTGCGCAGCACCCATGATAATAGGCAAAATGGGGCTTTTAAAGGGTAAAAATGCTGTTTGTTACCCGGGGTTTGAAAACGACCTTTTGGGCGCAAATATAGTAAACGAACCATGTGTTAAGGACAGAAATTTCCTTACAGGCAAAGGACCGGGCGCGGTTTATCCTTTTGCCTTTGCTTTATGCGACGTTTTAAAAGGGGAAACCAAAACCTCATCAAAATTAAAAAGGGAGATGCAATGCGACCGTTAAACATTAAGGAATATAAGCAGAATCTTCGAAAGGTTTGCCGAGAAAAAAGGGAAAACCTAGATGCTACAATAAAACGTGAAGCGGATTTAAAAATTGCTGAAAACGTTAAAAGGCTAAAGGAATATCCTGCGGCACAAACCCTGCTTATATACATGTCAACACCTATCGAGGTCGATACTAAAAATATAATATTGAATGCGTTAGCAGACGGCAAAAAAGTGGCAGTGCCAAGATGCATTCCAAACACACGAGATATGGAATTTCATTATATCGAGTCGTTTGATGACGTAGAACCGGGCGCGTTTTCTGTCTTAGAACCGAAAGAAGACAAGCCTATAGTTACCGACTTTTCAGGATGTCTTATGATAGTGCCCGGAATGCAGTTTGATATGAACGGGTATAGAATAGGCTACGGAAAAGGATACTATGACCGTTATATGATTAGATTTACGGGAATATCGGTTGGAATTTGTTATTCGGACGAGCTAAAACCCTTTATGTACCACGGAAAATTTGACCGTGCGGTTAATATCGTTTTGACCGACGTAAAAATTAAAACTTGCAAAAGGCAGGCAAAGAAATGATAAACGAAGAAAAAGATACAAATAAATTTGAGGACGACAGCTTTAAAACGCCTATTGATAATTTTATAATCGGCGACGGCTTTGAACTTCCAAAGGAAGAAAAAAATGAAGAGCCAAAAGCAAAAGGCAAGGCAGGAAAACTTGCAATAAAATCTATTGTCTGGACAATTTCTGTAATTATAGTTTCGGTGGGATTTGCTGCTTTAATACTTCTTGGGATATCTGACTTTTTAGGTATAGGACCGGGGAGAGGCCACGAGATAGAGATAAAAATTGACCAAGGCTCATCCTCTTCAAAAATTGCTAAAACCTTAAAAGAAGAAGGGGTTATACAAAGTGAACTTTTCTTCAGAGTTTTTTCAAAACTAAAAGGATATGACGGAAAATTTAAATACGGAGTTTATATTTTAAGCGACGAAGAGGGTTATTCTTCAATAGCAAATAAACTTATAAACGACGGCGCAAAGGCCGAAACCGCAACCGTAACAATACCCGAAATGTCAACCGTTGACGACATTATAAAACTCCTGGTTGAAGCAGGTGTTAGTAGCGAAGCCGAGCTTGTAAATGCGATAGAGGAGGCTAGCTTTAATTTTGACTTTATAGACGGAATCCCTGAAGAAAAGGTTTATTGGCGACTTGAAGGATACCTCTTCCCTGAAACCTATTCTTTCTATTCGTATGATGACGAAGAGTGTGCGAAACTTGCTATAATGAAGATGCTTAACGAGTTTGATTCTCGTATTACTGCCGAAATGAGAGCAAGGGCAGATGAGCTTGGTTATTCACTACACGAGGTGTTGACCTTAGCCTCTATTATTGAGCTTGAAGCAGGCGCCGCAGATTTTGAGGACAAGCAAAAGGTTGCCGAGGTTTTCTATAACCGCTTAAGAGATTGGGATGCACCTTTTTTACAGTCCAACCCAACAAGAGACTATCCGTATGGAGAAGGCAAGTATAACACCTATGAAACGGCAGGACTACCGGTAGGACCTCTTTGTTCTCCAAGCATAGAATCGATTAAGGCGGCTCTTAATCCTTCAACCACTCAGCCTGACTACTATTATTTCATAACGGATAAGTTTATGAACTTCTACTATAATAAGACCCTTGATGCGCATCAAAATACAAACTGGGAGCTTATCAATAAGGGAATTTACTATCCCGATTAATTTTTAGGAATTTACTATGGAAAAAATGGAACTTTTATGTCCCGCAGGGGACCTAACACGCCTTAAAACCGCCGTAGATTTCGGCGCCGATGCCGTATATATTGCAGGCGAGGAGTTTGGAATGCGAACTGCTGCCTCAAATTTTGGCGAAGCCGATATGCGTGAAGGCATAAAATATGCCCACGAAAGAGGAGTTAAGGTGCACGTTGCTTGCAACACCTTGCCTCATAACGATGAAATAGCAAGAATACCGAGTTTTCTTGAAATGGTGCAGGATGCAGGTGCCGATGCTATAATTGCGGCAGACCTTGGAACAATAGGTTTTGTTAAAAAATATGCTCCAAAATGCGAACTTCACGTGTCGGTTCAGTCGGGAATTGTAAATTATGAAACTGCAAACGCTTTTTATAATCTCGGCGCTAATCGTGTGGTTACCGCAAGGGAACTGTCTTTAGAGGAAATAGCAGAAATAAGAGCAAAGACACCAAAGGAACTAACCCTTGAATGCTTTACACACGGCGCTATGTGTGTATCCTTTTCTGCAAGATGTTTGCTTTCAAGCTATATGACAGGCAGAGACGCCAACCGAGGTGACTGCGCGCAACCTTGCAGATGGTCATATTCTTTGGTTGAAACAAACCGCGAAGGTCAACATTTTGACATTACCGAAACCGATAAGGGCACCTACATTCTCAACGCTAACGATTTATGTATGGCGCATTATTTAAAGGATATGCAAAAGTGTGGTATAGGTAGCTTAAAAATAGAGGGCAGAGCAAAATCACAGTACTATGTTGCGGTTACCGCAAACGCTTATAGAGGCGCCCTTGATAGCCTTTATAACGATTTTGATAACTGGACCTTGCCTTCTTGGGTAGAAGAGGAACTAAACAAAATTAGCCACAGAAACTATAGCACAGGATTTTATTTAGGTGCTCCAAAGAATTCGCAAACCTATGGAAACGCGGGCTACGTTAGAGATTATTCGGTTGCCGCAACGGTTGACGGATACGAAGACGGCTTTATTATTGCAACCCTTAAAAATAAGTTCTATAGGGGACAAGAGCTTGATTGTTTAGAGCCTAAAACAAAGCCGTTTACAGTAAAAGCCGATATGCTTTATGATAAGGATAACAATTTAATCGAATCGGCTCCACATCCTATGATGACAATTAAAATACCATTCGAAAGACCGGTAAAACCCGGTTCAATGCTTCGAATGAAGGCGGAATAATAAATTACCTCTATGTCAAAAATGATATAGAGGTGATTTTTTTGAGCAAGGGAGTTTTAGCTAAAAGGACAGCGATTTGTTTTCTTATTTTGCTTTCGTTAATGTTTTTAACCATAATAAGACTCGTGTCGATAATGACTTCCGAAAGATATCTTTCTGCGGCAAACGAGCAGTCAACCAGAAGAATAACGGTTAAAAATAAAAGGGGAACGGTTTTTTCTTCTGATATGACGCCTATAAGTAATTCGGATGAAAGTTTTGCCACACTTATAACCGATGAACCCGAAGGAATAAACGCCTTGTCAAAGCAACTTTCAATAGAAGAACTTGACGAGATAATAGGGGAAATTAGAAAAAGCGGTTTTGCTATTCGGTATTTCGACAGGCAAATAGAAGAAAAGGGCGTTTACAGTATACGGATAAAAACCGAAAACAAAGAGGCAATAGCGAACCACATACTAGGCTATACAAACAGCGAAAACCACGGAGTAAGCGGGCTACAGCTTGCCTTTGACGATTTGTTATATAGCGATGAGAAGGCGGAATTCACCTTTTCTATTGATGGACACGGAAATATATTAAAGGGAAGCGTAAAGACCGTAGGGCAAGCGTTTAGCGCAGAAAACAGCGGAATTAAAACAACCATCAATTTAAAAATACAAAAAATAGTAGAAGATGCCATGCAAAATATATCCGTGGGCGCAGCGGTTGTAACCGAGGTTAAAACAGGCAAAATCAGAGCAATGGTAAGCAGGCCCGATTACGATATTAACAATCTAGCCGAGTCGCTTACCGATGAAAACTCGCCTCTTATTAATCGTTGCCTTTATAACTATAACGTAGGCTCGGTGTATAAGCCGTTAGTAGCGGCGGTTGGAATAGAAAGCGGAAATTCAAACTTTTTGCATAACTGTGTTGGATATTCTGATATTGACGGACTAATTTTCGCATGTCATAAGTTGAATGGTCACGGGCAGGTTTCACTCCGTCAAGCAATAAAATATTCCTGTAACACCTTCTTTTACAACTTCGCGGCAAGCCTTGATATAAACAAAATTTACAATATGGCTTTATTAGCAGGGTTTGACGGAAGAGTAACTTTAGCAAACGGAATTAAAACCGAAAAGGGTAATATAGGAGATTTAAGCGAACTTGAAATTTCAAAAAGAGCAATAGCAAACCTTGCTATAGGGCAAGGAGAACTTATGGTATCGCCCTTAACCCTTTCAAATCTTTATTTAAGCATAGCTAACAACGGCAGCTATATTCCGCCAACACTAATAGAAGGCAAGGTCGAAAACGGACAACTTACCGAGTCGGAACCACCAATGGAAAAGGTAAAGCTTATGGAAAAAACAACCGCCAGTATTCTTCGTTCGCATCTTGCAGGGGTTTTGGATGAAGACGGAACGGGACATCTTGCGAAGCCGACCCTTACTACCGCGGCAGGTAAAACGGGAACGGCACAGACAGGAATTATAAAAGAAGGAAAAAGGGTAACAAATTCTTGGTTCTGCGGATTTTTTCCGCAAAACGAACCTAAGTACGTGGTTATAATACTAGCCGAGAACTCTTCAGGTTCTTGCACCGCAACCTTTTCAAAAATAGCCGATGAAATAACCCTTTTAGAGTCAATAAAACAATAAACTAAAGCACCTTTGGAAACTATCCATAGGTGCTTTTTCATAGGTTGCTTTTATTTTTAAAATAATGTATAATATAAATCTAAAGAAGGGGTGATATCTTTGAGTGCAAATTATGAAATTGAACGCAAGTTTTTAATAAAAATGCCTAATATTTCTTTGCTAAGTGAAAACAAAGACTGCAAGTCGGTTTACATAAAGCAAACATACCTTAAAGATAAAACCCGCATAAGAATGCTAGAAACTGATAATAAAGTAGTTTACATAAAAACCGTAAAACATAAAATATCAGATATTACACGCATCGAAAATGAGAATGAAATTACAAAAAAAGAATATGACGAGCTTTTAAAGCTTGCAGACCCTGAGCGTCAAACCATAGCAAAAACAAGATATAAATATCCCTTTATGAACAAGGTCTTGGAGATAGATATTTTCCCGTTTTGGAGTGATAGAGCCTTTTTAGAAATTGAGCTTGAAAGGGAAGACGAGGATTTTTCCATTCCTTCCTTCCTAGAGATAATAAAAGAGGTTACACACGAACCTTTATATACAAATTATTCCTTAGCAAAACAAATTCCTAAAGAAAATTTTTGAAAATTTTGAAACCTTTGGCACTGTTCATTTGTGTTATGTATGAAGAGTAGCTATTCCACACCTTAAAAACGAGGAGATGAAAGCAATGAATGAAAAGGAAATATTTTTTGAAAAAACCTTTGATAAATATTCCGATATGGTATATAGGTTAGCCTTTTCAAGAACAAACAGTCGTTACGATGCGGATGATATTCTGCAAACAGTTTTTCTAAAACTTGTTAAGTCTAACGTTGAATTTAGAGATGATGAACATATAAAAGCGTGGCTTATACGTGTTACCTTGAACACCTCTAAAAATCTGCTTTTATCTGCTGTTCGCAGGTTAACCCTTCCGCTTGAGGATACCTTGGCTTTTGAAATGAAAGAAAAAAGCGAGGTTTACTACGCGGTCATGAAGCTTTCTGTAAAATACAGAACGGTAATTCATCTTTTCTATTATGAGGGTTATAGCATTTTGGAAATTGCAAAGCTACTCGACACAAAGGAAGCTACTGTTAAAACACAATTAAATCGTGCAAGACAAAAGCTTAAAACAGAACTGAAGGGAGAGGAATTTGATGTTTAAAGAAAAGTACACAAAAGATGTTGAAAACATTAAAGTTGACGGTTCACTAAAAAGATATATTAAGACAAAAATGAGACAGGAAAAACGCTCTAAAAACACCTCTTTAAAATTTGTAGGCGTTTTAGCAGGGCTTGTTTGTGTCTGTGTTATGGCATCCTTATTATATACTCCTGAAAATCCTTCATCGGTGGTTCATCCTATCGTAGATAAGACCGACAAGGTGCTTTTATCGGGCATTAAATATTCCGAAATTTACGATGCAATTACCCTTTCTCGTGGAAACTACGATGATGTATATGGGGTAACCGAAGATGAAGCTGAAGATTTGGGAGCTACAACAGGTACAGCCAGCAAACCTTCCTCTCTAAAAGGGGATGGAAATGTAACTGCCGATGATTCGGTCAACGAAAAGCCTGAACATTCCACAACAAACAATCAGGTTGTAGGTGTGGATGAAACAGATATTGTAAAAACCGACGGCGAATATATCTATGTCTGCAAGCAAAACTCCATAAAAATTGCAAAGGCTACCGAAGGCGTGCTTGAACTTGTCGGTTCTATCGAGCTGGATGAATATTATTATACAAGGGGAATTTTCGTTACCGAAAACCGCCTTACAGTTATTCTTTCAAACTGGAAGGAAGAAAATAGTTTTATTAGGGTTTATGATGTGACAGATAAGGCAAATCCGGAACTTATTGGAGAGAAAACTCAAAGCGGATACTATTTTAATTCCCGTATGATAAACGGTACGATTTACTTTATGACAACCTACTATGTCGGTTACGACATAAATAAGGATGACCCCAAAACCTATGTTCCGCTTATTGATGAAAACGAGATTAAAGAGGGCGAGATTACCTGTATAAACAACTTTACAAGGTCCTCCTATTTAGTTGTTTCAGCCTTTGATATTGCTACTGCGAAAATAACCTCAACCGAGGCATTCTTGGGCGGAGCCGAAAACATTTACTGCGATAACGATAGCCTATATTTCACCTTTACAAAGTTTGAAAAGGAAGCAGACAAGACCTATATTGTAAAGGTAGGACTCACAAAGACTGATGTTAAAATTCAGGCTATGGGAGAGGTTGCAGGCAGGCCCTTAAACCAGTTCTCAATGGATGAGCATAACGGAAATCTTCGTATCGTTACAACGGTACAAGAAACCGTATATGAAGAATATGATATGGAGCCTTCTTCATCTAAACTTGTTTCTTCTTCCGCTTCGCAAGATGTAATCTTTACCGATGATGTTATTGATTCAAATATTATCGAAACTGTTACTACGAATTCTCTTTATGTTTTGGATAAAAACCTAAAGGTTATAGGAAAGCTTGAAGATTTAGCAAAGGGTGAGAGGGTTTATTCGGTAAGATTTGACGGCAATATAGGTTATTTTGTAACCTTCAAGCAGATAGACCCATTGTTTACGGTTGACCTATCAAACCCTGCTAAGCCTACCGTTTTAAGCGAACTTAAAATTCCGGGATTTTCTGAATATTTGCACCCATTCGGCGAGGGCAAGCTCTTCGGCTTTGGAAGTAGCGCTACCGAACAAGGCCTTGTTACAGGACTTAAACTTTCTATGTTTGATGTAAGCAATCCAAAAGATGTAACCGAAGAAAGCAACGTTTCAATAGATTCTGCCTTTTCTGAGGCATCGGGCAACCACAAGGCAATAATGGTTGATGAAGGTAAAAACATCATAGCCTTTGCCGCTATGAGTTATTACGGCTCTGCTAAACTATATGTTTACGGATATAATGAAGAAGGATTCTTCCTCCAAAAAACCAAGGATATAGGCAAAGCCGACCTTTCTTCTTCAAGATTTGTCTGGATAGAAGATTATTTCTATTTTGCCCACAGTACGGGAATCACTTCATTCGATATAAACGAGTTTAAAGAAATATCTAAAATTGAATTTTAAAATAAAAAAGCAGGTATAAGACTTTTGGTCTTATGCCTGCTTTAAATTTACTGTAAAGCTTTAATTTGTCTAATATCGGAACCTATGAATTTTTTCATTTCATAGTTGCCTAAGAATCTTGATGTTATTCTTGCGGTGTAACGGCTTTCAAGTTCATCAAAACTTAAATTTGTGTTTATTATGGTCGGTTTACCGTTAAGAATTCTTGTATTGATTATGTTATAGATTAAAGCCTGAGTGTAGCTTGTTAAAAACTCTGTTCCAAGGTCATCTATGACAAGCAAATCGCACTCGAGCATAGCATCTTCCTTTTCGGTCTG
This sequence comes from Acutalibacteraceae bacterium, assembly GCA_045636705.1. Classification (GTDB taxonomy): domain Bacteria; phylum Bacillota; class Clostridia; order Oscillospirales; family Acutalibacteraceae; genus SFWF01. The sequence continues at coordinate 29,227 of JAZTYA010000009.1, forward strand.
ACCACTATACGAAAAATGCTCCTTTTCGGCGGCAGACAAAAGGTTGTAAGCCGAGCCATAAACTACGCCGAATCCCTTTTCAGCTATGGCAGAAACAATAGCTAAAGAAAGGTGGGTTTTTCCAAGGCCCGAACCACCCATAAATAAAAGGGAAGAGGAAACGTTTGGGAAAGTGTCGACAAACTCACGGCAAAGCTTTAAAAGAGCTGTAGCGCGCTTTTTTGGGACGTTTCCGTTCACGTCGGGCTCACTTGAATAGTAGTTTAAATCAAAATTGTCAAACGAACAGTTTTCAATAGGTAAAGAGGCAGAAAGTTCTTTGAAGGTTAACTGCTTGGCAATTTGTTCTACGCAAGAACAAAGTTTTCCCGATACAAAATTTTCGTCATTACAAATCTTGCAAATGAACGAAGGCTTCTCAATTTTAGCCTTCTTTAAAATTTCACTTTTTTTGGCATTAGCCTTTTCGCAAAGGACTTTAAACTTTTCAAGTTGCTTATCATCGCCCGAGATTGCGGCAAGCGCTAAGGATGCGCCAATCGCGTTCGTTTCATTTTCAAGGGCAGCAAACTCACTGTTTTGTTCCTTTAATGCCGAAATTTTATCTTGGAAGAGTTTAAGGTTTTCTTTAACCTTGTTTTTCTTAAGTTCTAACGCTTTTGCGTATATTTCACTTCTGTATCCCATAAAATCTCCTAGTCATCACTGTTTAAAAGTTTGTCGATAAGTTCTTTATCGTAGGTAGAAAAATTGCTTTTGCCACCTTTTGACTTTGCGGGGGACTTTTCTTTTGTATCTATTTCTTCTACGGTCGTAATACCTTTTTTGTGCCAACTATCTAAAATCTTGTTTATGTAGCTAAAACTGATATTTCCCTTTGCGTCAATGCAACGGTCATAAGCCTCTTTAATCAAGTCTTTTTTAAGCTTCCACTCATTAATCCAACAAGAAGAAAACTCAAGCTCCTTAGAGGAAGGGCTTCTATGGTCAAGACCAAAAATACGACTGACAATCGACCAAGCGGTCTTTTTGCGAGCCTGTTCTTCAATAAACTTTTCGGCGGCAGTAATAGAATCAATTCCCGCCTCAATCCAAATAAGTGCGGTAGATTCGATAAAGCCGATGTTCTTTTTGCCTTCACTAATAGCATATTCAACAAGCATAAGAATAAGCGAAATATCCATTCCGTAGTCTGAATAAAGCCAGACTAATGTCTGCATTTCACTTGCGCGAAGGGCGCGTCGGAATTTAAGCTCGGCTTCACGAATCAAGAAACCAACCATAGAGTCCTGACTGCTCAAAAGAGCAATTTCTTCCCTTGTAGGTTTAACCGACAAAGCTTTAACAGCCAGCTTTGTTTTAACGTTAGAAACCTTCTCTGTGGTTTCTGCCTTGAGCAGAATACCGGCATCTGCCCAGAAATTAAGAGCATCAAAAACTTCACTTAAAGGCATTTTAAAGTAGCTTGCAATATCTTCGGCTTCAATACCCGAATATGCATTCTTCACAAAATAAAGTAAAACCTTTAATTGTTCGCCTGAGGCTATTTTCAAATGCTTGTCAATAACTTCACTGGGAATAACGGCAGGACTGCTAATCGCCTTTGGGGATAGTGAATAATCCATATGATGCTCCTTTCATAAATGTTATGGAAATTTATTATACCATATTTTTAAAAATTGTAAATACGGAATATTTAACAAATTTGAATATATATATTATAGCAATAATAAAAATGTTTGACTTTATAAATCTTAAAAGGTATAATAAAAGCTCAAAGAATATGTTTTGGAGTGAATAACTTGGCTATTTTAACAACAGGTGGCGCAGGATATATCGGAAGCCACACAGGAATTGAACTCGTTAAGGCTGGTTATGAGGTTGTTGTTGTAGACAATCTTGATAATAGCAGTGAAGAGTCGTTAAAAAGAGTAGAAAAAATAGTAGGCAAGAAGATTAAATTTTACAAAGAGGATGTAAGAGATAAAGCCGCTCTTAGAAAAATCTTCTCTGAAAACAATATCGAGGCAGTTATCCATTTTGCAGGACTTAAGGCGGTTGGCGAATCTGTTCAGAAGCCTATTGAATATTATGATAACAACCTAATCTCAACAATTAGTCTTTTAGAGGTTATGAGAGAGTTTGACTGCAAAAGACTTGTATTTTCTTCTTCAGCAACCGTTTACGGCGTTGCAACCGAGATGCCTTTAACCGAGGGTATGCCTCTTGGTGCTACCAATCCTTACGGCAGAACAAAATATTTTATCGAAGAAATTCTTCGTGACGTTTACGTTTCGGATAACACCTGGTCAATAGCTTTACTTCGTTACTTTAATCCTATCGGCGCACACGAAAGCGGAACAATAGGCGAAGACCCCAAGGGAATTCCTAATAACCTTATGCCTTATATTTCTCAAGTGGCAGTAGGAAAATTAGAAAAACTTCACGTTTTCGGTGATGATTATAATACCGTTGACGGAACAGGTGTCAGAGATTATATCCACGTTGTTGACCTAGCAGCAGGACATGTAAAAGCGGTTGACTGGGCGCTTAAAAACAGTGGATGCGAGGCTATTAACCTTGGTACCGGTAACGGAATCTCTGTTTTAGGGCTTCGTGACGCGTTTATTAAGGCTTCGGGTGCAGAAGTTCCTTACGTTATAGACCCACGTCGTCCGGGCGATTTAGCAGAGGTTTATGCCGATGCTACAAAGGCAAAGGAAATGCTCGGTTGGGAAGCAGAAAGAAACGTTGACGATATGTGTCGTGACACTTGGAATTGGCAGAGCAAAAACCCCAACGGATATAAATAAGCAACAAAAAAAGAGGTGTGGAAATTTCCACACCTCTTTCTTATATTCATTATAGGTTATAGTACTTATCAAACTCAGCAGGATGGGGGATAGAAGCCATCTGTCTGCATTCAGCACGCTTTGTTTTGATAAAGTTTTTGATAAGTTCTTCGGGGAATACTCCGCCTTCTGTTAGGTAAGCGTAGTCTTTTTCTAAGCAGTCAAGAGCCTCATCAAGAGAAACGGGAAGACCCTGAAGCTTTGCCTTCTCTTCTTCGGGAAGATTGTAAAGGTTCATATCATATGGGCCCCAACCGTTCTCATGTGGGTCAATCTTATTCTTAATTCCGTCAAGACCTGCCATAAGAATTGCAGCATAGCAGAAATATGGGTTGCAGGTAGCATCGGGGTTACGAAGCTCGAAACGACGCTTGTCAGGGCTCTTAGCGTATGCAGGGATACGAATAACTGCACTACGGTTAGAGGTAGCGTAACCAACGGTTACAGGAGCCTCAAAGCCGGGAACTAAGCGCTTAAAAGAGTTTGTGCTCGGGTTGGTAATAGCGCAAAGAGAACCAATGTGCTTTAGAAGACCACCGATAAAGTAGTGAGCGGTTTCGCTTAAGTGAGAGTATCCGTTATCATCAGAGAATACAGGCTGTCCGTCCTTAAATAGAATCATATGAACGTGCATGCCGCTTCCTGCTTCGCCGTAAATAGGCTTTGGCATAAAGGTTGCGCTCTTGCCGTATTTAAGAGCAGTGTTGTGAATGATGTACTTAATCATCATAGTTGCATCTGCCATATGAACAACTTCGCCAAGCTGAGGCTCAATTTCAAACTGACCGGAAGCTGCAACCTCGGGGTGATGATAGTTAATTTCAATGCCTGCTTCCTTCATAAGAAGGCACATTTCACTTCTGCACTCATAAGAGGTATCAAAGGGCTTTGCAATGTGGTAGTTCTTCTGCTTCTGAACAACCACACCGTGACCTTCACAGTCAGAGTTCCAATAAGACTGCTTAGCATCAACAGACGCGCCAACGTAGTTTCCGCCAACGTTCCAAGTAACGTCATCAAATAGATAGAACTCAAATTCAGGAAGAATTTTCATTTCATCAGCAACGCCACTCTTCTTCATATACTCAACAGCAGCCTTGATTATGTTACGAGGATACTGTGCTAAAGGACGATTTTCAGGAGTGTCAATAATCATTGCATTACCTGTCATCGAAAGGGTAGGAATTTCGCAGAAGGGGTCAATAACAGCAGTATCAGGGTCAGGAATAAACACCATGTCACTCTTCTCAACCACAGCATAACCGTAGTTAGAAGCGTCAAAACCGATACCACTTTTCATTGTGTCCTCTGAAAAATTCTCAGCAGGAATGGTAACATGACGATATTGACCGTTAATGTCAACCATCTTAAAGTCAACCATTTTAATATCGTTTTCTTTAATCATTTTAAGAACGTCTTTAATTTTAGCCATAAATCTAACCTCTTTCATAAAAGATTTAATAAAATAAATATAACAGATTTTGCATTATTTTGTCAATATTTTATGCTACATCTTCTGTTTTTTCTTTGTAGAGCACAAGCACTAAAATAATAGCGCAAATACCCGAAATTATTTTGCCTACTATCATAGGTAAGATATATGAACCGTCAAACACTTGAGTAAACGCCAAATGGCTGCCGAAAACAAAGGCTGCAGAAACCGCAAAAGCCGAGTTAATAGCGGCGCCTTTTTTGTCCATTTTCTCCATAACACCAAAGGTAGAAGCGTTAGTAACCATAGTACCTAAAAGAGATACGGCAGAAATTCCGTTAATGCCAATCTTACCGCCTAATTTGGTCAAAGGCCTGTTTAAAAGTTTTGAAACCACAAACATTAGCGGTAAGGCGCCCGAAAGGGTAACGCAGGCGTTAACACAAATAAAAGCCGCATTTTCAAGGGAGTCAAAATAAGAACAAACTTCTATCTTTGTTAGGAATGTAAATATCGCACAGGCAAGACCTATAATAGATAATGCCTTCATAATAAATCCGAAAACCGAAAAGCATTTAATACTAATTTCGGGCAGGAATATAAGGAATAGTATAACAAGACTTGAAAAAATGATTAAAGGTAAAAGGTTTAAAAGAAGGGCTATAACGTTTAAACCACACATAATTCCTGCAACAAATGAACCTGTGGGAATAGTAGCAATACCGCAAAGAAGACCAAAGAAGAGGTTTTTGTGCAGTTCTTTCTTTACAACACCCAAAGAAAATGGAATAGTAAACGAAATAACGCATCCCATCATAGAAGAAACGATAAATGCATTATAGTTTCCAACTTCTGTCGATTTGCAAATTGCTTGCGCAAGGGTAGTACCACCCATATCGTTTGCAAAAAGCGAAGCGGGTATGATGGATGGGTCAAGCCCTAAAACGTTATAAAACCACTCAAAAAAGGGTGTTAGCCAAACACCGATAGCAGGGGCAACAACTATTATTCCAAGCATCGATAAAGCCATAGCGGTAAACATAGAAAAAGCCTTTTTAAACTCTTCTCCCATACCGATTTTGTTACCTATTAAATAGTCGATAGCACCCAAGCCTGAGAACACTAAAATAATAATCGATAAAGCACTCATAAAATAGCCTTTCAAATCTTTAAATTTGACATATTATAGCATAAAAAACGCAACTTTTCAATTAGTTTATAGACTACAATTAATTTGACAAAACTAAAAAAATACAATATAATATTTTAAATTTCCTTGGGAGGAAAAACAAATGGATATTAGAGAACGTTCGCTTCAAAAACATTATGAATGGAAGGGCAAAATCGAGGTCGTATCTCGCACTCCGATAAACACCCGTGAGGACTTATCTTTAGCATATACACCCGGTGTTGCAGAGCCCTGCCTTGAAATAGAAAAGGATGTAAATAAGTCTTATGAGCTAACTCGCCGTTCTAATTTGGTTGCGGTTGTAACCGACGGCACCGCAGTTTTGGGCCTTGGCGATATAGGTCCCGAGGCAGGAATGCCCGTAATGGAAGGCAAGTGTGCGCTATTTAAAGAGTTTGCCGACGTTGATGCCTTTCCGCTTTGCATAAAGTCAAAGGATGTAGATGAAATTGTAAGAACAATTTATCTGCTTTCGGGTTCATTCGGCGGAGTAAATCTTGAGGATATTTCTGCACCCCGTTGTTTTGAAATTGAAAGACGTTTAAAGGAAATCTGCGATATCCCGATTTTCCACGATGACCAACACGGCACCGCTATCGTTGTAGCGGCGGCATTAATTAATGCCTTAAAACTTGTTAAAAAGCAAATAGGCGAGGTTAAGGTTGTAATAAACGGCGCAGGTAGCGCAGGTATTGCTATCGGTAAACACCTTATGAATATGGGTGTTAAGAACCTTGTATTCTGCGACCGCTTTGGTATTATCTACGAAGGCAACGAAAATAACAACCCTGCCCAAGAGGAAATCGCAAAGGTTACAAATAGGCAAATGCTAAAAGGAATCCTTGCCGATGCTATTTCTGGCGCAGATGTATTTATCGGTGTTTCGGCGCCAAACGTTGTAACAACAGATATGGTTAAGAGTATGGCGGCAGATTCAATTCTTTTCCCAATGGCAAACCCCACACCCGAAATTATGCCCGATGTAGCAAAGAAGGCAGGCGCTAGGGTTGTAGGCACAGGCCGTTCGGATTTTCCAAACCAAATCAATAACGTCTTAGCTTTCCCCGGAATTTTCAGAGGTGCTCTCGACTGCAGAGCCACCTGCATTAGTGAAGAAATGAAGGTCGCAACTTCTTATGCATTAGCATCCCTTATTCCCGATGATGAAATAAGTGAAGAAAACATAATAGCCTCCGCTCTAGATAAGAGGGTAGCAAAGGTAGTAGCCGAAGCAGTAGCCAAGGTAGCCCGTGACACAGGAGTTGCAAGAATATAAAATAAAAAGTGTGAGCCTAACTGCTCACACTTTTTCTATTTCTTAATTAATTTCTTTCCTAAAACAACTAGGTAATATAAAACTAAACTAACTATAATCGCAACAACCAAATCAAATATAACTGTAAGCGCAAAGGTTAAAATAAGCACCAAAATATTTAAAATATCTTTGCTCTTTATTATCTTTACAAACTTTCTCCACTCACTCATATTGTAGGCAACAATAAACAAAATTGCGGCAATAACGGGCATTGGGATAAGTTCGGCATAGGGCATGAGGAAGAGTAGCACTAGAAGTAACACTACCGAGTGAACCATTCCTGCAACGGGGGTTCTACCTCCGTTTTTAATATTAGCCGCAGTTCTCGCAATTGCTCCCGTAGCGGCAATTCCACCAAACATAACGCTTGCAATGTTGCCAACACCTTGAGCCAAAAGCTCGGCATTAGGATTGTGTTCAGACTCTATCATTCCGTCTGCCACAACGCAGGAAAGCAAGGATTCAATAGCCGCTAAAAGAGCTATTGTAACAGCATCGGGCAAAACTGCTAAAATTTTATCTGTGCTAAAATCCATAGCGGCAAAGTCTATTTTCGGTAGCCCCGAGGGGATAGTATAAAGGTTGCCAATGGTGAAAACCTTATCAGAAAACAAGGGAACAAGTCCTACAATTAAAGCACCAACTAAAACGGCAATAAGGGACGGCGGAATCTTCTTTTCAAGTTTTGGATAAAAGATAAGAATAGCAAGACTAACAAGTCCTATAATCAAAGCAGGCAAAGAAAAGGTGCTAATATTTTCAATATTGGCTTCCATCTTTTCCATAGCCTCGATAGGACGAACACCGTTTTCATAAGTAAGACCTAAAAAGTCCTTAATTTGACCCAAGAGAATGGTAACGGCAATACCACCCGTAAAGCCTACGGTAATAGAATGGGGAATAAATTTTATTAGTCCGCCAAGTTTTAAGACACCCATAAGGATAAGCAAAATTCCCGCAAGAACAGTCGCAATAAAGAGTCCGTTCATTCCTTCTCTTGCTACAACTCCTGCAACAACGGTTGCAAATGCGGCGGTAGGACCTGCAATCTGCACACGGCTACCACCGAAAAGCGCTACAAAGAAACCTGCCGCAATAGCGGTATAAATACCGCAAGCGGGCTCAACGCCTGATGCTAACGCTAAGGCGATAGATAAAGGCAAGGCAATAATTGCAACAATTAAACCTGCGGTTAAATCTTTAATAAACTGTGCCTTACTGTAATCCTTTAAAACCTCAAAAGATTTTGGTTTAAGATACTTAAACATTACATACACTTCCTTTTTTCGACAATAAGTATAGCACCAAAAAAATTAAATGTATATATCAATAAGAATTAAAAAAACAGCCGGTTAAGGCTGCTTTTTTGTGAGTTTTGATATTAGCTTATGTTGTCTTCATCTAAAAGATAAGAAATCATTCTATCAGGGCTCTCTAAAAAGCCTTTTGTTATCCTAAAATGCTCGGTTTCGTGGTAGCTTACCTTTGATATACCACTTTCTGAAAATTCTAAAATTTCAGCATCGGGTAAGGTCATTAAAATAGGGGAGTGGGTTGCAATTATAAACTGCGAACCCTTTTTGACTAATTTATCAATTTCTACCATAAGGGTTAAAAGTCTTTTTGGGGATAAAGCGGCTTCAGGCTCGTCGAGAATATAAAGCCCGTTACCGAAAAATCTATTTTGCACAATAGCTAAAAAACTTTCTCCGTGGGATTGGTTGTGCAAAGAAACACCACCATAACCCTCTATAACAGGAGGGTCAAAGGATGGAGCACCATCCATATCGTCAATGTTTGTAGCAACATTATAAAGGCTCTCTGCACGAAGGAAAAATCCGTCCCTAGCAAAGCCACGTCTTCCAAGTTCAATGTGTTTGAAAAGTTCGGAATGTGTATCCTTTGTTGAAAAGGTGAAGTTTACAGAACCACCCTCTGCATTAAAACCATAGGCTACCGCTATTGCTTCAAGAAGGGTAGATTTGCCCGTTCCGTTTTCGCCTACAAAAAAGGTTACATTAGAAGAAAACGATATATTCTTTTCTTTTGATAAATGCTTTATCATGGGCAAATTATTAAGATAAGAACTCTTGTCTAATTTATCATCAAACAAAACTTCACTAATATACCTAGCCTTTGTCATTTAGAACTCCTTTAAATAAACTTTATCGGAAGAAAAGCGGCGGCTACCGTAAAGACTATTGCGGGCAAAAGGTTAGCCACCTTAATCTTTTTGCCAAAGACTAAATTGATACCAACACAGAAGATTAAAATGCTGCCAACAACCGATAAATAAAGTAAAGCCGTTTCGGTCATAAGCGGTTTTATAACTACCGAAAGAGCGGTAACTAAGCCTTGCAAAACCGCTACCGGAATAGCAGAGAAAATGGTTCCTTTTCCGAGAGATGCCGACATAACCAAAAGGATTATAAAGTCCAAAATAGACTTTGTGATAAGCACGGTATAGTCGCCGTAAAGTCCGTCGTTAAGAGAACCTACAATAGCCATAGCGCCAATGCAAACAGTAAAGGAAGCGCTTACGAATCCGTCAATAAAATTGTTGTCCTTACTACTTCCTGTCTTTTCCTTAAGGTAAGCGCCAAAACGCTCAAAGCCACCCTCAATGTCTATAATCTCGCCTACAAGACCACCAAGAGCCAAAGCGCCTATAATCAAAAAATCTCCACCAAAGGTAAGAGTGCCATCCACCACCGAGAACATACCCTTAAAAGCACCTGCGGCGCCGATAAATATAACCGATAGTCCACAAGCCTTGCAAAGCGTGTCGCGGTGTCTGTCCTTAATGAATCTGCCAAAAATAAGGCCTAAAAGTCCGCCTACAATAATGGCTAAAACATTAATAATTGTTCCAAGTCCGTACATTTTAATCAATATTTCCTTTGCTTTCTGTAATTACAGGTTTACCGTCTTTGTCTAATAAAACAGTCATTCCGCCTGCATAACCGCTTTGTCTATATAAATAGTTAACACCGGTTTCTCTATCAACCCATATTTCCATAGACCCCATGCCTTGACTGTAATTTTTTTCAAATCGTTTGTTCTTTTGCATCGTTGTATCCTCATTTCTTAATAATTAAAGATGCCAGTTTGCTAACTAAAAAGTGAATAGGAACGCTGACTAAAACCGCAATCAAAACAACCACTAAATAGTCTAAAGCGCCATTACTGCTTAAAAAACGAGTTCCCAAAAGGCTTCTCCACACGTTGCGTATAATCACGTGGGTTAGATATATTTCTAAAGAGTGGTTTCCAAAGAAACGCAAAATAACAAGCAGAGGATTTTGACCCTTTAAAAGCCCAAAAAGATAAGAAAAAATAAGGCAAAGGGCTATTGCCATAAGTCCATAGCAAAGTCTAATCCAAAGGGCAGAAAGGTTAATTTCTTCGCGAAGATAAACACACATAAATCCGCCAAAAACAGTAAACAATGCCCAAGTGATAGGCACGTCTCTTTTTTCATAAACCGCTTTTCCTAAAAAACAACCAATAAAGAAAATAATAAAACGAACTGTCGCTATTTCGGTGTTGCCGTAAAATGTAGGGAAAAGGTCGTTAATAATTAAAAGCAGGTTGAAATATAAAAAACAAAAAACAGCAACTCCTACAAAACGATTTTTAGTGCAAGACCCGTTTTGATAGTGGTAAACTAGCGGGAAAACCAAATAGAAAATGAGCATTGCGGGAACGTACCAAGTGGTAATCATACCGCTTAAAGGGAAGGAAAGCTGTGTAATATCAAGAATCAGGTTGCCTTCACCTAAATAAAGGGACCTCCATATAAAAAACGGCACACAGATAAACAGATAGGGAAGAAATAGTCTTACAACCCTTTTTTTATAAAAGAGAGAAAGAGGCTCCTTTTTTTGAAAAGCAAAATAAAGACCAATACCCGAAAGGAAAAGAAAAATATCAACGCCTGCGTTACCATAAACTGAAAATCTTCTTAAAAACAAAGAGGAAATATCTCCTTCAAAGTGGTGGAAAACCACCCAAATGCAAGCAAATCCCATAATTTCTGTACGAAACTTGCTTATCGCTGAAAAGTTTAAATTAAACGATTTCAAAATATTGCCTCCTTTTCCTTTTAATACCTGACCCAAATTATACAATAAATCCCCTATTTCTGCAATAGGGGATTTTGGGAGAGGTCATACAACCTAAAGGCTCACTTAAAAACCAATTATTACCTAATCACAATACCTAAAGGTAGGCGCCTTTATTTTTCAGGCTCATAACCCTCGCTTTATCTAATCCAAATCAAATCTGCACATAAAACGAAAACAGCCACCGTAAAGGTGACTGTTTTCATTTTGGCAAGTTGCACCGATTTAGATATCAGTGTTAAAACCATTTATTAAGCTCTAATTTATTTATTCCATAACACCGTTTCCAAACCATTACCATCAACAAATATAATCTTATTTATTTCCTGCAATTCAACATAAGAAAACTGCTTTTGATAATTTTGGGCTTTGTTGTTAAGAAGTGTGGTGTTGAAAGCATTGATGTAAAGTGCATTGTCTTTTACTTCGCTCTTTATAGCTCTTATGAAATATTCCGAACCCACAGAAATCACAGTTACATACTCACATTTTTTAATTGTATCTTCCGTCAGTTCCATCCTTCCGAGTTGGGGAATTTTTACTTCGATTGCTTCAGAGTTATCGTTATCAACGGGATTCTCAATAAGTTCAGCTAATGAATACACATCAGCAGAAATAGAGATATCCTCAGGGGAAACCTTCTTAATTGCAACATTAAACATAAGATTAACCCCAACGATTACAACCAATACTGC
>JAZTYA010000010.1:0-96737 GCA_045636705.1 Acutalibacteraceae bacterium
ATGCATTCTTTGCTATGATAATTTTTGCAATTTGGTTTATAGTAGCATATCGAAAATATTCTGCCGATAAAAAAGAATATGATGCTGTAGCAAAAAGAAGATATGACTATGAAGAGATTATAAAGAATTCTCATGCTCAAGATACGCTTAATTTTCAAGCGGAGTTGAGCGACTATTACACAAAGTATCAACTGTTCGACCATAAATTTAACGAGTGCTGTGACGCCTATGTTAATGCGCACAATAAACTTGTTGAAGAAAGCGAACAAGTTCAGAATACGTTGTCAGAAGTAACTCTGCTAAGCGAAGAGCATATTGTTCTTGCACGTCGTATAGGCGATATCTTAAAATCTGGAAGAGCTGATACCTTTAAAGAAGCATTGAATTTGGCTATTGCTGAAAAGCGTGACGAAGAATTTAAGGCTCAACAATTAGCCGAAGAAGCTCGCAGAACTCAGATTGCCGAACAACAAGCATACGATAATATGTTGCATAATCAGAGAATGGAGCGTGAGGCCGCTGCTCAAACACAGCAGGCACAAACACAAGCTCGTATTGCCGAAGCTCAATTAAAAGCCACCGAGCAACAAAATGCTCAGCTTAAGAAATTACTCGACAATCAAAATAGAAGATAGTTGTTGCAAAATGGAAAGGCATAGCGCTTAAAACGCTATGCCTTTCCATTTTGTTTATTTGTAAATTAGTTCACTGTTTACAATTTCTGTGACTCTGCAACGGATGTTATTCATCTGACCAACCCACTGCATTTGGTTATTCGCCTTTAGTTGTTCGGTGACACCTTCGGCGGTTTTATATTGTGAGATAAGTATATCAAACATTTCTTCCGCTTGTTTATTTATGTCTGCAAGGTATCGATTGAGTTCACAACCGATAACCAACGAGGTGTAAAAACCTTTGCGATGATGCTTGATATACTCTAAATGCCGTTGACCCCACACGCCGATTTCGACTTGTTCTTCTTCGGGCAAAGTTAAATTAGGAATAAGATAACCGTTTTCCTCACGATAAGTGCCACCCATTTTTTCAAATAATGATTTCATTGCAGTTTCCTCCAAATATAATTTATAGATTTTCTGCAATATACCGTACCGATTGTCTTTACCACTTATTTTCAAAACCTTCGTTACGGCACCTCATCATTATTAGCGGTCTTTTTTTATTTCTTCCAAACAAAATTATAATTAATCATTTCTCCGCCGTCGACTACGATGCTTTGTCCTGTGCAAAAGGAGTTAACTGCGGTTAAAAAGTAGCCCCATTCGGCAATTTCCTCTGCCGTTGCCCACCTTTTTAAGGGGGTTTCTTTCATTATTTCTTTAAAAAGTTCGGGGTCTGATAAAACAGGCTCGTTTAAGGGGGTAATTACTCCGCCGGGGTCAAGGCTGTTAGCGGTAGCGCCAAACTCTGCTACACGAAGCGCCACATTTTTTGTATAGGCAATAACTCCGCCTTTGCTTGCCGCATATAAAGGGAACTCGGCGCCCGTGTGTCCGCTTGCCGAACCGATATTTAAAATGGACTTAATATTCTTTTGAAGACCGTACTTTTCGGTAACCTTTATAAGCGCCGTTAGATTTACCTCAATATCGTTTTCGTTTTGGGTGCCTGCATTGTTAATAAGGATATTTACATCCTTAATTTCGGGTAAATTTTCATAGTCGGTAATATCGCAGACAATATGGGTATAGTTGTCGTTTTTTAGCTCAGAGGGATTTCTGTCAATTCCGATAACGGTATGGTTTTCGGCTAAAAAGCGCTCTGCTAACGCTTTGCCTATTCCTCTTGCCGTTCCTGTAATTAAAACCTTCATTTTTTTACCTCCTCTAAATATTCCTTGCCGACGTTTTCCTTGTTCCATTTATTTATAACACAAAAAGCGACGGGCGAAAAGATTATTTCCATAATCACCTCGGCCACGGCGCCCGTTAGCGCGCACGTAACGCACTGAATAGGCGTCCAATAAAATCCGTTCCAAAAGACAGGTGCAAAGATAGTGAAAACCAAAAGAGAGAAAATAAGGTTGTCCAAAAACTGACCTACAAAGGTGGAAATATAACTCCTTGTTATAAAGGCGAGCTTTCCATCGGGATTTCTTTTAAAGATTTTGCCGATAGAAAAGTTTAAAAGGTTGTTTATCATAGCCGACACCAAAAAGGCGACGGTACTGCTTAAAAGCACAAACCAGGTGCCGCCAAAAATTTGATTAAAGGCGGTGTAATCGGCAGCCGATGACGGAATGATGCTTACAATATAGAAAATTCCGCAGGTTAAAAGGTTTATAGCCGAGGCTAAAACCGCAACCTTGTTAGATGCCTTTGGTCCAAAATATTTTGTAATTATATCCATGCACATAAAGGAAAGCCAGGAAATTAAAATGCCGCCGTCAAGCGCCAGCCACCTTGTTTGAACAAGGGTCTTTTGCGCAAGCAAGTTCATGCAAACAACGCTTACGACAAAAAGCGTCGTTACTATAGACGGTATGCTTTTAAATAAAAGTTCTGTTTCCCTTTTTTCTTTTTTAAAATTCATTTTATCTCCTAAAAAAATAGTGGTCTTGTAAAAACAAAACCACCAAAAATACTCTTTGTTTTTTGATAGCCCGAGTTTTGATTAACGACAGGATGGTGCAAACGAACTGTCGGTTTAAGTATTATATAACAAAAACTTTAAAATTACAAGGATTTTATATTTCCACCTTTGCTCCAAGGCTTTTAATGTCGGTAAAAAAGCCGGGATAACTCTTTTTTACGGCTTCTGCGCCTTCTATTTCTCCGCTAATTTTCGACAAAATAAGGGATAGCGCCATAACGATACGGTGGTCGTTATGTCCGTTTAATTTTTCTCCCTTATATTCTAAATTTTGTTTTGGTACTGTGATTTTATTATCGCCAAAGATAAGTCCGCCGCCGAGTTTTTTGAGTTCCTTATGCATTGCGCTTCCGCGGTCGCTTTCCTTAATCTTAAGTCTATCGGTACCAAGCAGGGTTGCGCCGTTCTTTAGCGAAGAAAGCGCTATTAAAACGGGGGCTAAATCAGGGCAGTCGGAAATATCTAAAGTCGGAGTGCCCTTTTCGATTTTTTCAAAATAGTCCTTGTAAATCTTATCGCCTTGTAGACTGTTTTCATCAAGGTTTTCTACCCTGACGCTAGAACCTAAAAGGTTAAATCCGTCCAAAAAGGCCGCATTCGAATAATCTCCCTCAATTTTCGTGCAAACGCCTGAAAGGGTGGATTTCTTTATAGAAATTTTGTGTTCGCCTGTAAATTCAACCCTTGCACCAAAGCTTTTTAAAGCAGAAAGGGTTAAATCAACGTAAGAACGGCTTTCAAATGGTGGTAAAATTTCAATTTCTGCTTCCTCGTTTAAAAAGACAAGAGCAAAAATAAGGCCTGTAATAAACTGGCTGCTAAGGTTTCCGTTTACCTTTATGTTCCGAGGTTTTAAATTTCCTAAAACCTTAAGGCTTGTTTTGTCCTTTTCGAATTTAAAGCCGTTGTCCTTTGCTATTTCTTCGTAAGCTGATAACGGGCGCTCAAAAAGACGCTCACTACCATTAAATTCGACCTCTCTGCCCAAAGTTAAAGCAAGAGGTAAAAGGAAACGAAGGGTGCTGCCGCTTTCTCTGCAGTCTAAAATCGGGCTTTCTGCCTTCATAAAGTTTTCGGCATTTATTGTGACGGTGTTTTTATTTATCTCTACCTTCGCGCCAAGCGCCTTTAAGCAGTCGATTGTAGCTAAAACGTCCTCGCTAAAGTCAACACCCTCAAGCACACTTATACCTTTAGACAACGCCGCACCTATAAGAAACCTATGCGCCATACTTTTAGAAGGCGGTGCCGAAATTTCTCCCGAAAGCAGACTTGGTTTAAATCTTGCTATCATTTATTTGCCCTCTAATAAAAACTCTATGGCCTCTACATATCCGTCTGTTCCCTTACCCTTAACAGTTTTTACTACCGCTTCACGAATATAACTTACTTTTCTAAACTCTTCACGGGTATCAGGGTCAGAAACGTGCACCTCAACCGTCGGAATGCCGACAGTTTTTACAGCATCCAAAAGCGCAATGCTCGTATGGGTGTAAGCGCCGGGGTTTATAACTATACCATCCGCCTTTTTATAAGCCGACTGTATTTTAGAAACCAAATCGCCCTCACAGTTTGACTGATAAAAAGCCACCTTTACCTTCTTATCTTTGGCAAAGGTTTTTATCTTCTTAATTAGGTCTTTATAGGTTTCTTTGCCGTAAATTTCCGGCTCACGAATACCTAGCATATTAAGATTTGGTCCGTTTAAAACTAAAATTTTCAAAACAATTTCTCCATTCGTTTTGATAAGATATATTCCGCTGCGCTTTTAGCGCTTAAATCAGGCACGATTATATCAGCCGTGGATTTATATACGTCTATTCGCTCGTTATAAAGTTTTTCAAGCTTTTCCTTGGTGTTTGATAAGGGTCGGCTATCTGTAGCGCAGAGCCTTGAAAGTGGCGCATCCAGGAAATATATCTTGCCGTTTTGCTTTAAAGCTCTTACATTTTCAGGTCTTTTTACTGCGCCGCCACCCGTGGCAATAATAAGCCCCGTCCTACTTGACAGTTCCTTTATAACTTCACTTTCGATATTTCTAAAATGCTCTTCGCCTTTTTCTAAAATCAGGTCTTTTATAGTGCATCCTGCTCGTTTTTCAATTTCCGAATCTATATCGACAAAGGAAAAGCCCTCAAGTTTTATAAGGTTTGCAACGGTCGATTTTCCGCTTGCAGGCATACCTGTTAAAACGATATTTTCTTTGTTACCCAGAATTTCTTTATAAACCTTATCGGTCTTTTCTTTAGAAATCGAAACGCCTAAGAACTTTTCTACCGCCACTACTGCTTGTGCAACCAGCATATAAAGCCCACCCGATGCCTTGAGTCCTTTTTCCTTTGCATCAAGCACTAAATTCGAGCAAAGGGGATTATAAATTGCATCAATTACACCCTCTAGTTTTTTAAAGCAGTTAATATCTAAGGGTGTGTTTTGAGGTTCGGGGAACATTCCAACAGGGGTTGTGTTTATTATTATATCGGCATCGGTCTGCTCTCTTACCGCATTATCATAGGTAATAACGCCCTCGGCTTTTTGACGGCTTATTACTAAAACTTCTCTTGCGCCAAGGTCATGTGCTACCACTCTTGCGCATTTAGAGGTGCCTCCTGTTCCCAAGATTAGCACCTTTTTGCCCTTAATATCAAGCCCTGTTCTGACAATTAGGTCCTTCATTCCGAAATAATCGGTGTTAAACCCTAAAAGCTTGCCGTCCTTTTTTACAATGGTGTTTACCGCGCCGATTTTTAAAGCCGTTTCGCTCACATTATCCAAAAAGGGAATTACCGTCTGCTTATAGGGGATTGTAACGTTTATTGCCTCAAAATCCCTTTTTTCTAAGAATGGGCCAACTTCATCCTCACTAAGCTCTATAAGGTCATATTCATAGTCTGCAAGCAGAGAATGAATCTCTTTTGAATAACTGTGGGTAAGTTTTTTTCCGATACATCCAAAAGTTTTCATTATCTAATCCAGTCCGTTCCAAAACGCAAGGCTAAAACGTCAGCTAAAACCAAAGCCGTAGCTGCATCCTGAACAACCCTTGCTCTATGTACAATAGCGGGGTCGTGTCGGCCTTTTGCTTTTAAAACTGTTTCGGTTTTTGTCTTAAAATCAACCGTGTTTTGTTCCTTGAAAATGGTCGGTGTCGGCTTAACTGCCGTACGGAAAACTATCGGCATTCCGTTTGTAATGCCGCCGTTTATACCGCCGTTGTTATTTGTAGCGGTAACGATTTTGCCGTCCTCCATTTTAAACGGGTCGTTAGCCTCGCTACCCTTTTTATCGGCAAAATCAAAGCCTAGTCCAAACTCTATTCCCTTAACGGCAGGGATAGAAAACATCATATGTGAAAGAAGACCTTCGATAGTGTCAAACCAAGGCTCGCCAACACCTTCAGGCATACCGACAACGACGGTTTCTAAAACACCGCCCACGCTGTCGCCCTCTTCGGCAGCCAAAAGAATAGCCTTTTTCATTTCTTCTTTTCTTTCATCGCTTAAAACCGCAAACGTCTTTTGGTTTAAGGCCTTAATATCGGCCAAATAGTCTGAAAACGCTTCATCCTTAACGCCTGCACAAGCACTTACGTGGGTGCCGATATAAATTCCCTTTTGCTCGAGCGCAGATTTAAGAATAGCGCCTGCCGCAACTAAAGCCGCAGTAATTCTTCCGCTAAAATGTCCGCCTCCGCGATAGTCCTGAAATCCTCCGTACTTGCACTCGGCAGTAAAATCGGCATGAGAAGGACGCAAAACAGAACTCATTTCGCTATAATCTGCCGAGCGCACATTCTCATTAGGAATAAGAATAGTAATCGGTGTTCCTGTGGTTTTGCCGTTTAAGACGCCGCTTACGATTTTAAAGTTGTCTGCCTCGCATCGAGTGGTTGAAATTTTGCCCGCAGGACGGCGAAGGGTTAACATATTTTCAATATACTCTTCTTTTACTTCAACGCCCGAAGCCAGCCCGTCAATTATCGCGCCGATATATTCTCCGTGGCTTTCTCCAAAAAGGGTTATCGCAACACTGTTTCCAAACGTGTTTTTCATTTATATTAACACCTCTTTCGCCTTAGATATTAGTTCTTTAATTTCGGTTTCCTTTATTTCAAATGCGCCTATTTGGTTAACAAAAACAGCCGAAACGCTGCTCTTGTTTGCCTTTTTATCATAGGATACCGCCTTGCTTATTTTTTCAAAGTTATATTTAGGCGCTTTATAAAGGTCAAGTGTTTTTAAAACCCTTATAAGTCGCTCTCTTACCTCTTGGCTACACATAGGTAACATTCCGAGGGCTACGCTTTCTCCGTGATAAAGGTTGGTCGTTACCTCGATTCCGTGACCTATGGTGTGTCCAAAGTTTAAAACCTTGCGAAGTCCTGATTCCTTTTCGTCCTCTTCGACAACTTGTTTTTTTACATTTAAAGAACGCACTATTATCTCTTCAAGATTTTCCTCAATATTGCCCTTTTCAAAGATTTCAAAAAGCTCCTTGTCAGAGGTAAGCGAAACCTTAACCGCTTCGGCAAGTCCGTTTGTAATCTGTCTTTTAGGCAGAGTTTTTAAAAGGTCGGGGTCAATTAAAACTTTTTTTGGTTGATAAAAAGCTCCGACAATATTTTTAACACCGCCAAAATTTATTGCCGTTTTACCTCCGATAGAAGAATCAACGCTTGATAAAAGGGTTGTTGGAATATTGTAAAAGTCGATTCCTCTCATAAAGATTGATGCCGCAAAGCCTGCAAGGTCGCCGACAACTCCACCGCCTACTGCTACTACTGCGTCCTTCCTTGAAAGGCCAAATTCAAGCATTTTTTCTAAGACTTTATTTAAAGTGGCAATACTTTTTGAGCCTTCGCCTTGTTTTATGGTATAAACAAAACCTTCGTGCGACTGCTCCTCGACCGCCTTTGCATATTCTTTTGGAACACCGCTATCGGTCAAAATAAAAACCTTGCGATTAAGATTTAAAAGTTCTCCTGCTTTTGCTAAGGCTCCTCTTTCTACTAAAATATCGTAACTAGAAGGTCCCAAATTCATTTGAATTTTCATTTTTTAACGTTCCTTAATCATTAAATTTCGGTGTGTGGTGCAAATTTTCCTGCAACCTTTAACTTGTCGCAAACAAGGTTAAGCTCCGAAAGCATTTTCTCTCCGTTTTCAGTATCTAAGTTACCCTCGATTTCCAAATAGAAATAATACTGCCAGGAATGTTTTTTCATAGGTCTGCTACGAAGAGCCGTCATACTGTATCCGTACTTTCCTATAATTCCTATGGCTTCTGCAAGGGAGCCTGCTTCGTGCTTAACGCTAAACATAAGCACGGTGTTTGAAAGGGCCTTGTCCTCGGCCTTTACCTTGGATAAAACCGCAAATCTTGTTCGGTTTTCGGCGCTTTTATTAATGTTGCTTTCAAGCACTTTAAGGCCATAAAGCTCTGCCGTATCTTTGCTTGCAATAGCGCCAAGAGAAAGGTCGTTTGCCTCGGCAACCTGTTTTGCGGCAACGGCGGTGTTGCTTGCTTCTTCGGTTTTAAGCGAGTGGGTTTTAAGGTATTCACCACACTGACTCAAAGCTTGCGGATGACTTAAAACCGTCTTTATGTCCTCGGTTGTAGCGCCCTTTACCCCTAAAAGATTTTGGTGTATTTCAAGCTCGTAAATTCCGTTAATATAAAGGCTTCCCGAGAAAATCAGGTCGATGGCCTGACCTACCTCTCCTGCAAAGCTGTTTTCAATCGGGATAACCGCTAAATCACACTCGCCATTTAAAACCGAATGGTAAGCCTCTTTAAAATCGCCGAAAGAAACAAGATTTCCCTTTGGGAAGAGTCTTGATGCCGCGATATGAGCAAAAGCACCCTCAACACCGCTAAAGGCGACCTTTACGCCGTTTTGCAAGCGGTACTGATAGCTTTTAGAAACCGACATAAGGTCGTTTAAAAAATCTATATAATAAGCTTTTAAAAGGTCGTCCTCTATTAATTTTGAATTGCGCTCGACTAGTTCCTGCTCTCTTTTTTGGTCGAGAATGGGAAGTCCTTTTTCCTTTTTATACTCAAAAACCGTTTCTACCGCCTTCATTCGACGGACGAAAAGTTCTGCCAATTCCTTATCTATTTCTTCTATTGCTTTTCTGGCATTTTCTAGTTTGTTTGACATCTTTTATCTCCTAAGAATTAAAGTTTGTCTGCGATATCTAAAATTAACTGCTCGGTCTTTTCCCAACCAAGACAAGGGTCGGTAATAGATTTGCCAAAGACGTGCTCTCCGACACCTTGAGCACCGTCCTCTAAATAGCTTTCAATCATAAGGCCTTTAACAAGATTCTTAATATCGGGGTTTTGGTTACGGCTATGCACGATATCCTTAGCAATACGGACCTGCTCTAAATACTTTTTGCCCGAATTGTTGTGGTTTGTATCAACAATAACGGAAGGATTTTTAAGATTTGATTTTTCATAAAGGCTTTGAACCTTAACTAAATCCTCATAGTGATAGTTCGAAACGCTTTTTCCCGTAAAGTCGGTGTATCCTCGAAGAATCGCGTGAGCTAACGGGTTTCCATCGCTTTCTACCTCCCAACCGCGATAAAGGAAGGTGTGCTCCGATTGTGCCGCAACGATAGAATTCATCATAACCGAAAGGTCTCCGCCTGTGGGATTTTTCATTCCAACAGGAACTTCAATTCCGCTAGCGGTTAATCTGTGTTGCTGATTTTCCACCGAGCGCGCGCCTACCGCAACGTAGGACAAAAGGTCGGACAAATAACGATAGTTTTCAGGGTAAAGCATCTCGTCTGCACAAGAAAAACCGTAATCACGAAGAGCCGCTAAATGAAGCGAACGAATTGCCAAAATTCCCTTATACATATCGGGTTTTTGGTCGGGGTCGGGTTGATGAAGCATTCCCTTGTAGCCTTGTCCTGTGGTTCTTGGCTTGTTTGTGTAAATACGGGGAATAATTATAATCTTATCAGACACCTCTTGTTCAAGTCTTTTAAGTCTTCCGATATACTCAAGCACCGGCTCACTATGGTCGGCAGAGCAGGGACCTATTATCAATATAAATTTATCATTTTTTCCTTCAAAAACCGTTTTTATTTCCTCGTCGCGAAAAATCTTTTTCTGCTTCATTTCCTCGGTTAAGGAAAGCTCCTTTTTAACGTCCTGTGGTATAGGAAGTTTGCGCTCAAATTTCATTGACATTGAAATTGCCTCTTTTCTTAAAATAAAAAGCCCGCTCATCATTATGCTTTAATAGCACGACGAAAGCGGACCGACCGTAGTTTTGTTTCCGAAATTATCTCTCGGTTTTTACAAAAGACGGGCAGCCCTTATTAAAAAAGAAAAACTTGTTATAAAAAGCCTTAAACATAAACTGCTCCTCCTTTTGCATCATTTTTGTAAATTATACCCCTATTTTTTAGGCTTGTCAATAGTTTTTGGTGATTTATAAAGGCTAAGAGTCCTTTTTATCGCCACAGTTGCCGCCGCAAGATTTAGAATGAGGGCAACCTATGCATTTTTGCCCTCTTCTTTTTGCTCGTATAAGGAATACTACTATTCCTATAAAAATTGCGGCTAAAATTAAAACCAGTATGATATCTTCCATAGTTTATCGGTCCTTTTTAGCCTTCTGCCTTAAGATAAGGAAGGTTATAAATAAAATTATTAAGCCTACTGCCACAAAACCGCCTATGGCCGCCGTTTTGTTTAAAGGCTCGCCCATAATTATGGTTCCCACGGTGTAGACAATGTATGAAATTGTGTAGCCAAATGCCAACTGAAATCCTATTCCACCCATTAGCCACTTTCCGCTCTTCATCTCACTGTTCATAGCTCCGATGGCCGCAAAACAAGGTGGCGAAAAGAGGTTGAACATTAGATATGAGAGCGCCGCGATTTTGGTTATAGCAAAAACCTTAGCAACCTCACTGCCTGCGCCTTCCATTAAGGCGAATTCTTCCGGATTTATAAGATTTTCAAGTCCAACAAAACAAATTGCAAGGGTGCCTACGACGTTTTCCTTTGCGATAAAGCCGGTAATAACCGCCGCCGCCAACTGCCACGAAAGCACGCCTACTATGGGCATAAGCAGGTATGCAAAAGGCGATGCTACCGATGCTAAAATCGAAGAATCGGCAGTTTCTGCAGGAGTAAAGTTCCAGGTGAAGGTCTGCATAAGCTTTACTAGCATATTGCAAAGCAAAATTATGGTTGCCGCCTTTATAATATATTCCCAACCTCTAGAGCACATCGACTTAAATGCCGAAAATAGCGACGGCGTTCTGTAATCGGGAAGTTCAATTATGAAGAAAGACTTTCTAGCCTTGTATCCCGTAATTAAATTTATAATAAGCGCGCCAAAAAAGATTATTGCAATGCCTAAAAAATACATAAGGGCGCTTATCCACCACGCGTTGTCAAAAAAGGCTCCCGCAAAAAGAGAAATAACGGGAATTTTAGCACCGCAAGGCATAAATGGAGCGAGCATTACCGTTGCTCTGCGCTCGTTTTCGTTTCTAACCGTACGGCTTGCCATAACACCCGGAACGGCACAGCCTACCGAGATTACAAAGGGGATAACCGACCTGCCCGAAAGACCAACCTTTTTAAAAATGGGGTCTAATACAACGGCGGCACGAGCCATATATCCACAGTCCTCTAAGAGCGCTATTAAGAAATACATTACCATAACCAATGGCAAAAATCCCACAACGGCTATAAGTCCGCCAATAACACCCTCGACCAAAAGCGCCGAGATTAACGGGTTCGCATTTTCAAAAAGACCGCCTATAAAGACCTGAAAACTTTCTAAAAGGGTAACGAGTCCCGGTATAAATTTTCCGTTTATTTCTACACCCTCGGCAATCCAGGTGCCAAGTGTTGTTTGAGAAATAAAGAAGACCAAAAACATAACCAGTGCGAAAAAGGGAATGCCTAACCACTTGTTTGTAAGCACCGAGTCGACTTTATCAATTATCGCCTCTTTTTTCTCGTTATTTGCTCTAACCTCAACGTCTTTTACAATTTTGTTTACAAACACAAATCGGTTGCGGTCGGCCTTTTCGAGAGCTTGTTTGTCACTATGGTCAACTTCTTCTTGAATATAGGGTGCTTTTTGCTCCTTGCCCACCTGAGAAATTGCCGCTTTTACTAATTTATCAATATCCTTTGCCGAAGAAGAAACCGTTTTGACAACGGGACAACCAAGCCTTAAAGAAAGGGCTAGTTCGTCGATTTTATTTCCCTTTTTCTCGGTAACGTCACTCTTATTTAAAGCTATAACCATCGGAATGCCGAGTTCTAAAAGCTGCGTGGTGAAGAAAAGGCTTCGGCTTAAATTGTCTGCATCAACAATGTTTATAATGACGTCGGGTTTTTCCTTTTTAACAAAGTCCCTCGTTATGCTTTCTTCCTTTGTAAAAGGAGAGATAGAGTATGCGCCGGGTAGGTCGATAGCCGATATTCTGTTTTTTCCCGAAAAAGCCTTCTTGACCAAGTGTTCCTTCTTGTCAACCGTAACGCCTGCCCAGTTTCCAACCTTTTCGTTGCTTCCCGTAAGGGTGTTAAAAAGGGTTGTCTTGCCCGAATTTGGATTTCCTGCCAAGGCTATTTTCATAAAGCTCTCTCCTTTCTTTTAAAATACAAAAATTTTTAAACGATAATGGACTCAGATAAAGGTTTATCTATGCTATATTTAGCATCCTTAATTTTTACTGTTGAACCGCTTCTTCGGTGGGAAATTACCGTAATCTTTTCTCCGCTGTAACAACCAAGCGAGAAAAGGAAAGAAGAAAGTTCCTCATCATCTATATTAATTTGTTTGATAAGATATTCCTGTCCTGCGTTTGCTTCTCGTAAGGTCATTTTGTCACCACCATAAAGTTCAGTTAGCCACGGCTAACTCAAAGGTTTAAAAGAACAGTTAGCCGTCGCTAACCTTAACCGATTATAATTGATTTTGTCGCCTTTGTCAAGGAAATATTTAGGAAAATTTGTATTTTTGAGTCCCTTTTAACCAACCATTTGCTTTTTTAAATTTTTTGTGGTATTATATGTATATAAATTTTTAATTTGGAGAATGAATTATGGCGTTAAAACCTTCGGGCGAAATGTATCTTGAATCAATATATCAGTTGCTTGAAAAGAAGACTTCGGTCCGCTCTATTGACGTTGCCGAGTTTATGAACTTTTCAAAACCGAGTGTTAGCCGCGCTATAGGCAACCTTAAAAAAGAGAACTACATCACGGTTGATAAGGACGGCTTTATAACCCTTACCGACAAGGGTGCTATGGCGGCTCAAAAGGTTTTCGAGCGTCATACCGTTTTAAGCCAAGCTTTAATTCTTTTAGGTGTTGATAGCAAAACCGCTTCGGAGGATGCCTGCAAAATAGAACACGTAATTAGTGATAAAACCTTAGAGGCTATAAAAAAATATATTAAAAATAATTAAAAAGGATGCACCTTTCTGGTGCATCCTTTTAATATTAGAGGTATTTTTCAACGATTTCTTTAAGTGTGTCCCAATGCTCTTCCATATCGCGCACGAGTTTAAACTGTGTGCGGCAACGGTCGAGGTTCTGCTTTTCACGATGGGTCTTAAAGTAGGTGTCGCCGTTTAGGTAGTCGGTTAAGAAACGCATTCCGCATTCAAGGGTCATAATTTTAGCTCCCTCGGGGAAGAGTCTTATTTCTTCCTTATCGAGTAGTCCGCCGCAACCTGCCAAAAAGCCTGCGGTATAAGCCTCGAAATAATCAAGGTTAAGTTCTACTCGGCTTAAATCCTTTTCGTCCTCGGCAGCTATCATAGCTCCCGAACGGATAGAATCGCCAAAGTCGGTTGCCGAGAATCCCGGCATGATGGTATCAAGGTCGATAACACAAAGAGCTCTACGGGTTTTTCCGTCAAGCATAATGTTATTAATCTTGGTGTCGTTGTGGGTTACTCTTAAAGGAAGAACTCCCTTTTCGTGAGCGTCGAAAAGCACCGACATAAAGTCTTTGCGGCTCTTTACAAACTCAATTTCCTCTTTGACTTCGTCGGCGCGACCAAAAGCGTCCTTCTCTAAAGCCTCTAAAAAGGCCTCGTATCTTTTAGGTGTGTTGTGGAAATCAGGAATGGTCTCGTATAACTCTTCGGCAGGGAATTTG
Source organism: Acutalibacteraceae bacterium (assembly GCA_045636705.1). Classification (GTDB taxonomy): domain Bacteria; phylum Bacillota; class Clostridia; order Oscillospirales; family Acutalibacteraceae; genus SFWF01. The sequence continues at coordinate 13,769 of JAZTYA010000010.1, forward strand.
CTGAGCTGACGCTGGAAGGTACCAAACCCTACGCCGCACTCATAGAAATCGCGACTGTTTTCGGGGGTGTCTATGCAGACAGAGTCCTCGATAAAGTCATACATTCTCCAGCATCCGTCGCCGTCTAAAAGGAAGTTTTCGCCTGTCTTTAAGGGAACGAGCGACATTACCGAACGAGGATTAATGGTCCTCTTCTTTAAATACTCGGTTACCTTATAAATGTTAGACATTACCTGGTCAGGCTTTTTAAACACGTTTGTGTTTACTCTTTGAAGAATAAAACGCTTGCCCTTCTTATCGCTTAATACGAAAGTGCTGTTAATATGTCCGTTACCATAGGGGTTGCAGCTTAAAATGGGTTCTTTTAGGTCAAATTCTGCAATAATTTCTGAAAATTCCATAAAAAATCCTCTTTTTTTATATAATAAAGGTATTTCTTCGAACATTATACTATAAAATTTTCATAAAGTAAAGCATAAAAGTATCAGCCCCCAAAACACAAGCGGTTTTAGGGGCTGATATTGTTCCTAAACGATGGCGGGAACAGGCTAATTTATAAGGCTTAAGGGGTCGATAGGTTTGCCGTCTTTAAAGACCTCTAAATGAAGGTGGGATTCATCTTCGCACTCTCCGGGAATTTCTCCTAAGGTGCCAAGAACAGTTTCTTCCGACACAAGCGTGCCTTCCGAAACGTTTAAAGTCTCGTTAAGACCGCAATAATATGCGATTATTCCGTTTCCGTGGTCAATTTCAACCGACACGCCAAGCTCGCTATCAACCGTAACAGCCGTAACGATGCCCTTGCCCATGCTTAAAACAGACGAACCCTTTTCGGCTGAAAGGTCGGTTGCTGCATGAATTCTCATATCCTTGTAGGTTTTAGAGTATTTTAGCTCTTCTAAGGAAAACTCCTTCGCAACGCTTCCTTTGGGCATAGTAAACTTGTCGGCTATAATATCGAGAGCTATTTCTTCCTCTGAAGAGGTTTCATAAGATGAAGACTCTTCTTTTGAACTATAGGGTTCTTTTGTGTCGGTTCCTGCTAAAACGTCCGAGGAGCTTTCTTCTTTGCTTTCCGATGAAAGATTAGAGCTTAATTCCAAAACAGGTTCTTTAATATCATTATATTCAAGAAAGGCTATAAAAGATGCTATGCCTACCGCAAGCATTGATGCCGCTAAAACAAGATAAAAACCTTTTCCCGAAAGAAAGCCTGTTATTTTTTCCTTTGTAATTTTCATTTTCTTCTCCTTGTCTATGTTTCTTTTGTAACTATTCTTAACAAGAAAAAGAAAAAATATACAAATAAAAAAATAATCCGCGTTTGCGGATTATTTTTTAGTGATTTTTATTGTTTCAATTATCGGACGTGATGCCTCTGCTATCATTCCGTTACTGTCGATAGGAGAAGCCTCAGCGCAGATTTTATCAACTGTATCCATACCGTCGATTACCTTACCGAAAGCTGCATAAGAACCGTTTAGATGAGGCGCATCCTGATGCATTATAAAGAACTGAGAAGAAGCGCTGTCATAGTTGTCGGCGCGTGCCATTGAAATGACGCCTCTTTCATGTAATATGTTATTTTCGTGTCCGTTTAAGGCAAATTCGCCGTCTATGTTTTTGCCGCTTCCGCCAAATCCCGTGCCGTCGGGGTCTCCACCCTGCATCATAAAGCCTTTTATAATTCTATGGAATCCAACGCCGTCATAAAATCCGCTTTCTGCAAGGCTTACAAAGTTTTCAACCGTGATTGGAGCTACCTCTCCTGCTAAGGCCACGGTTATCGTGCCGAAGTGCTTTATAGTGATTTCGGCAATATGGGTAACCTTAAAATCAACGTTTTCGGTCGCTTCGTCCTTGCAGCCTGCAAATCCTACTACCAAAACGGATAAGCAAAGCAAAACGATTAATGCTCTTTTTATTAGTTTCATAATTTTCTCCTTTATATTAAAAGTAATTGTCTAGCGTTTTCGCTATATATTTTTTCTAATTCTTTATCGCTTAATGACAAAGAATTTAAAAGTCTTTTTTCAAACTCGGTTTTATGCCACGGCGAATCGGTTCCGAAAAGCATTTTATCGGTGCCGTGTTTCTCTATTATTTTCTTTGCAAAATATTTTGGCATCATAGAGTAGCCAAAAGAGGTGTCAAAATAAACGTCCTTTCCGCAAAGATGCTCAAGAACACCTTCTGCGCAATTAACACCGCCCCAGTGTGCCGCAACAACAGGGGAAGAGAACCAGCGAAGCGCCCTTTCTAAACGTTCGGGTGTAGCGCCGTAGGGTGGAGGAAATCCATAATCAAACCCTGCGTGGAAAACCGTAATAAGACCAAGTTTAGATATCTTTTCATAAATCGGTTTCATTTTTTCGTCGTCAACAAAAAACCCTTGATAGTCGGGATGCAGTTTTACACCGAGAAGTCCTAACGACTTTATTCTTTCAAGCTCAAAAAGGGCGTCCTTAGCATCGGGGAAAACCGAACCAAAAGCGACAATGCCATCTTCTTTATTTATCTGTGCCGCAAAGTCGTTTACCTTCTTTTGTTGGTCCGCATTTGTAGCAATATTTAAAACAACCGAAATATCGGTTTTTGATTCCTTCATAGAACTTTTAATCCCCGAAAGCGTGCCGTCGGTATAAGGAATAAGCCCACCCGAAGCAAAAGAAAGCTTTTCTATTGCCGCTTTTGCTATTTTGTCAGGAAAACAATGTGTATGGAAATCAATTAGCACTTATTGCTTGCACCTCAAAAACAGTTTATATTATTATACCAAAAAACAACACAAAATAAAAGCACCCAAATTAAATTTTTAATTCGGGTGCAAAAAACTAATTAGATATTGATTTCGCAGTGAAGGTTTGCAACAAAGAGAACGTGTTCACCGGTATTCTGACAGGTCTTCATATCGTTATCGATATATGTAAAGTCTTCGCCGGTTAAGGTAAACTCAACCGTCTTTTTATCTCCCGGTGCTAAGTGTACCTTTGTAAATTTACGAAGTTTACGCTCAAACGGAGTGGTTGGGCAGAACTTCATCTTAACGAAGAGAAGCACGTTTTCGCCTATCTCATAGTTGCCCTTGTTTTCTACGTCAACCTTTACCTTAACGGTGGAGTTTTCTCCTACCTCTGCAGTAAGATTTGAATACTCAATAGTTGTGTAAGAAAGTCCGTAACCAAAACTCATCCATGGCTTCGGAGTTTCAGAAACATAGTCTCTTCCTGCTTTTTCAGGGCTACCGGGTTGCTTAAATATGTTACCGCGAGCCGACTGCTTATGGTTATAGTAGCAGGGAATATGTCCTGTGGTTCTTGGGAATGAGAAGGAAAGCTTTGCACTAGGTGTCTTATCACCGAAGATAAGGTTTGCAAAAGCGTTACCGCCCTGCTCACCGCAACCCCAGCCGAACATAAAGGCATTGACCTTTTCAACCTCGTTCATTATCGCAAACTGGCGTCCGCCTAAAACAACAAGTAGGATAGGCTTTCCAACCTTAACTATTTCATCAAACAAACGTTGCTGAACGGTGGTTAACTCAAGCTTATGAGTATCATAACCCTCGTGGCAGGTAATCGAAGCGTCAACGAAATCACCGCCTGCGATATCTCCGCCTGCAGCAGAGCGGTCACCGAGCACTAGGAAAACAGTATCTGCCTTTTTAGCAGTTTCTACCGCTTCTGCGATTAACTCATCGGTTGTAAAGAGTGGTCCGCAACCCTTAGCATAGAGTACATTTTCTTCGCCTAGGCGGTTAACCATACCCGAATAGAAATCTACACAATGCTCTGTTCTTCTGATATAGTTGCCGATAAGGCTGTCCTTTGCATTGTTGCCGATAACCGCAACCTTGCCAACCTTTTTTTCATCCAAAGGCAACATTCCGTCGTTTTTAAGAAGAAGGATAGATTCTTCGTCCAAACGGCGCGACAACTCGATTGCTTCCTTGGAACGAGCCTTTTCTTTAAGTTCTGGCTTGTCATAAGGATTTTCAAAGAGGCCAAGCTTAAATTTAAGCTCTAACATACGAAGAACGGCTTCATCAACTAACTTTTCGTCAACCTCGCCCTTTCTAATAGCCTCTTTAAACTCTTCGCCGTAACCGAATACAACAGGAGCTTCAATATCAACGCCTGCGTTAATAGCGCGCTTACCTGCATCAAGTCTTGTCGGGGAAATCTTATGTAAGTAGTTAAGCATCCAAATTCCGCCCCAGTCGGAAATTGTAGTGCCCTCAAAACCGAGTTCATCACGAAGAATCTCTCTTACATATCTTCTGGAAGCGTGTAAAGGTTCTCCGTCTACCTCGTTATATGCGGGCATTATAGATAAAACTCCTGCATCGATGCACTTTTTGAAGGGTTCGAGCATTACTTCACGAACCTCACGCTCTCCTATATGGCCAGGTGCGATATTAAGTCCCTGCTCGGGCACGCCGTAAGCAATATAGTGCTTTGCGGTTGCAGCAACCTTGCTTTCCTGAAGTCCTCTAACGTAAGCGGCACCCATTTCTCCCGAAAGATAGGGGTCTTCACCGTATGCTTCCTGAGTTCTTCCCCAACGAGGGTCACGAGGAATATCAACGTTAGGAGCGAAAACCTGTCTTACACCATAAGCTTCACATTCAAGTCCGATTTGCTTTGCCATTTCATAAATGCCTTCAGGGTCAAAGCTTCCTGCTAGTCCTGCGCACTGTGGGAAAATGGTTGCTCTTTTGTCAAGATATCCGTGTAAAGCCTCAAAAGCATAAAGAAAAGGAATTCCAAGACGGGTTTTATTTAAAGCAAAGTCCTGAACCACCTTAACTACCTCGGGGTTGCCGGAATCCAATGGAGCGCCAAAACATCCGCCACGAATGGGGAAGTCTTCTCCCTTTTCGATGAATTCCAAAAGTTGCTTCGGATTTTCATAGAAGGTTATCTGGTCAACCTTTTCATCAAGAGTCATCTTGGAAAGAAGGTCAAGAGCTCTTTCACGGGGTGAAAGATTTGGGTTCTTATACATAATTGCTCCTCCTAAAAGAGTAATTTATTTTTATAAGGTTAGCATAACATAAAGCGCCGAAAAACACAAGGTTTTTCGACGCTTTTTTGAAAATTTTTACTTTTCAGAGAATATAACCGTAACGTCAGGATGGAGCTGTAAAATTGATGCAGGAACCATCGGGTCAACGGGGCCTTCAAACGACTTTTTTAGAATCTCCTTTTTAGCGGCGCCGTTAGCAATTAAGAGTACCTTTTTAGCCTGCATAATAGACATCATACCCATTGTAATAGCCTTCTTAGGAACCTCGTCTTCATTAGCAAAAAATCTTGCATTTGCCTTTATGGTTGACTCATCAAGCACTACCTCGTGGGTGGCTGCGGTAAATACGCTATCGGGCTCGTTAAAGCCAATGTGTCCGTCAAGACCTATGCCTAAAAGCTGAATATCAATTCCGCCAAGGTCTTTTATCATTTTGTCATAAGCCTCGCCTTCTGCTTTAAGGTCGTCTGCGCAACCGTTGGGCACAAAGGTCTTCTCTTTATCGATATTAACAAAATTAAAGAGGTTGTGGTCCATAAAATAGCGGTAGCTTTGGTCGTTTGTGCCGTCAAGACCTACGTACTCGTCAAGGTTTACGCTTGTAACCGAGGAAAAATCAAGTTTTCCTGCCTTGTTATCCTCGATAAGTCTTTTATATGTACCAACCGGAGAAGAACCGGTTGCCAAACCTAAAACCGGATTTGGCTTGGATTTAATAACGTCAGCTATAACGTCCGCCGCTAAATTACTTAATTCCTCATAATCTTTTGCTAAAACAAAATTCATTATTCATTGCCCCTTTTAAGAACTATTTTATCCTGTGCTTTTACAATAGAGTTTTCGGGATAAACGCCACGAAGAGCAGTTAAAGGATAAACCGTTGTATCCTTTCCGATAACGGTGCCGGGGTTTATAACACAACCACAGCCTACGTCTGCTCGGTCGGCTAAAATGCCACCCACCTTACGAATACCCGTAGGGTACTCTTCGTCGCCGTGAATAACGACCGCCTTGCCGTCAGACTTAAGGTTTGAGCAAATTGAACCGGCTCCCATATGGGATTTATTCCCAATCACAGAATCTCCTACATAATTATAATGCGGAACCTGAACATTTTCAAGTAAAATTGCGTTTTTTAGCTCGGTTGAATTGCCTATTACACAGTTTTTCCCCGTAATAACGTTCCCTCTAAGATAAGCGCCCGGTCGAATTTCGGTGCCACTACCTATTATAGCGGGAGCTTCTATTGTTACAAAGTCGGCAATTTTAACGTTTTCTCCTATTAAAACGCCCTTTTTAAGCTCGGTAAAGCCCTCTATTCCGCTATCTAGCAAATCCTCTATCAGACCCTTGATTTTAGGGAGCATTTCCCAAGGGTAAAGGCAACTGTCAAAAAGATTTTTAAGGTAAGGAACGTTGCAGTCAAAGAGTTCCTTTGTTTTCACCTTTTTATTCAACCGCAAAACCTCTTTCTATTATTGTAGTTACTATTTTCTCTGCATATTCCTTGCAAAGAGCCTCTGTTTCGCTTTCTATCATAACGCGGACGACCGGCTCTGTGCCACTCTCTCTAAGAAGGGCTCTGCCGTTATCCCCGATAAGCGTCTTAACCTCTTCTAAAGAAGCTAAAACCGACTCATCCTTCATAACCACAGACTTGTTTTTAACCCTTACGTTCACTGTGTATTGAGGATAAAGGAAAAGGTTTTCGGTAAGCTTGCTTAAAGCAGATTTTTTATCGCACATTTCTTCCGCTATCATAATGGCGGTTAAAATTCCGTCGCCGGTTGTGGCGTATTTCTTTAAAATAATATGTCCCGACTGTTCGCCACCTATGCTATACCCGTTTTGTAGCATTTCTTCATAAACAAAACGGTCTCCAACCTTAGTCTGCACACAGTTTATACCCTGCTTTTTAAGGCTTGAAACAAAACCGCTGTTTGACATAACCGTTGCAACTACCGTGTTTTCTGCGAGCATATCCTTGCCCTTTAGTCTGTTTGCTAAAAGATACATTATAGCGTCGCCGTCAACAACGTTGCCCTTTTCATCAACCGCCAAGCATCTGTCTGCATCGCCGTCAAAGGCAAATCCTACGTCTAAATGCTTTTCTTTTACAAGGGCCGCTAAACGCTCTATTTTAGTTGAACCGCAATCCCTGTTTACGTTAAGACCGTCAGGCTCTACGCCGATTACGGTGGTTTCTGCGCCCAAGGCATCAAACACCGCGCGAGCTATCATCCAAGACGCTCCGTTGGCGCAATCGAGCGCAATTTTCAACTTTTTATAAGAATTTGAAGCTAAGGAAATTAAGTAGCCTACGTATCTGTTTCTTCCTGCAACAAAGTCGACGATTTTTCCGACTCCTTCGCCTGTTGCTAAGGGAATATCATTTCCCTTTATGCCGAGTGCCGACAAATCGTTGTCAAGATAAGCTTCGATTAGCGCGGTCGCCTCGTCGTCAAACTTTTCGCCATAGCGGTTTATAACCTTTATTCCGTTGTCAAAGTAAGGATTGTGGGATGCGGTTATCATTATTCCGCAGTCAAACTCATCCTGTCTTGCGACAAAGGAAACGCTCGGAGTGGTTGTTACGTGAAGCATATAAGCATCGGCGCCCGAAGCGGTTATTCCTGCCGCGATAGAGTACTCAAGCATATAGCTTGAACGTCTTGTGTCCTTGCCGATTACTATTCTTGGTCTGTATCCTGCCTGCTTTTGTCCCGAAAGGGAAGAGGCAAAATACCAACCTAAAAATCTGCCCACCTTATAGGCCTGCATTGAGGTTAAGCTAACGTTTGCTTCGCCACGAAATCCGTCGGTTCCAAAATATTTATTTTTAACTGTCGGCGCCTTTGAAAGCATACCAACTTCCTTTTTATCAAGCAGCAGTTCATCGGTGGAAATTCCAAAAAGAGCGCACATGGCCAAAACCTTGTCTATTTGCGGCAAAGCCTGGTCCATTTCCCACTTTGAAATTGCCTGACGAGAAACCGAAAGTTTTTCAGCTAATAGTTCTTGAGAAACACCGATTTCCTTTCTTAGTCCTATTATTTTTTCGCCTAGTGTCATAAAAACCTCCTCGACTGTTTTCCATTTTGTAGTATATTCATCTTAGTTTACTATAATTCAAAAACTCTGTCTTTTCAAGCAAGCCTACCTTGAACTTTTTCGCAACCAACGGTTGCGAAGCCTTTTAACAGATAAAAAAATAAGCCCTCTGTTATCAGAAGGCCTATTTATAAGGTTTATTTATTATTTAACAAGGTTTTTCTTGCCAAAAACGAATGCTGCAGCAAATAATCCGCCACTTACAAGCATAATGGTCAACCAGGTTAGCCAGTTATACGTATCGCCTGCGTAAGGTGGCTCTTCGCCAATTTTAATTGTATATTCGGTTCTGCCGCCTGTGATATCGTTAACAACAAGCAAGCTGTCCTCGTCAAGATAATACTTATCAGCATCAATGGTGATGTAAGCGTTACCTTCAACCTTAACATCGTTCATAAGGTTTGCCATATTGTTTTCGTTGGTCCATTCGCTTGGAATGTAGATAGCCTTGTTTTTATGGTCAATTTCAACTTCGGTGCTTGTAAGGATGTATCCGCTGATTTCAATCTCGTAAAGAGCTATCTGCGCTCCGCTTCCGCCTGAACCGCCATCAAAGTCAACACGGACGTAACGGCCCTGTACACTGTTTAGAGAGTCGGAAACAACACCTGCCACGTTATTGTTGCTTCTATCAACAACCAACTTCATATCATCTTCGGTTTCGCCAACATAAATCTTGTAGTAGTATTTTCTGCTGTTGCTCGACTTAAACATATGAAGTGTAGCATTGTTAAGAGTGTATACTCTTTCAAGGTCAATTGTAATGCTTCCCTTTGTTGCAACAGGGTTCCACATCAACTTCTGAAGGTCGGTAGTAACTGATGTTAGGTTTTCGGGGATTACACCGTCAACGGTAGTTTCTCCTCTTGTGCCTACAGAAACGGTTACTTGCTTGCCGATAGCAATACTTGAAGCATACATAATATACTCTGTAACTTCGCCGTTTTCAGCAGTGATGCGAAGCTTCATACCGCCTTCAACCGTACCCTCGGTAACAGGGTTGCCCTGAGCGTCAACAAGCTCAATCTTAGCATTGTATCTTGAAGTGAATACGTTGTTAATGTTAGCTGCATTGATAGTACCTGCGAAGGTAATTGTGCCTGCAGTTTCATTTAAGTAAACCTTATCCTGATGGATGTGGATTTCGTTTTGTGCACTAGCAACTCTGGTCCAGTTAACCGAAGAAACACCACTCTTAGCGGTAATATCAGAGCCTACGCTCTTTGCTGTGTAGGTTGCGGTTTCATTAACCTCGCCAAAGTTAACAGTCCACTTGAAGATGCCGTTGCCGTCGTTTTCAACTACTCCAAGGCTAACGTCGTTTCTGAAAAGCTCAATCTTATCAAGGTTTGAGTAAACTGTTACGGTGTTAGAAGCAATCTCACGCTCTGTCACCTTAGAAGAAGCGATATGAATAACAGGATAGGTGTCCTTATCTACCCAGTTTGCCTGATAGATATAGAAGGAGTCCTTCTTGGTCTTTCTGTCACGAGTCATAAGACCCTTGTCGTTGATACCTCCGTTTTCACCTTCAACACGGGTGTATTCAGCGAAGTCATACATGTTCCAAATAGAAGAAATCCAAACTTCAGGATGGTTATTGAATGCTGTTACAGCCTCTTCATGTACTATGTTCTGCCACTCTTCAGGATGGAAACGGCTAGAAGTTGGGTTGGGCTGTTCAGGATACTCGGTGTGATGGTTGGGGCTTGCGCCTGCGCCATACTCTGCAAGACCTACAGGCTCGTCTGCTCTGCCGTATTTATTAAGTTGCTTTCTCAAGAAAGCAATCATTTCTTCAAAGGTGTTGCCGCCGTTTAGGTTTCCGTCGGTAACATACCATTTGGGATATACGTTAAATGCGGTAACATCGGTGTCCCAGTCGTACCAATGCTGGTCCCAACCTGCAGTCTGTGTTGTAAGTCTTGTTGGGTCTTCTTCGTGAGCAATATCAATAAGACCGTTTACGAAGGTCTTCATATTCTCAACGGAAACTCCTGCTAACGCAAGCTCGTTTTCAATACCCCAAACAATGATAGATGCATGGTTCTTGTTCTGACGAATAAGTTCTTTTAGGTGGTTCTTTGCTCTTACTACAAACTCAGGCATTATCTGAGTTGTGTCAGCACCATAATGAGGTGTAACGTTACTGATAAGACCAATTTCTGCCCAAACTAAAATACCGTATTTATCGCAAAGCTCGTAAGAATAGGGGTCGTGAGGATAGTGAGAAAGACGAACAAAGTTTGTTCCGATTTCATAAACGTTCTTGAAGGTGTCGTTCCACTGCTCGTGGGTCATAGCACTACCGGCGCCTTCATAGTCCTCGTGGTAAGCAACGCCGCGAAGAGGATAGTGCTTGCCGTTAAGGAATGAGCCTTCAGCTGTAACCTCAAAGGTTCTGAATCCAAAGCTTTCGGTAACCTTGTCTAAAAGAACGGTACCGTCAGCGGTGTAGATTTCAAAGTCTGCATAGTATAAGAAGGGGTCTTCTCTACCATTCCAAAGACGTGGGTTCTTAACGTCAAAGGTAGCCTTATAATCGGTTAAAGCATCGCTTAAGGTTACGGTTTCTTCCTTGGAAACGGTAAAGTCACCAGTCATTGTATCAGGGTCAAAATCTAAGAATTTTGCACCTACAACGTTATCAAAACCGTTCATTGCACGAAGTGTGGTCTTTACCTTAACGGTTGTCTCTGAACCGGTTTTTGCAAGCTTGGTATCAAGTGTTACCTTCCAGTCGTCCTCGTTGCCCCAAAGGTCGTCGTTATCAGCTCTCTCAGGAGTTACAAAAATTCCTGAAGTTGAAAGCTTGGTGTTGTCAACGCCGCCGTCATAGGTCTGAGCTACAGAAACGTTTGGAGTATAGATTATGTTTACGTTACCTGTAATTCCGGGGAACTTTGTAAATCCGCCTGCAACAGGTGGTGTATAGCTTGTAGAGTCGGTAATCTTTAAGGAAATGGTAACCTCTCCACCAAAGGCATTTCTATTCTTGATTATGTCTGTAATATCATACTTAAAGTTTGTGTATCCGCCGTAGTGCTGACCTACCCAGAAGTTATCAACGTGGATACGCGTGTTAGGACCGCAAGCTTCAAACTCAAGCCAAACACGGCCGTTTTTCATTTCAGCGGGAACAGAAATAGTCTTTCTGTACCAGCCGTCGTGCTGCTCGTGTTCTTTAGCCTCGGTTGAATGCTCGGTCTCGGTTGGCCACCAGGTGTGGGGTGCGTCAACCTCTACCCAGGTGTATTCGCTTTCGCTGGGATATGCACCGTTAGAGTCGCCAACAGCGTTTCTCTTGGTTTCGGTAAACATCCAGCCCTCGTTAATAGAGTATTTGGTTGTAACAGGTACACCTGCGGTTGTTCCTGTATTTGGAGTTGTTAGGGTTGTAACGGGGCTTTTTACTGCCGCAAATGCTGAAAAGCCCGGAATTACAAGGGCTGATACGAGCATGCTTAAAACCATAACAACTAACAAGGTTTTCTTCATTAGCTTTGCCATAATTTTCCTCCTAATAATAAAAGTTTTATTCGAAACTTCTTCACGATAATATTACCATTTTTATGGACTTCTGTCAAGCAAATGTTGTGCAATGTTACAATTAGTTGCGCTTTTTTTACAAATTGTTTAAAAACGGAAAAATCAGGCAGGAAAACCTGCCTGATTTGATTAAAAAAGCGACTAAAATTAAAGGATTTCTCTGTCGGTACGGTCGAAATTATACTTCCAGTCTTCGCCGATATCGGTACGGTTAAACCACTTGCCGCGAGTAAAGTCGGGAATCTCAACAGGAGCGCTGCCAAGATTGATTGACTTTTCGCTAAGCGGGGTGATACACATATAGGTTGCAGCATCATATACATCCAAAGGAGGCTTCTTGCCGGTCTGTGCACACTCAAGTAAAGCGTCGAAAAGGAGATAGTCCATTCCGTCGTGTCCGCCGATAGGAGTGTAACCCTGCCAAATCTCGTGAAGATGCTCTGCCTCGTACTCTTTAGCGTTGCCCCAAAGACCTCTGCCGTCCTCGGTAGTCTGGTCGGCCTGTAGGTAAAGCATATCATTTTCCTCAAAGTATGCTCCCTTTGTTCCTCTTACTGTAAAGAGTCTGGAATAGCAACGGGGAAGTGTTGTGTCCAATGTGATGGTTACGGTCTGACCGTTTGCACACTTAAGAATTGTTGTAACAATATCGCCCTGCTTAAACTCGGCATTTGCTAAAGGATGGTCTGCGCCCTTCTTATCAAGAATATACTGATGTAATCCCTTTGCAGAAGAAGCCATAGAAACCAAAGATAAGAAGCGGTTGCCGTTGTTTACGTCAAGCACCTTTGCGATAGGTCCTATCTCGTGTGTTGGATAGTTTTCGCAGTTGCGGTTTAGGTAGTTTCTAAGGCGATAGTGACGGTTCTCCTTGCCGTTTGCTACCTCAATTCTAAGGTCGTGGCAATATCCGCCTGCGCAATGAACGATTTCGCCTAAAAGACCCTTTCTAACCATATTTAAAAGCATGGTCTCGCGCTTACCAAAGTTGCAGTTCTCAAGGAACATAAAGGGAGTCTTTGTCTCTTCGTAGGTGTCAACCAAGCGCCAGCAGTCCTCAATAGTATATGCTCCGCCAACCTCAAGACCTGTAAACTTGCCTGCCTTCATGGATGCAATGGCAAGCTCTACGTGAGCTTCCCAAGCGGTTGCAATTATGATAACGTCAACCTTGTCAGAATTTATAACTTCATAAGGGTCGGTTGTTTCAAACGGTCTGTAAGCAAACTTTTCAAAAATCTCGTCCGAAGCCTTCTTTACACGGTCTTCATAAAGGTCGCACACAGCCGTAACACGAAGTCCCTTGTCATAAAGGTCAAACATAGCCCAGTTCATAAGCATTGAGCCTCTGCAACCAAGACCGATTACGCCAAATCTTACCTCTTTAGCCATAATTTTTCCTCCAATATGCCTAAAATGTATTTTTTATAGTTGCATTATAGCATATTTAATATTATAATAAAACCACAAATATAGGCAATTTGTTTCGATTTTAGACATTTTTATTCACAAAAGGGAGTTATTATGGCAGTTTTAAAGCCTGTGTCGCGTTTTATTACGGTAGAATCGTTATACGTAGCAATAAGGGATACCAAGCCGTCAACCTTCGTTTTTGCAGGAGAGCAACACGATTTTTGGGAAGCGGTTTTGGTCTGCTCGGGCGAGGCGGTCGCCACGGGAGACGAAAGGGTTTATAACCTTAAAGCAGGAGATATCCTTTTTCATAAACCCATGGAGTACCACCGAATAGCCGCTGGGGGCGGAACCCCTTTAGAGCTTAAAAACATTTCCTTTACGGCAAAAGGGGAAGGCATGCAACTTTTTGAAAACCGTATGTTTTCCTTGAACTATAGTTTTTTAGAAAGGTTTAACGACCTTTTTGACAAGTTCCAAAAGGCGCTAAAGCTATACAATCAAAACGACGAAGATTACTACTACCACTCGAACCTTGTCGCAACGGCGCTTGAGGGCTTTTTGCTAAGACTGTCTTCAAAGCACCCTACCGACAACACCAGACCCTCAAAGGAGGCTTCTCTTTATAAAAAAATCGTTCTTACAATGAACGAAAACTTAGATGCCGCGCTAAGCCTTGAGGAGCTATCAAGCCTTTGCGGTATGAGTACCAGTAACGTTAAGCGAATTTTCGCCCTCTTTTCTGACATACCGCCTGCAAAATACTTTTTAAATCTTCGCATCCGCAAAGCCGCCGCTCTTTTAGAGCAGGGTTTTTCGGTTGGAAAGGTTGCAAAGGCGCTTGACTTTTCGAGCACCGCATACTTTTGCACCTGTTTTATAAGAGAAATGGGCCTTTCTCCGTCACAGTACAAAAAGCAGAAAATGAATGGATAAAAAACACACCCTTTCGGGTGTGTTTTAAATTTAATCTTCTCTTTTTTTATCTGTAAACAAAACGAAAATGCCCATATAGAAAAGCGAGCAAGCCAAACTTGTTATAAGTGGGATTAAATATACCGCTGTAAATCCTTCCTGAACGCTTTGTAGATACCTGAATCCTCCGACCGATATAAAATCAGACATAAGGGTTGCAAAATTTAATACCGCAAAGGCTATCGCGCCGTATTTAATAAAACTAATATATTTAAAATCAAATAGCGTTCCTATAAAAATGAAAACCGAAGAAACAAATATCAAACACGATAACATAAGCGCTACTGTATGCGCCAAGGTTAGAGGTACAATCCCTAAAGTTGAAAAACTTCCGCAAAGCGCAAGCAAAGTTCGAATCGCCATTATCCCAAACGCAACAGGGAATAAACACTTTTTAAATTTATATTCATTTTTTAAGGAAAACAAAAACACAAAGCACAAAACAGGGGTAAATAACGGCAATATGTCTATTATTAAAAAATTGATAAGATAACGGAAATTTTGAAGATAAATCAGCCGAAAATCAATATTTAAAACAAGCATCAATGTATAAAAAGCCGTAAATATAACTGCGACCATATTTTTTCTTGTGTTTTTGAACATACATTTCATCCCCCTTAAAATAAAAAGATGTGCTACCTAAATGATAACACATCTTAAATGATAGCTCAACAAAATTCTCTATTCGCTGTCTATAATGAACTCTGCAATATCTTCTATTTTACAGTTAAGAGCCAGACACAATTTATCAAGTGTCTTGGTTTCAATATTTTCGTTTGCTTTAAGACGTCGTATTGTTTTACTGTCAATTCCGCACTTTTCACGCAACACATATGTTGAAACGCCCTGCTTTTTCATCGTTTCCCAAAGTCTGTTAAAAACTATCATTATAATCCCCACCTTGACAAGATATATTATGGGGGTTATAATCTAAAATATTAAGGGGATATAATCCCCATATAGAGAAGGGGTTGTTTCTTTTGAATGAGGTAGTTTGTTGGTGTTGCGAATACTTTGTTTTATTAGAAAATGCCAAGACACATAACGAAATATTCGCCGCAGGAAAATGTAAAAACAAAGGGGTTTTCTGCCATTCGGGAGATAGGGTGTGCGAAGATTTCGTTTTAAGGAAAGGCTTGCACACGGTAAGAACTATTCCCACCTTTTGCAAAAACAACAATAATATACAAGGCGACAAATAAAACAGTCACGAAGAAAAGTTCTCCGTGCCTGTTTAAATATATATTATCTTTAATGGCTTGTTAAACTCTTTTGCATATTCGACCATAGATTTAGTTCCAAGACTTTTATTGTCCCAAAAACAAATAACAAAATCAGCGGCATCAGCCATTTCCTTATTTCTTTTAGGTCCTGCGCTTTTGCCAAATTTCTTCCAATCAGCAAGGTATCGCTCTATTTTGTACCCGTTTTCCTTGGCAAACCTTTCGCCAAGTGAATCTGCCCCTTGGCAACCGATGGAAAGAAAAATCAATTCGTATTTCGTTTTAATGTTGCTGATACAAATATTTATATATTTTTTAGCTTTTTCATATTCATTGAAGTTTCTACATCCTGCTACAACAACACGCTTGGTCATATAATCACCTATAATTCTTGTTCGGAATTATTTTTATTATAATTCTATAACAGAATTATGTCAAGCGAGATTACCTCTATAATTTCTGTAAAAGAATATATTAGAGGTGGGAATTTTGAAAACACGAAAGCAAGAATATGGCAATGCGAATATTGTAGGCAAAAACATTGAGCGTTTAAGAAAAGAAAAAGGTATAAAACAAAAAGATTTTATTTCCAAGATGCAAATATTAGGTTGCGATATTAATCCCACAAGCTACTCAAAATTAGAAGGTCAAATTCGAATCGCAACAGACAAAGAAATTTATGTTGTTGCAAAAATTTTAAATGTGCAAACGGATGAATTATTTGACAAATAATCATAAACACAAAAAACTACACAGATAAGCTTTTTTGTAAATTTAAAAGGTGTGCGGAAAACTGCACACCTTTTCTTATGCTTTATAAGACGCTATATCTTGGTATTCTTGGTCGGATTTGTCTTTTTTGCCCTCTGTGTTCTCGGCAATCTTTGTTGTTTTATCTATAAGCTCGCCAAAGCCGTAAAGAGGCCAGGTCGATATCCAGCTTAAAATCGGACCAAGAATTATTCCCGCGCTTCCGATTATCACTAAATTCCAACCAAAATCATCCTTTGAAAGAAAGTTTATTCCATTGGCCAGATATAAAAAACCAAAAAGAAATGAAAAAAACATTCCAACAATACATAACGCTTGTGCAAGGCCTTTAATTTTTCCACCAATGTTTTTATACATAATAAATCCCCCTAAAAATATGTGGTAGCAAAAGTATAGCACATCTTTGAATGTTTTTCAATTAAATATTATTTGAGGCATGTGCCCAAAAACTCCAATTAAAGAAAAGGCACGGAGCCATTAAGTTCCGTGCCTTTTTTATTCTGTTAAAAGCTAGTTTCTTTCAAAATCGACCCTTACGGCAACGCCTGTATAAGCGTCAACCTCGTAGGAATATTCATATTCGCGAGTCTCAAAATCGATTTCCCAGACCGACCTTCCTCTGTCAAGGTCTAGTTCAATTTCAAAATCTCTGACGTCCTTTTCATCGACACCCGCATCCTTTAAAGCTATTCCTTTTGCCTTATCTCTTGAAATCATTTCTTGAGTTTCGGTCGAAGAAGCCTTTTCGCTCGACGAAGGAGCAATATAATCGTCATCTTTTTCTGATTTTTTGAAAAGAATCTTGCCCGAATGAAGGTCTATATCGTAGTCATATTCCTTGCCTAAGGCCTTAAAGCTTATCTCGTATTTCGTAGCGTTTCTGTCGCGGTCTAGTTCAATTTCAAAATCTCTGACGTCCTTTTCATCGATGCCCGCATCCTTTAAAGCTATTGCTTTTGCCTTATCTCTTGAAATCATTTCTTGAACTTCAGTCGAAGACTCCTGCTTGCTGGAAGACTCCGGCTTGCTTGAAGACTCCGGTTCTCTTGAAGACACCGGTTCTCTTGAGGACACCGGTTCTCTCGAGGACACCGGTTTGCTTGAGGACACCGGTTCTCTTGAAGACTCCGGTTCACTTGAAGAGACCTCTTCGCTTGAAGGCGAATGCTTTGAAGATTCTTCTTGAGGGATTTCCTCTTTGCTTGAGTTTTGTTCTTCAAGCGCGCTTTCTGCCTTTGATGCAACCTCTTCAGAAGACACTGACGAGCCGTCTTCTTTTTTGGAAGACGATTCTGAATGCTCTGGAGCAATTAGGTCTGATTCCTCTTGGTTGCCTTCGGCTTGGTTTAGGTAAGAGGTTAACTCTCCTAAATTTGCATCCTCGTCTAATATTATAATTTTACCGCAAGCCGTAAGCCCCAATAAAAGAGCCAAGCTCAACAAAACTACCAGTAATTTTCTTTTCATGCTTTCGCCTCCTTTTGTTTGAAAAAACGGACGGTTACCAATAGTAACCGTCCGTCTGAAAATTAACCGAAATAGCGATTTAGCAAGCCCTCGAAAGCCTTTCCGTGGCGAGCCTCGTCACGAGCCATTTCATGAACGGTGTCGTGAATTGCATCAAGTCCTAATTCTTTTGCAAGTTTTGCAAGTTCAAACTTGCCCATTGTTGCGCCGTTTTCTGCATCTACACGCATTTCAAGATTCTTCTTGGTAGAATCGGTTAAAACTTCGCCTAAGAGTTCTGCAAACTTTGCAGCATGCTCTGCCTCTTCATAGGCTGCCTTTTCCCAGTAAAGACCGATTTCAGGATAGCCTTCTCTGTGAGCTACACGAGCCATAGCAAGATACATTCCAACCTCGGAGCATTCGCCGTTGAAGTTCTCGCGAAGTCCTTCGATAATTCTCTCGTCTACACCTTGAGCCACACCTACAACGTGTTCTGCTGCCCAGGTCTTTTCTCCTGACTGCTCCTTGAACTTGTCAGCTTTTGCACGGCAAATGGGGCAAGCATCAGGTGCACCTTCTCCTTCGTGAACGTATCCGCAAATAGTACAAACAAATTTTTTCATTTTAGTTTCCTCCAAATTAGTTTTTGATTTTTTTATTACATTGGCCACAGGTTCCGCTAAAGTTGCAGGCCGCCGAATTTATTTCG
This sequence comes from Acutalibacteraceae bacterium, assembly GCA_045636705.1. GTDB lineage: Bacteria > Bacillota > Clostridia > Oscillospirales > Acutalibacteraceae > SFWF01. The sequence continues at coordinate 31,997 of JAZTYA010000010.1, forward strand.
AGCTTTTCTTTGTCCGATATTTGTTGACACAAACCTGTTGTATCAAAATCAATATCATAAATTCTGCCGCAGCTCTCACAGTAAAAGTGGCTGTGTGGGGAAATATCACCGTCAAAGTGCTCGTTTCCGTCACCGAAGGAGAGCTTTTTAATTATTCCTTCATCGGTCAAGAGATTTAAATTTCGATAAACCGTGCCAAGACTGATGTTTGGAATTTCGATTTGCACGTTTTCATAAATCCACGCCGCAGTAGGATGTGTCTTTGTAGATATTAGGACCTTTTTTACCGCTTCTCGTTGTCTTGAAAACTTCATAATTTTTAGCATCTCCTTTCAAAACAGTAATAATTCTTAATTTAATTATAGCAATCATTCCTATTTTGTCAAGTCTTTTTTTCAAATTTTTTAAAAAATTTTTTAATTTACAAAATTCGCCTTTTAATATATAATGTATATGTATCTTAATTTTGGTGAGGTTATAATGAAAAACAACTATATTTCCTCTTCTGTAATAAAGAGGCTTCCTCGATACCACCGCTTTTTAGGCGAACTAAAGAGTCACGGCGTTCCTCGTATTTCTTCTAACGAGCTTGCTCGCATGATGCACCTGACCGCCAGCCAGATAAGACAGGACTTAAACTGCTTTGGCGGATTTGGTCAACAGGGCTACGGCTACAGCGTTGACCTGCTTTATGATGAAATTGGCGGAATCTTAGGACTTGACACTCCTGCAAAGGCAATTATGCTGGGTGTTGGAAAGCTTGGTGTTGTGGTTGCCGAGAATATGAACTTTAAAAAGCAGGGCTTTGAGCTTGTCGGCGCTTTTGACGTTGATAAAAACATAATAGGCAAGACCGTTTCGGGTCTTACGGTTCTACATACCGACGAGTTAGAGGCCTTTTGTGAAAAGGAACAGCCCGAAGCCGCTTTTCTCTGCGTTCCTGCTTCCGCTACCGAGGCGCTCTGCGTAAGACTTGCTTCTCTTGGAATAAAGGGCTTTTGGAACTTTTCGCACTACGATATAAAGTTAGAGCTTCCCGATGCAGCGGTTGAAAACGTGCATTTTGGTGACTCGCTTATGCGCTTATCTTACAAAATTAAAAATAATAATAAATAAAATCCTTTTCACCGCAGATACTAACTGCGGTGATTTTTTATGCTTACGATTATTGTTCGCACCCTTTTTTCTTATACCTTTGTTATAATCGGCATTCGCCTTATGGGCAAAAGGCAGATTGGAGATATGCAACCGGGCGAGCTTGTAACAACCCTGCTCATTTCCGAAATAGCGGCAATCCCTTTGCAGGATGCCGACCAGCCGATACTCTTTGGCGCTACGGCAATTTTTAGTCTTGTTGCACTGGAGCTTGTGATTTCTTTAATCGCTATGAAGAGTTTTCTTTTTCGCAAGCTTCTTTCGGGCAAAAGCGCCGTTATTATTAAAAACGGGCGCCTTGACCAGACACAGATGAAGAAGCTTCGTATGACCGTGCTTGATTTAATTGAGCTTTTAAGGGCACAGAATGTATATGACATTGAGACGGTCGATTATGCCGTGCTTGAAACCAACGGTTCTTTGAATGTACTATTAAAATCCGAAGAGATGCCCGCCACGGTTAAGGACCTAAAACTTACCGCCGAAGAAAAAAGCCTGCCTCTTCCCATAATCTGCGACGGCAAAATAATAAATGAATCAATAACCGCGCTTGAAACCACAAGAGGACGAATAGAAAAGCTTCTTAAGAAAAACAAAACTTCCGCCAGTGAGGTTTTTCTTTTGAGCCTTGACAGACTCGGCAACTATACACTCATAAAAAAGGGGAAGGATTAAATGAAACGGCTTGTTGTGGGCCTCGTAGTTTTAGGCTTAATTGTCGCTTTAGGTGTGGCGGGAATTTTTTATGCCGACAGTGTTGTCGGTGACATTTTAAGTTCTCTTAACCTTGCAGAAGAAAGGGTAAGAAGCCAAGACTTTACCGAATCGGCTTTGCTTTGCAAAAAAGCAAATAAAACCTTTGAACAAAACGAAAGGCTTTTATCTCTTTTTTTAAACCATAGGCTTATAGAAGAAATTAAGGAAGAGCTTTCCGGACTTGAGGGGTTTGCCACAAAAAACACCGTGGCGCTTTTTCTTTCCTCTTTAGAAAAAACCAAAACCAAATTAATAGGCCTTGAAGACTCTCAAAAGCACGTTTTTTAAAAGGGGATATATTTTTAGAGTTTTAACAAGCAAAGGGTTAATAAGGCTTTATAAAAGAAGTTTTAAGTTTATTTTTTGGTTATTATGTAAACCTTTTGAACGAGGTGTCTGTGGATAACTTAGTTGAGAATGTGAATAACTTTTTTAAAACCCATTTTATAAACCGCGCAAAATGGCGGTTTTTCGACACTTTTTTCGCGCAAAAACTTTTTCCACAAAGGTTTTCACACTTTTTAACCGAGTTATTAACATCTTATAACTTTATGGGACAAACATTACGACAACTAAAAAATAAAAAATTTATGAAAAAAGTGATTGACAAAAGAGAAAATACCTATTATAATATATCAGCAACACATTTGGCTGTATAGCTCAGCTGGCTAGAGCATGCGGTTCATACCCGCAGTGTCATTGGTTCAAATCCAATTACAGCCACCAAACCTGGCCCGGTGGTCAAGAGGCCTAAGACACCGCCCTTTCACGGCGGTAACACGGGTTCGAATCCCGTCCGGGTCACCAAAACAAAAACGCTTACCTTTATGGTAGGCGTTTTTTGTTTCTGTATCTTGCCAAGGGATTTGAACCCGTAGGGTTCGTCGAAGCAGCCGAAAAACCGCGATAGGTTTTTCGGACTGTGAAGTCTCGAGTAAGGCAGGTTTTTCGGTAACACTCGCAGTGTTCGAAAAAACGCCGACGCAGAGTACCCCGTCCGAGTTGATAGCCGACGCAGAGTACCCCGTCCGGGTCACCAAAAATCAGATTTAATTAATTTTTTCAAGAGCAGGAGAAGACCTGCTCTTTTTATTTCGCAAACCAACCAAAATGTAAAATATGCTTGACATTTTGGGGAATCCTATATATAATGAATTTGTAAAGCAAGCTTTACTTTTTAGGGGGTGTTTCTTTGGAGAATAAAATTAAGGACTTAAGAAAAGAACATAATGTCACTCAAGAGGATTTGGCCTTAGCCGTTGGAGTGACTCGTCAGACAATAATTTCGCTCGAAAAAGGGGTTTATACCGCCTCTCTTCAACTAGCGCACAGGATTGCTAAATATTTTAATACTACCATAGAAGATTTGTTTGTTTTTGAGGAGGACTAATATGGATTTTAAGAAAAAATTAAAGATTAGACTATATATAGCTTTGAGTTATATTGTTATAGGTCTTTTAATGATTATTACTTTTAATATAATTAAGGCCGAAAACGACTTTCTCTCTTCGTTTGGCTTTGCTCTTATTGTAATAGGCATTGTAAGAATAAGAGAATACCGTTTAATAACAAAGGATGAAGCGAGCATAACAAGGCGTAAGATAGCCGAGACGGATGAAAGAAATATATCTATTCAAAATAAAGCAAAAAGCCTTTCTTTTATGATTTATCTCTTTTTGGCGTGTGTTTCTGTTATCGTTTTAGAATTATTAAATAAAACAAGTCTTGCCTCGATTCTTTCCTTGAGTGTCGGTGTTTTAATAGTGCTTTACTGGATTATCTACTTTATAATAAGCAAAAAATCTTAAAAGAAAAAAGCAGGAAACCCTTTCCTGCTTTTTCTTTTTGCGCGTTATTTTTTTGAAGAAGTCATATTGCTTCCCATGCTTGAAACCGCAGATTCAACCTTTGAAGCAACCGATGAGATTCCGCTTTCAACACCGCTAACAACAGACGAGCCCATATTAGAGCTCATATTTTTAGACGATGTGCTGTTTTTGTCCTTTTCTCCACAAGCGGCAAAGCCGACGCTTAAAAGCACGCACAAAGATAATATCAATAATCTTTTCATTTTTCTATCCTCCCGTATTATTTTTACACAAAGACACAAAATAATACAGAAGAAAAATTTTTAATTTTGCGGTTTATTCTCTAGCCGCAACAGACGTTTTTGCGTATTTTTGTTTGGTTGCCAACCCGCCTCGAAGATGCCGTTCACGCTTGTTTTTATCAAGCACCTGTTTAACCTCTAAATAAAGGGACGGTGAGTCGGTTTTAAGGCGCTCGGTAACGTCCTTATGTACGGTAGATTTGCTTATTTTAAAAACCTTTGCCGTTGCCCTGACGGTTGCGCCCGTATCTAAAATATATTCCCCTAAAATTACTGCTCTGTCCTGAACCTCTTCTCTCATACAATCAACTCCTAAAATACTAATTAATTGTATGAAAAATAAATTTTAAAAAGAACAAGACAAGGATAAAAAAAATATATGCGGTTCTCTTTACGAGAACCGCATATACTAATTATTTATATGTTTGCCCTACTGGGCAACAGGGCTGTTTTTGAACGCCTGTGCATGAACAGAAGCTCCTTCGGGAACGTAAACCGAGGTAAGTTTTCCGCAATATGCAAATGCAAGGTTGCCTATCTTGGTAACGGTTTCGGGAAGCTCTACTTCTGTTGCTTTAAGGATGTAGTAGAATGCTAGAGCGCCAACGCTTTCAAGTTTGCTTCCTTCTTCGAAGGTTATTCTCTTTATGTTGTGTGCAAAGCCGAATGCGTAGTTGCCAACATGGGTGATATCCTTGCCGATAACGACAGAGGTTATATCGTCACGATATTCTGCCCAAGGTTGTTCGCTTTGTTTTGCATAGTTATCCATTGCACCGCTGCCGCCTATAACCATCTTTCCGCCTTCGTAAAGTGTCCAGGTTGCGTTTTCGCCGCAAGTTCCTTCTACAAGCACCTTTTCAATAAAGGGACGTGTAGTATAGCTGATGCCGTTTGCCTTTGCATAATCTTCTGCATAGGAGCCTTCTGCTACATCAAGAACTACAGCAGGACTGTTTTTAAATGCATCAGCGTAAATGCTCTTTGCGTTTTGAGGTAATAGAACGTAGGTGAGCTTGTCGCAATATGCAAATGCAAGCTTTCCTATCTTGGTAACGGTTTCAGGAAGCTCTACTTCTGTTACTTTAAGAATGTAGTAGAATGCTAGAGCGCCAACGCTTTCAAGTTTGCTTCCTTCTTCGAAGGTTATGCTCTTTATACTGTGTGCAAAGCCGAATGCGTAGTTACCAACATGGGTGATATCCTTGCCGATAACAACAGAGGTTATCTTATCGCGATATTCTGCCCAAGGCTGTCCGCTTTGTTTTGCATAGTTATCCATTGCACCGCTGCCGCCTATAACAATCTTTCCGCTATCATAAAGGGTCCAGGTTGCATTTTCGCCGCAGGTTCCTTCTGCTACCATCTTTTCAATGAAGGGACGTGTAGTGTAGCTGATGCCGTTGTTCTTTGCGTAAGTTTCTGCATAGGAGCCTTCTGCTACGTTAAGAACTACATCAGAGCTGTTTTTGAACGCATCTGCGTAGATGCTTTTTACGTTTTTAGGAAGGTAAACAGATGCAAGCTTTGCATTGTACGCAAAGGCCTGAACACTAATACTCTTAACAGTTTCAGGAAGAACAACCTCGGTCAAACGCTGTGCAAAAAGGAATGCGTTTGCGCCTATTGTTTCTACCTTGCTTCCTTCTTCAAAGGTGAGGCTTGCAAGAGAATATGCGTAGTTGAAGGCATGCTTAGCAATATTGGTTATATCCTTGCCAACAAATACAGATTTGATTTTATCCTGATAATCCTTCCACGGAACGTTTGTCGTGTATCTATATTCGGTCATCGCGCCGCTGCCGTTAAGCACAAACGAACCGTTTGCATAAAGGATAAAGGTTATGTCATCGCCTGCCCAGCCTGCAAATACAACGTCCTTATTTGCGGAGCCGATGAACAAACCGTCTTCAAAGTTACAAACGTCACCATTAATGGTGTATTCGCCGTCACGTGCGATACCATCCATATCGAAGTAATACTGCTTGGATGCAAGGTACAAGCAGCCTGTTGCGTAGTAATCCTTGGCGTTGAAGTACATAAGGCCATCCGGTGTTTCGATAAAGCCTGTGTAGCCCTTATCTGCAAGGTAAACGCCGTTTTCGTCAAAGGTGTAAACAACCTTGTCTATAACGTTAGCGCCTGTAAGCTTAACGCCGTCTAGATAATAATAAGTGTCATCAACCCAACCGTGAAGTACAACACCATCGACATAGGTCTTGCCGTCGAATTCTCCTGTGAACAATTCACCGCAGGAGTTAGTACACTTGAGTAGGCCGTCAACAACGGTATAGTTGTGTCCGGTTGCAGGAATAATTGTTCCCCAATCTACCACAGAATTACAGCCCTCGCAGAAGGTTCTGCCGCTGTAACCGTTCTTTGTACAGGTTGCATCAGCATCCTTGGTCGCCTCTGCAGAGTGGATGTGGAAACATTCCTTAGAGGTCCAGTAGGCTGCTGTTGCGGTGTTACGACCAAGATAGTTTTCGGTATCTACATAGTGCTTTTTAGCAGAGAAACTGCTAACGGTGCCGTCAAGTTGGGTAAGTTGACCAAACTTAACGGTAAACTGCATATCCAAAGCCCAAACATTTTGAGACTTCCATATAGCTTGAGGTGTCAAGCTGGGGTTATAAGAAGTACGGGTGTACTCCATAGTACGAGCAGGGATAGAAGCCAATACTGCCTCACCCGTAGCGGAAACCTTGCCTGTCTTGATGATAACTATGGTAGCTATCTCATCAATAGGATCAACAGTGCAGGTTGCCTTAAATCCATCTGCAACCTCCAAACCAAGGGGCTGCCATTCGCTGGAGTTGTTGATATCAATCTTTACAACAACCTCATCTACCTTTTCAACATCGGTAGCAACGACATCCATATAATAGAGAGAACCGATAAGAATCTTATCGAGGGTGCTATCCTTTGGAACAACCTTAACGGTTGATATGTCGGACTTTGCAGCAACGTTGATTTGACGGATAATAGATGTGCTGTTTCCTGCGTTATCCTTTATAGAGAACTTGACAGTATGTACACCATCTGCCAAGGTCATTTCTGCAAGAGCAAGAGAACCATCAGGTAGAACAGAAAGTTTGCTTGTTACATCTACTCCATCTACATAAGCCTTTGCCGAAGCATAATCAAGACCGGTGTAGTTAGCCTTTTTGGTGTTTTCAACAGCCTTTGCGTTGAAGATAACTGCGTTTTCAGTTATTGTCTGACCGTTAACGGCTACGCCTTCATCAAGATCACCGTATGTTACGGTAAGAGAGGAGAAATCAGGTTCTTCTCTATCATCAACCGCACTGGAGAAGTCGATGGTCATATCATCAAAGTAATATGTAAATCTGCCGTTTATAGACTTGTATTCGTTTGCGTTATAGTTGTTTGCCGAGTTGCTTCCGTCAGGGTTGTATATTTCAATAAACGCCTTAGACTGATAGGAGTTGTTAGCACCGGGGATTATAAGTTCACCATAGCTGCTGATATCCACGGATACATAGTGCCATCCGGATTCATCAAATGTGGTGGCATATCCATTTTCATAGGTTACAAGGTCCAAACGAGAATATTTTCCGCCGGACAAATGAAGAGGTCTGAAGTCAATCTCGCCACCAACTGCTTCTTCAGGTATATATACCCACATGCCCCAGGAGATAGCATCTGCGGGAATGACGATGTCCTCTTTCTGAGTGATGTTAAGACCGGCATATATCCAACCGCCCATAGAGTTACTTTGAGTATAGTCGGTAGTAACGGCAAGAGCACCGTTGCCAAAGCGAACCTGACCATTATCGTCGGTTGCGTAGCCTATTTCAGCAAAAACGCCCTCTGTGTTGAGGTCTTTCCAATCATCTGTTGCGTCTTGGTTATCGAAATCGAATATAACCTCAGAACCCTTACCGAATATAACGTCAACGGTAATGCTAAGTTCGGTGCCTGCAAAAGAAACGGTAATAGCACCGGATTTAACTGTTGTGTCGGTAGTTGAGGTAAAGATATTGCCGTTAAGAGTTCCCATTTTTGCGTCAGATAGAGTAAGAGATATATCGCCGTCCTTGAGAACAACATTTTTGCTGTCATAGGTTGCGGTAACTGCAAGCTGAATATCTCTGCCGTAAGGAGCAGTTATAGTAGCCTGACCCAAAGAAAGAGTGTCAGGGATAACAACATGGATGGTATCTGAACCAACAACTGCATCATTCCAAACAAGCTGAACAGTAACATCGCCTGCTTTGCCGTTAGAAACGAATAAGCCGTTTTCGTTTATTGTACCGAAGGAGTTGTCTGCAAGCTGCCAGCTAACATCAGTGGGAACTTCTGCGGGGGTACCAACAAGGTCGGAACCAACAGCGTTAAACTGTACTTCGCTGCCGGGTGTATAGTAATCGTTTGCGGAAGAAATGGTTGCACGAACAAACTCACCTGTTGCGGGTGCGCTGGAGATAACCAATACACCGTGAGTTGTGGCGCGCTCTGCACCGTCAGAGGGAGAGCTGTGAAGCTCTAACTCTTCGCCCGGGCGCTGAGAAAGGAAGGTGGAGGAACCACCGCCGTCACCGTTGATTGCATATTGGCAACCTAAGGAGAGCATAACTTCGCCCATTTCGTACTCGGTCAAACCTTCAGAGTAAGGAGACAAACGACCATCATTCATAACCATAACGATAGTGCCATCTGCCTTGATACCAAGCATAGAACGAGGTGCGCCGCCTGTATGAGTCTCAGAGGTAGCAACATTTTTGCCGTTCTTTACAAGGAAGCTAAAGTTTGCAGGGATAACCTGCTCTTCCCAACCGGTGATAGGCTCACTGGTAGAACGAATCTGGGTTTTGGGGATGTCTGCAGGACGTGCTACACCGTCTTTTTCATCAAAATTGATTACAAGACAGGTCTGTGCACCGGAGGTTTTGCCCCTACTATTTTCAAAATACTCACCATTAAGAACCAGGTAGCCCAAAGGCTCGCCGATAAGTTCGGGGTGCTCACTGTAATACGCGCTATCATACCAGCTAAGGCTGATGTTCATAGCAGCTACTACATTACCGTAGCCGTTTGCTTCTGCCCAAGCAGCCTGCTCGCTCATAACCTGAACGCCGTACTGGCCGGGAGTGGGCACCATTCCCTTAGAACTGGGAATAACGGTTACGTACGGATTGCTTATGTCTGCCTCAATTATGTGCAACACCTGACGGCGAGAACCGTCATCGTTGTTCATAACCATCTCAGACTCAACAATACCGGGTGCGATATCGTAATCATCCTTAGAGATAATGTTATAGTAGGTTCCTATCGTTTCGTCATAGTCAATCTGTGCAGCAAATGTTGTTACAGATGCCATACTTGCAACAATTACGAAAGCGAGAATAAGAGCTACTATTCTTGAAAACTGCTTTTTCATAAACTTTTCTCCTTGCATAATTTTTTCGTATATATATACCGTTTTTACGGTTATATAGCTAATTTTTGTGTCTTCAACTCATTCATCTTTAAAATAGTGTTCTTAACATCAGTGTTTGCCTACGCTAATATTTACGGTAAGAACTGTTTGCGCACAAATTATGCTGCCTTCGCCTACCGATACAGTTTGTGACATTTTTACCGAAGGGTCTATAAGGGTTGCAAACTTTACATTTGGAACTGCAGCGCAAAACTTTTCTATAATAGCGCCTCTTACCTTGGAGTTACCAACAGCGCCAACAAAAGCATCCAAGGACTAAGCACGATTAACGCAATTGCCGCAATAAGCGCATCTTGCGGTACTTTTATGTGCTTTTCATAAAACCCGTTCTTTGTCTTCGTAGACATATGTACCTCTCACTCTAACGTTGCTGGGGTGTGCAAATTTGTGCCTAGCACAAAAAACAATTATACATATTATATAATACCACAAAAATTTCCACATTGCAACCGAAATCTTTTGGCAAAATAGCTAAAATTTTAGTGTTTTTCTTGACTAAAGGGCGTTTTTTTGGGTTTTGAGCCGCTTTTTTGTTCCCAAACGAAAACGGCACGGGTTTTCCGTGCCGTTTTTATGCTTCTAAAAGCCTTTTTATTTCTTTGCAAGATAGTATTCGTTATTGATGAGTTCTTCCTTATTTGCGGTCTCCTCAGTATACATTAATACCGTGCTCGGTCTTTTGCCGAAACGGCCAAACTGACCGCCTTCAAATTGAACGAAGACGTTGTTGCGCAATGTCGGAGCATCGCTTTCGTGTTCCCCTACCGTATGAACCATCATATAGTTTGAGTACATAAAGAGGTTGTCTTCGATTATAAAGTCGCCTTTTTGTGTGTTTATAAACTCCCAGCTCTTAAGATGAGAGTCAACCGTGGTGTCGGGACGCTGTGCGCCGAAGCCGTAACCCGCATGGGTTAGAATATTGTTGTTTATATAAACGTTTTCGCTATAACGCTCATAGCCCTCTGCGCTGGTTTCACTATTAAAGTACTCGATATTGTAAACGCATCTTTCGATAACGTTGTTTGTATAGTGAACGTTTTTCATTATCATGCTCATTTCAAGGTTGTTGCCGAAGAACTGATGAGTAATGCCTGCATCGTAGCACTCATAAATCCAACAGTTATCTATCTGATAGTTGTCGCATCCGCCATAGATTTCAATTCCGTTGCCATAACGGATAGGTCTTCCGTCCGCTGTATAGCCGTGTCTGCATCCGCCGATAAATCCAACCTCACAGTTTTTTACGATTAAGTTGGTCATAGAGGCACAGGAAACTCCGTGGCCGCCGGTATAATGAAGGCAAACGTTGTCTATTGTAACGTCGCGGTTTGTCTGAACTGCTATTGTATGGGGAGCATAAGCAAACTCGATATTTTCATAAACTTCAGCAGGGTTGCCCTTGTCGCAATAAAAATAAAGATACGCGCCCTCTGCACTTTTGAAAACGGGTCCGCCAAAGTCAAGCACGAACTCTAAATTTTCTTGAAGAGAGGTGTGGTCCTTCCACTCTCTGCCTGTTTTAAAATCATACACCTTGCCGTCAGCGCAGTACTGAGGAGCAATTTTTCTTGCAAAAACAGAAGCGTTGTTTATAAAGAGCATTCCGATATCTTCATAGAAAATTTCGGAAAAGCGCCATATGTTTTTTGAAACCTCTTCCCAAGAGCCGTGCTTTGTTCCGTCAAAAGGAGAGCCTAAAATCTGTGGCTTTGGTCCTTCTCCGTAAGCGGTTACTGTCAAAGGTTTTCTGATAACCAGCTGACCTCTAAACGCGCTTCCGCGTTCAAGGCAAAGGTAAGCTCCCTCGGGAGCTCCGCACTCGTTAAACCTTTTAAGTGTTGCAAAAGCAGTCGCAGGTGTTTTACCGTCGTTATTGTCGTCACCGTTGTTTGAAAGGTAGAAAACTTCTGCATCTTTCGGAATTTCCATATTGGGTGTGTTTAGAATTTCCTCGCGACGACGTGTCTTTTTCTTTTCATATTCTGCTAATTGTTCTTTTGCTGCCATTAAGATTTTTGCCATTGCTTTTTCTCCTTTTTAAAGGTTCTTTTTCACATTCTAACACTTAAACCAAACTTTTTCAAGCAAAAAACCGCAACAAAATTTGTTGCGGTTTTCCTTGTTTTATTTTAGCCTTTTACAACATAGAACTCGTTGTCTTTAAGCTCTTCCATTTCTGTAGTTTCGTCTGTGTACATTAACACTGTGCTCGGCTTCATACCAAATCTACCGAACTGACCACCCTTGTTTTGAACAAGAACGTTGTTTCTAACCTTAGGCATATCCTTTTCATCGTCGCAAACTGTATGGAACATCATATAGTTTGAGTACATAAAGAGGTTGTCTTCAATTACAAACTCGCCGTTCTGCCAGTTTGTGAAATCCCAGCTCTTAAGATGTGAGTCAACCGTAGTGTCGGGGCGCTGTGCGCCAAACCCGTAACCTGCGTGGGTTAAAATGTTGCCCTTAATATAGTAGTTTTCCATATATCTGTCGGTGTTCTCAGCCAAAGTGCTTGTTAAGAAATATTCAATATTATATACACATCTTTCGATGATGTTGTTGGTATAATGAACTTCCTTCATTGTTACGCTTCTATTGCTCTTGAAATCAATATACTGATGTGTAACGCCTGCATCGTAGCACTCATAAATCCAGCAGTTGTCAATTATATAATTGTCGCATCCGCCGTAGATTTCAACGCCGTTACCATAACGGGTAGGATTGCCTTCGCTTGTGTACATGTGCTGACATCCACCCATGTAGCCGATTTCACAGTTTGTAACGATGAGGTTCTTTATTGTGCCCGACGCGATACCGTGAGCACCGCCGTAACGCAAGCATAAGTTATCAACAGTAACGTCGTGGTTTGTTAATACCCAAACGAGATAACCTGCTCCGGCAAACTCAATTCTGTCAAACACTTCGGCAGGGTTGCCCTTGTCGCAGTAAAGATAGAGATAAACTCCCTCTTCACTCTTATATTTAGGTCCGCCAAAGTCAAGTATATATTCATAGTTTTCAGAAAGGCTTTCATATCCTTCCCAGAGTCTGCCTGTTTTAAAGTCTCTTACAATGCCGTCTTTATAAGAAAGGGTTACCTTTCTTGCAAACATTTCACCGCTATTAAAGAAGAGCATTCCTACGTCTTCACGGAAGGTTTCAGAATAACGCCAAATGTTTTTAGCCACTTCGGTCCATCTACCGTGCTTTGTTCCGTCAAAAGGAGAACCGATAATTTCAGGCTTAGGTCCTTCGCCGTAAGCGGTTACGGTTGCAGGTTTCCAAAGCTGAATCTGTCCTCTCCACGAGCTTCCGCGTTCAAGACAAACGTAAGCGCCTTCAGGAGCGCCGCAGTTGTTAAACTTATCAAGGGTTGCCCAAGCGGTTTTTGGAGTTTTTCCATCGTTATTATCATCACCGTTTATTGATGAAATGTAATAAGTAACCACGCCTTTCGGAATTTCCATACTTGGCGCGTTTAGAATTTCCTCGCGGCGACGAGCCTTTTTTGCTTCAAGCTCTGCTATCTTTTCCTTTGTAGCTTCTAAAATTTTTGCCATTTTAAGTGCCTTCTTTCTGCTAATTTGGGGTGAAAATTTATACCTTTTCAAAGAACGTATCGGGTCTTTGCGGGTCGAAGCTTTCGTTTGCCCACATAACCGTTACTAAATCCTCTGTTTCACTTAAGTTTATTATGTTATGGGTATAACCCGGAAGCATATGAATAGCCTCTATTTTATCTCCCGAAACATAAAATTTCAAAACCTCGTCCGTGTCGATTTTTCTCTGCTCGATAAGACCGGTTCCGCTGACCACAATAAAGAATTCCCACTTGGTATTGTGCCAATGTTGTCCCTTTGTGATGCCGGGTTTTGAAATGTTGACGCTTACCTGGCCGCATTTTTCGGTCTTTAAAAGCTCGGTGAAGCTTCCTCTGTCGTCACAGTTCATTTTTAAAGGGAAAATTGCCTTTTCTTTTGGCAAATATGAAAGATAGGTCGAATAAAGCTTCTTTGCAAAAGAGCCTGCCGGAATTTCGGGAACAACCAAGGTTTCGGGCTGGGCTTTAAACTCATAAAGCAAATCAACGATTTCGCCTAAGGTTACCTTATGTGTTGTCGGCACGGCGCAGTATTTGCCGTTTTCGGTAAGAACGGTATCGATTCCGTCAAACTCGCATCTATGCTCCTTGCCCTCCAAGGCGTCGAGCATTTCGATTACTAGGTCGTCAATGTAAAGAAGTTCAAGACCTATGCTTCGGTCGTTTACCGTAATTTCAAGGTCGTTTGCTATGTTGTTGCAGAAGGTTGCAACGGCAGAGTTGTAGTTTGGTCTGCACCATTTTCCAAAAAGGTTGGGGAAACGGTAAACCAACGCTTTAGCGCCTGTTTCTTTCATATAGTCAAAGAAAAGTTCCTCGCCCGCCTTTTTGCTTCTGCCGTAGTCACTGTCATATCTGCCTATGCAGGTTGCCTGAATGGAGGACGAAAGCACTACAGGACAGGTGTTATTATATTTTTTTAGAGTGTTAATAAGGGTTTCGCCAAAACCGAAATTACCTTGCATAAATTCTTCAGGGTTTTGCGGTCTGTTTACACCTGCTATGTTAAAGACAAAATCGGCTTCTTTACAAGCCTCTTCCAAAACCTCTGCCTTAGTGTCAATATCATAAAGCCAAAGTTTTTCAACCAAAAGGTTAGGTCTTGTTTTGTCCTTGCCGTCTTTTATATTTTTTAAAGCCTCGACAAGATTTTTACCAACAAAACCTTTAGCTCCTGTAACCAGAATTTTCATACTATTCCTCCGTGTAGTTGAAATTAAGTCCTACTGCTAAAAAGTCCTTTTCTATTTGGGTCATTTTATCGCTGTTTGTGTTTTTTATGGCCTTTATGCCGTTTTTAATCTTTCTTCTGTTAAGAAAAAGCGCATCAAACCACCTGTGCACCCAGGCTACAGGCAAAAGCCATTTGTGTTTCTTTAAAAAGGCGTATTTATGCTCTATAAATTTATCTTTTGGGAAAACTTTAAACATCCAAACAGTTAACTTTCCTTTTCCCTTTAAAGCTTCATTTTCGGATGCAAGCCTTAACGCAAAGGCGTTTTGTGAGGTCTTCTTTGTTCCAAAAGCACCGCTTTTAATAATTGTTTTGGTAATTAGCTCTACCTTTTCGTCTGACTTGCCGTCAGAAAACCAAAAGTTTAAAGTTTTTCTTATGTTCCTATAAAACTCGGTTAAGTGAAGCTTTTCTATCTCTCGGTCAATAAGCTCAAGGTCAAGACTTCTTTCACTCATTAACACATAGAGGTCGCAAAGATGCTTAACCCCTATTCCACCAAACTTATAGTGCTTAACAAAATGGGTAAAGTTATAGACAAACTCATCCTCAAAAGACATTCTGTGCCTATACTCAGAACCGTCCTTTAAAGCCCTTGACCAAATATCTTTAAAGGGGTTATAAAGCTCTTTTGCAAAGCTTGGAAAAAGGGCGCTATGAAGCTCGACAGTAAGAAATCCCTCTTTTTTCCAAACGATTTCGTTACTGCTTTCCTTCTTAAACTCAAAGCCTAGCCTCTGCATAATCTCCTTTATCCTGGGGTATTCCTCCATTTTTATAAGAATGTCGGCATCTCCCATACTGCGAAGCTCGGGCTTTTTGTAAAGCTCCTTTAAAACGGTGCCTTTAAGCGGCATATAATTTATTTTGTTTTTTTCAAGCTCGCAAAAAAGCTTATAGAGCTCGGTTTTCTGCTTTTCGTGAAAGATAACCTCTGCCACAGCGGCGCTATAAAGCTTTTGCATCGCCTCATGCTTTTCATCGGCGCCCGAACAGACAGCGCCGTGAAAGACAAGGTTCATTATTCTATGCTTTTTTGCGGCAACATATAACGAGCCCAAATCAAAATCGTTTGGTATCGCAGCTTTGTTTCCTAACAGTCCTGCTTTGACTATTTGGATAAAGGTCAGGACATTTTTATTTATCATTCGAAAACTTTTCCAGTTCTTCTCTTATGTATTTTAAAGAAAGGAGTTTTTCTTTTACCTCTTCAACGTTCAAAAGCTCGGTATTGTTTGAGTCGAAAAGTGTAAGAGGATTACGCTCAACATCGCCGTCCTTAAAGTATTTGTCATAGTTAAGGCCACGGTTGTCAGACGGAACACGATAGAAGTCGCCCATATCAATAGCGTTAGCGCACTCTTCGTTGGTTAAAAGGGTCTCGTACATCTTTTCGCCGTGACGAATACCGATGGTCTTAATCTCGGTGTTAGGTCCAAAGAGTTCGCAAACAGCCTTTGCTAAAACTTCGATGGTGCAAGCGGGTGCCTTTTGAACCAAAACGTCGCCCGATATACCGTTTTCGAAAGCAAAGATTACAAGGTCAACTGCCTCGTCAAGACTCATTATGAAACGGGTCATTGAAGGCTCGGTAATTGTAATCGGCTTGCCTGCGCGAATCTGGTCAATCCATAGAGGAACAACACTTCCGCGGCTGCACAAAACGTTACCGTAACGGGTGCAGCAAATCTTGGTCTTGTCAGGAGAAACTGTACGGGACTTTGCCACTACAACCTTCTCCATCATTGCCTTAGAAGTACCCATTGCGTTAACAGGGTAAGCTGCCTTATCGGTTGATAAGCAGATTACGGTCTTAACTCCCTCTTCGATAGCAGCGGTAAGCACGTTGTCGGTGCCGAGCACGTTTGTTTTAACCGCTTCAACAGGGAAGAATTCGCAGGAAGGAACCTGTTTTAACGCTGCTGCGTGGAAGATATAATCAACCCCGTGCATAGCATTTTTAACCGATGCTAAATCTCTTACATCGCCGATGTAGAAGGTAATCTTGTCGGCAACCTCAGGCATCTTTGCCTGAAACTCGTGGCGCATATCATCCTGCTTCTTCTCATCTCTTGAAAAGATGCGGATTTCACCTATGTCGGTTGATAAGAAGCGGTTTAAAACCGCATTTCCGAATGAACCGGTACCACCGGTGATGAGTAGAGTTTTTCCTTTAAAAAGTGACATATCTATTCTCCTTTTTTTAATCCTTTAAGTAAGATTGCATCTATCATCATTTTTGCGTTTTCTCTAAGCCCCTTTAGGCAGAAAGGCAAAAGAATTGATGTTAAAATTTGAGATATAAGGGATGCTAATGCTGCACCCGAAGCGCCCCATAGCGGAATAAATACCGCATTCATAATAACGTTTAATATGGCCGCCATACCATATATATATTTAAGATATTTTTGTCTTTCCTTGCATACCATCCAAGGATTTCTGGCAACTCCCAAATAAGAGAAAGCTGTGTACCAAGTTACTATTCTAAGCGGAGTCACTGCCGGCATAAAGGCATCTCCGTAAAGAATTTTAATAACCAAGGGCGCAAAGATTTGGAAAAGCAAGGACACAAACATCGACATATAGAAAACTATCGCATAAAGTTGCTTATTTCGTTTAACGAACAGTGCCTCATCCTTGCCGTGCGCCGCTATTATTGAGGGTCTCAAGGAATCAATTATTGCCGAAAGCACGAACACCCACATTGAGCAAACCGCAGTTGCCGTAGCGTAATATCCTACATCCGACTGACCTAGCATTTGCTTTAGCATCAGTTTATCGGTTTGAGCATATATCGCAGTCATAAGACCCGAAATTATGTAGTGGCAACTTTGCCTTAGCATTCGTTTTGAAACCCTTTTTGAAAAGGCTAACTTTTTTCCGCCGTGCTTATAGTAGGCTATCATTAGCAAAACCGCGACAACTATATAGTCAACCGATGTTGAAAAAGCAAACCACATAACGCTTTTACCAAGGGCTAACAAAACAATTTTGTAAACCGCCATAGCGCCATAAGCGACCAGTGCCACGATTGCTGTAACCTTAGAGTTTAAATGGGCTTGGAACCAGAACTTTAAGGTTTCAAAAACGTGGAAGACAACTCCAATGCTGCAAAGAGCTACAACCATTATTGTATCGGTTTCACCTGCATCCACAAAGCAAACGATTAAAACGATTACTATCGCAGAGCCAAGGCTTGAAAGAATTCTTAATAAAAGTGCCGAACCAATAATCTTGCCCTCTTCTTCGGGGTGCTCTACAAATTCTTTAACTAAAATTGAGTTAAGTCCCAGAGTGCAAAAGGCTGTAAAAAATGCCGTATATGCCGCCGCATAGTTTATAAGTCCATAATTTGAAGGACCTAAATACCTTGCGGTAATCACTCCGACAAAGAGGCTTAAAACCATCTGAATAATATGTCCTACCATTATCCAACTGGCATTTTTAAACTCCCTGTTTTTTAAGAAGGTTAACTTCATTTAACTCCTCCCTTTGAAATTAATGAGTTTCTATAAACTCGACATAATCTCTAAGTGCAGAAACTCGCGAAAAGGCGCAAACGCGCTCTTTTAGAAAATCAATCATATAGATTAATAGATAATCTCTTCTTTTTTCGGGGTCAAAGCTTAAACCAAAATGGCTAAAGAAAGCCTTTAAAGTTTCATCCGCTTGACCGCTCATATATAAATCATACGCCGCCGTATCATAATAAAGCGCCGAGTTTATTATATAGAAAAATAAATCGTAAAAGAAAACCCTTTCCCTTGCGTGCTCCCAGTCTATCCACCAAAAGTCAGTCTTACCGTCGGCTTCGCCGTACAAAAGATTTTCTTTTGATATGTCTCCGTGTTGGATGCAGAAAGGAATTTCCATATCCAAAACTTCTTTGCTGATTTTTGAGCGCAATTTTTCTAAAAGCTCATTCATTTCTTCATTATAAGAAAAGTCAACGAGTCTTTCTGCCGAAACTTTTTCGAGAGTGGCGACCGAAGGAGTAGCTAACACTGTAGAGTTGCATATATTCTCAAGCGCTGCACTTTCATGTGGAAACTCCTTTAAACCTACCATCGAAATTTCAAAGGCGTTTTGATAGTCGTTGTTTTCCTTAACTTTTGGCATATTATAAGAACCGCCAAAACGCTCATATTGAGAAAGTTGTTTTATCTTTTCATCGGGAGAAGTGCAAATTACTAATATCTTTTTTTCTTTTGATGAAAAAAGTTTTACTTCTCGAACCTTTTCATTGTTGTTTGAAGTGTATATCAAATCATATTCTGCGGTTGTTTTACGGTTTTTATTAACAAAGGTTTTAATCCCGTTAAACTTACTTGCTATATATCCCATTCTTGCGCTTTCATTAGGCTTTTTTAAATATTTTTCTGAAAACTCAAGAGGTCCTGTTTCTTTTAACGCTAAGGTGCGAAAGTTTGGGCGCAAAGAATATTCGCCTTTTTCCATACGGCCGCTATATTTTTTTAGTACACTTCTTAAATATGTAACTTCGTGTAGTATATACATAACGCCCTTGATGGTCACTAAACATTCACCCTTTTCTTAAAATTTTTTCCAGTTGTCCTTTAAAACTTTTGCCTTACTGCAAACGCCGTTATCGAACAGGTCTCCCTTTCCTCCGTTTAGCAGGTCGCATGATAATTCATAAAATCTTTTTGCGGCATTTTGCGGGTTCCATTGTTCCACCATTGTCTGATAAGCCGCTTTGCCCATTTCTTTTCTTCTTTCGGGGTTATCAAGTAAGAATTTTACCTTTTTATAAAGGTCGGTCACGTTACCGTCTTTATAAAACATTCCGTTTTTGCCCTCTTCAACAAGGAAAGGAGCTGAACCTATGATATGACTTACTACCATTGCGCAACCGCTGTTCATAGACTCGTTTGAAACGGCGCCCCATCCCTCGTGTCTGTCAGATGTGAAAAGGAATATTTCTGCATTTTCCATATATTCGCGAACACTGTCAGGCGACATAGAGCCACGAAGTTTAACGTAGTCTTCTAAGCCTTTTTTCTTTATCATATCGGCAAGGGTTTCTTCCATTACACCATTTCCCACGATATCAAGGGTAAGCTCGTATCCTTCTTTTTTTAATCGCTCGGCTACGGCTATAGCATGTTCGGGATGCTTTAATTCGATTAGTCTTGCTACCCACAGAATAGAGTTTGGCTTCTTTTTATCTATTAAAGCATCAATATCATCATATTTTTTTACTTTTGGAAAATATCCCCATTTATACGCTCTGTTCCTGTATGCGCCAAACTTGGCATAATCGGCCGAGGAAAAGGCGCTGGCACAAAGTAAAAAGGCGTTCTTTTTATATTTTGAATGGTTTTTACGAATTCTTTTTTGAGCACGGGGAGAAAAAAGCTGATGGATTCCTTTTTTTAAAATTCTCTCAGAAAATTTGAATGTAATTAAACCTTTTTCTTTTCGTGCTTTGAAAAAGCTTTCAGGGGCCGAGCCGTAAATTACGACATCACATTCCATGCAAAGCTCTTCTGCCCTTTTATATTCATCATTATTTTCATAGGCGCGAATAACAAAGGGTTTTTGGTTCATATCTTCATAGCCTAAAGAAACTCTTTCTTCTTCTATTTTTTCAAAAGCCACAAACCAGAAGTTCCCGTCTGTGAGTTTTAATAGTTCTTCACAAACAGGTAGTTGATGATGATTAAGAAAATTTGAAAATAAAGCTATCTTCATACAAAACCTCTTATTCCTTTGTTATGTTTTTATAAGCTTTTAGTACATCTTGAATATTCTTTTCAATATCGTGTGTCTGTCTTGCATGCTCACGAGCCTTTTTAGAAAAACTCTTTTGTAAATCTTCATCGGCAAAAATCTTTTTAACATAATATGCTAACATATAAGGGGCATCGGCTTGGTAAACAAAACCTTCTTCCCCGTGAGTTAGCATATTTTTAACCCCGCCTACATCGCTTGCTACCGTAGGCACACCTAAAAGCATTGCCTCACCAACCGAGTTTGGCGAATTTTCGATAGAGGATGCGCTGACAAAGACGTTGCTTTTAAGGTATCTTTCGCACATCTCCTGTTCATTCAAAAGTCCTAAAAACTTAACGTTGTTTTCAAGGCCGTACTGTTTTATAAGTTTGCCTAGATATTTCTTATAATAGGTCTGTTTTAATCCCTCTTTAAACCCTCTGTTTAAAGGACTTTTTCCGGTTGTGTAAAGCACCGCATCGGGATAGGTCTTTACTACGTCGGCCATGGCCTCAAGCACAAGATGAAAGCCCTTTAACGGATAGTTTGCCTGACTTACAAAAATCGAATGTTTTTCGCAAGTATCTTTATCCCAAGCGTTTTCATAAAAAGCGCCTCTTAAAATTTCATTTGAATGGTAATAGTTGGCATCCGAATTTATAGCCGAGGTGCAGGCTCTGTCCCAGTCGGTCCTTCCCATTATATGTCGAACCTTTTTAAGAGCCTCTATTTCGTATTCCCCTTTTTTTGCAAAGGATTTTTGAGATTTTTCAATGCTTGCACCCTTTATAAAGTCCCTAACTGTCTGCGCCCTTGTTACCTTTTTTGGCAAAAAGGCGGTGTAATGGCGAGCAATAACCGAAACAAGGCCTTGAATTCCTATAACAACCCTATCTGCCACACCTTTTTTTTCAGCGGCCAAAACCATATCAAAGGTATGCTTGTTTTCGGTGCCGAAAATATGAATTATATCGGGTTTATATTCGTCTAAAATTTCTAGGAACTGATGTGTTGCATCTGTTTCCGGCACAAACGAACAATATTTATACTCTTGTATTTCGCCTTTTACCTTTTTGCTAAAAGGAAAGCAAACTACGAGTTCGGTATCGTTATTTTTTCCTACCGCATCGGACAAAAGATTCAGCCAACCACCAAAAACGGTCGCCTTTTGTCCTAAATCTTCTGCGATTTTAGGAAGCATTACGTTGCAAAGCCACAATATTCTCATAGCAAATCTGTCCTTTTTATTCCCTCAACCGTATCAACTAAAGAGCAAAGGTTTCCATAAAGAATGCAGAAGCAAGATAACAGCCACGCCGCGCCTACAAGAATTGGCTCCATCCAGAATTGAAGGTTTAAAGACACAAACAAACACAAAAGGAGTTGTTTTGTTCCAAAAGAAATCTTTCTGCTTTTTAGTACTTTAAGAGTTTTAAATGCAAATCTGATAACAATAATAACTATTATAGCAAAAGTAAAAACGCCTGCTTCGTCGTAGGTATCAAGATATAAATCATGCGCATGACTACCAACAACATCATAGATATGCGCTCCGCCCCAAGGATAATCAATCAAATATTTTAAATACTCTACTTTTTGACCGCCTCGAGTGTCTTCGGTTAGGTCAACATTTGACTCGTTAAAGAAACGATTATAGAAGTTTGATTCCTCGATTATATCGCGTACGCCAAAGAGGTTACTATTGTATATGATAACACAAACAATAGCCACTGCTAATAAACAGAAGAAAACTATAATAGTTCTGTTAATTCGGTTGCCGCTCTTCATATAATTGTAAAGAGCTATCGCAGCACATGCAAAGAGAAGAATAAACATGCTTCTTCCTGCAAGAATAAGGTTGTAGTAAAAGGTCAAAATTAAGGCAACGGTTGCAGCTATTTTAATCCAAAGCTTGTTTTTTGCAAATAAAAGCGCTACTGCCACCGCAATTACTAAACAAGCAAGGGTGGCTTGTCCCGTTGCAGAGAGTTCTATTCCCAACCAAAAGTCAACCGTGTTTCTGGTTTCCTCTTCATTAGCAAAGTTAATAATAAAGTTTAGCATCAAGTGAAGCCATGTTCCCAAAGCTAAAATAATAGCAATTATCTTAAAAGCATCCTCTTTATCTGATATTTCCTTATGATTTCTTGGAAGGTTATAACCTAGAATAAAGCACATAGGATACGCGAACATTCTTGTCATTGCCATTACAGACTCGTGTCCCTGGTCCCAAAATATCAGAAGACATATTGAAAGAATCAATAAAAAAACTGTTTCGCTACTAACCTTAATGTAGTTGCCGCAAAAAACTAAAAATGCAACGAATGCAACGAAAACGCAAAAAGCCGAACGGTTAATAAAGTTAAGCGCTCCTAAAAACATAAAGAACATCACTATCATTTCGGATAGCGAAAAAAGTTTTCGAGGATTCTTTATTTTATTTTTAATAGTTCCTCTATTCATAAGCTTAGATAGCATATCTGACTCCTTATTATTTAAAAGCTTAAATTTAATAGGCTTAAAATCTTTTCTGCCTGAATAAAACTGTTTTTGTTTTCTCTTACAAACTCTGCGGCCCTTTTGCCCAGAGTTTCTTTTTCCTCTGCTGACATTGAGAGCACAACCATAATGGCCCTCTTCATATCCTCTGCTGTGTCCCCATTTATATAGGTAAGATAGGGGTCGTATTCTGCGGGAATACCATCAAGTTTATACATAACAACAGGTTTTCCGCTTATCATATACTCCATAGTTTTTGACGGGAAGCTATATTTTGTATAGTGTCCGTCGTTGGCACGAGGATTTATAAGAAGGTCTGCTTTTTGCTGAAGTTTTTCTACTTCCGCTTTTGTAACATAGCCGAAAAATGTTATGCGGCCATCCTTTTCTGCGGCATCTATTACCGCTTGTTTTGAGTCTCCGCCGCCGCAAATCCATAGTTTTGCGTCTGTGTCTTCAATAAGAGAAAAAGCCTCTAAAAGTGTTAATATTCCAAACTGTTTGTGAAGGGTCCCGGTATAAAGAATGGCCTTTTCTTCTGCCTTTTCGGTCGATTCGGTCGGTTTTGCATTGCAAACTCCTTCAACCACGGTGTACGGACGCTCGCCAACGTTTAACGGATGCTTCATTTCTTCGGTAAGAAGTGTAAAGCTATCAACGTAACGAGCATACTTTAAGAGTTTTTTCCCGTAAGAATATTGTATTGCCGCCTTTATCTTGTTTTTTGGCAAAATTCCATACTCGCAAGGAAGGTCAGGGCAAATTAAAGAGGTTTGAACCTCTGGGTAGTGCTTTTTTACAAATTTAAAAATCTTTTCAAAGGGTAAATAAAGGGAATATGCAACGATTACCTTTTCTCCCTTTGTTTCCTTTATCCATTTTTTTATCTGCTTTTTGTATTCCAAAAATCTAGTTGTCTGTTTAAAAAGAGGAAGATTTATATATCCGATTTCGGTGGTATCAAAATCTTGTATGCTACCTTTTTTGGTTTCCATAAAAATCTGGCTGTATTTAGGGAAGGTTGCTACCGGCAAGGTATTCATAACCTTAATGTTGTGAGGCACCCCTTCAAACCCTCTTAGCAGATTGTTCTGAAAGGTGTTTGCTGCGCCCTGCATACTAGCCTTACTTTTGCTTAAATATTCTTGCTCTTTTCTAACATCATATTGAAGCGTTAAAAAAAGTATGTTCATTTAATTCTCGCCTTCAAAAATTTCTATATGGCGTTTTGCCATTTCTTCGATAGTATAATTTCTAATCTTTTCTAGGCTTATCTGACCCATTTCGGGGATGATTAGCGCATTGTTTATGCTCTTAGCCAAAGCATCGGCATCATTTATCGGAACAATATATCCGTTCACATCATTTTCAACAAGTTTAAGCCCTGCTATGCACTTGTTTGTCGTAACAATGGGAAGCCCTGCCGCCATAGCCTCGTTTACTACAAGCCCCCAAATATCCATACGGGTCGGAAGCACGAACAAATCCGACGCTCTGTAATATTTTTTAAGTTCTTCCTTTAACTTAAAGCCCACGAAATGAACGTTTGAAAGGCCGAGCTCTTCTTTTTGCTTAATATATTCTTCGGTAGGTTCTCCGCCTACAATATATATACCGCAGTTGTTCGGTATATCTTTAGCAGCGTTTATTAATAGGTCAAAACCTTTTCTATGAATAAACTGGCCAACAGATAAAACTACCTTTTCTTCGGCAATTCCAAGTTCTCTTCGAAGAGACGCCTTTTCTTTAGCTGTTGGAGCTTCTTTTAAAATATCCTCTTGTTTTAAAGCGGTAAAAGGATAGCGAATTAGCTTGTCCTTTGTTGCGCCATAGGTTAAATAATATTCATCATGTGCTTTAGCGGTACTAAAATACCCACGAGCACCCTTTATAAAATATTTTTTAATAAACTCCTTAACACCCTTGCCGGAGCCCTTAAATCCGCCATCACTTTCAAGGTAATATGGGATTTTTTTAATCCGCATATAGCAAATTGCAAGCATACCCGTAATGGTAGAAAAGTTTGTGCAAATTATTTTATCGTATTTATTGTTTTTAAGGTGATTTATTACTTCAAAGGAAATTGCCGAGTCGGTCTTAACGCTATTTCCCTTTAGAAAAACTCCGTTAAAATTATCGAAGGAGTAGTTTTTCCAAGAGTCATCCCTTTCATTTGAAAAGCCTTTTTCAAACAAAACGGTCAAGTCGCAATATTTGCCGAGTTCATTAAAAAAGTCAACCCTATATGGCGACGGGATGTTTGTTAAAAACAAAACCTTCATACTTTCCTCCTAGTTTTTTAACACCTTTTCGTATTCTTCCAAATACTTCTTATACTGTGCAGATTTTTCATAATATTCTGCGCGTTTTCTCGTGTTTGGATATTCCTTTGCCAAAACGGTTTCTATGCCGTTAATTATTGTATCTATCTCCAAATTTTCAAGCACTATTCCTGAGTTTTCGTCAACAACCTCGGGTACTGCGGTGCAGTTTGAAGTAACAACTGGCGTTCCGCAGGCCATAGCCTCAACCGTAGTGAGACCCATCGTTTCTTGGCGGCTTGGGTTAAAGAAAATATCTGCCGCAGTATATATTTCTGCCAGCTCACTAATACTGTTTGTCCTAGGCAAAACTAAAATTTCTTTTGGCATTTTTTCTGCCTGATCGGGTGTCATACCAACGAGAACTACCTTATATTCATCCGATACTGCTTGACTTAAAGCTACAAAATCTTCGGTTCCCTTGTTTTTGCCCCAAGCGGAAGCCACACCTAAAATCATCTTTTTATTTTCAAAACCATACTTTTCTCTAAAATCACTCTTTATAGGTTTAAAACCTTCAAGGTCCAAGCCGTTAGGTATAATTTTTATTTCCTTTTCCTTTAAAAAGGACTCGCTAACCTGACTTGCAAGCCACTTTGAAGGTACTATAAGCGAAAGGTCTGAAAGAGATGTAAATAATTCTTTTTTCTTTAAAAAGTTTTGTTTGGCACGGCTTACAAACATGCTTGTAGGATAGGCTTTTTGCCTTACACACCTATTGTCGCACTCTGTTTGCCATTTATAGCAACTAACATTAGCAAAATGCGAACAATGTCCCGTAAAGGACCAGCAGTCGTGGAGTGTCCAAACAACCGGCTTGCCGAACTCTTTTAAAAACTTAAATAAAAGTTCAATGTTTATATAGTAGCCGTGCAGGTTGTGAAGATGTATAACATCGGGGTTATATTCACGCACCCATTTTAAGAATTTTTTGGTCGCTGCCTTAGAATTAAAACCTGCGTTATCAAAAACACGGCATTTAAGTCCGTCTATCTTTGAACTTAAAGGCGTACCGATTCTTACGGCAAACTTTTTATATTTTTCGGGCACGGTTTCTCTGCCAAAAGCAATTTTACACTCGTGTCCCTCTTTTTCAAGAACCTCGGCAATATCGGTGCAAATTCTGCCTGTGCTTCTAATGCCACAAACCGAATTTATCATTAAAATTCTCATGCCGAAATCCTCCTTTTTTATATTTGTGACAAAACTATCTTGGCTGCCTTTTCGGCGGTGTAGTTTTCCTTTAAAAATTCGTATCCGTTTTCACCCATTTTTGTTAAATCAAGGGTAAGCATCTTATCGACTGCTTTAGTAAAGTTTTCGGGGTCGTTTGACTCAGAAGCGACGCCAAAACCGCCTTCTTCTGCTACTTTTCCTATGTCGGTGTTAGGGTCGGTACAGGTAATTACCGGCATCTTGCTTTGCATATAGGAAAGAAGGCGAGACGGAAAGTTTGGAATTGTAAAGCGGTGGTCTAAGAAAATTAAACCCACGTCAAACGCCTTTACAAACTCCTCGTATTCTTCCTTTGGAAGTCCGTTTAAAAGGAGTAGGTTTTTTGGTTTTTCTTCATCATAAAAGGCTTTAAGCTTTCCATATTCGGTACCCTTGCCGCAAACGACAAAAAACCTGTCGTCCTTGTCCTTATTAGCTTTAAGACATTTTATAAGGAAAGGTATTCCCTGCGGACGGCCAAGGTTTCCGCCATATATAAAGACGGTTTTATCCTCGGGGATATTCCACTTTTTGCGGATTTCTGCTCGTTTTTCCATATCCTTTTCAAAGGGCAAAACTTCGATAGCGTTAGGACAGATATGCACCTTCTTAGGATTTATATCGGGGTTATTTTTAAGGATAAAGTCAACGTTTGCCTGACTCATACAACCGATATAATCGGAATTTTTGTATAATGCTTCTTCCTTTTTTTTAAAGGTCTTATAGATGATTCCCTTTAGCCCGCTTTTTCTCATCATACCGATATCAACGGCGTTTTGAGGAAAAATATCCTTAAGCAAAAGATAGGTTTTTGCATTATCACGCTTTTTGATATAGGAAATTGCTCCTACAAAGGTAATAGGAGGAGTTGAATATACAACAAGGTCAAACTTAATATCTTTAAAATACTTTTTTATTGCCTTTTTAAACTGTGTTTCAATAAGTATCGTAGAAATGCCTTTTTCTATTAAATTAACCTTTGTAATATTTCCTGTTTTTACGCGTAAAACATTTATATTTGCCTCAACAGAAAGTGTTGTTTCTTGGCCGTTGCGTTTTTCATTTGCACAAACCGCATAAACCTTATGTCCCTGCTCATTTATGCTTCGAAGTAAATCGGGATAAAGTGCATGTTCTAATAAATCTTTTAAATTGCCAATCGAAAGAAAAAGTATTTTCAAAACTACACCCTCATAATTTTAATTTCATTATATTTCATCATGTATAGACCTTCCTCGTAATCTCCTATGTTTTCTTCGTTGCTTTTACCAGAAAGATTGTTAACAATCAGTTTCATATGGTCCACCCCGCACTCATATGCATGCGGGTATCCCCCTCCAAAGCGAGGATTAACTTCAGAAATAAAATATTCTCCGCCTTCTTCAAAAAGGTCTATATCTATTTGTCCTCTAAAGCCACAGTCTTTAACAAATTTTTTAATAAGGGCAAAAAGTTTTGGGTCTTTAAAGCTTACTGCTTTATCTGTTTCTCCTGCTCGCATAACTATCTTTTTCTTTGTGAAAACCGAAACCAATTCTCCACTTATCATGTCAATATAACAATCCGCGCCTATTTCTGTTCCGCGCAAAAATTCTTGAATCATAAGGCCTTCAGACTGTTTAAACAGTAGTTCTACCGTTTCGCGGTTGTCCACCTTTGTTATTGCAACACTTGCGCTTCCGCAAATTGGTTTTACAAAAACAGGGTAACTTATCTCGCCATTCTTTTCCGCTTCAAAAAACTCTTCTTTTGAAACAAACGTTTTCGCACAATTATAATTGTGTGAAGAAAGCCATTTAAACATATCCCATTTATTTAATGTTAGCTCACACAAATCATAACTTGAACCAATAATTTGAGAGCCTATTTCTTCAAATCTTTTTTTATTTTCAGCCAATAAAGAAAGTTCTGGGTCTATTAACGAAAGTACTCCCTTTATGTTTTCTTTTTTACATATATCAACAATTGTATCTATGTAGTTTTCTTCTGTAATTCTAGGCACAATATAATATTTATCTGCTTCGTATATAGCAGGAGCATATTTGCTACAATCAGTAACAATTACCGAACCCAAGCCATTTAAAGCCTTTTTGAAATATTGCACTATTTTATTTCGTGTTCCCGCGCTTAAAATTAAAATGTTCATTTTATTCACCTAAATCATCAAAATACAGTGGTGCCCCGCCTGTGTGTAAAAATAAAATATTTTTATTTTCTATTTTATTTTCTTCTATATATTTAGTCATTCCCAAAAACGCTTTTCCTGTATATGTGCGATTTAAAGGAATTCCCTCATTTTTCATCATATCTTCTATGCAATTTAAAATATTAGAATTATATTTACCATACCCATCGCAAATATAGGAATCATCAAAAATAATCTGTGGTATTTCCCCACAAAAATTATTCTCTCCTAAATATTCATCAACGCTTTCTTTAACAACATTTATGCCTCTTGGATTCTTTCGAGCAATGCTTATTCCAACAATTTTTCTTTTATAATCGTTGTTTAGCGCAGCACCACAGACTAATCCGGCTTGTGTTGTTCCTGTCCCTGATGCCAGGAAAATATAATCAAAATATATATTGTTTGTTTTCTCGTATTCGCAAATTTCGTTATATGCATTTACGTAAGCTTGTGTTCCAATATTTCCATGTCCTCCTCCAGGAATGAAATATGGCTTTCCTTCTTTTATTAAATTTTCCATTAATGCATCTATCGTCTTTGAAACCGACTCAAGCGGAACTTTGATAATCTTTGCACCAAAATTTTCTACTAGTTTTGAATTGATTGTTGGATGATAGTCTTCTTCCGGAGATACGATATAACACGACAAACCATGTTTTGCACATAAATTTGCTACTACGCGACAATGATTTGAACTACTAGAACCATACGTTACAACTGTGCCAAATTTATCCGACAAAATTTCTTCAAAAAAGAGAAAGCTTTTTCTTGCCTTATTCCCTCCAAAAGAGAACGGAATCAGGTCTTCTCTTTTTATGTATATTTTATTTTCATTAGACCTTTGTGCAAGTTTTTGTATTGGGGTTGGAAAGGATTTTAAATTCGTCTGAAGTAATTTCATATAAATATCTGTCAACCTTTCTTCCATTATGTATGATATGCGATTTTAATAAGGCTTTTTGTGAAAACCCTATTTTTGTAAAAAGCCTTTGCGCAACTAAATTATCCTTTTCTGTATATAAATAAACTTTTTTTAGCTCATATTTTTCAAATGCTTTTTTTAGCATTTTTTCGGACGCTTTTTTTGCTATTCCTTTTCCTTTATATTCCTGTTCTCCTAAAGCAATATAAAATTCTGCAGAACCGCTTTCAGTTTCTATAGATAAAAGGCCTATTAATCCTACCGGTACTGAATCAGCCTCAATTACTCCGTCAAATCTGTCTTTTCGGTTTTTGTTTTTGTTATACCATTCAAGTGTTTTTTTATACTCTAGCGGTAAATCATAATGTAAAAACTGATTGTTTCGGGCATCATTTATCCAACATATTTTTTTTTCAATATCGTTTTCATCAAATTTTCTAATCGTTATTTGCATATTCTTTCTCTCTTCTTGCATCATCTAGTCTTCCTGCGCTAATTTGACTTCCAACTAAAATATCCGAACGATTTATGACCTTGTAAACTGTTTTAAATAAAATTTTTACATCTAACATAAGGCTACATCTATTTATGTAGTAAATATCTTGGGCTAGCCGTTCTTCCCATTCGGTAACATTTCGTCCATTTACCTGTGCCCATCCTGTAAGTCCGGGTCTCATATCGTGTCTGTGTTTTTCTTCCTCTGTATAATAAGGTAAATATTCAGGAAGTAACGGCCTTGGTCCTACTATTGACATATCTCCTACTAAAATATTAAAAAGTTCAGGAAGTTCATCTAAACTGGTCGAACGAAGTATTCTTCCATATTTTGTAAGACGCTCATCATCAGGTAAAAGGTTGCCGTTTTTATCTTTCTCACATGTCATACTGCGGAACTTAATTAGCTTAAAGATTTTTTCATCTTTACCTGGACGATTTTGTGTAAAAAAAGGGTTTCCTTTCATTTTAATAGCACCTAATATTATTAAAATAAGTAAAACCGGAGAAAGTGCTATAATTGCTAAAAAAGAAAGGCAAAAATCTAAAAATCTTTTTATTATTCGCGCATACATTTTATGTACCCTCACAACTTTTTTTAATTAGAAATTTTATTAATTTCTTATGGTTTTTTTTATTTTTTCTGAAAAAACTATACAATTTGCCCATTGTCTATTTTATTATAAAGTAAAACTCTAGAAAGGTCAACATAAAAAATGTTTGTTTTCTCTTTTTTTGCTCTCCTTTTTCCCCTCGCGCGCGATAATATAATATATTTATAATAAATTATTAAAGATTTCATTGAAAAATGTTAACAACTGTGTTATAATCAAAAAGAATTATTTTATTATGCCTTATTATATGCTTTTTTCTTTTCTAAAAGATGTCCTTGAAAAGAAGAAAAAATCGGTTAAAATTATTAAACTAAAACTTATTTTTAAAGGAAGTGCAAAATTATGCAAATAGATACCATTGTCGATATTTGGGAAGCGATATGCGTAGAAATTAAGAAAAATCTTCCTGAAATTTCCTTTAACGTATGGTTCAGCGACCTACATCCGTTGGAAATTCGAAACGGCGAAATCGTACTCGGTATTTATTCCGATTACAAAAAGGGAATTTTAGAATCTAACTATATGAAAATTCTCAAGCCCTGCGTTAAAGAGATTATGGGAATTGATATGGAAGTTAAAATAGTTGTTGAGGACGAAAACGGAAAAATCGTTCCCAACGTGGTTGCCGAGGTAAACAGTTCCTTTGAGGACTCCTTTACCTTTGATAACTTTATCGTTGGTTCTTGTAACCGTTTTGCTCATGCGGCATCTATGGCTGTATCGGACAACCCTAACATCATTTATAATCCGCTTGTAATATATGGCACTTCGGGTGTTGGTAAAACCCACCTTATGCTTGCTATTCGTAATCAGATTAAGAAAAAATATCCCGAAAAGCGTGTTGAATACGTACGAAGCGAAGAATTTACAAACCAAATCATCGACGCTATTCATTCGGGTACTACCGATGCTTTCCGTGCAAGGTTTAGAAATCTTGACGTACTCTTAATCGACGATATTCAGTTCATTGCAGGAAAGGACCAGACCCAAGAGGAATATTTTAACACCTTTAATTCTCTTCATCAAAATAACAAACAAATCGTTGTTACCATGGACCGTCCTCCAAAAGACGTTAAAACCTTGGACGACCGAATCCGCAATCGTCTTGAAATGGGTCTTTTGGCAGATATTACACCTCCTGATTATGAAACAAGGGTTGGTATTATTCGCAAAAAGGCAGAATCTTTGCATATAAACCTTGATGATAACCTTGTTTTCTATATTGCTGAACATATTAAGATGAATACACGTCAATTAGAAGGCGTTGTTAAAAAGCTTCAGGCATTCATTCAAATTCAAAATAACGTTCCTAATCTTTCTACCGTTCAAAATATTATTAAAGAGGTTGTAAACGATACTCAGCCCGAACCTATAAAGATAGAAAAAATTATTTCGGAGGTTTCTCGTACCTACGACGTTTCTGAAAATGATATTTTATCAAAGCGTAAAACGGCAGATTTGGTTCAGGCAAGACAAATTGCAATGTATATTGCAAGAGAAACTACCGAGCTTCCTTATAAATCAATAGGTGAAGCCTTTGGAAAAGACCACACAACCGTTCTTTACACGGTAAATAAGATTGAAAAGATGTTAAAAGAGCGTCCTTATGAGAAAGAAATAATAGACGACATTATTAAAAATCTCAAAAATGAGGCTTAAATTTCTATAAGACTTATCAACCTTATTAATGTTAATTAACATACCCCTTATTAACAAGGCTGTTAAAAACTAAAATTTTGGCTTTTTTATTCACTTTTTATAAAGAATGTTGTTAATATTAATTTTGGCTTAAAATGGTTGTTTAGTTTTGTTTTTAACCGTTTTAAGATACCCTACTATTACGGCTGTTAAAAAGTTTATTTTAAAAGAAATATAAAAGAAAAAATTTAAAATTTTTCAAAAGAAGGGAAAAACACGATGCGTTTTACTACCGAAAGAGCTGCTTTTTTATCAGCAGTTCAAAATCTTTCAAGAATTGTTACAAAAACAAGCCTTCCTGTGCTTGAAGGTATCTTAATTTCTGCTGAAAAGGGAAAACTAACACTTGTTAGCTACAACCTTGAAATGAGCATGAAAAAAGAAATATATGCTAACTGCGACGTTGAAGGAGACGTTGTTATTTCTGCAAAGCTTTTAACAGAGATTTTGCGTAAATCTGACGGTGTTCAGATAGAAATTGAAGCTGACGACAGACTAATGTGCCATATTAAGAGCGGTAATGCTGTTTTTGATATTATGGGTATGAGTGCAGAAGATTTTCCTGAAATTCCTTCTGTTCCGGAAACCGATAAAATTTCAATTTCTGCCGGTCTTTTAAAAGATATGGTAAGAGGAACGTTATTTGCAGTAGCAAGTGATGAAGGCTCAAGACCTATATTAACAGGTGTTAACGTTACTGTTGATAACGGGCTTATTCAGTTTACAGGTATTGATGGAAGAAGAATTGCTATTCGCCGCGAACAGATTAATTGTTCGGGAGATTATAACTTTGTTATTACCGGAAAAGCAATAGGTGAAGCAACGAAAATAATTTCAGACGAAGATGAAATTATAAATATTTTCGTTACAAAGAAGCTTATTTCTTTCTACATTGATGATTATTTATTAGTTTCACGTCTTTTAGAGGGCGAGTTTGTAAATTATGAAAAGGCTTTAACAAAAAACTTTTCACAAGAAATAAGAGTAAACGTTAAAAACATCATTGATATATTAGATAGAATTTCTCTTGTTGTAAGTGATAAGTTTACAACCCCTGTAAGATGGAGACTTGAAGAAAACGTATCTACCTTTACCTGTTCTTCTCCTTTAGGAAAAGCAACCGATACATACGGAATTGAGCTTAAAGGCGATGAACTTGAAATTGGTGTAAACTCACAGCTTTTGTGTGATGCTCTTCGCGCTACGGAAACTGACGAGGTATTTATCAGATTTAACGGCAACACGAACGGTATTGTAATTGAACCCACCGAAGGAGACAGCTTTATCTATATGGTAATGCCTGTAAGACTTAAATAAATATGGAATACAACGAGATTTTTATAAAAGAAGAATATATTCGTTTGGATTCTGCTTTAAAACTAGCTTCCTTGGTTTCAACCGGTGGACATGCAAAGGTTGTAATTCAAGGTGGAGAAGTTAAGGTAAACGGAGAGGTTTGCTTGCAGAGAGGTAAAAAACTCCATAAAGGCGATAAGGCAGAATATGATGGCGAAGGATTAATTGTAAAATAATGCAGGTTAAAAGACTTAAAGGCGAAGGCTTTAGAAATCTGCTTGCATTTGATTTTGAACCAAGTGAAGGAATAAACCTAATTGTCGGCGAAAATGCTCAAGGAAAAACAAATTTAGTTGAAGCCTTGTGGCTTTTTACCGGAACAAAAAGCTTTCGAGGGTCTAAAGATAAAGAACTTATAACTTTAGGTAAAGAAAAAGCATCTTTAAAACTTGATTTTTTATCCGAAGGAATAGAAAGAGAAGCTGAAATTCTGATAGAAAACAAGAGAACCTGCTTTTTGGATACAAAAAAGTTAAAAGGTCCTGCCGAAATGGTGGGAAAATTTTGTGCAGTTGTTTTTTCTCCTTCTGATTTAAGGCTTATAAAAGAAGGCCCGAGTGAAAGAAGAAGATTTTTAGATTTAGCTATTGCACAGCTTTATCCTTCCTATGTTAATATTTCAAGGCAGTATTTAAAAGCCGTGGCACAACGAAACAGTATTATTAAAAATTATGAATACACAGAGGGTGGAGAAGAACTTTTATCTGCTTTTGAGGCTGAAATTTGTTCTCTGGGACTCCAAATAGAAAAATACAGGCTGAACTACTGCTCTCTGCTTAAAAAAAGCATACATAAAATATATGACGGTATTTCTTCAATGAGGGAAGAACTTGAAATAAAATATTTATCGTCCGGCGGAGAAGATTTAGCCGAAAAGCTTTATAAGGCTCGCGCAAATGATAAATTTTCAGGGGTCACCTCGGTAGGTCCTCATAGAGATGACGTTGAATTTTTGCTTAACGGTATTTCTGCTCGAAGTTTTGGTTCTCAAGGACAACAAAGAAGTATTGCCTTGGCACTAAAACTTACCGAAGCAGATATCTTAACCAAAAAGACAGGGGAAAGACCTATTGCAATTTTGGATGACGTAATGAGCGAGCTTGACCTGTCCCGTCAAAATTATATTTTAAACCACATTAAAGACTGGCAGGTATTTATAACATGTTGTGACCCGAATATACCGGCTTTACTTAACGTAGGAAAGGTATTTACGGTAGAAAACGGAAAAATAAAGGTAAATTAAAGGAAAATATTATGTATTTACATTTAGGCGAAAGCACCGTTGTCCGTGAAAAGGATATAATAGGTATTTTTGACCTTGATACAACGACGGTAATGAAAGCATCCAGAACCTTTATAAACAAATCCTCAAAAGAGGGTAATGTAATAAACGTTTCTTTTGAACTTCCCAAGGCATTTGTAGTAACAAGGAAGAAAAAAGAAAAATCAAAG
The DNA here is from genome assembly GCA_045636705.1 of Acutalibacteraceae bacterium. Taxonomy (GTDB): domain Bacteria; phylum Bacillota; class Clostridia; order Oscillospirales; family Acutalibacteraceae; genus SFWF01. The sequence goes on from JAZTYA010000010.1 coordinate 66,819, forward strand.
AAAATTTATATTTCTCAATTATCAAGCCAGACCCTTTATAAAAGAATTGGCAAAATGCTAGAAGAATAAGGAGAATAAAATGAGCGAAGAAATCAAAATTCCTGTAACAGAAAGTTATGATGAAAACTCCATTCAGGTACTTGAAGGACTTGAAGCGGTAAGAACGCGCCCCGGTATGTATATCGGTTCGACAGGTGAGCGCGGTCTTCATCATCTTGTTTACGAGATAGTTGATAACTCTATAGATGAGGCGTTAGCGGGCTACTGTGATAAAATCACGGTTGAATTATTGGATGACGGCATTGTACGTGTTACCGATAACGGCCGTGGTATCCCTGTTGGTATAAATCCGCAAAAAGGCATTCCTACCGTTACGGTTGTATTTACAATTCTTCATGCAGGCGGTAAGTTCGGCGGTAACGGATATAAAGTATCAGGCGGTCTTCACGGCGTTGGTGCTTCGGTTGTTAACGCGCTTTCAAACTGGCTTGAGGTTGAAGTTCACGACGGAAGCAATATCTATAAGCAAAGATACGAAAAGGGAAATATTGTAACAGAGCTTGAAAAGATAGGCTCTTGCAGCGATACCGGAACTGTTGTTACCTTCAAGCCCGACCCCTCTATATTTACCGATACTACAACCTATGATTATGATACCTTAAAAACAAGACTTCGTGAGCAGTCCTTCCTTAATGCAGGTATTCGCGTTGAGCTTAAGGATTTAAGAGAAGGCAAAGAAGAAAGAACCGAAGAGTTCCACTATGAAGGCGGTATTAAGTCTTACGTTGAGTTCTTATTAGAGGAGCAAAAAAAGGAAAAATATAACAATGATATTATTTCTTTTAGCACCTCTATAAACGACCAGTCGGCAGAAATAGCTCTTATCTGGTCAACCTCATCGGACAACAAAATTATGTCCTTTGCTAACACCCTCTTTACTGTTGACGGTGGTACACACGAGCAAGGATTTAAACTATCTTTAGCTAATACAATTAACAAATATGCCTTTGATTTTAAACACCTTAAGGAAGGAAATAAAAGACTTAAGGGCGACGACATTATAAGCGGTCTTGTGGCTGTTGTATCTGTTAAACTTTCTGATGCTCAGTTTGAAAGCCAGACCAAAGCAAAACTCGGTAACACCTCTATTGGTAAGGTTGTTCGCGACCTTGTTAATGATAAACTCTATCAGTATTTAGAGGAAAATCCGCAGGAAGCAAAGCGCATAATTGATAAAATTATTGCTTATTCAAATGCTCGCGAGGCTGCACAAAAGGCACTTGAAACCTCACTTAAAAAGGCAGGAATGGGAATTAAGACCCGTATGCCCGAAAAGTTAAAAGACTGTATATCCGATGACCCAACCAAGACCGAAATTTATATCGTCGAGGGTGACTCGGCAGGCGGTTCGGCAGTTGAGGGCAGAAACTCTACCTATCAGGCAATTCTACCGCTTTGGGGTAAGATGCTTAACGTTGAGAAGGCTCGCGATGATAAGGTTTACGGCAACGATAAACTAGCTCCCGTTGTAGTAGCATTGGGAACCGGAATTGGCGAAAACTTTGATATTGAAAAACTTCGCTATGATAAAATCGTTATTATGGCCGATGCCGACGTCGACGGTTCTCATATCAGAACACTTTTATTAACCTTCTTCTTCAGATATATGCCGGCGCTGATTGAAACAGGTCATATTTATTTGGCTCAACCGCCTTTGTTCCGCGTTTCAAAGGGTAAGCAACATTTTGACGCATTTACCGATGAAGAAAAGGCAGAATATATTGAACAGCTTGGCGGCAACGCAGACGTTCAACGCTATAAGGGTCTTGGTGAAATGGACCCCGACCAGCTTTGGGAAACAACCCTTAACCCCGAAACTCGTACATTCCTACGAGTAACTATGAGCGATGCCGAGCTTGCAGATGCAACCTTTACAATGCTCATGGGTGACGAGGTTGAACCCAGAAAACAATTTATTGAAGAAAATGCGGTATTTGCTACCGATTTAGACATTTAAGGAAAGGAGAGCGTAAAAAATGGCAAAACAAGAAAACGTTTTTTGGCCCGAAAGCGAACAGACCAAGATTCTTCCTGTTGAAATAGTTGATGAAGTTAAGGGCAGTATGCTTCAGTACGGTATGTCGGTACTCGTTGGTCGTGCTCTCCCCGATGTTCGTGACGGCTTAAAGCCTGTTCACAGAAGAATTCTTTACACAATGTATGAAAACGGACTAAATCCCGAAAAAGCATACAGAAAGTGCGCCGATACTGTCGGTGCCGTGCTTGGTCGTTACCATCCACATGGTGACTCTTCAGTTTATGAAGCAATGGTTCGTATGGCGCAGGATTTCTCCCTTCGCTATCCTTTAATTGACGGACACGGAAACTTCGGTAACATCGATGGCTACCCTGCCGCTGCTTACCGTTATACCGAGTCTAAAATGAACAGACTTTCCTTCTCGATGCTTGATGATATCGAGAAAGATACTGTTGATTTTATGCCAAACTATGACGACCGTCTAAAAGAGCCTACCGTTCTACCCGTAAGGTTCCCACAACTTTTAGTTAACGGTTCTTCGGGTATCGCTTTTGGTATGGCTACAGAAATTCCGCCTCATAACCTAGGCGAAACCATTGACGGTATGTGCTACCTTATTGATAACCCCGATGCAGAACTCTCTGACCTTTGCGAGCACATTAAGGGACCCGACTTCCCGACCGGCGGTATCATTATGGGCAGAAGTGGTATTCGTGCCGCTTATGCTACCGGTAAGGGCAAGATTATCGTTCGCGGTAAGGCAGAAATTGAGGAGCTGCCAAGTGGTAAGTTCCGTATCACCATTACCGAAATTCCTTATAAGGTTAGAAAAGAAGCATTAGTTAAGAAGATTTACGACCTTGCTAATGAAAAGCGTGTTGAGGGCATCGAAGACGTAGTTGACTACTCTTCAAAGCGCGACGGCGGTATTAAAATTGTTGTTGATTTAAAGAGGGATGCTAATCCTCAGGTTGTACTCAATAAGCTTTATTCTTACACCGAGCTTCAGACCACATTTGGCGCTAACCTTATTGCTATTGTAAACGGTAAACCGCAGATTTTAACACTTAAAGAGATGCTTCAAAACAGCATCGACTTCCAGTGTGAAATTGTTGAGCGTAAAACCCGCTTTGATATGAAGAAGGCCGAAGAAAGAGCCCACATTTTAGAGGGCTTAAAGGTTGCGCTTGACTTTATTGATGAGGTTATTAATATAATCCGCAATTCTAAGACAATTCCTGAATCTAAGGAAGCGTTAAGCGAGCGTTTTGGCCTTGATGATGTTCAGACCACCGCTATCGTTCAGATGCAACTTGGTAAACTTGCAGGAATGGAAAAGCAGAAAATTGAGGACGAGCTTAAGGAAAAGAAGGACTTTATCAAGGAATGCATGGAAATTCTTGCCGACCACGGTAAAGTTTTAGATATCGTTAAGAGCGAAGCCTTAAACCTTAGAGATAAGTATGCAGACAACCGCAGAACCGAGATTTCGGCTATTTCGGGCGACGTTGATATTGAGGACCTTATTCCTGAAGAGGAATGTGTAATTACACGTACCACAGGCGGTTATATGAAGCGTGTTGCCGCAGATGAATATAGAGTTCAGAATCGTGGCGGAAGAGGTGTTAAGGGCCTTACCACTCGCGAAGAGGACTTCGTTGAGAATATGTTTGTCTGCTCTTCTCACGATTATATAATGATGTTTACAAATTTAGGCCGTGTTTATAGACTAAAGGCTTACGAAATCCCAGAGGGAACAAGAACCTCAAAGGGTATGAATGTTGTAAATATCGTGCCTTTAATGGCAGGAGAAAAGGTTACCAAGATTTTGGCAACACCCGAGCTTGACAACGAACAGTTTATCGTTATGGGCACCAAGGATGGTTGCATTAAGAGAACCTCGATGGAAGCCTTCAAGAATACCCGTAAGAGCGGTATTATAGCGCTTGAGCTTGAAGAGAATGATGAACTCCGCTTTGTAGCCCTTTCTGACGGAAACAAGACCCTCTTAGTTTCTACCAAGAAGGGTAAGGCTATCCGCTTTGATGAAAACGACGTAAGACCTATGGGAAGAACCGCTCGCGGTGTTCGTTCGATTAAACTAGCACCCGGCGATGAGGTTGTTTCTATGGCAGTTTGTGATGAGGATACCGTTCTCTTAACCGTTACCGAAACAGGATACGGAAGAAGAACCCCCATTACCGACCACAGAATTCAGACCCGTGGCGGTAAGGGTATTACAAACTATAGATGTGAAAAGTACGGCGACGTTTGCGGTGTTATTGCCGCAAATGATGACGAGGATATCATTATGATTTCCTCTGACGGAATTATCATCCGTATCGCTGTAGAGAGCATCAGTATGTTTAAGCGTCCTTCAAAGGGTGTTAGAATTATGAAGGTTGGCGACGGAGAGAACAGGGTATTGTCTCTTGCTACCACACCTCACGACGAGGATGAGGTAACCGACGTTCCCGATGCACCCGATGCCGATGCGGCAGAGGACTCTGATGACGGTGACTCAGAAGAGTAAAATTTAATTAAATTTTGGGGGAAATGGGCCTTTTTCAGTAATTTTTATGCTGGGGATTACTCATTTCCCACTTTTTAATTAAAGGAATGACAAAAGAGAAAAACCGCAAAAATGAGAGAAATCAAGAGAAAAAAAGAGTAATTATTTGATATTTTAGTTTACGAGCGTTAAACTTGCAATTTTTGAGCGCTTTGGAGGGATTATATTGCAAGAAGAAAATATATATCAAAACATCCAAAACGAGATGATTTTGAAGATTTTAGAAAGAGAACGGGTTAAGAAAACCGCCTTTAGAATAGGCACGGCATATTTGCTTTTGCTCTTTATTCCGTTACTTTGTAATTATGCGTTTATATGGAGCGCATCCTATTTTAAATTTAACATCCAAAAGGTTTTATCCGAACCGATTTTTCAAAATATGTGGCAGATAGCGGTGTCAATGATAATGATGGTGCTTCCTGCACTTTTCTTAATAGGGCTTGAGAAAAAAGCCGAACCAAATATAGTCTTTTTTGACAAACCTAAAAAAGGCCTGTTTTTACCCTTTATATTTATAGGAGTCGGAGTTTGCGCCTTTGCCAACATTGCTACAAACGTTATAGCACTTTTTCTTGAACAGTTCGGGATATACTATTCTTCGCCCGAGCTTACAAAACCCGACGGAATTTTTGGTACGATTATTATAATCTTGTCTTCGGCGGTAACACCCGCTTTGGTCGAGGAGTTTTTAATGCGCGGCGCAGTTTTAGGCTCTGCTAGAAGATACGGCGAGGACGTAGCGGTGCTTTTATCGGCAATTTTATTCGGCCTTATGCACGCAAACCTTCTCCAAATACCTTTTGCGTTTATGGTTGGCCTTGTTTTAGGCTATGCAGTAATAAAGACCGGTTCGATATGGACGGGATGCATCATTCACTTTATAAACAACTTTATGTCGGTGCTTTTATCCGATTTATTGCCATTTGGAGACGCGGAATATTTAAAAAGCGCCGTAACCACGTTATATTTTGCAATAAGTCTAGCACTTTTCTTTGTGGGAATTCTTATGCTTCCAAAAATGGAAAAGGGTGCGCTAAGACTTGAAAGCGGAGAAATAAAGGCAACGTTTAAGGAAAAGATGGGTTGGTTTTTATCTTCTCCTACAATAATTTTAGGCATTTTACTTACAATTTTAATGACCGCAGACATTATATAATAAATGTTTCACGTGAAACATCCAACCTTTTGTTTCACGTGAAACAATATAATAGAGGAAGAAAATGAGCAACAACTTTTTAAAAGAGGCAATTATAGAAGCAAAAAAGGCTTTTGATAGCGGAGAGGTTCCGGTTGGCGCGGTAGTTGTCAAGGACGGAAAAGTTATAGGAAGAGGGTTTAACAAAACCGAAAAGGAACAAGACCCTACGGCGCACGCCGAGATATTAGCTATAAAGGATGCGGCAAAACAAACAGGTTCCTGGCGGCTTGACGACTGCGAACTTTATGTAACGCTTGAGCCTTGTCCCATGTGTGCAGGCGCTATTATCAATAGTCGCATAAAAAGGGTTTATTTTGGCGCTTATGATTTAAAGGGCGGCGCAGCATCCAACGAATCGGTTGTAAACCTGTTTAATTTACCCTTTAATACAACACCTGAAACCTATGGTGGAGTTTGTGAAGACACTTGTGCCACGCTTTTAACCGACTTTTTTAAAAAACAAAGATAAAAGAGAGCCGTTTGGCTCTCTTTTTTTATAAGTCTTCTCGACTAAAACAACCGGTTATTAGGGTTAAGGAGGCATAGCCTAAAAGTGAAAGGGCAGAAAAGACAAGGCAATAGATAAAGTTTGAAAGCTTTAAGGGGTTTAAGAAAGAATTTACCGTAAAGCAGACCGAAAAGGCAAAACCTAGGGGCAAAAGGGCCTTTTTAATAAAGTCTATTCTGGCTTTTGACACCTTTAAAAGCCTTGCAAGGTTAAAAGAAGAGGTAAAAAGGTTGCTCAAATACATTATAAGTATAAAACCCATACTACCAAGTCGCGGCAAAAGGGTTAAAATAAGCAAAAGTCTAGCGCTTGAGTCAACAATAGAATTTCTAAAGGTTATCTTTTGTTGGTCAAGGCCCTTTAAAAGTCCGTCTGATATAGAATCGACGTACATAAGCGGAACCAAAGGGGATAAAAGCCTTAGTATTTTGCCAACCTCCGAATTGTTATAAACAAGCTGTCCGAAGGCGTCTGCGCCAAAGAAAAAGAGCGCCGAAAAGGGAATTGCGGTTATAAATATTATATTTAGAGCTTTTTCGACGGCGTATTTTATTTTATATTCCTTTTCGCCTGCCACAGCCTCGCTCATTTCGGGAATTAAAAGGGTGGCGAGGGCGTTAAGCAGGGATGCAGGGAAAAACAAAAGGGGAAGCGCCATTCCTTTAATGAGCCCAAAAACCGAAAGGGAAGCGTCGCGGCTAAGCCCGAACTTTACAAGGGAAGACGGAACCAGGAAGTTTTCCGCTGTTCGTAGCAAGGAGTTTAGACCTCTGCCAAGAGAGACAGGAAAAGCAATATGCCAAACCTTTTTATTAAGCTCTCCTTTATATACGTGGGAGGCTTGTTGGTTGGCAATTTTTCTTTTATCCAACATATACATTATGTAAACCAGTATGCAAGAAGAGAATTCGGCTGCCACGTCTCCAAAAACCACAAGGGCGCAGGCATGCTCAAGACCTTTTTTAAGACTCTTTGCCGCAAGACTCATAATGACGCCCATTCGCACGGCTTGTTCCAAAAGAGATGACAGACTGCTGGGCGCACTCTTCTTTCGCGCCATAAAATATCCCTTAAAGCAGGAGCAGACGGCAGTAAAAGGCAAAGAAAAAGGCAAAATTTTAAAGGCAGATTCAATTCGGGTGTCACCTACAAGCGTTTCGGATAAAAAGCCTCTGCCAAAAAAGATAATAAGTGAAAAGGCAACAGAAATTACCGTCGCCGCCGTTAAACAACGCTTTATAATTATTTCAGCTCCTCGGCGTCCACCTAAAATAAGCTCTTCGCTTATGAGTCGGGTCACCGCAAGATTAAGCCCCGAAGAAGAAAGTCCGCTAATAAGCATATAGACCGAAAAGACCTGGCTGTAAAGCCCTATTCCGTCCGAACCGATGGCTCCTGCAAGCCAGGCACGGAAAAACATACCAACGGCTCTGAGCAACAGACTCGTTAGGGTTAGGGTAATGGCGTTTTTTATAAAAATAACCTTGGTTTTACGCATATAGACACCTCTATTATTCTATATGCGGCACGGCTTGGTTTAAATGAATATAAGAGATAAAGAAAATATTAAAAGAGCAAGAAGAAAAACAAATAAAACCGCCGCCACCAATACGGCACAAATAAACCTGTTCAAAACATAACCTCCGAAAAGAATTTCTGTAAGGCTATTTTTGACAAAGTTTTTAAAGGCTATACCTTATTATATATAAAAGGGCTTAAAATGAAACAAAAGTCAGAGAAAGTCAAAAAATTTTTCAAAAATTTCGCATTTAGGCATTGACAAGAGCGAAAAAGTGTGGTAAATTATACCATGTTAGCACTCTTCGTGCTAGAGTGCTAATTTTTGAAGATACTAAAAAGGGTGGTGAAGAAGGTGGAATTGTCGGCTCGCAAAAAGGAAATTCTTTCCGAAATAGTAAAGCTATATATTGAAACGGGAGAGCCGATAGGTTCAAAGCTTTTAGCAACAAAGCTAGTAGCATCCCCTTCTACCGCGACTCTTCGCGCAGAGATGAGCGAACTTGAAAGGCTTGGCTTTTTAAAGCAACCACACACCTCGGCAGGAAGATTACCTACAAGCATGGCATACAGACTTTATGTAAACGAACTTATGCCAAAGGAGAGCATTTCAAACGACAGTCGAGAGATAATTGATAAGATGCTTGTCGACATAAACCCCGAACCTGAAAATATCGGTTCTGCGGCGGCTCAAATTTTAACAACCCTAACGGGACTTCCCGCCATATATGCAGAGAATGCCGAAAACGGCTCGGTAATGAAAAAGGTAACCCTCTTGCCAATGGGTCGTTCTTCGGTAATAATCTTTACGATAACAGCCGACGGAAGAAGCCGCAGCAGACTTATTCATTGCAAGTTCCCCTTAACTCAAGAAAACTTAAACCTATTTTTAGAAATATGCGAGCAAAACGTACAGGGCAAGCATTTAAGCGAGCTTAACAAGGTTTATCTGCAAAGCGTTACCGCTTCGGCAGGATTTGAAGCGTTAAGCCTGGCGCCCCTTTTTGCGGCTATCTTTGATATGGCAGAGGAGCTTAACCGCACACGAGTTGATATGCGCGGAGAAGCAAACTTATTTACAATGCTTGATTCAGATTTTTCGGCAAAGGGAGTTTTAAGACTCTTTAGCTCAAGCGACACGGCACAAAGTATTTTATCCCTTTCAAATGATAGTGTCGGTGTGGTTTTTGGAGATGACACCGATTTTCCGGAGCTAAAACCGACCGGCATCATTTACGCGTCCTACGGAGATACGCACGAGCTTGGTCGTCTTGCCGTAATAGGACCAACACGAATGAGTTATGAAAGAATTATGCCAAGCATTGAATATTTAGCAGAAAAGGTTGGAAACATCCTTAATGATATATTGAAAGGAATGGAGGAATAAAGGATGACCGAAGAGAACAAGACGGTTTCTACCGAAGAAACAGTAGAAGAACCAAAGGCAACCGAAAAGCCCAAAAAGGCAAAAAAGGCAAACGAAGTCGAAAAATTAAAAAAGGAACTCGAAGAGTTAAACGACAGATTTCTTCGTACCGCTGCCGAGTTTGACAACTTCAAAAAGCGTACCGAAAGAGAAAAATTAACAATAGCCGAGTATGCAAAGGCACAGGTAATGAAAAATCTTCTTCCCATACTTGATAATGCCGACCGCGCCGCAGAATATGAGCACGGCACCGAGCAGTTCAACAAGGGAATCGAAATGATAGTAAAACAGTTAAACGACCTTTCTTCAAAGTTAGGACTAGTAGAACTGGGAGTCGTGGGAGAAGAGTTTAACCCCGAAATACACGAGGCAATAATGCACGTCGAGGACGAAACTCTTGGAGAAAATGTCGTATCGGCAGTAATGCAAAAGGGCTATAAATTTGGAGATACCGTTGTCAGACCGGCTATGGTGCAGGTAGCAAACTAACGAAGCAGCTTCGCCATGAAGGATGCTAACGCATAAGAAGGACACCTTCGGTGTATGAAGTATGTGCTTCGCACAAATTAATGTGTCTGCGACGCTATTTTAAAATTAGTGCCGAAAGGCACACCAAAATTTGCCGAAGGCAAGCATCATTGTCCGAAAGGACACCAACGTTTTGTAAAACAAAACATCATTTCACCGTAAGGTGAACCCGAAGCAGCTTCGCCATGAAGGATGCTAACGCATAAGAAGGACACCTTCGGTGTATGAAGTATGTGCTTCGCACAAATTAAGGAGCCTACGGCGTATGATAAAAGAAAACAAATTGGTTGATTTATCCTTTCAATTTGCGAAAGAAATTATTTTTCTTGTAAGCGACTTAAAAGAAAAACGAGAAAATATAATTTCTAATCAAATAGGAAGAAGCGGAACAAGCATAGGTGCTAATATAAATGAAGCACAATATGCACAAAGCAAAGCAGATTTTGTTTCAAAGCTTCAAATTGCTTTAAAAGAGGCAAACGAAACAGGTTATTGGTTAAAACTTTTGCTTGAAACAAACTATATAGATGAAGCAAAGTTTAACGAGTTAGATTCCGTTTGTTCAAGAATTAGAGTTATGCTTATTTCTTCCTGCAAAACAGCAAAAAATAATATGTTGTAAAACATTTTATATTATGTCGCGAACGCGACACCAAAATTTTGCCGAAGGCAATCCATCATTGCCAAAGGCACCATCATTTTGTAAAACAAAACATCATTTCACCGCAAGGTGAACCATCATCTATTTAAAGGAGAAAATTAAAATGGGAAAAATTATTGGTATTGACTTAGGAACAACCAACTCTTGCGTAGCAGTTATGGAAGGCGGAGAGCCTGTTGTTATTGCAAATGCGGAGGGAGCAAGAACTACCCCTTCGGTTGTTGCTTTTTTAAAGAACGGAGAACGCGCAGTAGGTCAGGTAGCAAAGCGTCAGGCTATCACAAACCCTGATAAGACTATCATTTCGATTAAAAGAGAAATGGGAACCTCTTACACCGTTGATATCGACGGTAAGGCATACACTCCTCAAGAGATTTCTGCTATCGTTCTTCAAAAGTTAAAGGCAGACGCCGAGGCTTATCTTGGCCAGCCTGTTACCGAGGCTGTAATCACAGTTCCTGCTTACTTTACCGATGCACAGCGTCAGGCAACAAAGGATGCAGGTAAAATTGCAGGTCTTGACGTAAAGAGAATTATCAACGAGCCTACCGCAGCAGCCTTAGCTTACTCAATTGATAAGGAAGACGACCAGAAGGTTATGGTTTATGACCTTGGCGGTGGTACTTTTGACGTATCGATTATCGAAATGGGCGACGGCGTTCAGGAAGTTTTGGCTACCGCAGGTAACAACCGTTTAGGCGGCGACGACTTTGATAAGCGCATTATGGATTGGATTGTTGCAGGCTTTAAGGCAGACAACGGCATTGACTTATCAAACGATAAAATGGCAATGCAGAGAATTAAGGAAGCTGCAGAAAAGGCTAAAATCGACCTTTCGGGAATGACAAGCACAGATATTAATCTTCCTTTCATTACCGCAGATGCAACAGGCCCTAAGCACTATGAAGCAACCCTTACCCGTGCTAAGTTTAACGAACTTACCGACGACCTTGTAGAAGCTACAATGGGCCCCGTTCGTCAAGCACTTGCCGATTCAGGACTTGATAAGAGCGAAATTAACAAGGTTTTAATGGTTGGCGGTTCTTCAAGAATTCCTGCCGTTCAGGAAGCAGTTAAGAAGTTTATCGGAAAAGAGCCTTCAAAGGGACTTAACCCTGACGAGTGCGTTGCTATCGGCGCTGCAATGCAGGGTGGCGTACTTGGCGGCGACGTGAAGGGACTTCTTCTCTTAGACGTTACAACTCTTTCCTTAGGTATTGAAACAATGGGTGGCGTTTCCACAAAGGTAATTGACCGTAACACCACAATTCCTGCAAAGAAGAGCCAGATTTTCTCCACCGCTGCAGACGGACAGACCTCTGTTGAGGTTCACGTTCTTCAGGGCGAAAGAGAATTTGCAAAGGACAATAAGACCCTTGGCGTATTCCACCTTGACGGAATTGCTCCTGCTCCTCGTGGAATCCCCCAGATTGAGGTTACCTTTGACATTGATGCTAACGGTATCGTTCACGTTTCTGCAAAGGATTTAGGCACAGGAAAAGAAAACGACATTACAATTACTTCTAATACAAATATGTCCAAAGAGGATATCGATAAGGCAGTAAAAGAGGCAGAGGAATATGCCGCAGAGGACAAAAAGCGTCGTGAGGCAGTAGATACAAGAAATGCCGCAGACCAGATGGTTTATCAGACCGAGAAGACCTTATCTGAGTTCGGCGACAAGATTTCCGAAGAGGAAAAGAAATCGGTTGAAGATGCAAAAGAGGCTCTTAAAGAGGCTTTAAAGGGCGAGGATACCGAGGCTATTAAGGCTAAGCAGGAAGAACTGCAAAAGGCGCTTTATGCTATTTCCGAAAAGGTTTATAAGGCAGCAGCCGAGGCACAAGGTGCAGCACAGGGCGGCGACGCAGGTGCTAACCAGGACGGCGTTTATGATGCTGACTTTACCGATGTTGACGAAACAAAATAAGGCGATAAGCCTTATTTTGTTTCTAATGAAAAATGAAGGATGCTAACGCACAAGAAGGACACCTTCGGTGTATGGAGTATGCGCTTCGCACAAATTAATGTGTCTGCGACGCTGTTTTAAGGTGCCGAAGGCACACCAAAATTTTGTCGAAAGGCAAACCTTCGTTTTGTGAAACAAACCATCATTGTCCTAAAAGGACACCATCATTTCACCATAAGGTGAACCATCATTCCGTAAGGAGCAAAACAGTGGCAGATAAAAGAGACTTTTATGAGGTTTTGGGTGTTGAAAAGGGCGCTAGCGACGACGAGCTTAAAAAAGCCTATCGCAAAAGAGCAAAACTATATCATCCCGACCTTCATCCCGGAGATGCCGAGGCAGAGAAAAACTTTAAAGAGGTAAACGAGGCCTATGAGGTCTTGTCCGATAAGGATAAGCGTGCTCGTTATGACCAGTTTGGACACGCAGGTGTTGACCCGAACTTTGGCGCGGGACAAGGTGGCGGCAACCCCTTCGGAGGTGGTTTTGGCGGCTTTGACTTTGGCGATTTAGGAGATATTTTCGGCTCTATGTTTGGAGGCGGTTTTGGAGGCGGCGGCGGAAACCCCAACGCGCCAAGACGCGGCTCTGACACCGAAACTTCGGTTACCATTTCTTTTGAAGAGGCGGCAAAGGGCACAAAAAAGAAAATAAAGATAACACGAATTGAAAAGTGTGACGAGTGTTCGGGCAGTGGCGCCGAAAAGGGTTGTTCGCCTGTAACCTGTTCTACCTGCAGAGGTAGCGGAAGAATTACCGTTCAGCAAAGAACTCCTTTTGGTGTTATGCAGTCACAAAGAGCCTGCGACCGCTGTGGCGGAAAGGGTAAAACCATTGAAAAACCCTGTAAACTTTGCGGAGGCAAGGGCCTTATTCGCAAAACTACCGAAAGGGAAATCGAAATTCCTGCAGGTATTGACGACGGTCAGGCATTTAGAATTCAGGGCCAAGGTAACGCGGGTGTAAACGGCGGACCTAACGGCAACTTGATAGTTGAAGTAAACGTTAGACCTCATCCGATTTTTGAAAGACAGGGTTACGACGTTTTCTGTAAAATTCCCGTAACCTTTGCCCAGGCGGCTTTAGGCGCAGAAATTATTGTTCCTACCCTTGACGGCAAGGTCAAGTTCAACATACACGAGGGAACCCAACCGGGAGAGCAGTTTAAACTTCGTGACAAGGGAATAAAACACCTTAACTCCTATGGCAAGGGCGACCAATACGTGATTATTGCGGTCGAGGTTCCAAGGGATTTAAGCCGTGAGCAGAAACAAAAACTTAAAGACTTTGATGCGGTTTGCACCGACAAAAATTATGATAAGAAAAAATCCTTCTTTGATAAGGTTAAGGACCTCTTTGATTAAAAACCTTGACAAAGGGGTAGAATAAAAATATAATATAATAAAATTATATATTAAACCTATGAAGCGAAGGTTTTGCCGATAAAAGAGTTTAAAGAGAGCGGGGACGGTGAAAAACCGCAACAAACTGTACGGCAAGTGGGTCGCTGAGGGTTAGGGTGAACTTTTTAGTAGCCTGACCGTACGTCTGCGTTAAAGACAGGGAATGTGTTGGCATTTCCAAAAAAGAGACGTCCTCGAGATAAAGAATACAAGGGGATAATAAAGGTGGCACCGTGAAATTTTATTTCGCCCTTTAACAGATTTTGGTTAGAGGGCGAATTTTATTTTCCCTCGAAGGAAAAATATGGAGGCTTTTATTTATGAAGCAAAACGGAATTGATTTTAGTACCTATTTTAACAACTATCCTGACAAGGACGGATTTTTTGGGAAATATGGCGGATGCTATATTGACGAAAAGCTAAAGGCGGCTATGGCCGAGATTACCGAGGCTTATTTTTCTATCTGCCAGTCAAGAAAGTTTATTGCAGAACTCAGAAGAATTAGAAAAGAGTTTCAGGGCAGACCTACACCCGTAAGTCACCTTGAAAGACTATCCGATGCACTTGGCGGCAAGGTTCAGCTATACGCTAAGCGTGAGGACTTAAACCATTCGGGCGCTCATAAGTTAAATCACTGCATGGGTGAAGCTCTACTCGCTAAGTATATGGGCAAAAAGAAGATTATTGCCGAAACGGGTGCAGGTCAGCACGGCGTGGCTCTTGCTACCGCTGCGGCATACTTTGGACTTGAGTGCGATATCTATATGGGTTCTGTTGATATAAAGAAGCAGGCTCCAAACGTTGCTCGAATGAAGATTTTGGGCGCAAACGTTGTTGAGGTAACCCACGGACTTAAGACCTTAAAAGAGGCGGTTGATGCGGCGTTTGACGCATATAGCCGTGAATATAACGATGCGATTTACTGCATCGGTTCTGTTTTGGGACCGCATCCTTTCCCAATGATGGTTCGAGACTTCCAGAGTGTTGTCGGTATTGAGGCAAGAGACCAGTTTATCGAAATGACAGGTCATTTGCCCTCTGCTATCGTTGCTTGTGTCGGCGGTGGTTCTAATGCGGCAGGACTTTTTGCAGGATTTTTAAACGACCCTGTTGACATTTACGGAATTGAGCCTTTAGGCAGAGGTCCCAAGCTTGGCGACCATGCGGCAAGCCTTAAGTATGGCTCAGAGGGTGTTATGCACGGATTTAACAGCATAATGCTTAAGGACGAAAATGGCGAGCCTGCTCCCGTTTACTCGGTTGCAAGCGGTCTTGATTATCCATCTTCGGGACCTGAACACGCCTTTTTACAGGAAATCGGCAGGGTTAAGTATGATGTAATTGATGACGAGGAAACCATAGACGCTTTCTTTAAGTTATCTCGTTTAGAGGGAATCATCCCTGCTATTGAGAGCTCGCACGCTGTAGCTTATGGTATGAAGCTTGCAAAGACTATGGAGCATGGCTCTATCCTTATCAACCTCTCGGGCAGAGGCGACAAGGATATGGATTATATACTTGAAAATTATGGAATAAGATAGGAAGTTTTAAATGAAAATAGCGGTTGTAACAGGCGCATCAAGCGGAATGGGAAGAGAGTTTGTAAAACAGCTTACAAGCCTTGAAGCCTTCGATGAGGTTTGGGTAATTGCCCGACGCGAAGACCGACTTCTTGAACTTAAAAAGGAAATGGGCGATTTTATAAGACCTGTTCCTTTAGACCTTCAAAAGACCGAAGACCTTTTAAAATATAAAAAGCTTTTAGAGGAAAATGCGCCCGAGGTTGCCGTTTTGGTAAATGCCAGCGGTTACGGTAAGTTTGATGCTTTTGATAATCTTGATTTAGACACTCAGCTTGGAATGATAGACCTTAATGCCAAGGCTCTTACCGCTATCACACATATGACCTTACCTTATTTAAAGAAAGGGTCTAGGGTTTATCAGGTAGGCTCGCTTTCTTCCTTCCAACCGGTTCCTTATATCGGAGTTTACGGTGCTACAAAGGCTTACGTTTTAAGCTTTACCAGAGCAATTAACGCCGAGCTTCGCCACACGGGAATTAAAATGATGGCGGTTTGTCCCGGTTGGGTCAGAACCGAGTTTTTCGACCGCGCAGTAGTCGATAACGACGTTATTACCTACTATAATAAATTCTTCACGGCAAAACAGGTCGTCACTCGTGCCATTCGCGATATGAAAAAGGGCAAGGACGTATCGGTCGTAGGATTTTCAATTCGCGCACAGGTGCTTTTAACAAAGCTTTTACCCCATAAGCTGGTTATGAAGATTTGGCTTATGCAACAGAAGAAAAAATAAAAAGGACTAGTTAAAATGGACGTTTTCTTTGAACAAATAGTAAAAATGAAAATGACGGCAAAGGAACTGCTTTTGTACGTTTCGGTTTGGGGCGTAGCAGGAATTTTAGCCTTTTTTGCCCTTGCTTTTTTAGGACAACTTTCTTTTATTGTGGCTATTGGTTTAATCTATGCCGCTTGGAAGCTTTCGAGTCGGTTTTTTGTTGAGTATGAGTATATCTTTACAAACGGGGACCTCGATTTTGATAAAATTACCGCAAAGTCGGCAAGAAAAAGAGCCGCTTCGGTTAACTGTTCCAAGGTTCAAAAGTACGGAAAGTATAACTGGGCATCAAAACCCTCGGCAACGGTAAAAAAGGTTTATACCTTTTGTAATAAAGGGGACGAAAATGCAGTTTATATGATAGTTCCCAACAGAAACGAGGGCACGGTGTTAATAATTTTCTCTCCCGAAGAGAGAATAAAGGGTGCAATCGAAAAGGCAATCCCAAGAATTGCTATGTAACAGAGGATAAAAATGATTGTTTTAAACAAAGAAAATATGATAGCCGCCGAAAAGGCGGCTATAGCTTCCTATATATCAGAAGAAACGTTAATGGAAAATGCCGGCACCGCTGCCGCCAACTTTATTTTAAAACAGCAAGGCCCTAGTGAAAAAAGGGTCACGGTTGTTTGCGGAAAAGGGAACAATGGCGGTGACGGTTTTGTTATTGCAAGGGTTTTGTCAAATAAAGGCTTTTTAGTGTCGGTAGTATTGGCCACCACACCTAAAAACTATTCGGGAAATCCTTTGAAAATGTATAAAAAGCTTCCTTCAAAGGTAAGACTTATAAGAACCGAAAAAGATTTATCGGTGGCAGAGGACTATATTAAAAACAGTGATATAATAGTTGACGCTATTTTCGGCATCGGCTTTAAAGGAGAAGCAAGGGACAACGAAAAGGTGCTAATCGATTTGATAAACGGCTCAAGCGCCTTTGTTTACTCGGTTGATTTGCCAAGCGGACTTGAATGCAACAGTGGTGCGGTTTTGGGCTCTGCTGTGAAAGCGGACGAGACCATTACCTTCGAGGCTTTAAAGCCCTGTCACGTTCTGCCACCGTCAAACGCTCTTTGCGGAAATCTTTCGGTTCAAAAAATAGGAATAAAGGCAGAAACCCTAGACCGGACAGAGCCTCTTTGCAGGGTTATAGAAAAACCCAATTTACCAAAGAGGGATAAAAACTCTCATAAGGGAAGTTTTGGCACGGCTCTTTCTGTTTCGGGAAGCTACGGTATGCCGGGAGCATCCATTTTGGCGGCAAGAGCAGCACTTCGTTCGGGCGTTGGCAAACTTTATGCCGTTTGTCCGCCTGAAAATTATACTGCTTTAGCGGTATCTGTGCCCGAAGCGGTACTGGTTTTAGCCGATATAGAAAAGGATAGCGCTCCTGTTTTTAGCGCCCTAAACTATGCCGACTCGGTCTTGATAGGTCCGGGACTATCGCTTAGCGAAAAAAGAAAAGATTTCATAAAAGAATTGTTAAATACGGCAACCGTTCCAACTATAGTTGATGCCGACGGAATAAACGCCATAGCAAACGACATAGAATTTATTAAAAAGGTAAAGGCGGACGTTATTTTCACTCCACACGCGAAAGAAATGGCGCGACTTACGGGACTCAGCATTGCCGAAATAGAGCAAAACCGACTAAACGTGGCAAAGGCTTTTGCTATGGAGTATGGTGTTTATCTGATTTTAAAGGGCGCAAACACTATAGTTTCGACACCTGAAGGCGAGCTTTTTGTCAATATGACAGGAAATCCGGGCCTTAGCACAGCGGGAAGCGGAGACGTTTTGTCGGGCATGGTAGCTTCCTTTGTAGCAGAGGGACGCGACACCTTGTCGGCGCTGTTAAGCGCGGTTTATTTTCACGGCGCCGCAGGTGACAGAGCGGCAAAGCTTCTTAGCGAACGCGGAATGATAGCCTCTGACATTATTGAAAATCTGCCATACCTTTTATAAAATTTTTCTGTTTTTAAAAGGGGTAATGGTTTTTGAAAAGGGCGATTTCTTTAATTCTTTTGGTTTTAACCTTGACTTCTTGTGCAGGGAAGGAAAAAATTGAACCAAAGCTTTCAAACGTTTCCTTTGTGGCAGAAATATCTTATTATAACGAGAACTATTCTGCCGACTGTACCATTGACAACGAGGGCAAGCTGAAAGCCGTGATAAGAGTTCCCGAAACGCTTGAGGGATTTACCTTGACGGTTAGCGATAAAGGGGTCGAGGCGGAATATTTAGGAATTAAATATACCCCTACCGACGGCAATATGCCCTTTGCAAGTGTGATAAAGCAGGTCTATGACAGGCTAAATCTTGTGAGCACGATGGGTGAAACCAAAAAAGAGGATAAGGAATACATACGCTCTTTTGGCGAGGGCGCCGAAAAGACAACTCTTCACCTGACCGAAGCGGGATATCCGATTTTGTTAAGACTTCCCGATGAAAGATTTTTTATCGAGTTTTATAACGTAACAGTATTAAATAATTAGGAAGAAGAAAATGAACAAGGAAAGATATTTAAAAACAATGGAGTGGCTAAAAAGCCACGAAGAATTCACGAAAACCTTAATTTCGGTTGAAAAGCTTTTTGAAATTATTATTTATGCCGTGTATCCTGCATTCTTGCTTCATTTGGTGTTTGCGGATAAGGAAAGGTTTTTAACCTCGGTTTTAACCTGCTTTATACCCTTTGTGCTTGTGAGCATCTTCAGAGAAAAGTATAACGCGAAAAGGCCTTACGAGGTTTATGAAACCGCTGCGGCTATCCCTAAGGATAAAAAGGGCCGCTCGATGCCGAGCCGACACGTTTTTTCGGCAACAATTATTTCGGTAAGCATATTTTTTAGTCTTCCCGTTTTAGGGGTTTCTTGTTTTCTTATAGCCTTGGCCATAGCCTTTCTCAGGGTGTTTTTAGGCGTTCATTTTATAAAGGACGTGGTAGTCGGAGCCTTGGTTGGTTTGGTCTTTGGAATTTTAGGCAGTTTAATATTTTAAAAATAAAAACGGAAGCGTTACGCTTCCGTTTTTTCTGCTATTATATAGTCCTCTTCGACCGATTTTAGCTTAACGTTTATTATCTGACCCGATAAAGAACGGTCGGTTTTAAGCTTTACCCTTGCATAGTTTTCGGTATAGCCAACCGATACGCCATCCTTGTGTGTTTCAAAAAGCACGGGCAGAGTAAGACCGATTTGTGAATTTAAAAAGGCTCTTTCAGCATCGTTTGCCGCTTTTTGCATAATGGCGGCTCTTCTTTCCTTCTCTTTTTTCTCAACCTGACCCGTGTAGCTTGCGGCGAAGGTGCCCGGGCGCACCGAGTAGGCGAAAACGTGACCTCTAGCGAAGTTTATTTCCTTATAAAAAGCAAGGCTTTTTTCGAAATCTTCTTCGGTTTCTCCTGCAAAGCCTACCATAACGTCGGTTGTAATCGAGGGGTTTTTAAAGTTTTTCCTGATACGGAAAACCAAATCTCTATAAAAGGCGGTATCATAGTGGCGGATCATCTTTTTAAGGGTTTTATCGCATCCCGACTGAAGTGCCAGGTGAAACTGAGGACAAAACTTGGGCTCATTATTTAATCGAGCAAGCACCTCTTCACTCATGTGGTCAGGCTCAAGGGAGCCAAGCCTCACACGCTTGATTCCTTCGGGTTTTGCGGCGGCCGAGACCGCATCGCAAATATTAAGCCCGTTATCCTTGCCGTAAGAGGTTAAGTTTATGCCGACAAGCACAATTTCCGAAAAGCCCTTAGCCGCAAGGCTTTCGGCCTCTTTTTCAATATCTTCAAGACTGCGCGAACGAATGACACCGCGAGCTTTTGGAATTATACAATAGGTGCAGTATCTGTCACAACCGTCCTCTATTTTCATAAAGGCGCGTGTGCGCTCCGAAAAATCGGTAAGGGCAGGGGTTGTGTAGCTTTCGTCCTTTTCGTGATTTTCAATATTGATTACGCGTTTGCCCGTTTTAATAAATTCCTCTAAAAGCAAAGGAATTTTAGCAGGCGAGGTGTTACCTGTGATAATATCGGCTTCCTCTAAAGCGAGCGCCTCTTCGGGAAACGCTTGGGGCATACAACCTGCAAGAACGATGATGGAAAAGGGGTTGTTTTTCTTAAAACGACGAACGGCTTGACGGGTTTTTCTATCACTTTCTGCCGTAACCGTACAGGAATTTATAACAACACAGTCGGCATCGTTGGCGTTTGAAACGAGGGTGTGTCCTGCAGTTGCCAACTTCTCCGATATCGACTGACTTTCATACTGATTTACCTTGCAACCTAACGTGTAAAAGGCAATTTTCATGTGTCTTTCTCCTAAAATGTTTTCTAAAAAAATAATACCATAAAAGCGGCATCTTTTCAAGAAATTAAAAAATATTGAAAAATTCCTATAAAAAGAGTATAATTAAATAGAATAAACGCTTGAAAGAGGTTTAAACATTATGAAGATTGTCATTGTCGGCGGCGGAAAGGTTGGCCGTAGTCTTACCGAGCTATTGTCCCTTGAAGGTCATAACGTTACTGTAATCGAAACCGAGAAAAAACTCGTTGAGTCCTTGGTTAACGATTATGATGTAATAGGCTTTTGCGGAAACGGTGGCTCCTTTTCCGTAATGGAAGAGGCAAAGGTTAAGGATTCGGATATCTTTATTTCGGTTACGGGCTCGGACGAATTTAATATAATGAGCTGCCTTGTTGCAGGAAAGCTTGGCGCAAAAAGAACGGTTGCAAGGGTTAGAAATCCTGAATATTCAAGTCAGGTTTCCTTCATGAGAAATAAGCTGGGTCTTAACCTTGTTATCAACCCCGAACTTGAGGTTGCAAACGAAATTGCTCGTTTTATCGAGTTTCCGTCGGCTATGAATATTGAAACCTTTGCAAAGGGAAGAATAGAGCTTGCCGAAATCGTGGTTTCCGAGGACAGCATTCTTTGCGGAACCAAGCTTATGGAACTTCGCAAAAAAATGAGCGTGCCGATTCTTATTTGCGCCGTTCAACGAGGAGACAGCGTAATTATTCCTTCAGGTAGTTTTATAATTGAGGCAGGCGACAGGGTTCACTTCTCGGCTCCTCATAAGGCTCTTCCCAAGATATTTAAGACTTTAGGTTTTTCAAAGAAAAAGATAAAATCGGTGTTAATCGTTGGCGGAAGCAGAACTGCTTTCTATCTTGCAAAGCGTTTATCCCACGCGGGAATAGACGTAAAACTTATTGAACAGGACCTTGATAGAGCGCAAAGGCTTGAAGAGGCACTTGACAACGTTACCGTAATTTGTGCAGACGGAACCGACCACGAGCTTTTGTCTGCCGAAAGAATTGCCGACTTTGACGCTACCGTGGCACTTACACAAATTGATGAAGAAAACCTCATTTTATCTATGTATGCCGAGTCAAAGGGAGTGGAAAAAACCGTTAGCAAGGTTGACCGAGTGTCGATTATGAATCTGCTTTCAGGAAAACTTGGAAACTCCAACACGGTAACACCCAAAAACGTAGCCGCAAGAACGATTCTTCGTTACGTTCGCGCCGTTTCAAATGCTGACGGAAGCGAAATGAGAACGCTTTATCAGATTATCGACGGCAAGGCGGAGGCAATGGAGTTTATTGCTTCGGAAAACTGCAAGCTAAACGGCGTGGCTCTTAAAAATTTAAACTTAAAGCCAAATATAATTATTGCTTGTGTAAGCCATCATAACACGGTTATTATTCCCGACGGTAATACCGAAATCAATTCAGGGGACAGCGTTATTCTTATTACCGCCGGACAAACAATAGTTGACCTAAACGACATTTTAGCATAACGCTTTTAAAAACTTTTTATAAAGGAATTTTTTATGAATTACAGAATGGTTTTATACATTCTTGGCAAAACGGTTGGAATAGAGGGACTTTTCCTTTTGGCTCCTGCGGTTTGCGGAATGATTTATAAGGAAAACTTTTTGCCCTATCTTTTGTGGGCAGTAGTTCTTTATGCGATTTCCTTTCTTGTTTGCTTTAAAAAGCCAAAACAGACCGAGATACATCCGCTTGACGGATTTATCTGCGTTGCGCTTTGTTGGATAATTTTATCTCTCTTTGGTGCAGTACCTTTTATGTTGACAGGAGAGATGCCTTCCTTCTTCGATGCGTTTTTTGAAATTGTTTCGGGCTTTACAACGACCGGCGCTTCGGTTGTGGCAAACGTCGAGGGACTTTCTCATGCAACACTTCTTTGGAGAAGCTTATCCCAGTGGCTAGGCGGAATGGGAGTGCTTGTCTTCGTGCTTGCGGTAATGCCAAAAGCAGATATGAAAAACACCCGATATATGCACGTGATGCGAGCAGAGGTTCCGGGTCCCACGGTAGACAAGCTGGTGCCTAAAATTGCCTCTACCGCAAGGGTTATGTATGCGATTTATTTAGGTCTTACCGCTTTAGAGGTTGTTTTCTTGCTTTTTGGCGGAATGGATATTTTTGAAGCGCTTACACATTCCTTCTCAACCGCTTCGACGGGTGGTTTTGGAATAAAGAATGATTCGATTGGCGGCTATTCGCCATATTTACAGTACGTTATAGGAACCTTTATGTTCCTTTTCGGCATAAACTTGAACGTCTTTTACCTTATCCTAACGGGACACGTTTTAAAGGCCTTTAAGAGTGAAGAGTTCTGGTGGTATATCGGAATTGCCCTTTCCTCTGTTGGAATAATTACGATAAGCCTTATAGGACGGGAAGGCTCCTTTAGACAGGCCTATTTTCAGGTTGCGTCAATTATGACAACCTCGGGATTTTCAACCGCAGATTTTAACTCCTGGCCGGTGATAGCGCAAGCCGTTTTAGTGCTTTTGATGTTTATAGGCGGCTCCACGGGCTGCACCGCAGGCGGAATAAAGGTTGGCAGACTTTTGCTGCTTGGTAAAAACGCAAAAAGGGAAGCGGGCTATCTTTTACATCCGAATCTTGTGCGCTCGGTTAAGGTTGACGGAAGAACGATTTCGCACGAAACTATCCGTGGCACAACCTCGTTTATAATTATTTATATGATAATATTCGTGGTAGCAACCCTCGCTTTAATTGCGGTTGAGAGTTGTGACCTGGTTACAGGCTTTACCGCGGTTACGGCAACCCTTAATAATATAGGCCCCGGACTTGCAGGGGTAGGACCTACCGCAAACTTTGGCGGATTTACAGATTTTTCAAAACTGCTTTTATCCTTTGTGATGCTTATAGGCAGACTTGAGATTTTCCCACTTTTAATACTTTTTTCTCCTGCTTCTTGGAGAAGATAAAAAATAAGCGGATAGGTTTAACCTATCCGCTTATATAGTTTTAAAAAGATTTATTAAGAATTTTTTGCGATATAGTCAACAACAGCACCGATAGTAGTAAGGTTTTCAACCTCTTCATCAGGGATTTCAACACCGAACTCATCCTCGATTGACATTAAAAGGTCAACAAGGTCAAGGCTATCTGCACCGAGGTCATCTGCGATTTTGGTCTCAGCAGTCATGCTTTCTGCATCTGCATCAAGTTGTTCTGCCAAAATTGCGGTAATCTTTTCAAAAATCATAGTTAGTCCTCCAAGTAAATGGTTTAAGCAAGGTTACTGCTTAATAGAATAATAAAATGCAAAAAGGATTTTGTCAATACTTTTTTATATACTATACATTATATATTATATATATGCAAAAATTTTTATAACACCCCTTGAAGAAAACAAATCAATATAGTATAATGTATTCGATTATATGCCAAGCTTTGTAGGCTTGAGGCATACACATATTATATATATACATATTAGGAGTTAAAAATGGGCAAGGAAAAGTTAGTAAAAGAAATTACCTCAATAAAGGAAGACTTTGCAAAATGGTACACCGACGTTGTGCTTAAGGCAGAGCTTATTGATTATGCATCTGTAAAGGGTTGCATGATTATCCGTCCTTATGGTTGGGCTATTTGGGAAAACATTCAAAAGATTCTTGACGGTATGTTTAAGGAAACAGGACACGAGAACGTTTCCATGCCTATGTTTATTCCTGAAAGTCTTTTACAAAAGGAGAAGGACCACGTTGAAGGCTTTGCTCCCGAGGTTGCTTGGGTAACCCACGGCGGTGCAGAAAAGTTAGAGGAAAAGCTCTGCGTTCGTCCTACTTCCGAAACGCTCTTTTGCGACCACTATAAAAATATAATTCATTCTTGGCGCGACCTACCTAAGCTTTATAATCAATGGTGTAGCGTTGTTCGTTGGGAAAAGACCACCAGACCTTTTCTTCGTTCGCGCGAGTTCCATTGGCAAGAAGGTCATACCATTCACGCAACTGCAGAAGAGGCGCAGGCAGAAACAATCCAAATGCTTAACGTTTATGCCGAGTTTGCAGAAAAATATCTTGCTATGCCGGTAGTAAAGGGAATCAAGACCGAGAAGGAGCGTTTTGCAGGCGCAGTTGAAACCTACACTATTGAGGCTATGATGCACGACGGTAAGGCTTTACAGAGCGGAACCTCACACTTCTTTGGCGACGGCTTTGCAAAGGCTTTCGGCATTCAGTTTACCGATAAGGATAACAAGCTTGCAACTCCTTTCCAGACCTCTTGGGGCGTCTCCACAAGACTTATCGGCGCTATCATTATGACACACGGCGACGACAACGGCCTTGTTCTTCCTCCTGCAGTAGCACCCATTCAGTTGGTTGTAGTTCCCATTGCTTCTCATAAAGAGGGTGTAACCGAAAAGGCTACAGAAATTTACGAAAGACTCCGTAAGGTCTGCAGAGCAAAGATTGATTTAAGCGACAACTCACCCGGATGGAAGTTTGCTGAGTATGAAATGAAGGGTGTGCCTCTTCGTCTTGAAATCGGACCTAGGGATATTGAAAACAATCAATGCGTTTTAGTTCGCAGAGATAACGGCGAAAAGATTACCGTTTCCTTAGACGAACTTGAAACCGCAGTTCCAAATATGTTAGAGCAGGTTCGCGACGGACTTTATAACAAGGCTCTCGCTAACCGCACCGAGCACACATACACCGCAACTACCATGGACGAAATGATAGAAACCGCTGATACTAAGCCGGGCTTTATCAAGGCTATGTGGTGTGAAGACAGAGCTTGCGAAGAGGCTTTAAAGGAAAAGGCAGGAGTTTCTTCTCGTTGTATGCCTTTTGAACAGGAAAGCTTCTCGGATAAATGTATCTGCTGCGGCAAGCCCGCCAAGAAGATGGTTTATTGGGGAAAAGCATATTAAGAAGCAAACGGCTTCTTAATATGCAGTGAAGTTTGTTTGCCTAAAAGGCAAACAAATGAAGCGGCTTATGCCGTGAAGCGCACCAAAGGTGCATGAAGTTTGTGCTTCGCACAAGTTAACGTGTCTGCGACGCTGTTTTAAAATTAGTGCCGAAAGGCACACCAAAATATTGCCGCAAGGCAATCCATCATTTTGTGAAACAAACCTTCATTGTCCGAAAGGACACCATCATTCTGTAAGGACCTTCATTTTTAAAGGAGAAACAAATGAACGAACAGATTTTAGAAATGATACGAGGCAAAAAAGGTTTCATATGTGATATGGACGGTGTTATCTATCACGGAAACCAGCTTTTACCTCCTGCAAAGAAGTTTGTCCAGTGGCTTCAAAAGGAAAACAAGCAGTTTTTGTTTTTGACAAACTCAAGCGAGCGTTCCCGTACCGAGCTTAGACAAAAGCTTCAAAGAATGGGACTTGATATTCCCGAGGAGCACTTTTACACCTCGGCTATTGCAACTGCAAGATTTTTAGCAAAGCAAAAGCCAAACTGCAGTGTTTACTGCATAGGTGAGGCAGGACTTCTCAATGCGATTTACGAAGAGGGAATGACCATCAACGACGTAAACCCCGACTATGTTGTCGTAGGTCCTACCAAGAACTATACCTTTCAGAATATGTCGAAGGCGGTTTCCTTGGTCAGAAACGGCGCAAAGCTTATCGGCACCAACCCCGACACTACGGCTCCTGCCGAAGGCGGAGTTATTATTCCCGACTGTGCCGCATTAGTGGCGCCTATCGAAATTGCAACAGGCAAGAAGGCGTACTACCTTGGCAAGCCTAATCCGCTTATGATGCGTTCGGGCTTCCACAGACTAGGTTGTAAGTCAGAGGATGCCGTTGTAATCGGTGACAGAATGGACACCGACATTATTGCGGGTGTTGAGTCGGGAGCCACTACGGTTTTGGTGCTTTCGGGCGTTTCAACAAGGGAAACTGTAGAAGCTTTCCCATATAGACCTACTGTAATACTAAATGATGTAGGCGATATTATCGGCTAAAAACTAAATATAGTACATAAAAAAGACAACAAACACAACCCTTTGCGGTGAGCAAAAATAACCAAAAATTTTTGAAAATTTTTGTGAAAAAATGCTTGCAAAATGGTTGTGTTTGTGTTATTATACAACAGTACGCTATGTCCAGCAATGGCGCAATAGCGTTAGATATGCGATGATGCGGGAGGTGGCCGACCATTAGAGTCGGGAAATTTCCGCGGAGTATGTCCGATTTTAAACCGGGCGAAGTAGAACTTATTTTGGTCCTGCGGCAACTTGCGATGCCGTGTGACCGGGTGGCATATTATGCCATCAGCCCCGGAATGACTGCGACCCCAGCCATCCGGTTTTATAATGCGCAGAGAAGAAACACTCGGCACGGTGTAAGTTTTGCCCGCAAATCCAATTAGGAGGAGCATGAAAAATGGCAGTAAAAGAGAAAATCAGAATTCGCGTTAAGGGCTACGACCATGCACTTGTTGACCAGGCTGCAGATAAGATTGTAGATACCGCGAAGCGCACAGGCGCAAGAGTTTCAGGTCCTGTTCCGCTACCAACCGAGAAGGAAGTTGTTACAATCCTTCGTGCTGTTCATAAATATAAGGACAGCCGTGAGCAGTTCGAGACCAGAACACACAAAAGGCTTATCGACGTACTAAGACCTTCAAACAAAACCGTTGAAGCTCTTACAAGTCTTGAGCTTCCCGCTGGCGTTGACATCGAAATTAAGCTTTAATTTTAGTGTTTAATGCGTAGCAGGTCATGTTGGAGAAATCCAACCAATAACCAAGGAGGAAAATAAAATGAAAAAAGGTTTAATCGGAAAAAAGCTTGGCATGACTCAGCTTTTTGACCAAAACGGAAACGTCGTTCCCGTTACCGTAATTGAAGCAGGCCCTTGTGTCGTTGCTCAAAAGAAGACGGTAGAAAACGACGGATACGATGCAGTACAGCTCGGCTTTGGTGAGCTCAAGGCTTCTAAGGTAAACAAGCCTATGAAGGGCCACTTTGCTAAGGGCGACGTTGCTCCCAAGAAGGTTCTTCGTGAGTTCCGTCTTGAAGACACATCTGCACTTAACGTTGGCGACCTCGTTAAGGTTGACGCCTTCGCAGAAGGTGACAGCATTGACGTAAGAGGCACTTCAAAGGGTAAGGGATACGCAGGCGTAATTAAGCGTTGGAACTTCAGCCGTCTTAAGGAAAGCCACGGTACCGGCCCTGTTCATCGTCACGGCGGTTCTCTCGGCGTTATCGACCCCGCTCGCGTATTCAAGGGCAAGAAGATGGCAGGTCATCTTGGTAATGAGCGCGTAACCGTTCAGAATCTTAAAATTGTTAAAATCGATGCAGAAAACAATATCATCGCTGTTAAGGGCGCCGTTCCCGGCCCCAAGGGTGGAATTGTTATTCTCTTCGGCAGTGTAAAAGCTTAAGGAAGGAGAGTGCTTTAAATGGCTAAATTAGCAGTAGTAGATATGGCAGGAAACAAGGTTGGCGATATTAAGCTTAACGATGCCGTATTCGGAATTGAGCCTAATGCAGTAGTAATGCACGAGGCAGTTGTAAATTATCTTGCAAATCAGCGTCAAGGCACCCAGTCCACCTTAACCCGTACCGAAGTTTCGGGCGGCGGCAAAAAGCCTTGGAGACAGAAGGGCACAGGTCATGCTCGTCAGGGTTCGACCAGAGCTCCTCAGTGGAGACACGGTGGTATCGTTCACGCACCGAAGCCACGCGATTATTCTTACGTAATCAACAAGAAGGAAAGAAGACTTGCACTTAAGTCTGCTCTTTCTGATAAGGTATTAAACGGTTCTTTAATCGTTCTTGATGCTATGACAGTTGATACCTACAGCACAAAGACTGTTGCAGCTTGCTTAAATGCTATCGGCGCTGCAAAGAAGACTTTAATCGTGCTTGAGGACAACAACGCATTCGCAGTAAAGAGCGCTGCAAATATTGCAGGCGTTAAGACCGCTCAATACAACACCATTAACACCTACGACATCGTAAACGCTGATTCACTCGTAATCGTTAAGAATGCCGTAGCAAAGATTGAGGAGGTTTACGCATAATGTTAGCACATGATATTATTATTGCTCCGGTTATTACCGAGAAGAGCATGACAGGCATTGCTGATAAGAAGTACGCCTTCAAGGTTGCAAAGACTGCCGGTAAGGTAGAAATTGCAAACGCAATCGAAGAAATTTTCGGCGTAAAGGTAGATAAGGTTAACACAATTAACGTTAGAGGCCAGGAAAGACGCCGTGGTCGTTTCAGCGGCTACACAGCAAGCTGGAAAAAGGCTATTGTAACCTTAAAGAAGGATTCAAAGCCAATTGAGTTCTTTGACGGATTAATCTAATTTATTCCGACGACAAATAAGTGAAATTAAGAAAATTTAATTTCCGGTGATGTATGATGCTTCGAAAAGCATCGCTAAGCCTAAAATAAGGAGAGTAATTAAAATGGCAATTAAACATTATAAGCCGACTACTCCGGGCCGCCGTAATATGACAACTATGGATTATTCCGAGTTATCAAAGGTTGCTCCCGAAAGAAGTTTGCTTACAGCAATAAAGAAAAATGCCGGCCGTAACAGCTACGGCAGAATCACCGTTCGTCATCGCGGCGGCGGAAACAGAAGAAAGTACAGAATCATCGACTTCAAGAGAAACCGTTTCGACATTCCTGCAACAGTTATGACTCTTGAGTACGACCCCAACCGTTCTGCTTTCATCGCACTTATTCAATATGAGGATGGCGTAAAGAGCTACATTATCGCTCCTATCGGCCTCAAGGTTGGCGACACCGTAATTAGCGGTACAGAAGCTGACATTAAGCCCGGTAACGCACTTCCTTTAACAAACATTCCTGTTGGTACCGTTATCCACAACATTGAGCTTTATCCCGGTAAGGGTGCTCAGCTTGCTCGTTCTGCAGGTAACATGGCACAGCTCATGGCTAAGGAAAATGGTATGGCACTTCTTCGTCTCCCTTCAGGTGAGCTTCGTAACGTATCTGAAAGATGCATGGCTACCGTTGGTCAGGTTTCAAACCCTGAGCATGCAAACGTTAACTACGGTAAAGCCGGACGTAAGCGCCACATGGGTTGGAGACCTACCGTTCGCGGTTCTGTAATGAACCCCTGTGACCACCCCCACGGTGGTGGTGAAGGTAAGTCACCTATCGGACGTCCCGGTCCTGTTACTCCTTGGGGCAAACCTGCTCTTGGATACAAGACCAGAGACAAGCATAAGGCATCCGATAAGTATATCGTAAAACGCCGTGATAAGTAGTCGGACGAAAGGAGATTAATTATGGGAAGAAGCATTAAAAAAGGACCTTACGTGCAACCCGTGTTGCTCAAGAGAGTCAGAGAAATGAATGCAGCAGGCGAGAAGAGAGTTCTTCAGACCTGGAGCCGTTCATCCACCATTTTCCCCGATTTCGTCGGA
>JAZTYA010000011.1:0-92319 GCA_045636705.1 Acutalibacteraceae bacterium
TAAGACGAGCTCTTACCCTTAAAGGTGCTGCGTAGGTTGTATCTCTTGCCTTGCACTCGGTTACATCGTATTTCGGCTCTTCATCAAGACGGTAGTCAATAAAATCAAGCACGAGGTTACCGGTGTAGTCGGTGATAGAGGACATATCCGCAAAGACTTCCTTAAGTCCCTCTTCAACAAACCACTTATAAGAATCCTTCTGAACTTCAATGAGGTTTGGCATATCAATTACTTCATTGATTTTCGAAAAACTCAAACGAGTGTTCTTGCCAAGCTGGACCGGCTTTACCATTGCTTCAATTGCCATAAGCTTTAATCACTCCTTAATAATTATGTGTGTTAAAAAACATCACATCTTTGGCCTGACTGGGATAATATTTTCTTATAGAAATTATGGAAAAATCACTGCAAAAAAACAATAATTAGCCATATTAACCCATTATCAGTATTTTAGTATTATACTAAAAAAGTTTTTTTGTGTCAATAGCTAATTTCAAAAAATTTACAAAAAAGGAAAGTGTTGTTTTTGATGAGTCCAAAAACAACACTTTTTCTTTAAACTAAATATGATTTATTTTACCTTTTCTATTACCGAAACAAAATAGCCATCAGCCGTATATTGCTCCAACTTAAAGTCTTGCGGTGGGATTATTTCGTTGTTTCGTATAAAGGGAAATCTTTGAGCTTCTGCGTAAGAATATAAGCCTGTTTTAATAAGGGTTTCTCTGGCCGTCCAAATCATAAAGAAAGCTGAGCTATCTTTTGACTTTAGAAAGTCCAGCTCTTCCCTATTAAGTGTTACCTTAATGACCTTTTCGCTTACAGGTCTTAGTTTTTCAAGGTCAATGCCAACTATATTTTCTGATGAAAAAGCTGCTGCTACAAGAGAACCGGAATGAGCAATGCTTATATTAAAATCAGGTTGACCTAAAACAAAAGGTTTCTTATTTTCATCAAACTCTATCTGGCCTAAAACATCCTTGCCGGTTTTTTCCTTGATAATTTGCGAAAGCAAAATTCTTGCACAAATAGATTGCTCTGCTTTTTCGGTTGGCTTGTTTTTAACGTAAGCCTGTTGAGAAGATGATAATCGGCTAAAAGCCTCAAGCTTTTCCTCTTTTGAAAAATCGGTTAAAAATGCAAGCTTGTGTACCATTATTTAACAATTGCCTTAGAGATAATAATCTTCTTTGCAACGATATAAGCAGCGCGCTCTTCAATCATTCCTTTTGGATAGTTAATGTTCTCGCTTCCCTCAGATTCCTTAAGGTCCTTTTCTCCTGCCTTTAGGTCTTCTTCGGTAATTTCGTAATTTTCAGCATCAAGTATGCTATAGCAAATTAAATCTCTGTAAACGCTGTATTTTACATCGTATTCCATCAAGTACTCATTGAAGGATTCCTCGGTCATACCGTTATAAGAAATAAAGTCATCCAAGGTCATTTTGTTTTGTTTGCATGCTTCCTCTAAAAACTCAACAGTTTCATCAAAGATTATATCAACCTCTTTTTCAGGATATTCAATAATCTTTGCTTCTTTATATATTTTATCCCAAGCAAAATTAGAAACCGCATATTCCTTCTTTGCCTTAGAGTAAGCCTCAAGAGAGTCAAATCCTAGTTTTTTAACGTTACCTGTAGTAACAGGATTAAGCTCTACTTTAGCGTTAAGTTTAACGGTAAATACAGCTTCTTTACCGTTTAAAGTCTCAACTCCATAGTCTTTTGGGAAGGTAACGTTAATATCAACGGTTGAACCAATTGCAGAGCCTATTAGTGCATCCTCAAATCCTTCAATAAAGGTGCCTGAGCCTATTTTAAGGTCATAATCGGTATCGGTACCGCCGTCAAATGCAACGCCATTTAGCTTTCCTGTGTAGTCAATGTTAACAGTGTCACCTTTTTCAACCGTGCCCTCAGTTACCTCAAGTCTTAAGGTGTCGGTGAATTGCTCGTCAAACTCGTTGAAATAAGCCAAATAATCTTCCGATGTGGTATCAACTGTTACGGCATAGTCACCTAAGGTAACATATTCTGAAAGGTCGTACTTATATAGTTTTCTGACGCTTGTACATCCTGCCAAGGAAAATACAAGAACTAAAACTAAACAAAATGAAACTATCCTTTTCATAACTTACTCCTCTGTTTTTAAATTATTTAATGAAGATGCTTTTAAATAAGCATTTATAAAACCATCTAAATCTCCGTCCATAACGGCATTTATATTTCCGTTTTCAAAACCCGTTCTGTGGTCTTTTGCAAGGGTGTACGGCATAAATACGTATGACCTTATTTGTGAGCCCCAAGCAATTTCCTTTTGAACACCCTTAATATCCTCTATCCTATCAAGATGTTCTCTTTCTTTAATCTCAATAAGTTTCGATTTAAGCATACGCATCGCAACCTCACGGTTTTGGTGCTGACTGCGTTCATTCTGACAGGCAACAATAATCCCCGAAGGAATATGAGTAATTCTAACTGCCGACTCGGTCTTATTAACGTGCTGACCGCCCGCACCGCTTGCACGATAGGTATCAACCTTTAGGTCTTCAGGTCTTATTTCAACGTCAACATCGGCATCAATTTCAGGCATAACGTCAAGAGATGCAAAGGATGTATGCCTTCTGCCTGAAGAGTCAAAAGGAGAAATTCTGACAAGTCTATGAACGCCGGCTTCACTCTTTAAAAAGCCATAGGCATTCTCACCTTCAATTCTTAAAACAGCGCTTTTAAGGCCAGCTTCTTCGCCATCAAGAAAGTCAAGCATACTAACCTTGTAACCTTTAGGCTCTGCCCACTTTGTATACATTCTGACAAGCATTTCGTTCCAGTCCTGCGCCTCGGTTCCACCTGCTCCTGCATGGAAGGTTAGAATTGCCGAATTGGAATCATATTCGCCTGTTAATAATGTCGCAAGTCGTTGTGAAGAAAACTCGGTTATAAAGGTGTCGATATACTCGCTTGCCTCTTCTACTAAACTTAAATCCTCTTCTTCATCACCCATTGATATTAAAACGGATGCATCATCATAAATACTGCAAAGCTTGTCGTATCCTTCAATTTTTGATTTTAGTTTGCTTGTCTGTTGTAAAATCTTTTGAGAATTTTCAACGTCATCCCAAAATCCGTCAGATGCGGCCATGCTCTCTAGCTTTTCAACCTGTTCTCTTAAGTGCTCATAGCCAATTGCTTCTTTAAGGTTTTTAAGCTCGTCTTGATAGGATTCAAGTTTAAGTCTTAACTCTTCAAACTCGAGCATTAATTTTCCTCCTTCTTAACCGCAAAGGCGCACCAGTTATCTTTATATCTTTGTTCAACTATTTTAAAGCCGAACTTTTTGAAGGCTTCAAGGAGGTCGTTTTCTCTTGAATCGATAATGCCGCTTGTTATTAAAACAGCATCGTCCGTCATATAGTTTTTAATCGTTTCTAAAAGCCTGATAATGACGTCTGCAACTATATTAGCACAAACAACAGAGTATTTGCCCTCAACCTTTTCTGCCAAGTCGCCTATCAGGTATTCTGTTTTCGAAGTCATTTCGTTTAAAGCGGCATTTTCCTTAGCAACCTTAACCGACTGAGCATCAATATCAACACCTATAGCCTTTTTAGCGCCAAGCAAAACAGCGGCTATGCTTAAAATGCCACTTCCGCAACCAACGTCAAGCATCAAGTCGTCAGGTTGAACATATTTTTCAAGCATCTCAAGGCAAAGGGTGGTGGTAGCATGTGTTCCGGTACCAAAAGCGGCACCCGGGTCTATGGTTAAAACCTTTCGGCCTTCCGAGTCGTTTAATTCTTCCCAGCTTGGTCTAATAATTAGTCGTTCGCCAATCTTAGTACACTTAAAATATTTTTTCCAACCGTTTTCCCATTCGGAATCGTTAACCGAGTTGTTGCAAAGCTCAAACTTAATGCCAGACGCGTTTAATCTTTCTTCTAAGTATAAAATTGCCTCGGAAGCATTGTCCTCTTCTGAAATATAAATATGGATAATTGAAGTCTTTCTGTCGCGGTCTAAAAGCTCCTGCTCGATTATATCAACGTGAGCAATTTCCCATGACTGTTCAATTAAATCAGAATAATCTTCAACGTAAATACCATAAGGCACCGTCATATTAGCAATAGCCGAAGTTTTCTCGGTATCTTCAACGGCAACCTTAATTAAAATTTCTGTCCAATTCATAAATTTCTCCAAAAAACGCTTTTTAATAAGTATAACATAAAATATCCAAAAATAAAGAGAAATTTTTTATTGTTGAAATATTCTTTAATTTATAGTAAAATTATTTAAATAAATTTTGGAGGAAATTATTTTGATTTGGCACAGTTCAACCGCAGAGCAGGTTCTCTCAGAACTTAATACCAATAAGGATACAGGTCTTACTTCTTCAGAAGCACTTGAAAGACTTAAATCTTTTGGTAAAAATGAGATTCACAATTTTAATAAAAAGAACTTTTTTAGTTTTCTTCTTGCAGAACTAAAAAACTACCTATATATAACGTTAGTTGTCGTAGCAATTGTTTATATGATTTTAACGTCATTTACAAATTCCGGTGACCTTTTGCACGGCTTTGTAATTATAGCCTTGGTTATACTAAACGCTTGGGTCAGCGCATACGGCAAATATCGTTCAATTTCGGAAATGGATAAACTTCGCACAAGCATTACCTCAAATGCTACCGTTATACGAGATGGAATCGAACAGGTTATATCTTCTAATCTCCTTGTACCCGGCGATATCATCGTCTTAAAGACCGGAGATTTCGCACCTGCTGACGGAAGACTTATTGATTCTCACGTTTTAAAGTGTGATGAATATATTTTAACCGGCGAAGATGTTCCGATTGATAAATTCCACGACGCTTTATATGAGGATATTACTCCGATGAAAATCAGAAGTAATATGATATACAGCGGTTGTTCCATTCTAAACGGTTATGGCTTAGCCGTTGTTACCGAAACCGGAGAATCTACCGAAATCGGCCGTGCAGAATGTATTGCTAACGAAGCTAATTCTACAGTTTCTCCTCTTAAAACTCGTGTTGATACTATTGCTAAAAACTCCTCCACAATTTGCTTCATCGGCGCCTTGTTAATTTTTATTATCGGCATTGCAGTAAACTTCACAAACACCGAAATTTCCTTTGCCGACCTTGTGTTACAAAAGGTAATCGTTGCCCTTTCTGTTGCCGTTGCGGCTATTCCGGAATCGGTTGCAGTTATTCTTACCTTCTCCTTAGCCTTGGGCGCTAAACGACTTTTTAAGAATAATATTACTGTTTCCAATCTTGCTGCTACCGAGCACATTAAGGATATTACAGCGGTTTGCATTGATAAAACCGGTGTTCTTACAGCTAATGAAATGTCGGTAAAAAAGGTATTTGACGGCGCAGAAATAATGGAGCTTAAAGACGACGAGGCAAACAACAGTCTTATCTCCATTTTAAGACTGGCTTTAGTTTGCAGTAACTTTAAGTCGGAAGAGCATATTGAACGTCATGCAAACAGTCTTGAATCAGCTATTGAAAAGGCTTGCATTAAATATACTAATATGAGTCAGCAGGACACCGACGGAATTTATCCTCGATTAGCTGAGATTCCCTTTGACTCGGTTCGCAGAATGATGACTACCGTAAGCGTTATTAACGGTAAGCCTTTTGCAATTACAAAGGGCGCCGCAGAAATGATTGCCGAAAGATGCGTTAACTGTGACGTTGAACAGGTTAAAAAGGTTGCTACCGATTTTGCAAGCGAAGCCTTAAAGGTTATTGCCGTTGCGATAAAACCGCTTAATGAAATCCCTGCTAACCCGACGAGTGAAGAGCTTGAAAGTGAGCTCACTTTTATCGGCCTTATCGGCATTGACGACCCACTTGATACCGAATCGGTTGAAGCGGTAAAAGCCTGCCAAAACAACGATATCAAGGTTTTAATGATAACCGGCGACCATATTGACACAGCAAAGGCTGTTGCTCAAAAAATTGGCATATTAAACGATGAAACCTCGGCGCTCACAGGCGAAGAACTCGAAAAACTTTCTGATGAAGAGCTCAAAGAAAACATTTATAAATACACCGTATTTGCACGAGTTAGTCCTCAGGACAAGTTAAGAATTGTCTCTGCCTTAAAGGAAAATGGAGAAAAGGTTTTGATTACCGGCGACAGTATTAGCGATACTCCTGCTCTTTTAAGCGCTGATATTGGTTGTGCGCTTGGAGAGACCGGTTCAGACGTTGTCAGAACCTCTTCAGATTTAGTCGTTCAAAATAACAAATTTTCTTCTATCGTGCTTGCTATTATGGAGAGCAAGAGAATTTTCTCAAATATTAAAAGAGGTATTCAGTATCTGCTTTCTTGTAACTTTGCAGAAATTTTAGCATTTATTTTCGGGCTTTTAATTTTTAGAGTTGAGCCTATTTCTGCAGTAGCAATCCTTTGGATTAACTTTATTACCGACGGTTTCCCTGCCCTGGCTTTTGCTACTAAACAGGGACATTTAGGCTTATCCTTAAAGAAATCAAACGACGGACTCTTTGATTTTAAATCCTTGATTTTTTCAACTGTTCCCTCTTTCGCCCTCGCAGCATTAATACTAATAGGCTACGGCATCGGTAGTTCGCAAAGTCCTGCACTTGCAAGCACTTTAGCCTTCACTGTTGCAGCTGTTTGTGAAATTGTGCATGCCATTTCACTCAACAACGGTGGACTAATCTTCTCCTTCGACTTTAAGGGTAACTCAACAATGCTTAAGCTTTGCGGAGTATCTTTCTTAATTGTACTACTCCTCTTGTTAACACCATTAGGACAGATATTATCGCTGGTATCTCTTACCGCAGGCGGTTGGTTGTTTGTTTTAATTTCGGCACTTGTTATTCTTGCTGTCGATGAAACCGCAAAACTATTTGTAAAAAATAAAATGGCTTAAATAAAATAATAAATATCCACCCGCATAGCGGGTCGATATTTATTTTTAAAAAACTAAATTATCCTTATTGAAGTATTATTTTCTGTTAAGCAGTCCTTACCGACGTATATTTCAATTACGCCCTTTTCTATGGTATATTCGCCATCTTCTAGGTAGTAACCTAAATCCTTGTAACCTAACTCAAATGTTACTGTTTTTGTTTCGCCCTTCTTAATTTCGGTCTTGCTATAAGCCTTAAGTTCTCTTAAAGGACGCATCATCTGAGCGAATGGGTCACGGATGTAAAGCTGAACTGTTTCCTTTGCGTCATAGTCGCCTGTATTCTTAACATCAACAGACACAGAAACCGTCTTGCCGTTGTTAAGGTCATCAAGTGAAATCTCGGTGTTCTTAAGAGCAATATCGCTATACTCAAATTCTGTAAATGACAGTCCATAACCAAATGGATAGTAAGGTGTAGGAATGCTTTCAACGTAACAGTTGCCTGCATTTTCTCCGTAGTAGCAGTTAACAAGTCTTCCGCTTGAGGTTACGTTATAATACATCGGAATATGGGTTGCAAGTCTGGGAATAGTTACAGGAAGTCTTCCCGAAGGAACAGCTTTACCAAAGATTAAATCACTGGCAGCTCTTGCAGTCTCTGTTCCTGAATGCCAAGCATAAAGAACGGCATCAAAGTCTTCTGCTATACCCTGCATTGCGATAGGACGACCACAGAAGAAAACACCGATAAGCTTTTTGCCTGTTGCCTTAGCCTTTTTAATAAGGTCTTTTTGAGCATCGGAAATTGTAATGGTGGATACAGCTCTCGACTCACCTGTTGAAGTCCAGCTTTCACCTAAAGCTAAAACGATAACGTCTGCCCACTCTAGGTTATTGCCGGTGTAATCCCAGTCGAGTGACTCGTAGTTTGCGGTTCTAACCTCATATCCTGAAACCTCGCGCATAGCAGCTAAGAAGGTTTCGGTCTCTTCTGCTTTACCGTCGAGTGTCCAGCTACCAAGCAAAGAACGTCTTTCATGTGTGAAAGGTCCTAAAACGGCAACCTTAGCGCGTTCCTTAATTGGAAGAGTGTTGTTGTTATTCTTAAGAAGAACCATAGACTCCTGAGCCATTTTACGAGAAAGTTTAATATGTTCGGTTCTATCAATTTCTTCCTTTACACAATAAGGATTCTCGAAAAGGCCCTTAGCAAGCTTAACCTTAATAATTCTCTTAACAGCCTCATCAACAATGCTTTCATCAATACGACCGCTTAAAACCAACTTTTCAAGGTTCTCCATATAGCATCCATCATGCATATCCATATCAAGACCTGCAGATAAAGCCATAGCAGTGCAGTCTTCTCTGTCCTCTGCGACACCTTGACGCATAAGTTGGATTATTGCATCATAGTCAGAAACAACAAAGCCTTCAAAGCCCATTTTTTCTCTTAACACTTCGGTAAGATAAAATCTGCTAGAGGTTACAGGTTGTCCACTAACGTCGTTAAAAGCAGACATTACGGTAAGAACACCTGCATCAATTGCAGCCTTAAATGCGGGCAAATAGTAATTATAAAGGCTATATCTTGAAATTTCTGCTCTGTGATAGTCACGTCCGCCTTCACTAGCACCATAACCTACGTAGTGCTTAGCGCAGGCAACGATTCTACCCTTTTCGCTAACGTCGTCACCCTGGAAGCCTTTAACAACAGCCTCAGCTACCTTTGAACCTAAGTACGGGTCTTCGCCTGTACCCTCGATAATTCTTCCCCAACGAGGCTCACGGCAAAGGTCAAGCATTGGTGTAAAGGTCCAGTGAACACTTTCATTTGCAGCTTCTTTTGAGATAGCTTTGTAAGATTCCTCAATTAACTCTTCGTTAAACGATGCAGTCATAGCAAGAGGAATCGGGAAAACTGTGCGATGTCCGTGAATAATATCGCGACCAAAAATCATAGGAATCCCCGATGGGCTCTCCTCTACTGCTATACGCTGAAGTTCGTTATAAAAGTCAACGTTAATAGCGCCCTGCGCATCGTTTCCTGCAGAAGGACCGCTCGACATAAGAAGTGAACCTACCTCGCCACGGCGAATTTTATCCTTGAACTCATCAATTTGGTCAGGACGAAGATGTGTCTCAAGCTGATTAAGCTGACCAA
The DNA here is from genome assembly GCA_045636705.1 of Acutalibacteraceae bacterium. Taxonomy (GTDB): domain Bacteria; phylum Bacillota; class Clostridia; order Oscillospirales; family Acutalibacteraceae; genus SFWF01. The sequence continues at coordinate 9,071 of JAZTYA010000011.1, forward strand.
TTTTTTGTTTTAGCGGCAGTTTTGCAACAATTTCCGCAGCGCGTTTTTCAAATTTTTGCAACATAAGTTCGTTTTCCTTTCATATATGTTGATTTTAATTTTTCTTTATGATATAATTATATCAACTAAAAAATCAAAAAAATATATCAATTTTATCAAATAATATAACAATTTTAACTTTTGGTGGTTTTATGGAATATGAACTTGTAATCCCTTCTCTTTCTACTTGTGCATTAAGAATTTTTGATGCTAATGAAGGAATTGATGAAATTCAAATTGCCGACTGGCATCTGCATCGTGAATATGAAATGATTCTTTCCCTTTCGGAAACAAAGAACTTTTATATAGGTAACGATGAGGTCGAACTCCGTTCGGGTGATATATTTTTTATAAACAGTAACATTCCGCACAAGTGTGTAACTAATGTTGGTTCAACCTCTGTTTTGTTACAGTTCAATATTTCTGCTGACGGAAACTTGTTTGAAGAATTAAAGCTTAGCGGAATACTTGGTGAAACTAAAACCTCCTACATTGTTTTTGAAGCTAACTCACCTATAAATCGTGAAATTACAACCTGCATAAATAAAATCAGAGAAGAATATGCTAAGCAGGATAGATATTTTGATTATTTTATTAAATCCTACCTGTATGAATTAATCGCGCTCTTGTACCGACACGGTATTTTGACCGACTATAATAAGTTTTTAGAAGAAATACCTCATCTGCTCCCCGTTTTAAAATACATAAGCGAACATTATAACGAACATTTATCACTTGCCGATGTCAGTGCAGTTGCTAATATGCATTCCTCTTATTTTTGCAAGGTTTTCAGAAAGGCTCTTGGAATTTCCTTTGTTGAATATTTAAACCTTGTTCGCATAAGTTATGCAAAGACATTACTTGAAACGACCCAGAAAAATATTACCGAAATTGCTTTTGAGGTAGGATTTTCTTCGATTTCGTATTTTATAAAGACCTTTAAAAAATACAATTACTACTCACCAAATAAGTATAAATCAATTCTTGAAAAAAAGTAAAGCAGTTGCTACAAGCAACTGCTTTTTTTATTTGTTTTTCTTAAAATATCGCATAGCTGTAAACACTATAAAAATACCAAGTATTGGGAACAATGCGGTAACGAGCATACCTATTTTTAGTCCCACCTGCTCTGCTGATATGTTAAGTGAATTACCAAGACTTACGGCAAAATCGGTCATCGAAACCTTATCGACAACAAAGCCTAAAAGCTGCGGTGAAACCGATGCTCCAAGGTCTCCGCCAGACGCCATTAAAGCAAATGCCGCAACAGACGCGTTTGGTATATTTTCTTCCATCATAATAAGTGTTCCGGGCCATAGCATAGAGGTGCAAAAACCTGTCAAAACACAGGCTATAAACGCTACTAATACATTTGAAGATAAACCAACAAAGAGATAGCAAATGGTAGCACCAATCATACTGATAAGCAGGGTTTTTAAGATGTTTTTTCCGAACTTTGCATATCCAATTCGTGCAAGTCCTAAAAGAACGGCAAACATTGCGGCACCTAAAACATCCCCTACCGTCTTATCTATTCCCAAGGCATTTTCCATATAGGTTGAAATCCAGTTTGCCATAGCGTTTTCCGAGCAACTTCCAAAGAAAATACAGGCTACACAAAGGGCTAGCCCCATAAAGCGCTTGTTTGTCTTATTTTTAGAACCTTGGTTTGTTTTATCCTCTGCCATATCCGGCATTGGAGAAAACATAAACATCAAAGCAGGAATTATAGGAAGTAAACTTAAAAAAATAATAAGATAAATCCAGTTATTTGCACCAAAAACCTTTAAAAAGAGGGTGCTTATCACTATCATGGTGAATGTTCCAAATGCATAGAGTGAGTGAAGCATACTCATATCTCTACCTGGGTTTTTAGATGGAATTGCTGCTATAAGTGGGCTTAAAAGCACCTCTGAAAGTCCTGATGCTACCGAAAAGATTACCGTTCCGATAAGCAGTCCTATGTAGGCAAAATTTGGAAACAGTGTCGGCAATACGGCATATAACAGTAGTCCCAACGCGGTCAAAAACGGCATTACCCTTACCATTAATTTAACATTAAAATACTTTGTAAACGCTGTAAAAATAAGATCAATGCTAAGTTGAGTAAAGAAATTCACAAGAACCAGTGTGCCTAATAGCGTGTAGGATATACCAAACAATTCTCTGAATGTCATAAACAAAATCGGTGGCACGCAAAATACAGATGACATTGTAAAATATGACATAAAGCAAGCAAGTCTTGTGATTTTAAAATTTGAAGTCTGCATATAAAACCTTTCTACCAAATAAACGGAATTAGTCGGTATTTAACCTTTTGCTTGTATTCTTTATAGCCTTGGAGTTCTTCTTCCAAAAGCTCCTCTTCCCCTTTAATTCTTATGGCAATTATAAAGGGATAGGCTAGAAAAATCAAGAACGAATATATAGAACCTAGTATAAGCGGCATTGATAAAAACAAAATTAGTGTCACGCTATACATAGGGTGACGGACAATACCGTAAAGTCCTGTATCTATGACCTTTTGGTTTTCCTGTACCTTTATAGTTCGGCTTAAATAGGTGTTTTCTCTTAAAACCTCGGCATAAAGTATGTATGCTATTAGGAAAACTGCCGCCGCAATAAGTGAAACTGTTTTCGGTAGCATAAACCAACCAAAACGAAAACCAAGTCCCGCTAAAACAAAGCCTATAAAGAACATAAGACCGCTTAATTTCACAACCAAATCTTGTTCTTTTCGGCTTTCCTTGGCGTTAAGACGCTCTTTTAAAAGCTGTGGGTTTTTAATCATCAAAAGTATTCCTGCAAAAAACATAGGGATAAAAAGAAGACTCAAAAACAACCAACCATTAAAGAAATTAAAGGTTCCCGCAGGTAGAAATAAAAGCACTCCTACCAAAACAACACCTAATAAAAATTTAGTTATTGCGCTAAAAAATAGTTTTACTGTCATAATACCCTCGTATTTTTTAATCTTTAACTATTATATCAGAAAAGCCGTTTGAATAAAAGATTTCATAACTGTCCGTTACCCAAAGAGCCTCTACTCCTTCTATACTAGATACGAGTTTTTTACCTTCTTCCAAGGACATATTAAAAAGCGCAGTTGAAAGTGCATCGGCAAGTCCGCTATCGTTTGATAGTACCGACACCGAGGTAAAGGTGTTTTTAGGATAGAGGGTTTTACTATCAATTATATGGTGGTATCTTTTGCCGTCAACCTCATAAAACCTTTGGTATGAACCACTTGTAACAAAGGACTGACCGTTAAGTTTTACTGTCATAATAGAGGCTATATCACTCGTTGTATCAGGATTAGTGATTGCCGCAGTCCAAGGACTGCCGTCTGCCCTGCTACCAATAGTTCTAATGTTTCCACCAATATTTAAAGTATAATTTGTTACACCTTTTTCTATTAGAGCTTTGGCAATTTGCTCGGTAGCATAGCCTTTACCGATAGCACCGACATCCAAACTCATTTCCTCATTCTCAAGGAAAACGGTTGAGTTTTCGCGGTCAATTATAACCTTTGAAAAATCGGTATGTTTGGCCGCCTCGGTTAGTTCATCGCTAGTCGGTAATTTGGCATTTTCAGGGTTATTTATACCCTCTGTACGATAATCGTGCCAGATAGATAAAACACTACCAAAAGCGACATTTACATTGCCGTTTGTAAGGTCAAAAACAGATTTACAAAAGTCTAGTAAACCGATTATGCGAGCATCAACCTTAACAGGCTCAAGCCCTGCATTTTGGTTTATTGTGCGAATATTATTAATACCCTCATAGCTTTTATAAATGTCATATAGGTTGTTATATTCCGAGAGCTGTTCCTCGATAAATTCGCATTTCTCATTAAAGGCATTTTCATCTGTATCGTAGCCTACTATAACCGACACGGTATCGAAATAATCTAAATATGTTGCCGTGAATTTTTTTAAAGTCTCGGTTTCACCCGAAGTTTTTGTGTTATCGGTATTACCACACGAAACTAAAAATGTAAGAGCAAAGCAAACAACCAAAAAAATACTGATTATTTTTTTTAGCATTATTTAAAATCCTCGTTTATAAAAAATGAGGGGACTTTGCAATCCCCTCTTTAAAAGACTAAATTTATTTAATTATTCAGCAATGGAAGCAGCCTTTGATAGAACCTTAACATAGTTAGCGATGCTCATTGTGCATCCTACCTTAAGGTCTTCTTCAGAGCCTGTTACAGCGGTAATCTCAGAAGCGGTCTTACCAACCATAAACTTTGCAAAAGCGTCAGCCTGCTCATACCATTCTTTACCAATGGGAGAAGCAGCCTTCATGCTGTAATCTTCCTTAAGGTTTCTCTTGGTATTCTTGTAATTTTTGTTTGAGATAGTGCCATCATCAGCAACAGAAACCTTAGGCTGAATTTCATCAACGATAGCAGCTAATACCTTGCCGTCAGCATCTACAACAGCTGCGCCGAATGTAGAATCGAACTCTGCAGTAGCGTCGCCCTTATCATCCTTATCCTTTGATTTGGAAGCATCTGTAGAAACGTTAAGGCCTAACTTAAAGCCTTCTGCTGCGGTAAAGGAAACTGCCTGAGCGTCTTCGCTTGCCTTCTTTAAAGACTCAACGAAATCGGTTGTAGTAATTGTGCAGCCTGCTTTAAGGTCGGTGTCGGTTTCTACTGAAGCAGTAATTTCTGCAAATGTCTTACCTACACACCATTTTTCAAAAGCGTCAGCCTGCTCAAACCACTCTTTACCGATAGGAGAAGCGTTATAAGCTACCATACCGTAGTCGCCCTTCTTCTCATACTTTGTACGAAGGTCAACCTTGTCTAAATCAACTATTTTGCCGTCTTTAACCTCAACTGAAGTCTGTGCACAGTCAATCTGAACCGATACAACCTTGCCGTCCTTATCGAAAACGGCAGTAGCAACTGTTGCATCTACTTCAGCCTTTGCATTCTTATCAGCTGTCTTATCAGCAGAAGAATCCAAAGAAACTGTAACGCCCATTCCGAGCTTGTAATCAGCTGTCTTAGCTGCATTCTTTCCGCAAGCAGCAAATGAAGCAACCAAAGCTAATGCTAGGACTAATGCTAAAATCTTTTTCATAACAAATTATCCTTTCTAAGATAAATTTACATATCTCGGAGTATATTATCCCCAAGTTGAATTCATTTTACACTAAAAATTCAAAAAGGTCAATACATTTTGGAAAAGTTTGTTAATTTTTTATCAATTGGCCTTCAAAACTTTGAGGGTATTAGTATTTCCTGACACGTTTATTGGTGTGCCTCCTATTATTACAACTGTGTCCCCTTTTTTAACAACATCAATTTGTTTTGCGCAATCAAGAGCGTGTTGGAAGAGTTTTTCTTCGCTTTCCTGCGCTATTGCTAAAACGGGATGAACTCCCCAAGAAAGCGACATTTGATGAAAGGTTTTTTCTTCCGGTGTTGCCGCGACAATTGTTTCTGAAGGTCTGAATTTTGAAAGCCTTCTGGCCGAATAACCCGATTTTGTAACAACTATAACCGCTGCTGCTCCTAAATCCTTTGCGGTAGTGCAAGCCGCATCACAAATTGCATTTGTGCTTGTAGTATCATTATAAAACATACGGTTTGCAAACATATCCAGTGCTAAAGCATCGCTTTCGGCTTGCTCGGCTATCTTTGACATTACCCCAACAACCCTTGCAGGATGCACGCCCATAGCGGTTTCACCCGAAAGCATAACCGCACTTGTGCCGTCAAAAACCGCATTTGCAACGTCGGTTATCTCTGCTCTTGTAGGATTAAAGGCATGTTGCATAGATTCTAGCATCTGAGTGGCTGTTATTACTATCTTTCCTGAACCATAACATTTTCTTATAAATCTCTTTTGAATTCCGGGTAATTTTTCATATTCAACCTCAACGCCCATATCTCCGCGCGCAATCATTATTCCGTCCGACTCCAAAAGAATTTGGTCAAACGCCTCTATTCCCTCGATGTTTTCAATTTTTGAAATTATTTTAATATTGTGTCCGCCGTGATAGTTTATAAACTTTCTAAGTGCTATAACGTCAGATGCAGAACGCACAAAAGATGCCGCTATATAATCAATGTCGTTTTCAATGCCGAAAATAATATCATCTTTATCCCTATTTGAAAGATAAGGCATATTAATACGAACTCCGGGGATATTTATGCTCTTTTGGTTACCAAGAGTGCCTCCTACATTAACTGTACATATAATATCTGTTTTATTTGTTTCCAAAACGGTAAAGCTTAACTTACCATCGTCTACCTTAATAATATCTCCATTTTTTATTAAACTAGGTAAAGCAGAAAATGAAATCGACACCGAGTTTTTATCGCCTAAAATCTCTTTCGTTGTAAAAACAAAGTTTTCGTTTTCGTTTAAGTTTACAGACCCATCTTTAAGATATCCCGTTCTGATTTCAGGCCCTCGGGTATCCAAAATTATCGCAGCAGGAAGACCTAGTTTTTCCCTTACACTTTTAAATGTATCAATCGTCTTTTTATGATTATCCAGGTTTGAATGTGAAAGGTTGATTCTTACAACGTTCATCCCCTTTTTAAACATTTCTTCTATTACCTTTTCAGTTTGACTTGCAGGTCCTAAAGTACAAATGATTTTAGTTTTTCTCATAAAAAATCTTCCTTTGAATATTATTTAAAAAAATTTTTGCGTGTAAACGAAACTTTACATAAAAATCTCTTGAATCGCAACCGATTTTATGTTATAGTTGATTTTAGCAAAACGAGGTGTTTTTATGAAAGCAATTATTAACGGAAAAATCATATTAGAGAATACTATTTTAGAAGATAGCGTTCTTCTTTTTGATAAAAAAATTGAGGGGATCGTTTCAAATAACGAGGTTCCAAAAGATGCCGAAATTATCGATGCAAAAGGTGGCTTTATTGCTCCCGGTCTTATTGATTTGCACATTCACGGATATTTAGGCAAAGACGTTTGCGACGGCGAAGAAGAAAGCATTCGCACTATTTCTAAAGGTCTTTTAGCAAACGGTGTTACAGGTTACCTTCCCACAACTATGACGGTTGATATGAAGGTTATTAAAAAAGCGTTGGATGTTTGCCGCGCACTTAAAGAAGAAAGTCGTGATTGGGACGGCAGTACTATTTTAGGTTGCCACGCTGAAGGTCCTTTTATTAGTGAAAAGAAAAAAGGCGCTCAGGATGCAAAATACATCCTTGCTCCCGATGCTAATTTTGTAAAGGAATATTCAGATATCATTGGCGTTATTACCCTTGCTCCCGAAACAGACAGCGAAGATTTTAAGGCTATTAAAGAAATTGCTAATAAAACAAACGTTGTAGTTTCAATGGGACATACTTCTGCCGACTATAAAACCGCAATGGCAGGCGTTAAAGCAGGCGTTAAACACGCTACCCACCTTTTCAACGCTATGACTCCTTTAGCTCATCGTGAACCCGGTGTTGTTGGCGCAGCTTTAGCCTCTGACGTTACTTGTGAACTTATTGTTGACACCTTCCACGTTGATGCAGCTTTATATGATATGCTCTGGAAGGTTAAAGGCAGAAACCTTTGCTTTATCACCGACTGCCTACCTGCAGGTGGTTTGCCCGAAGGCGAATACACCTTAGGCGGACAGAAAATAATTTATAGAGGCATTGTTTGCCGACTCGAGGACGGAACTGTTGCCGGAAGCATTTTACATCTAAACCGTGGTGTTTGGAATGTATTTAAAAATTCGAGCATTCCGCTTTACGAGTGTGTAAACTGCGCTTCTTTAACCCCTGCAACTATTTTAGGCCTCGACAAAACTAAAGGTTCTATTGCGGTTGGCAAGGATGCAGACATTATTATAACCGACAAAGAATTTGAGGTTAAAAAGACTATTATTGGAGGCAAGATTAAATATGAAAACTAAAATTGATGCAAAACTCGACCCTAAATTTATTCCTCTTTCCTTAGTTTGCCGCGAAATGCGTGAAACCACCAAGGAAGATGGTCAAGATTTAGTTATCGCTATTGAACGTAATAAGGGATTTACTTCTACTTATAAAACCCGAATTTATAAAGACGGCTGCGGCAAAGACGAGGAGAACTTCCTTTTTGTTGAAAGAATGACCAAGGCTTTATTATGGGTTGCAGGCGGATATAAGATTTATATCGGTGGAAGCCCTGTTGTTGGCGAAAAAATTAAAGCCGCTTATACCAAGGACGGTCTTCGCGGTTTTGACGTTGTATTTATGGAAAGAGTTTACGAAAAGCCCTTTGAGGTTGTTCTTTGCAGCCTCGAAGACGCTCCAAAAACTTATCAAGCTTCCGAGCCCGTTGGCCGTCATCTTGACGGTTGCCGTATCGGTTTTGATGCAGGCGGAAGCGACCGTAAGGTTAGCGCTGTTATAAACGGAGAAAGCGTTTACTCTGAAGAGGTTGTTTGGTTCCCTAAAACAAACACCGACCCCGATTATCACTACAAGGGAATTTTAGAGGCAATGAAAACTGCCGCTTCTCATATGCCACGTGTTGACGCTATCGGCGTATCAAGCGCAGGTGTTTACGTTGACAATCGCATCATGGTAGCTTCCCTTTTCTTAAAAGTTAGCGATGAGGACTTCGATAAAAAGGTTAAGAACATGTACATCGACGTTGCTCGCGAAATCGGTGAGAATATTCCTGTAGAGGTTGCTAACGACGGTGACGTTACCGCTCTTGCAGGCGCAATGAACCTTAACGACAACTCTGTTTTAGGTGTTGCTATGGGTACCTCTGAAGCAGGCGGTTACGTTGACCCTAACGGAAACATTACAGGTTGGCTTAACGAACTTGCTTTCGTTCCCGTTGACTATTGCAAGGATTCTATGGTTGACGAATGGTCCGGCGACTTTGGTTGCGGTGTTAAGTATTTCTCTCAGGATGCTGTAATTAAGCTTGCCCCCGCTGCAGGAATTGAACTTGACGAGGCTTTATCCCCTGCCGAAAAGCTAAAGGTTGTTCAAGGCCTTATGGAAAAGGACGACCCAAGAGCTGCCGACATTTACGATACCATTGGCACCTACTTTGGTTATGCTATTGCGTTCTACACTGAATTTTATGATATTAAGCACGTACTTATTATGGGCCGTGTTACTTCAGGTAAAGGTGGCGTCATCCTTCTAAACCGCGCTCAAGAGGTTTTAGATACCGAGTTCCCCGAACTCAGCAAAAAGATTACCCTTCACATTCCTGACGAAAATTCAAGAAGAGTAGGTCAGTCTGTTGCTGCCGCTTCACTTCCTAAAATTAAATAATAAAAAGCCCGACGTTTTGTCGGGCTTTTTATTTTATATTTCGGGTTTAAACGTTGGCATTAGCTGAAGTTTAAAAAGATTTTGTTTGTGAAGCCTATCAATTCTTTCCTTTTTATCTTTATCGTCAATTTCTCCTGTGCGTATATAACGGTCAAGCTCTGCATAGGTAAAACCTAAATTTTCCTCATCAGTCTTACCGCAAAGACCGTCAATAGGTGTTTTATCAACAAGTACGTCCGGTAGACCTAAAACTCTACCTATCTTTTTTACTTCCTCAACAGTAAGATTAGCCATTGGGCTAAAATCTCCTGCCGCATCGCCATAACGCGTCGAATAGCCTACCCAGTCTTCAGATAAATTACAGGTATTAACGACCCTTCCGTTAAGGCTTTGGGATACGGCATAAAGGGTTGACATTCTAATTCTTGGAGGCAGATTCGTACGACTTTGAGCGGTTATCTCAAGTTCCTTTGGCATAGCATTCATCAGTCCATCTATAGCATCTTTAATATTTATTTCATAATGCTTAATCCCAAGATGATTTACAAGCAAATATGCCATATCAATGTCGTGTTGCTCGCCCTTCGGCATTAGAACGCCGATTACCCTGTCTTTACCGAGAGCTTCAACACAAAGTGCCGCAGCTACAGAGCTATCCTTACCGCCCGAAATACCTATTACGGCATTACAGTCTTTTCCGTTTTGCTCAAAAAAATCTCTTATCCAATTTACAAGGTCGTTTTTTACTTTAACTGCGTCAAACATAAATACTCCTAAAAGTTTTTTAATTATTTTACCACACCTATTTTGTTTTTTCAACTTTACTTTGTTTATTTTTTTGATATAATTAATACAAATAAAATTTTTGGATGATGTTATGGAAATTAAGCATATATTTGAGCCGACCCCACTACAATGTGGTCAGGCGGTGCTTGCAATGATAAGCGGTAAATCTGTTGATGAAATTGTTTCTCTTTGCGGCACCGAACGCGAAACTACACTAAAGCAAATGAAAGATACCTTAACCACGTTAGGATTTTCATTTAATCCTGAAAGAAAACTTGCAAGCAGCAAAAACGACCTGCCAAGACTTGCCGTTTTAAGCCTTGAGACTCCTAAGTGTTGGCACTGGTCTTTATACTTTGACGGAAGATTCTTTGACCCTGAATTTGGAATTTTAGACGATTTCCCCGTTTGCAACCGAAAATACTTTTTTGAAATAAATTTACCAAAATAAAATCCGAGGTTTCCCTCGGATTTTTTTATTCAGCTATTAGCACCTTTTCAATTTTACCGATTATAAGATTATGATAGTCCTCGTTTGGATACCACTTCTCAATTATTGACTTATCAATAAAGTTTTCTTCGTTCATTTTAGAAACAAATTGTTTCTTTACGACCAAAACCATTCTAGCCTCGTTAAAATATACGTATTTTTCATTCACAACAGGAGTAAGACCAGTTTCTTTTGTTTTATCAACGTCTCTTCCCGACTTGCTTCCGCAAACCTTATGAATATCCCTTTTATCGCCATAAAACGAAACAGTAAAATAGTCGTTTTTATCGATAAATTCCATGGTGTATCTTTGTGGACGAACAACGACCGCAACCGAGTCTTCTCCCCACATTTCGCCTGTAAAACCCCAAGAAGCAGTCATCATATTATAACCGTCCTTGGTTCCTGCGGTTATAAGTGACCACTCATCTGCAAAACACTTTATTAAATTGTCTTTAATATTCTTAGGTTCAACTGTTCTGTATATCATAATCATCACCATTTATACTACGCTTATTTTAAACTATTTATACCATATTCCGATTCGCTTTTCAATAAATTTAAATAAAAGTTGAAAAGAAGTCATATTTATAGTATAATTTATATAATTAAATTTTAAAGGTGAGCTTTTTTGAAGATTTTAGCAATAGGTGATGTCTGCGGCACTTCAGGTTGTGAATTTTTGCGCAGAAAGTTGCCTTCGATAAAAAGACAATATGATATAGATTTTACTGTGGTTAACGGCGAAAACTCTGCAGACGGTAATGGTATTTCTTCTGCTAGCGCTGAGCTTTTATTAAACATAGGTGCCGATGTAATTACGGGTGGCAATCACACCTTAAGAAGACCCGAAATTCATACCTTGCTTGATGAAAATCCAAGACTCTTAAGACCTCACAATCTTACAAAAGCAAAATACGGAAGCGGCTACTGTCTTGTTGATATGGGCCGTTATCAAGTAGCTGTTATTAACCTTTCGGGACAGATTTATCTTGAAAAACTAGAGGCTTCTAATCCGTTTTTGGCAGTTGATGAATTATTGGAAAAGGCAAAAACGGACGGCGCTGATATAATAATTGTTGATTTCCATGCCGAAGCTACCAGTGAAAAGCGCGCTATGGGTTACTACCTTGACGGCAAAGCTTCTTTGGTTTTTGGCACCCATACCCATATTCAGACTTCTGACGAACAGATTTTTAAAAATGGCACTGCTTATATTACCGACCTTGGTATGACCGGACCCAGTGAAAGCGTTTTGGGTGTTGAATCATCCATAATAATTGGTCGCCTTAGGGATAATAATATGGCTAAATTTGAATTAGCAAACGGACCTTGCTCTATTGAGGGCATCGTGGTTGATATTGACCCTGCTACTAAGAAGGCTATCAGTATCGAAAGAATCAGGATTAACTAAAAGGAGGTTTTACGTTATGCCGATAAAAAGAATATTGCTAGTTTTATTGTCAGTTGCTATGCTGTTTCTTTCGGCATGTGGTAACTCCGACGTCGTTTCACAAAACGGAACTGATAATTCTCTAACTCAAGAAACCGAAAAAACCGAAACCTTAAGACTGCTTTACTGTGCAAAAGACACTCTAAATCCATATAAAACCGTAAGCAAATTAAACTATGAGATTGGTATGCTAATATTTGAACCTTTAGTCAAGGTTAACAACTCTTTTGAGGTTGAGCATTGTCTTGCAGATAGTTTAGAGATTGTCGAAAAAAACTGCACCGTAACCTTAAAAAAAGCAATGTTTTCGGACGGCTCTTACCTAACCGCTGACGACGTAGTTTTTTCATATAACTTGGCTTTAAAGTCTGATTCGTTTTCCTATCTTTTCTATAACGTTGAATCGGTTGTGGCTGCAAATCCTTCGAGCCTTGTCTTCACTCTTAAAAATTATGACCCATATTTTGATAGACTTCTTACCTTTCCCATATTAAAAATGGGCACAGACGAACTTAAAAACGAGGATAACGTTGAAATCCCACCCGTAGGAACAGGCAGATTCTTACAGTCAACCGAAAGTTCTGACCTTCTTGTTCCAAACAGTCTTTACCACGGTAAAAAGGCGCCTATTGCAAAAATTACTCTTATAGATGCGCCAGACTCTGAATCAACAGAGCATTACGTAAAAATCGGCGCAACAGATATCTATTATACAAACAAAGAAACCGGCTCTGCCGTAAGTATGAGTGGTAATAAATCTTCTGTTAACCTTAATAACTTAGTTTACATTGGAATAAACAATAACTATGGTCAACTCCAAAACGACATTTTGCGTTTTGCTCTTTCGGAAGGAATTGACCGAAGCGAAATTATAAGAACGGCCTACCACGGCGAAGCCAAGGCTGCAAGCGGTTTTTTCCATCCCGATTGGTCTGAAACTTCGGGCTATCAAACCATTCCACCTACTTCCGATTCAAAAATAGTTATTGAAAACTTGGAAAAAATCGGTTATAATACTTTAGATAAGGACGGAACTCGTAAAAACGAGTCGGGTTCTTCCCTTTCCTTTGACCTGCTTGTTTGCAACGAAAGTCCTTCACAGGTTTCACTTGCAGGAACGGTTGCAAATCAGCTTTCAAGTTATGGTATCAAAATTAATATTAAATCTTTTTCACGCGAGCAGTATTTAAGTGCTCTTGAAGGCGGACATTTCCAGTTGTATATTGGTGAGGTTAAGCTTCTTCCCAATATGGATATAAGTCCCTTGGTCCTTAAAGGCGGTTCTGCCGCATATGGTATAACCGGTGCACAGCTTCCAACTGAAGAAAACGGTCTTAATAATTCGGATTACCGACTTATTTTGAAGGGCTATCAAGAAGGCAAGAACACTATTGCCGACGTCGCAACTTCTTTGCTTGCTTCAATGCCGATAATCCCTGTTGCTTATAGAAACGGTTTAATATTCTATTCTGACGCTATTTTAGATATTGGTCAAAGTAGTTCTTATGATATTTTTCTATCCCTTAACGACTACATTTACAATTAATTCCGAGGAGGATGTTATATGTTCGCTTATGAAACCCGATTTGGTAAGATACATCTTACAGAAGAATACCTAAAGAAAATAATCGGCACCGCTGTAACCTCTTGTTTTGGTGTTGCAGGTATGGTTCCTTATGGCTCAAAGCAAAAGCTTTCCAGTCTTCTTTCTAAAAAGGAAAGCATTGATAAAGGAATCGTAATTAGAGGCACTTCCGATTCATTTGCCGTAGAGCTTCACATTATGGTAACTTTTGGTATGAACATCAACGCTATTGCGCAAAGCATCGTTCATAAGGTTGAGTATGCTGTTGCCGAGGCTACCGGAATTAAAGTAAAAAAAGTAACTGTTAAGGTTGACGGTATTAAAGAATAACCGCTAATTTAAGGAGTGTTTTTATGTTTAACGGAAACATATTGCGTGATGCAATTATTTCTGCTGCTAATAATCTTTCAAATAATAAAAAGGCGGTTGACGACCTTAACGTATTCCCCGTTCCTGACGGAGATACCGGTACAAACATGTCGATGAGTATCGGCAATGCCGCAAGAGAACTTTCTCGTCTTGAAGGAGAAGACGTTAGCCGCGTTTCTTCTGTTGCCGCATCTGCTTTGCTTCGCGGAGCTCGTGGTAACTCAGGCGTTATTACCTCTCTTCTTTTCAGAGGCTTTTCAAAAGGCTTTAAAGATGCAGAAGTTATTACCCCTGATAATTTAGCAGAGGCTTTTAAACTCGGTGTTGAAGCCGCTTATAAAGCTGTTATGAAGCCTACAGAAGGAACCATTCTTACTGTAGCCAGAGTAGCTAGTGAATATGCCGCAGAGGCTTCTGCAGATAACAAGGATGTTTTAGGCGTATTTGAGTCTGCTTTAGAGGGCGCTAAAAAGGCTCTTGCAGAAACACCCGAACTTCTTCCTGTTCTTAAAAAAGCAGGTGTTGTTGACGCAGGTGGTCAAGGCTTTGTGCTTATACTTGAAGGTATGTACTCTGTTTTAAAGGACGGAGTTATGATAGAATCTACAGGTGTAGAAGCAGAGGTTGCAGATGCAGAGGAAGAGTCAAGAAGCGCCGTTGCAGAGTTTGAAGGAGATATCACTTTCCCCTACTGCACAGAGTTTATTGTAAATCGTCCTGAAAACGATAAAAATGACCCTGCTAAACTTCGTGAATATCTTGAGTCTATCGGTGACTGCGTAGTTGTGGTTGACGACGATGAAATTATCAAGGTTCACGTTCACACAGACCACCCGGGTAACGCTATTGAAAAGGCTCTTACGTTCGGTTCGCTTGTTAAACTAAAGATTGAAAATATGTGTGACCAACACGAAAGAGCAAAGCATAACGAAAACAATGCAAAGAAAAAGCCCGCAACAAACGCTGAACGCACAGAGGTTATCAAGCCTGTTGCTCCTGAAAAGCCATTTGGTTTTGTTGCTGTTGCCGCTGGTGACGGATTAACCGAACTCTTTAAGGATTTAGGCGCTGATACAGTTGTTAGCGGCGGTCAGACAATGAACCCCAGCACAGACGACATTCTTCGCGCAGTTGAAGCTACTCCTGCTGAGACCGTTTTCGTTTTACCAAATAACAAAAACATTATTATGGCAGCTGAGCAGACAATTCCCCTTGCTACAAGAAAGGTAATTGTTATCCATACAAGAACCATTCCCCAGGGTGTTACTGCTATGCTTAACTTCGACCCCGATGCAGATTCAGAGCAAAACGCTATTACCATGCAGGACGTTATTGACACTGTTTCAACCGGTCAGGTTACATTTGCTGCAAGAGATTCTGAGTTTGACGGCAAACCCATTAAGAAGGGCGAACTTTTAGCTCTTGATAACGGCAAGATTGTCTTCACAGAAACAGACATTGAAAAGTGTATGAACAAGCTTTTAAAACAACTTGTTAAAAAAGATTCTGCTTTCGTAACCCTTTATTACGGTTCTGACGTTACAGAGGAACAGGCTCAAAGCATTTATGACAATTTAAGTGAGAAATATGCAAATAAGCTTGAAATCACTCTTATTAACGGTGGACAACCGGTTTATTATTTCATTGTTTCGGTAGAGTAATTTACCGACACAAGCATTTGAAAGAGGTGCTTGTTTTTGGCAACAATGACAGATGACATTAGATTTTTAAAGGGCGTGGGTGAAAAACGCGCCCTTTTATTCAAAAAGCTGGGCATTGACACAGTCGGTGCCCTTTTGCGTTTTGTACCCCGTTCTTATGAAGACTGGAGTAAGATTACGCCTATCGCAGAAGCAAAGGGCTTTGGCGACGTTTGTATAAAAGCTTTGGTTACCTCTCCTGTTAAGGAGCATTATATTAGAAAAAATATGGTGCTTTATAAATTTACTGCCGAAGATTCTTCGGGCAGTATGATGGTAACTCTTTTTAACAATAAATACGATGCCGCTAAAATAAAACCGGGATTTGAGTATTTATTCTTTGGTAAAATTAAAGCCGACTCCTTTTACTTTGATATGTCGGCTCCAAAAATTCGTTCGGTTGAAGGTTCTTACATTAGACCTTTATATCCAACCTGCGCAGGAATTACCACAAACACACTTGAAAAAGCGGTTAAAACCGCCCTTTCCTCGGTTGTTTTAAAAGAAACCTTACCTAAATCAATAATTGAAAAGTTAGGACTTTGTTCCTTTGAGTTTGCTATTCGCAACATTCATTTTCCGAGTGATAATGACGCTCTTATTAAGGCTAAAAAACGACTTGTTTTTGAGGAACTTTTCATCCTGCAGACAAGCCTTTTATATATTAAAGATTTAAACAGAGGAAGAACTTCTTGCGTAATCAATAAGGATTATTCAGAAGAATTTTTATCCTCTCTTCCCTTTTCATTAACCTCAGCACAGCTTAGATGCATTGAAGAGGCTATTAAAGATATGTTCCTAAACAGGCCAATGAACCGTCTTATACAAGGCGACGTTGGCTCAGGTAAAACTGCCGTTGCCGCTGCTGTTATGCATACGATAGCAAAAAACGGCTTTCAGGCAGCTTTAATGGTGCCGACCGAAGTTCTTGCCGAACAACATTTTAAAAGCCTTAATGGCATTTTTGAGCCTTTTGGCTTAAAGGTTGCCCTTCTTACCGGAAGCCTTACAAAAAAGCAGAAGGATACTGTTAAGGAATCTATTATGAACGGAGACACCGATATTGTTATCGGAACTCACGCATTGCTTTCAGATAACGTATTCTTTAAAAATTTAGGTCTTGTAATAACCGATGAGCAACATCGTTTTGGCACAAGACAAAGGGCAGCTTTAGCCTCAAAGGGCAAATCTCCACACGTATTGGTAATGTCGGCCACCCCTATCCCACGCACCCTTGCTCTTATAATGTATGGTGACCTTGATATTTCAATAATTGACGAATTCCCAAAAGGCAGACAAAAAATTGAAAGCTACTTGGTTTCCACTGCTCTTCGCGAACGCTATTTAAATTATATTAAAAAGCACGTAAACGAAGGCAGACAAGCCTATATCGTTTGTCCTTTGGTTGAAGAAAGCGAAAACGATTTAGGTCTTATCTCGGCAGAAAAATACTTTGAAGAGTTAAAGGATGACTTTTTTAAAGACTATAAAGTTGGTCTTTTGCACGGCAAAATAAAGCCTTCGGAAAAGGAAAAAATTATGCGTAGCTTTTCTTCCGGCGAAATCGACCTTTTAGTCGCCACCTCGGTAATTGAAGTAGGCATCGACGTTCCCAACGCTTCTATAATAGTAATAGAAAACGCCGAGCGCTTTGGACTTTCGCAACTTCATCAGTTAAGAGGTCGCGTTGGTCGAGGCGAGCATAAATCAACCTGTATTTTTGTCAGCGATTCAAAATCTGCAGAGCGTCTTAAGGTTATTTGCGACACCCTTGACGGATTTAAAATTGCCGATGAAGATTTAAAACTTCGCGGACCGGGAGATTTTTTAGGCGAAAGACAACACGGACTTCCTAAATTTTATATTGCCGACCTTTCTTCCGATTTAAACGTTTTAAGGCAAGCGGGTTTGGAGGCTAAAAACATTGTTTCTTTAGACCCGACCCTTTCAGCTGAAGAAAACGTTGGTTTAAAAAAGGAAATTGATATTCTTATCAGTAAAATGATAAACAACTAGTTTTGGAGCAACTCAAATGACAGAAATTTTAAAAACAATATGGCACGGAATCGAGCATCCGCTAATAGAAACCGCTAAAATGGTTCCGATTTTATTTCTAGCCTATTTATTTATGGAATGGCTTGAACATGCCGACGATGGCAAAATGGCCCGATTTGTCAACAAATCAAGACGATTTGGACCGCTTTTTGGTTCAGCGCTAGGTCTTGTTCCTCAGTGCGGATTTTCAGGTGCTATCGCAAGCATGTACGCCGCAGGAACCGTAACCTTGGGAACACTTTTAGCCGTTATGCTAACCACAAGTGACGAAATGCTTCCTATGCTTATCTCGGCTAAGTTCCCTGTTACTATGATTTTACTCATTTTGTCGGTTAAATTTTTTATTGGAATTATAGTAGGTTTTGTAACAGACATCATTTTAAGAAAAAGAAACGCCGAAAAGAAGCAGGATATCCACGGATTTTGCGAGCAAGAAAATTGTGACTGTGAAGACGGTATTTTTACTTCGGCCCTAAAACATACCATAAAAATTACTGTAATCGTTCTTTTAATTTCGATTATATTACATTTAATCGTTAACAGTATTCCTGAAAACACCTTTAAGGCAATTCTAAACTTCCCCGTCCTTAGCGAAATTTTCGCCTCGGCTATCGGCCTTATTCCCAACTGTGCGGTATCGGTCTTATTTACAAAACTTTATATTGACGGCACACTCGGCGTAGGACCTTTGCTTTGCGCTTTGCTTTCTAACGGTGGGGTTGGACTATTGGTTCTTTACAGAACTAATCGTGACCGCAAAGCAAACCTTATTATAACCTTAATTTTATTCTTATCTGCCCTTATTTTTGGCAGTATTGCAGGTTTCATTTTCTAATGTATGCATATTTAAAAGCCTTCCTACGTTTTGTAGGAAGGCTTTTTTAGGTCTTATTCAAACTCTTGTAAATCAACTAGTGATTCTTCTTTCTCCTCGGCTAATTTCCATTCCTCAAGGAGTTTGTCTCCCTCAGGATATTTGCAAGGAACTAAGCCGTATCTCTTCTCAATGTAACCGCAAACAAAAACGTAAACAATTAATAAAAGAAGGGCTGAAACACTAATTAGAATGCCTGTGGCAAGTCCGGGAGTTTCATACTTAAACTCGATTTCGCTGACGCCTTCTCCAACTAAAACAGCCATAAAAGCAATGTTTACGTTCTCAACGTCAACCTTCTTGCCGTTAACGTATGCAGACCAACCTTCATCATAAGGAATTGAGAAGAAAACGAGGTCTTCACTATCGCGGGCAACAGTAGCCTTAAATCCGTTTTTAACAAGCTCAAATTTAGTAGCAGAGGTTGCATCTAACGCTTTTGCATCATTTGCCATTGCTTCGTCAGAGGTGTCAATATATCCATCCTCTTTTTCGAGGTTATCAAACAAATAGCCATATTTGCTTATTTGTTCAGGCGAAAGTATCATAGCCTTAAGCATAAGTTTTGCTCTGTAGCCTGAGTCGTAACTCTCACAGAATTGATAGGTCATATATTTATCATAAGAGAAACCGTAGCCGATATAATTTTCATTTTCATATATCTTGTAGCCTTGGCGCTCGTCAATTAATTTATATCCGGGCATAAGAGTCTTGTTGTTTTCCACAAAGGAGTCTCCGTCCTTGCGAGCTAAAAGATATTTTACAGACAACAAGGGCCTTGCGGCATAAGAGTCGGTAGTAGGTCGACTTGCAACTCCTCTTTCCTCGCCTATAAATTCATAATACTCGGTTACCTTTGGCGGTACTATAGAGTGGAAACAGTTAATAGAACTGTATTTCAAGAACATTGCCGTGTTATCAACGCCCTCATACACGTCTATTCTATAGGTGTCTTTGTCTCCCGGGAGCACAAGGTCGTTTTCAATTAAATCATCAACCATAACAGACGTTTCGTAAGAGTGACTCTTTCCGCTTGAAATAAAGAAGTTCGCATAGCCTATCGAGAAAATCACAATGCAGGCAATAGAAACCCTTAAGAACCTTGTGAAATCCTTCTTCTTTAACTTTAAGAGGAAGTAAAGCACTGCAAGTCCTGCCAATGCTATAAAGCAGGTTAACCAGAAACGGAATATATACATTTTTCTGGTTGAATCGTTGCTTGAGGTCGTATAAAGACCAAAACGAAGTATTTTATAAATTCCGTTGTCGTCTTCTCCCGTTTCGGGGAAGAAACCTACAACCAAGGTAATGACAAGGGTAATTATTGCGGTGTTCCAAAATCCCTTATCCCAGTTCGCCTTTTCGTCCTCTAATGCTACTGCAGTTGCAAGACAAAGCATTAAAATAGGCATATAGTACCAACGAGCATAATAAGCGTTGTTAAATGCAGAGAATGAAGAGTTTAAAACAGGAACTAAAGCAAATACTGCGCTTGTAACAATAATTCTCTTAAGCCAGCTTCCGCGGTTTCCATAAGAATAAGCAAACACGCCCACCATACTAAATACCGGTAACCAACCACCTAAGGACGCCCACTTTACGTCTGCTTTCGGGAAGAAAACAGGTCTTGCAGGGATGTCGGGTGGGAAGAAAAACACCTCAATTATATTAGCATAAATGCTTTCTTTTCCGTAAAGCAAAGAGTTCCATCCAAGTGAAATTTCGCTAATTCTGTCAACTCCGATTATTGCTAAATAAGATGGCAATAACAAAACAGCTGCAATAGCAACACCCAAAACTCCCTCTAAAATCAGTCTTAAAAATAGGAAGAAACTAGGCTTAATTGCACCTGAAACTAGTCTTATGACAAAATAAATTACGCCAAAGACCATCATTCCAAAGAAGAAGAAATAGTTAATTATTCCGCAAAAAGCAACCATTAAAGCAAATCTGCCCGGTTTCTTTTCGGTAATCAAATATTCAAACCCTAATAATAGCAACGGGAAAACAACTATTGCCTCGTGAAAATGATTAAAGAAGACGTTATAAACAGAAAATCCTGAAAAAGCGTAAAGGAGACCGCCTATCGATGCTGTAAGATTTTTTCTTGTAAAACGAGAAATAAAAAGATATCCCGTAAGAGCGGCGCAACCAAATTTTAAGATAAGCAATGGTCCCATAAGATAAGGAACCATAAAGTTTGGAAACAGAAGTGTTAACCAAAAGAACGGACTTCCTAAAAGATAGAAGGTATAAGAACCTATAAAGTTTACACCTAAATCTGTATAAAAGTTCCATCCTATTTGGCCGGTCTTAACCGCCTCGTGAGCAACCTGATAAAACGGAATTTGCTGAACGTTAAAGTCGCCAAAAAACAGGAAATACCCGTTGTCCTTAAACATATAAGGCAAGAAGAAACAAGCCGCAGTGAACAAACCTACCAAAAATGTCCAAAGCGCCATGCTTTTTTCAGGCTTTAAGGATGCCTTTTTTCTAAATGAAAAACTCATAGTACGTCTCCTATTGATATTTTATTTTATTATTATAACATTTTTTGGTAGCTTTATCAATAGAGATTTACAAAAAGATTTCATATAAAAAGACGGCTTACAAGCCGTCTTTTTTACACTGCGTTCCATCGTGTTTTATTTCGTAATTTTCCTTTAAAATCAAATCTTCAATAAACACAAATTCATAGCCGTCGTTTTTAAGGGTTTCAAGGATGTTTGGTAAGGCTTCGGGTGTGTGGTCGGCGTCGTTGTGGAATAGTACAATACTACCGTTTTTAACCTTACTTGTTACCCTTTTGCAAATGCTGTCAGGTGTCGCATTATCCTTCCAGTCGAGTGAGTCAACATACGAAACAAAAGTAATATTTCAACAAGGGATTGTGAATTTTGCATTAATATGGTATAATATAGAAAAATATCGGAGTGGATTATATGAAAAAATACAAATTGATTTCAGCATTTATTATTAGTTTGTTTTCGCTACAACTTTTCAATTTAACTGCATTTGCAAATTCTTCGTGGGTTTGGATATCAGAAACCCGACCCTATGATGTTTTACCGTGGGTCGCTATTGGAACTTTAATAGTTGAAACTATAAGTCTTATAGTTTTTGCAAAAGTTAAAAACGGATTTAAAGTATTTACATTCGTAACAATTGCGAATGCGATATCGTTTGCAGCCCCATATTTAGTAAATCTTATGTTGTATTCCGACCAAATGTTTCCTTTTGATAAATATTTGGAAAATTGGCCATCATATACTGTTGGTGTTTTGTTTTGCATAGTAACAATTTTAATAGAATTACCCGTTGTTTATTTTTCTTTAAGAAAAAATGCGGTTTCTGGTAAAAAGTTTATCATTACCATCATTGTTAGCAATATAGTTACCACAATTTTAGTAGCAATTATAGAAAGAATTTTTTGTGTGGGCAGATGGTAAGATAAGAGAATGTTATAAAGAGAATTATTGGGTTCATAAAATCAATGCTCGGACTTTAATCGGTCCGAGTATTTTTCTTTCTTGATTTTTAAATATTTTTATTGAATACTAATATTGTATTTAGATAATACAATGTAAGAGGAATTTAAAAACGGAATAAAGGAAGGAGCAATATTTTATCTTTGAAAATCACACACAAGAAAACACACACATTAACCCCAAGTCATTGTGTTTGTGTGCCACCGCCCTTTTATGCCTTCCTCTGACGAGGAAGGGGGGGCCGCTTGCGGTGGAAGGAGAGAAAATTTAAAATCTCTCCTTCAGTCTTTTTGCTTTGCAAAAATCCAGCTCCCTCGTCAGAGGGAGCCTTTGGTTTAGTTTCTATTTTCAATTTTGCACTGCGTTCCATCGTGTTTTATTTCGTAATTTTCCTTTAAAATCAAATCTTCAATAAACACAAATTCATAGCCGTCGTTTTTAAGGGTTTCAAGGATGTTTGGAAGTGCTTCGGGGGTGTGGTCGGCGTCGTTGTGGAATAGTACAATACTACCGTTTTTGACCTTGCTTACTACCCTTTTACAAATGCTCTCAGGTGTCGCATTATCCTTCCAGTCGAGTGAGTCAACATCCCACTGAATTGTATGCATATTAAGGCTTTCTGCCGCCTCAATTGTAGCGTTGTCATAGTCTCCATATGGGGGCCTGAAAAGATTTGGTGTTTTGCCCGTAATTGCGGCAATTTTTTGGTTGCAGGAATTAAGCTCGTCGAGCTTTTTTTGAGCTGAAATTGACGGCATATTCGGATGTGTATTTGAGTGGTTCATTATTTTGTGTCCGGCATCAAAAAGCTGCTTTACAGATTCGGGATATTTATCCACCCAAGCGCCAACCACAAAAAAGGTTGCCTTTGCATTATATCTTCCGAGAATTTCGATAAGCTCTTCTGTATCGTCATTTCCCCAAGCGGCATCAAATGATAACGCCACCTTTTTTTCTTCTGTTTCAACACAGTAGATTGGCAGTTTTCTTTGTCCGCCTGCAAAGGTGCTAACCGAGAAAACCAGCGCAAAAACAAGTGATAAGCATACCGCTGATGCCAACATTAAATGTTTTTTGGTTATAATAAAGTACCTCATCGAAAATCTCCCCTTCTCTTTATATGTTAAATTTTACTTGAAATTAAAATAAAATATGATAAAAAATTAACAATAATTGACAATGCTATATATATATATTATAATTTTATAGGTTATAATACTATTAACAGAATTTTCTATTAACGAGGTTGATAATATGTTTGGAAAACTAAACGGCATAACCATTCCACATCGCAAAAACACCGATAAAATGGCCGCTGTTTTAATGGACAAGGTAAGCTCTGTAACCATTCCTATGAATATGAACATAGGCAAGCCTGCCATTCCCTGTGTTAAGGTTGGCGACGAGGTTAAGGTTGGTCAAATTATAGGCAATGCCGATGGAAAAGTCAGTGCTGACGTTCATGCTTCGGTTTCGGGCAAGGTTAAGGCTGTAGCTCCCCTTCTCACCTGCACAGGCGCAGAGGTTTTAGCCGTTACTATTGAATCTGACGGAGAAATGACCCTTTCTGAATCTTGTGTTGCTCCCGAAGTTTCAGATTACGACAGTTTTATTGCTGCAGTTCGTGCAAGCGGTGCGGTTGGACTTGGCGGCGCAGGATTTCCTACCGCTGTTAAGCTTGACGTTAAGGGCTCCGACATTGAAGAGGTTGTTATTAACTGTGCTGAGTGTGAGCCTTATATTACAAGTGACACCAGAACAATGGTTGATAATGCCGATTTAATAGCCGAGGGAATTAACCTTTTAAAGAAATGGCTTTCTGTTAAGAAGATTATTATTGGTATTGAGGGCAACAAGCATGAAGCTATAAGTAAAATGCAAGAGCTTGCTGACGATACCGTATCTGTTAAGATACTGCCTTCTATATATCCGCAAGGCGGAGAAAAGGTGCTTATTTATAACTGCACCGGCAAGGTAGTAAGCGAGGGTAAATTACCTATTGATTACGGTGTTATAGTTCTTAACTGCACCACATTAGCGTTTATTGCTTCTTATTTTAAGACGGGCATTCCGCTTGTGAAGAAAACCGTTACCGTTGACGGAAGCGCAGTAGCTAACCCCACTAACGTTATTGTCCCTATCGGCACTTCTGTTAATGACGTATTTGAATTCTGCGGTGGTTTTAAATCTGAACCTAAAAAGGTTTTCTATGGCGGTCCTATGATGGGCATTACCGTTCCCGACCTTACCGCACCGATTCTTAAAAACACCAACGCTATTATTGCTTTTAACGAAAAGGATTCGGTTATTCCCGAGCCTACGCCTTGCATTCGTTGCGGCAGATGTGTCCGCGCTTGTCCCTTTAATTTAATGCCGCTTGATTTTGCAAGAGCTTTAAATCTTGGCGATATGGAACTTTTAGAAGCTCGCAAGGTTAATCTTTGTATGGAATGCGGTTGTTGTTCCTACGTCTGCCCTGCTCATCGTCCGTTAATTGAAAACAATAAGCTTGCGAAAGCTGAACTTAGAAAATTTAAGGCTGCAAAAAAGGAGGAAAATAAATAAATGAGTAAACTAACCTTATCTGTTTCTCCGCAAATTCGCAGTAAGTTTACAACAACCAACATAATGTTAGACGTTGTAATTGCGCTTATTCCTGCCTTAATTGCAGGCGTTATCATTTTTGGTCTTCGCGCACTTGTGCTTACAGCTGTTTGTGTTTTCGCTTGTGTTTTATCAGAATTTCTTTTTGAATTCATATTAAAGAAGCCTAACACCATAAGCGACCTTTCTGCCGTTGTAACCGGTATGCTTTTAGCTCTTAACCTTCCCGTTACAATGCCTATTTGGCAGGCTGTTTTAGGCTCGGTTATAGCAATTATTGTTGTTAAGCAGTTATTTGGTGGCCTTGGCTTTAACTTTGCAAACCCTGCAATTACCGCAAGAATAGTTTTATTTACATCTTTTTCAAATTCAATGTCAAACTGGATAGACCCAACTAAGACCTTTATGAGCTTTAATTGGGCTACTGCTGATATGACTGCTGCTGCTACTCCTTTATCGGTTTTAAAGCCCGGCAGCACCGGTACCATTCCCTCTCTTTTGGATATGTTCTTAGGTATCGAAGGTGGTTGCATTGGTGAAACCTGCGCTTTAGCACTTCTTCTTGGTTGCGCTTACCTGCTTGTTAGAAAGGTTATTACCTTCCACATTCCAGTAATTTTTATTGCAACTGTATTTATTTTAAGCTTATTAGTTGCTCCCGAAGGCTACAAAGCGGTTGAATATGCTACTGCTCAAATTCTTTCGGGTGGCCTTTTACTTGGTGCTATATTTATGGCAACCGACTACGTCACAAGTCCAACAACCGCTCTTGGCAAGATAATTTTTGCTTTTGGTTGCGGTGCTATAACCTTTGTTATTCGTATGTGGGGTTCAAATCCCGGCGGTGTTTCATTCGCTATTTTGTTTATGAACCTATTAACTCCATACATTAATAAATTGACAGCTACAAAACCGTTTGGAGGTGTAGATGCAGAATGAAAAACTCCGGTTTTAAAAGCATTATAGTTTTATCGGGTATATGCTTGGTTGTGGCTATCCTTTTATCAAGTGTTAATGCCGTTACGTCTCCCATTATTGAAAGCAGTAATAAAAACGCGGCAGATGCTGCTTATCTTGAGGTTCTACCCGAAGCTTCTGAATTTGAAACAATTTCAGGCGAATTCCCTGAAACAGTAAAGGAAATGAAAAAAGACCTTGGCGGAAGCGGTTTTGCATTTATGCTTCAAACCTCTTCAAGCTACAGCAAGGCTCCGCTTCAGATGATTTTAGGAATTGATAATGAAGGTAAGATTCTTAAACTTGTAATTACAAGTTATAACGAAACCAAGGGTAAAGACCAAATTGCATCCTTTGAATCTATCTTCCAAGGCAAAGATGCTACGGTTACCGACCTTGTTGCAGGTGTTACCTACACCTCTAACGCTATTAAAGGCGCCGTTACTGATGCTTATTCTGTTTTCTATGAATATGCCGATATTGAAAAGTCTGACGAGCAAAAGCTTGCCGAACTTTATGACCTTTTAATGCCTTATGCAAAGGACAAAACAGGTTCTTATAAGTTTGAGTCTGTTCCCCTTCCTGAAGGCGCAAAGGACGGAATTGTTTCAATTCTTTCTCCTTCAACAAAGCTAGGTTATATTGTAACAGCAAATGCTAACGACACAACCGTTGCTATGGCTATTAATGCTTATGGTAAGGTTTATGCAATTTACGACCTTGACGGCAACGATTTGTCGGCTAATACTGCTTATGATTCTTTGAAGTCTGATGCAGAAGCTTCTATTGTGTCGGTTTATGAATCTAACAAAGAAGAAATTTTAAAAGCTTTAGTTAGCAAAGAAATCATTTCTTCAGAAAATGATGCTGAAACGGTTGACTTTAGCGCTGTTTCTTCAAGAGTTGTTGCAGTTTACAAGCTTAAAAACGGCAATGCTTACGTTGCCAGCGCAGAGGGTTACGGCGGACTCTTAACCGTTTGTTACGTTATTAACTCAAAGGGTGAAATCGTAAACTACGCAACACTAAGTCACTCTGAAAGAGATAATGAATATGCCGGCAAGGATTACGGCACCGTGGTAGGATTTAATTCCTATAAGGAACGCTTCGAAGGCAAAGACCTTGCAACCGTTGATGATGAAACTCTTCTTATTGCCGAGTCAACCTTCACATCAACCGCTACAAAACTTTGCTTCGACGCTGTTAAGGAAGCTTATGAAATTATGAATGGGGAGGCTACAAAGTAATGACTCATTTTAAGAATTTGCTTAGAGGCATTATTACCGAAAATCCTGTTTTGGTATTACTTTTGGGAACCTGCCCTACCCTTGCAACTACAACAAGCGTAAAGACCGCTCTTGGTATGGGTGTTGCAGCACTTTTAGTTCTTGTTTTTTCAAACATCGTAATCTCTTTGCTTAGAAAGATTATTCCATCAAACGTTCGTATTCCTTGTTTCATAGTTGTAATTGCAACCTTTGTTACAATAGTTGAAATGCTTATGCACGCCTTTATTCCATCCCTTTATGATGCTTTAGGAATTTTCTTATCCTTAATCGTTGTTAACTGCATTATTTTGGGACGAGCTGAAATGTATGCTTGCAAAAACGGTGTTGTAAGCTCGGCAATTGATGGGCTTGGAATGGGCATAGGATTTACCTTGGCTCTATTCTGTATGTCGCTTATTCGCGAAGTTTTTGGTGCAGGTTCATTCTTGGGATTTGAAATTCCTTTCCTTAAGGATTACACCTTGCCAATTCTAACACAAAGCGCCGGCGGATTTTTCGTATTTGGTTTATTGATAGCCATTGTTAACTTTATTCTTAAAAAGGTTGATAAAAAGCCTAAGGAAAACTTTGGTTGCGATGGTTGTCCAATGTCTAACGAATGCAATAAAACATCCTGTGAAAGTGAGGGTAAATAAATATGGATTTTAAAACTTTTTCCTATATTTTAGTAACCTCGGTTTTGATTAACAACTATGTTTTAACTCAATTCCTTGGTATTTGCCCTTTCCTTGGTGTTTCTAAAAAGCTAAATCAGGCTTTAGGTATGGGTCTTGCAGTTATATTCGTAATGGTGCTTGCTACTGCGGCTACCTGGCCTATTCAAAACCTTATTTTAATTCCTCTTAAGCTTGATTATTTGCAGACCATTATATTCATTTTAGTTATTGCAACTTTGGTTCAGATGGTAGAGATGGCACTCAAGAAATTTTCACCCGGTCTTCATGCTTCACTTGGTGTTTATTTGCCGCTAATTACTACCAACTGCGCAGTTTTAGCGGTTTGTAAGAATGCTATTACTAACGAAACTGTTGTGGCTTCTTCCCTTCCATTTGTTACCGCTCTTGTTTATGCTTTTGCTTGCGGACTTGGTTTCTTGCTTGCTATGGTCCTCTTTGCAGGTGTTCGCTCGGTTCTTGCAAGTTCAAAGCCACCACGTTGTTTTGAGGGCGTGCCTATTACTCTTATTGCTGCTGCAATCGTTGCTCTTGCCTTCTCGGGCTTTGACGGAATTGCACAGAACATGTTTAAATAAATTTAGAAAGGACGCCTAAACTTATGCCGGATTTTGTTATCCCAATTTTAATTTCCGTTGGTGTAATTTTTGCAATCGGACTTCTCTGTTCTGCTATATTAGTTATTGCTTCCCGCTTTTTCTCGGTAGAGGTTAATGAACATTTTACCCAAATTCGTGAATGCTTACCCGGTATTAACTGCGGTGTTTGCGGCTTCTCAGGTTGCGACGGATATGCTACTGCTTTAGCTGAAAGTTCTTCCGTTGCTACTAACCTTTGCATCCCCGGTGGTGCAGTTGCCGCTACAAAAATAGCCGAACTTAAGGGTGTTGCGGTTACCGAAACCGATAAAAAGACAGCTTGTGTACATTGTAACGGCACCTGTGAAAACACCGACACTGCTGCAGACTATCAAGGTATTAGTTCTTGTCGTGCCGCTATGCTTACCTATGGCGGTAATGGACTTTGTAATTATGGTTGTTTAGGTTATGGCGACTGTGCAACTGCTTGTCCAGTTAATGCCATTAGCCTTATAGACGGCGTTGCAAAGGTTGATATAAACGTCTGTATCGGATGCGGTCTTTGTGCAAAAACCTGTCCTAAGGGCATTATTTCACTTATTGATACCGAAAAAATGGTTGCCATTAAGTGTTCTAACAAGGACAAGGGTGCGGTTGCACATAAAAAATGTAAGGTTGCTTGCATTGGTTGTAAAAAGTGCGAAACCACCTGCCCGACAGACGCTATTACAGTAAAAGATAATCTTGCAGTAATTGACTATGACAAGTGCGTTTACTGCGGTAAATGCGACGACGTCTGCCCAATGGGAACTATTCGTTCAAGAAAATAAAGAAAAAGGTAAATCCTGAGGAAAGTTTTTTCCTCAGGATTATTAATCTTATTTATGAGTAAACAAAGAAACTATTTGCGTAATGATATAATACTTATAACCACAGTAATTCTGCTCTCGCTTTTGGCTGTTTTTCTATTTAATGCCAACAAAAAAGAGGGTGGCAAAGCGGTTGTGATTAAGGACGGCAAAGAGGTTGCTTCCTACCCCTTGAATATTGACACCGAAGTTTATATCGAAAATAATGGTGGTTATAATATTTTGGTAATTAAGGATGGCTACGCCTTTATTAAAGAGGCTTCCTGTCCCGATAAAATTTGCGTAAATAACACCAAAAAGAAATATAACGGAGAAACCTTGGTTTGTTTACCAAACAAGACTACCGTTAAAATCGTATCAAGCGAACAACCCGAAACTGATTTTTAAAGGAAAAATATATGAAGGCTAAAACACTTGCTCTGCTTGGTCTTTTTACAGGTCTTGCGCTCATTATGTCATATATCGAACTTTTAA
Organism: Acutalibacteraceae bacterium; assembly: GCA_045636705.1. Taxonomy (GTDB): domain Bacteria; phylum Bacillota; class Clostridia; order Oscillospirales; family Acutalibacteraceae; genus SFWF01. The sequence continues at coordinate 38,629 of JAZTYA010000011.1, forward strand.
TGCCTATTCCCTTGCCGATTCCGGGCATAAAGGTTGGATTCCCAAACATCATAATACTTTTTATCCTTTACCGATTTGGCACAAAAAGCGCCATTGCCGTATCGCTCGTTCGCGTGCTTTTGGTTTCCCTGCTCTTTGGTAACTCTTTGGGGCTTGCATATAGCCTTGCAGGCGCGGTTTTAAGCCTTATCGTTATGATAGTGCTTAAGAAAACCGATTTATTTTCAACACTTGGCGTAAGTGTTGTTGGCGGTATTTTCCACAATGCAGGACAAATAATTGTTGCCTGTCTTTTGATGTCAACCTTAGAAATATCCTATTATATGCCCGTTCTTATAATTACGGGAACTGTGGCAGGTATAGTTGTGGGACTTGCCTCACATATTCTTATCAAAAAGACAGAAAAATTTAATTTCTAAAAAAACAAAAAACGCTGTTTTCACAGCGTTTTTCTTTATATATACTGAATTATCAGTTCGGTAATTAAAACTCCTAGACAGCTAAATGAAGCTACTTTTACAAGACTTTGTTCCATAAGGCCGAAAATTACTGCAACTATGAAACCTACAACGGCCGGAATTATATTTGTTGCATAAAACATAGCAGGCACCGTCATAGCCGCTAGTACAGTATAAGGAATATAATCCAAAAAGGATAATATAAACTTGTTTTTAATTTTACCTCTTATGGCTACTAACGGCACCATACGGATTAAATAGGTAACCCCTGCCATTACTAAAAGATAGAGAAAAAAGTGTGGTCTAATCATTTATCCTCTGCCTCACTTTCTTTAGAAATAGGCGCAATTAATGCAAAAACAGCGCTTGATACAACCGCGCAGATAATTATAACAAATCCTGAAGGCACAATACTTAAAGCGGGCAGATATTTAAATAAGCAGCTTAAAAGCACCGAGAACAGCACACAAAGAGTAACCTCCTTGTTTTTCTTCATAACGGGCACTACTATCGCTATAAACATTCCGTAAATTGCAACGCCCAATGAAGAAATAATAATAGCAGGTAAAATATTGTTAGCAAGAGAACCGAAAAGGGTGCCAAAACTCCAACCAAGCCACGGAGTTAATATGAGTCCGTACATATAATTTTTGCCTACTAATTCCTTGTTTCCCATTGTGACGGCAAACACCTCATCCGTGTTACAAAAGGCGATTATAAGCTTATTTTTAAAGGTTATAGACTTGCCTAGCTTTTGTGACATTGATATTGACATTAACGTGTAGCGTGAATTGATAACAAGCTGTGAAACGATAAGCTCAATTAAGCTGCCGCCACTGGCTAAAATCGGCACACCTGCCAACTGCCCCGCAGAGGTTACATTGGTCATAGAGATTAAGAATGCTTCTACCCAACTAAGACCTAAGCCCACCGCCGTTATACCAAATGCAAAGGATACCGCAAAGTACCCGATACAAATCGGCAGTCCATCCTTTAATCCTTTCAAAAAATTATTGTTTTCCATAGTTTTCCTTTTAATTTTTAAAATTCCTAAAAGATTATATCACACTAATATCAATAAAGCAATAATTGTTAAAATATTTCGTTTAAGATTTTGAATAGCTTTTTTAAAAAGAGAAAAACTATAAAAGAACCTTAAAGGAGGTGACATAAATGGAAGACTTAAAGAACATTCGCAACAACGACCAGAACAAGAACCAAAACAATAACAACAACCAGAACAAGAACAACCAGCAGAAGAACGACCAGAACAGAAACGAAAACAAAAAAGAGAACAACAAAAATCAGTAGTATATAGTTTATGAAAGAAAGACGGCATCAGCCGTCTTTTTTATTGCGAGATATTTTTTCAAAATGCGATATTTGCACTATGTTCCGTCGTGTTTAATTTCATAATTTTTCTTTATAAAACTAAAATTCCTTTCATTATTTATTTTACCCTTTTCGATTAGGGCAAAATAAATATGACAGATACATATACAACACAATTTTTTCTGCATAACTTTTTTATGTATTTACATTTTATAACAAAAGTGATATAATAAGAGCACCACATAAAAAACTCTAAAATGAATAAGTGTATTTTCACATTCAAAAGTGGGCATTTTACTTTGGTAAAAATGCTTACTCAACTTTTCCATTTTTGAATGTGAGAGTTTTTTGTGTGGTAGCAAATCGGAGTTAGGCATTTTTCGGTGTGTGTAATTTCGGTTGCACACACTTTTTTAATATGGAGGAACACTATGAAAAAAATTGTCCGTTTACCCGCTGCTATTCTTTATTTAATTTCCGCTTTATGTTTTGCTCTATATTTGTTTGTAGAGTTAAACCCACGAATGCTAATGTCCCCAATTTCCAGATTGATTTTACTTGGTGCTATGTGTGTTTTTACATATTTCGGTAGTTTACTGTTTTCAAAAACAACCACAAAAGAAACTGCATATAAAATTATGAAAACTACATTTTTTATATTTTTTATTTTGTATGTGTTACTGTTAATAACCTTAATTTTATTTGATAAGTATTTTGGTAGAGTTGGTTTTTCTCTTGTGAATTTATGGCAATCAGATACAATCGCTTATTATATAAAATACTCGCTTAATATAATCCCGTTCAAAACAATATATGAGTATTTTTATGGTGCCTTTATTAGTTCAAATATTGCCATTACAACTGCAATAACAAATATTTTTGGAAATATAATTGCCTTTGCACCTTTTTCATTCTTTTTGCCACTATTATTTAGCAAATATAAATCATTCAAAAAATTCACAATAACAATGTTAATAATAGTTGCTATTGTCGAGATTTTGCAATTTATTTTATTAACAGGTTCGTGCGATATTGATGATGTGATTTTAAATGTTTTGGGTGCATGTGTTGCATATAAATTATTCAATATGAAAATCATAAAGAATGCAATCGCTAAAATTACAACATTATAATAAAAAAGATATGAGAGATTTTGTTTTCTCTCATATCTTTTTTTGTTCGTTTATTTCCTTTTGTAAGGTTTCATATAATGCTTGAATGTCTTGCTCTTTTGCTTAACTCACTTCATTATTTGAGCCTATTTTAATATTGGTTGTATAATATCTTCTTGCTCTATAAATTGTAACCGATACTGTCTGACCCGGTTTGCATTTAGCAATTTCATCGTTTAAAATGGTATAGTCGGTAATTTCAACACCATTGAATTCGGTAATAATGTCAGCTCTTTCAATGCCTGCATTATCGGCAGGACCGCCATTTACTACACTATTAACAACGGCGCCTACAGGGAAACCATAAGCCTTTAGGGTTTCGGCATCATATCTTTCGCTTATTGTAACACCGATATAAGGTGTCGGGTCGTCCTTATTAGAAATAATTTTGTCGGTTATTTCTTTTACTGTATTTGACGGAATTGCAAATCCCATTCCTTCATAGCCGTTAGCAACAATTTTACTTGAGTTAACTCCAACCAGTTCACCGTTAATATTGACTAAGGCTCCGCCCGAGTTGCCCGGATTAATTGCGGCATCGGTCTGTATTAATGAGGCTGCACCCGAGGTGTCCGAAATCACACGGTTAAGTCCGCTTATAACACCATAAGTAACCGAACCCATAAACTCAAGTCCACCGGGGTTTCCTATTGCTACTACAAACTGGCCCGGATTTAATTTATCAGAGTCGGCAAAGGTAACGGCAGGTAGATTTTCAGCATTAATTTTAATTACTGCAAGGTCGTTAGAAATATTATAGCCTACAACAGTTGCCTGATATCCGTCTTCCTTTGCGTCGTTTAGAAAGACCCTAACGTCCGCATCCGCATAGGTCATTGAAGCCTCGATTACGTGATAGTTTGTAATGATATATCCGTCGGATGTGTAAATTACACCCGAACCTTCACCGGAAGACTCTTGTGTACCACCAAAAAAACTTTCTATTGAAACCGTAACCCTAATACCTACAACACTGTTTGTTACCTTTTTAGCAACCGCTTCAACTATAGTTGCATCAACATCGCTAACGTTGATAGTTATATCTTCATTTCCACCGTTGATTATAACCTTATCGTTATCCTCGGTCTGACCTTTTTGTCCTAAGGATGAAAAGACAGCAAGACTGCTTGCGGCGCCTATAACGGCAGCAAGCACTATCGCAATTATTAGAACACCTAAAGAATATTGTTTAGGCGCTGACTCCTTTTTTAAAGGAACAAAATATGCAGAGCTCTCATCATATTTGTTTTTTGGAGTTTCATATTCGATACCATAGTTACCGCTTGGCATAAAGTCGTTTTTTATAGGTTCTTCCTCTAAAGAAGGTATTTCCTCCTCAACTGAGTCTTGCTCATTGAAAGGTTTGCTTTCAAAAAATCCGCCATCCTTGGTAACAGTATATCCATCAAAAAACTCATCATTTGTTTGAGGATTTAAAGGTTCGGCTTTTATTTCTTCGTCAAAACCCTTAAGTTCGCCACTGTTTTCGGGAATTTTGTTTTCGTCCATTTTTTTGCTCCTTAAAGCTTATTATATATTTTAATTATAATTAGAATATATTACAAATATGAGTAAATTTTGTTAATCATTCGTAAACAAATTTATAAGATTTTGTTCTGCTTTTTTGCGGCGGTAAGAGTGTTTTTCATTAAGGTTGCGATAGTCATAGGTCCTACACCACCGGGAACAGGGGTAATATATGATGCCTTTGGCTCAACCTCTGCAAAGTTTACATCTCCGCAAAGCTTACCGTTTTCAAGTCTGTTAATACCAACGTCGATTACAACTGCGCCCTCTTTTACCATATCAGCAGTAACAAAGTTTGCTCTGCCGACTGCGGCAACAAGGATATCTGCTCTTTTGCAGACCTCGGCTAAATCCTTAGTTCTTGAATGACAGATGGTAACCGTTCCGTTCTTGTGTAACAAAAGCATTGACATAGGCTTACCAACGATATTAGAGCGTCCGATTACTACACATTCCTTGCCGTTTATATCAATGTTTTCATACTTTAACATTTCCATAACGCCTGCAGGGGTGCAAGGAAGAAAATCAAACTCGCCTATCATAATTTTGCCCACGTTTTGTGGATGGAATGCATCTACGTCCTTTTCGGGAATTATCGTGTTTAAAACGAGTTCTTCATTTAGGTGCTTTGGTAGAGGTAGCTGACAAAGGATGCCGTTAACCTCTTCCCTTTCGTTTAGTTCTTTAACTAAGGCAAGTAGTTCTTCTTGGGTTGTGCTTTCAGGCAAAGCATATTTAAAGGAAGCAAAGCCCATCTGCTCGCATGCCTTTTCTTTATTTGCTACATATACTTTAGAAGCCGGGTCTTCACCTACTATTATAACCGCAAGACCGGGTGTGACGCCCTTCTTCTTTAGCTCCTCTGTTTCTTTTGCTACTTCTGCCTTTACTGCCGCAGAAATCACCTTTCCGTCGATTAATTTTGCCATTTTATTCTTCCTCACATTCTGTTGTTTCTTCGATTTCTTCTTCAAAAAGTCCCTTATATGAAAGTTCACTTTCTTCTGTTTTTCTCTTCTTGTAAATTACAAAAAGAGTGATAATTGACGCTATGCTAATTATTAATGAAAGCAAGAAGGAAACCTTAAAGTTACCTATCATCAAGCTATCTGTACGGAGCAGTTCAATAAACGACCTGCCAAGTCCGTACCAAGCACAATACATAAGAGAGGTTTCTCCGCTAAAGCTTCTCTTTTTACTTAAAAGATATATAACAAGCGCGCCAAGCAAGCACCAAATAGATTCATAAAGGAAGCAAGGGTGCGCTAAAGCCGTAGGGTCAATGTCAAGCTTGTTAAACTCTTTTACAACGTTTTCGCTAGTCATCCCGAAAAAGTCGCTTCCTGTAGGACCTCCGAACGCCTCTTGGTTCATAAAATTACCCCATCTGCCTATACCTTGTCCGATAAGAAAGGCTACTGAGGCTAGGTCTGTAATATCAAAAAATTTAACCTTGCGGATTTTACACATAACAAAACCTGAAACCAAGGCGCCGATTACTGCGCCATAGATAGCAAGACCTGAAAATCCCGAATTGCCAAAACCGAATATATCGGAAAAGCTTTTTATCTTGACTCCGTCAAACATTAAATAATAGGTTCTGGCGCCGATTATTGCGCAAGGAGTTGCAACCAAAACAACGTCAAGCATTTTATCGGTGCTAATATTAAATCTTTTTGCGTTAAAATATCCATAGACAATTGCCAGCAAAAATCCTGTTGCTATTATGATTCCGTACCAGTATATATCCCAACCACTACCGATAGGAATTGTAAAAGCAATTGGATTTAAAACAATATCAATTCCAAAAATTGTTACGTTATAATTCATTTATTACATCTCCTTTGGCAGAATGACCGAGAGCACCGACGTGTCTTCGGTAAGTCCCTTAATTCTATTTAAAACGTCCTCTGAGGTTACGCTTTTTATAGAATCCAAAACCTCAAAAAGATTTTCTGATGAAATAGCACACTCTACCATATCCATTACGATATTTTCGGTGTTATCAAAACGTCTTACGGCATCTCCGTAAAGGGCCTTTTTAACCGCTTCAAACATTTTTTCATCTATTCCCTCTTCTGATATGCGGTTTATTTCTTTTAAGATTTCTTCTGCTACTGTCTTCGGGTCAGAAGACTCTCCATCAAACATTATAGCCGAATATCCGGGGCCTGCAAAATTGTCGTAGGAAAACTCGTCGTTAATCAATGAGGAATCTATAAGCTTTCTATAAAGATGAGAACTTTCAGACGCGATAAGCTCAAGCGCTATATCGGCAATGCATTTTTCTTTTGCCGTTTGTCTTTCACCGTTTAACTTTTCTTTAAAGCCTAAACAGAATATCGGTTTTGCAACCTCAAGGCGTTGTTCAACGTAATGCTTTTCGGGTTTTTCAATATCCTTAAAATCTGCCCTTATAATCTTAACGGGGTTGTTTTCCTTAATACTCTTTTCTATCTGCTCTAAAACCTCATTAGTCTTTACGTTTCCGGCTATGCAAACGTACATATTAGCGGGATTATAAAAGGTTTTATAGCTTTCGTATAAAAGATTATAATCAATTTTTGAAATAGAGTCTACAGTACCTGCTATATCAATACTGACAGGATGTTTTTGATACATGCATCCAAGCATATTGAAAAGAACTCTCCAACCCGGACTATCCTCATACATCTTTATTTCCTGACCAATTATACCTTGCTCTTTATTGACCGTTTCTTCGGTAAAATAGGGTGTTTGAACAAAATCAAGCAAAATATCAAGGTTTTTACTAAAATTTGTCGAGCAAGAAAAAAGATAGCAGGTGCGGTCAAATGAAGTAAATGCATTAGCGTAAGCGCCTGTTGCCGCAAATCTGGTAAATGCATCCCCTTCTTCACACTCGAAAAGTTTATGCTCAAGAAAATGAGCGATTCCCTCAGGAACCGAAATAAAGGGTTCGTCGTTTCGGCTAAAAGAAGTATCAACCGAACCGTATTTTGTTCCAAAGACCGCAAAGGATGAAGAAAAATTCGGCTTTTCCATAATATAAATCTTTAAACCTGAATCAAGCTCGGCATAGGTGTATTCACCTAAAACGGGATTTGATAATACCGTTTTTTTCATTATTCACCGCTCCCTTCGGGTAAAAGTTTATAAATCGTGTGTAGGTCATAAGTGTTTGCGGCCCTTACGATTTCTTCCTTTGTTATCCCCTTAATTTTCTCTGCTACCTCTAAAGGAGATAAAAGCTTATCATTATCAAGGCTTCTTGAGTACCACAAATCGAGTGAAGAAGCGCTGTCATAACAAGACATTAGGTTTTCATATATAGCCTTTTTTGAGCTTTCGATTTCAAATTCGTTAATATTACCTTTTTTGATTTCATCAAGTTCATGATTTACGGCATCAATCACCTTTTGAGCGTTTTGCGGGTCAATTCCCGAGTCGACCAACATATAACCCTTTTTAAACACGGTAGCCGCAGAACAATAGTAACAAAGCGACTGCTTTTCTCTTACGTTATTAAAAAGTTTTGAATAGGTTCCGCCACCGAATATGTCCGAAAACAAAAGGTGCGGTAATGCCTCTTCGCGTTCTCCGTTTTCAGAGCAGGTGTATCCGAGTGTTAATTTTCCTTGTGAAACGGCAAAATACTCGGTCACCGTATTTACCTTTTGAGTCTTCGGTAAAAGCGCCGCTTTTTTAAGACTTAAGACGTTTTCCCTTTTAATATTTGAAAACTCTTTGCCTAACTTTTCAAATATGCCGTCGGGCAAAGTTTTTCCAACAACGTGAAGTCTTACATATGCAGAATTCAAAAGCTCCTGCCATGCAGAATAAAGCTCTTCTCCGGTAATTTTAAGAACCTTTTCTGCCTTTCCGTAAACAAAAAGGCCATAAGGGTCATTTCCGAACATTTCGGCTGTCAGACGACTTCTTGCAAAGGAACGCTTGTTGTTAATCTCCCCTTCAATTCTGTCTATCGTTTGTCTTTTTTCTCTCTCAACATCCTTTTGAGAGAAGGAGTCTCCGTTTAAAAACGGAGCAAACAACATTGAAAAAAGAAGGTCTGCGCCCTTTGATATAATGTCCTCGTTTTCAAAGGTTAGGTCGTTGTTAACTAGGTTTAAATTTATCGAAATATGAAGATTGTCTCCATTTTTATTTACGTTGGAAGAAAGTATGCCGCCGTAAAGCTCTAAAAGTCTTATGTTTAAAGCGGTAAAATCCTTGTATTCCTTGGTACAAGATGAAAGCAAAAACGGAAGCAAAGCGTTTCTTTCAATGCTTTCTGCATTTAGTGGCAAAAAGAAATGAAAGGACAGTAAAGTTGAATTAAATCTATCGTTTTTTATAAAAAGGCCGTCTACGCCGTTGCCTAGATTTACAATTTTTTCAAGCATGATTTTACCTCCAGATAAATACAAGCAATATTATAGCATAAATTTTTATATAACGCTATCATTTTTTATACTTATTTATTGACAATCTAAGAAAATCAATGTATAATTATAACAAATCAGGTAATAATGATTTAGAACTTAAAAGTGAGGTACAAAGCATTGAAAGCTAAGCACGTTTTATGGATTCTTTCAGGTATAGTTGCCGTGGTTGCTATGGCAGCAGGAATTGCAGTTTTAGTTGACCGTTATTTGAAAAGTAAAGAGTGTCCTGACGGATACATTGATTGCTCGGGCGATGACGAGTTTGAGTACATCACAGAAGAATAATTAGTTTAAGCGCTTACATAAAATGTGTAAGCGCTTATTTTTGTGTGTTTTTCACTTTTTTGCTTGATTTTTTGTGCTTTTATAATTATTTTTTGTGCATTATTACTAATTTTTTCATATTTTTTGATTAATACAACTCTTGCATTTTGTTCTAGGGTATAGTATTATATATTAGTAGGTTAAAATCTACTCATAAGTTAACATTAACTCATAAGGGAGTATTAATATGGCAGAACTTACATCCAAGCAATTAGCATCACACATTGAGAAGAAACTATTGCACAATTTCGGTATTTCGGCAGAAAACGCATCCGACGACCTTTTTTATAAGGCAACCGTTTTGGTGCTCTTAGATATTATGCGCGAACGCCGCTCAAAATTCAAAAAGCAGGTAAGCAAAAGCGAAGCTAAGACAGTTTACTATTTGAGTATGGAATTCCTCATGGGGCGTTCTCTTAAAAACACCCTTTATAATCTTGCTCTTACAGACAAGGTTAAGGACGCTCTCTCCTCTTTTAAGGTAAACCTTGATAATCTTTTTGAGCTTGAGCCCGATGCAGGTCTTGGCAACGGTGGTCTTGGTCGCCTTGCGGCTTGCTTCCTTGACGGACTTTCTTCAGGCGGATACTCTGCAATGGGATACTGCTTAAAGTACGATTTTGGTATCTTTAGACAAAAATTAGTCGAAGGCTGGCAGACCGAACTTCCTGATAACTGGCTACCCGGTGGCGAGGTTTGGCTTGAGCAAAGACCTTCTTCTGAATATGAGGTTTATTTTGACGGACAAATTCACGACTGGTGGGACGGAAAATTCCACCATGTAAAACACGAGAATTATAACGTTGTAAAGGCGGTTGCCTATGACCTTATGGTTGCAGGTAATGACGGTAAGACTGTTAACGTTCTTCGCCTTTGGAGCGCAAAAGCACCTGAATTTAATATGTCTGCCTTTAACCGCGGCGACTATGTTGGCGCTATGGAACAACAGGCTATGAGCGAAGCTATCAGTAAGGTTTTATATCCTGAAGATAATCATCCTGAAGGAAAATCTTTACGTCTTCGTCAACAGTATTTCTTAGTTTCTGCTTCAATTCAGGATATACTTCATCGTCATCTTGAAAAATACGGAACCCTTGAGAATTTAGGCGAAAAGGTTGCTATTCATATTAACGACACACACCCTGCCCTATCGGTTCCCGAACTTATGAGATTTTTACTTGACGAATGCGGCTACACTTGGGATAAAGCTTGGAGCATTGTAACTAAAACTATTGCCTATACAAACCATACCGTAATGCAAGAGGCTCTTGAATGTTGGAATGAAGAGCTATTTAAAACTAGACTTCCAAGAATTTATCAAATCGTTAAGGAAATTGATAACCGCTTCCGCTATGAAATGTACGAAAAAACACGCGATGCCGACTTTGTTGAGCGCACCGCTGTAATTTCGGGTGGCGTTGTTAAAATGGCTAATTTAAGCGTAATTGCAAGCCATCACGTAAACGGTGTTTCGGAGCTTCATAGCCAAATTTTAAAGGACAGTCTTTTTAAGGATTATTATTCTATTACTCCTGACAAATTCACAAACGTTACCAACGGTATAGCTCACAGACGTTGGCTTTGTCAGGCTAACCCTGCCCTTTCTTCCTTCCTTACCGAGCTTATCGGAGACGGCTTTGTAAACGATGCTTCTAATCTTGAAAAGCTAATGCAGTTTAAGGATGACAAGGCAGTTTTAGAGACCCTTGAAAAGATAAAGCAGTCTAACAAGATTCGTTTTGCCGATTACGTTAAGTCTGAGACAGGTGTTGTTCTTAACACCGATTCTATTTTCGATATGCAGGTTAAGCGCTTGCACGAATATAAGCGCCAGCACCTAAATGCGCTTCATATCATTAGAGATTACCTCTTTATCAAAAACAATCCTACCGCTCCATTTACACCAAAAACCTATATTTTCGGTGCAAAGGCGGCTCCGGGTTATCATTTAGCCAAACAGATAATTCAAATGATTTATTCAATTTCAACGGCTATTGACTCCGACCCTGTTATGAAGGATAAATTAAAAGTCCTATTTATCGAAGACTACAGGGTAACCTTAGCCGAGCTTATGATACCCGCCGCAGAGGTCAGCGAACAGATATCCTTAGCATCAACCGAGGCTAGCGGTACCGGTAACATGAAGTTTATGATGAACGGCGCTGTGACACTCGGTACCGAGGACGGCGCAAACGTTGAAATTCACAAGGCTGTGGGCGACGACAATATCATTATTTTTGGTATGCAGACACCCGAGGTTGAACGACTTCGCAAAACAGGTTATAACCCTTGTTCTTATTATGAAAACAACGAAGAGTTAAAAGAATGCCTTGAATTTATTAAAAAAGGTATCAACGGTGTTTCGTTTGACAATATCTATAAAACACTAACCGGCGTTGACTATTATATGGCTTTAGCCGATTATGCAGACTATGTTGAGGCACACAAAAAGGTTGATGCGCTTTATAGTGACAGAACCGTTTGGAACAAAATGTCACTTACTAATATTGCAAAATCAGGCATCTTTGCGGCAGACCGCTCTATTGCCGATTACGCAAAGGACATTTGGCAGGTAGAACCACTTAAGTAATTTTTGGAGGAAACTTTTTGATTTACTATCCTTTTGATTCAAGGAAAAGTTTATACAAATCAAAATTCGGCGCAGTAGAATCGGGTGAAAACCTGACTCTGCGCCTTATTCTGCATAACGATGCGAAAGTTTTTGACGCATTTTTAACCTATTATGAGGATAGCAGCTCCGAAATACACGAGGTAAAACTCATTCCCGGAGATTATTTAGACGATTATAGGATTTATTATTGTGATTTATCCTTTGATACTGGACTTTACTTTTACCGCTTTAGATACACAAGTGAATATGGCGAGTTTTTTGTTACCACATTCGAAAACAACTTAGGCGTTGTGTCTGCCGAGGGCAAATGGTGGCAATTGACCTGTTTTGATAAGGAATTTAAAACTCCCGATTGGCTTTTAGGCGGTATTATTTATCAAATTTTCCCCGACCGCTTTTATTCTTCGGGCGCAAAGCATAAGGGTGTTCCTAATGACAGATACATTGTTTCTTCTTGGGACAAAGAACCCGAGTTTAGACAAAACAATGGCCCTTGCTCGCTTGGTAACGACTATTATGGCGGTGACCTTAAAGGAATAGAGGAAAAACTCCCCCATTTAGCCGAACTTGGCGTTACCTTAATTTATCTAAACCCGATTTTTGAGGCTCATTCTAATCATCGCTATAACACGGCAGATTATTTTAAAATTGACCCGTCTTTAGGCGATGAAAAAGACCTTGAAAATTTATGCCGTAAGGCTAAAGACCTTGGTATATCGGTTATATTAGACGGCGTTTTCTCTCATACGGGAGACGATAGCCTTTACTTTAATAAGCAGGGTCGTTATGGTAATGGCGGCGCTTACAATGATAAAAATTCTCCCTATTACCCTTGGTTTAAATTTTATGAAGAGGGCAAAAAATATCACGCTTGGTGGGGTGTTCCCTCTTTGCCCGAAACTGTTGAAGAGAATGAAAGCTTTAGCGACTTCATCACGGGTGAAAACGGCGTATTAAGATATTGGCTAAAAAAGGGTATCAGCGGTTGGCGGCTTGACGTTGCCGATGAACTCCCCGACTGTTTCCTTGATAAAATAAGGTCGGCTATTAAGGCTGAAAAAGAGGATGCTTATCTTTTAGGCGAGGTTTGGGAAGATGCTACAAACAAGGTAAGTTACGGTTATAGAAGGCGTTATCTTTTAGGAAAACAACTTGACTCGGTTATGAATTATCCCTTTGCAAATGCGATAATTTCCTTTGTAAACGGCGGTAACGGTAGCGACTTTTTAGACAGAGTTTTAACCATTATTGAAAACTATCCTAAAACGGCTTTAAACTGCATTATGAACCACCTTGGCACCCACGACACTACAAGGCTTTTAACCCGCCTTGGCAAAAATGATAATATCCCAAATAGCCGTGCAGAACAGTCAGGTCTTAAACTTACCGAAGAGGAAAGAAGTCTTGCTGTAAAAAAACAAAAGTTAGCGGCGGTTATTCAGTACACTCTGCCCGGTGTGCCTTCCCTTTACTATGGCGACGAGGCGGGTGTTGAAGGTTGCGGTGACCCATTTTGCCGTGCTACCTACCCTTGGGGTAATGAAAACGAGGAACTACTAAGTTTTTATAAACGGCTCGGAAATATGAGAAGAACCGAAGAAGTCTTTAAAGAGGGCGATTTTGAGCCTGTTTTAGGCGGTTTGGGACTTTTAGCATATACACGCTATACCGTCACCGAAAAACTTCTTATAGCCGTAAATCGTTGGCAGGAAGAGGATTCTTTAACACTACCTGAAGAATTTTTAGGCGCAAAGGTTGTTTTCGGAGAAAAGCCCGAAAACGAAATTCTAAAAATCCCCGCTTACTCCTTTGCGATATTGAAAAAATAAAGGAAAAAAGACAGCAATGCAAAAACGCTATGCTGTCTTTTCTTTTTATGATATAATTAAAAAAACTGTGAGGTTTTTACCATTTCTTTCGTGTAATAGGTGAAAGAGCAAAAACACATCTTTCAGAAAGGAGAAAATAAATGGATAACGGTGCACGTAGCTACCGCCGTTTCCGTGATGACGGTGATGAAAACGGCTTAATAGAAATCATAAGGGATTACAAAGACGGGCTTATTCTCTATCTTAATAATTTTGTCAGCAACCTAAATACCGCAGAAGAACTTGCCGAAGACACCTTTGTACTACTTGGAATCAAAAAGCCAAAAGACAAAGAAATGGGTTCGTTTAAAACCTGGCTTTACACAATCGGACGGAATGTGGCAATAGATTATTTAAGAAGAAACTCCAAACGAAGAGAAATCCCACTTGAAAATTCTCCCGAACTTATAAGCGAAGAACTAAGTCTTGAGGCATCCTATATCAAGGAAGAAAGCAAACTTTTGGTTCAGCAATCTATTAAAAAATTAAAACCCGAATATATGCAAATTCTATGGCTTGTTTATTTTGAAAATTTCAGTAATAAAGAAGCGGCTCTGATTATGAAAAAAAGCGTACATAGTATTGAAACCCTTGCGTATCGTGCCCGCAAATCACTAAAAACACAACTTGAAATGGAGGGCTTTGTTTATGAAGAATTATAATGAAATGGCAAATGATGTTCTCCGTAAAATCGAAGAACATAAAATTAATGAAAAAAAGAAAAGAAAAGTTATTAAAAGAGTTGTTATACCTGTTTGTTGCTTTTGCATTATCTCACTTATAGGTGTTGGTCTTTGGCAGGGCGATTTTTTAAAAACTAAACCGCCTGTTTCTTTAGACGATTCGACCATAATCGGCGAAAAGGATTGGATTGATGAAATCGAATCCGAAGATACGGCTTGGGAAGAAGATTTATCAAGTGAATATACTGTTAGTAATATAGTAATTCAATCAAATAAGGCTCAAGAATCTAAATTTGATGTAGAAATGACAGTTAATGTAAGCACGGTTGATAAAAACGGCAACGCCAATATGTATAAAACCGAAAAATTACCATTAAGTGCCGAACATATAACCTTAGAAATCATTAATAAGAATGATGAAATTTCTATAGTTTGCAGTGGCTTTTGGCGATTAGAAAAACTTGTGAACGGAAAATATACCGAAGTTGCAAGCGCTAACCGTGAGGCTAATTCAGGCTGCGGACCAAACAGTTCTTGTTTTGTATTTTTCGAAATGGAGGATTATAGAGAAGCTATAAGCGAAGGAAAATATCGCATCATTTCCCCTACTCTAAATATCGCAAAGAGTACAGAGAACGGACTTGTTGATTATTATTACCAAAACGAAAAACAGTTTATAATTTATAAAGAGTTTGAAATAGTTGAATAATAAAAAATATGGAGGTTATAAGAGGTTTTATGAAAAAATACACTTTATTTTTAATTCTATCTATGCTTGTTATATTGCTGTGTGGATGTTGTATTCCCAATTCCGTACATAACAGTTCAGCCAATTCTTCTGATTCAATATCTTCTAAAAAGGAAAGTCAAACAAATACCCTCGAAGAATATGAAGAACCTGCAGGAAACATTCTGCTTACTAAGATTTCATCAAAGGAATTAAAAGACATTCCTAAGAACACTTCGTATGGAGAAATAATCAATATTCTAGGTGTAGGTGCAGATTTTTATAATGGATATTTGTCCTTATATGAACTTGATAATGAAAAAATATTAGCATTAAACTTTAAATCTATTGAGGAAATTTGTCCATTTTCGGGAGAGGAACTCATCTTACAAGCAGTTAAGCCGAAAACAAAAGAATCTCTTTTCCTTGATGAAGACGATGAAGAAATGATGCATATCTACGGAATTATCGTTTTTCATGACCCTTATGCAGCGGTTTACTCCCCTATAACAAAACAATATTATGAAGTTAATCTCTCAAAATGTGAAAACATAAAATTTTCTAATGGAACAGTGGCTGCTGCTAAAGATATAAACTTTTATGATGAACTAATTATTACTTGTAGCGACATAACGGAATCAATGCCACCACAAATAACAAAACCTGACTCTATAACCATATTGAACTAAGAAAAAAAGCTACTCGATTGAGTAGCTTTTTGTTTTTTACTTTCCAAAACGGAAACGGTCGGCATCAGTAAGGTCTAGGGCATCTACGATTTTTTCGAAGCTTTCCTTTGCCGCTTCGAGTTCCTTAACGCTATGAGAGTCAGAGCCCAGATAGAACTTACAGCCCACCTCTTTTGCAATTTTATAAGGTCTTAGAACCCTTTTTAACTGCTCCTCGTTATATCCTTTGATAGTGAAATTAAGTTCAAAGCCGGCTCCTTTATCCCTTAATTTTTCGAATAATTTTATATAGGTTTCATCCGAAATGGTATCAAGTATGCGAATATGCTCATCAAAATCGCCTCGGTTATAGGCGATAAGCGAGCAGGTTAAATGGGCAATGCCGATTTTATGCCAAGGCAAATTCATATCGAGCAACTTATCGAGTCTATCTACCCAAACTTCCGCTCTATCCTCTACCGAGGTTTTGCTTTCGTCAACCGTGAAGCCGTTCATGTGAAGGTGGGTTGTAGGAATAATTATAAAATCGAACCTGTCCATTTTATCACTAGCTAAACCTACTGTCATAAATTTATCAAGTTCGGTTTCACATCCGAAAGAAAACTTTACGCCATCTGCTTGTGGTAATGGTAAAATAGCGGCGATGTGCTCATAGTTTTGACCCTGATACCAAGAACTTGCCCCCGGTACGTCGCTATCCCAAAGGTGGTCGGTAATACAAATTTCGGTAAAGTTATTGTCTTTTGCATACTGCAAAATTCTATCTTTAGTGAGTTCCTTATCATCAGCGGCGCAAAATGATATATTAGAATGAATATGATAATCGTGGTCAACTTTAAATCTCATAATATTACCTCTAGGTTAAGTGTTTAACCCTGAAAATCAAGGTTGCTTTCATCCTTATAAGAAATTATTTTAGCCGGCACACCGCCTACAATTGCGTTCTTTGGCACATCCTTTAAAACGACTGCGCCTGCTGCCGCCAAGCTGTTTTCAGCCATTGTAACGTCGCCTAAAACCTTTGCGCCACAAGTAACCGAAACGTTGTCCTCTAAAACGGGAGCAAACTCACCCTTATAGCCGATTGTTACCTGCTGATAAATTCGGCAGTTCTCACCTATTTTTTTAGCGCTTATGATGGTCGCAAAGCCGTGTTGGATATAAAGACCGCCACCAATTTCCTTTGTATAGATAAAAAGGCTCTCCATAGGTTTCCAAAGCATTCGTGTAATGCCATAATGGAGCAAAGACCTGTTTGGATATTTAAAGCGGTGGATTAAAAGATTTCTGAACTCTTTATAATAGGTTAAATACCAATTTAACGACTCAAAAAGACCTAAGGTATTTTGATTAATTTGATTCCACCTAGCAATATCCTTTAAGATTAGGTGCTTTTGCTTTGAAGCAAGCAAGCACAAATAAACAAAAAAGGTTCTAGGATAGTTTAGAGCCGCAAAAAGCCTTTTACTTTTAGTTACCATTTTTACTTTTCTCCTTTAAGAGTTTGATTGTTCTTGACGGGAAAAAGAAGAAGTCTAAAACTTTTGTCTTTTTAGCAATAACAGCTGCAAGTACCGATACAAAAATGCCACAAAGTGTGCCGATAATTACGTGAATTATCCAATTAGTAATATTTAAGCGAATTAAAACTATTCTTATTCCTGCGGTAAAAATGGTGTGTAAAAGGTAGATTTGGAATGAGTATTTATTAATGAAGAGAAGAAAGCGGGATACAATCTTTACATTCTCTAAAAGAGAAATAAACATAATGCTTGAATAAATTCCGAAAAGCACCATTAATTCTTTAAAGAAGGTATCCTCGATTTTGCACCAAATAATTAAAAACACTCCAACCGCTAAATGTAAAAGAACAACAACGAATTTTAACGGTTTTGCTAATTTTGTAAGCTTTGTGAAATCAACAAAGGTACCAACACCAAATGCTAACGCTGAATATAGCACCGTATCAATACTGCCAAGTCCTATTCCAAAGAAGGTAAAGGTATAGCCTGTAATAATGAGTAATAAGGTGGTTTGCCAATTCTTAAGGATGCCTGAAAAAATAGTCCAGAGCACAAACAAAAGGAATAAAGCATGCAAGTACCAGTACTGCGCTATCGGAGTTTTCCAAATAAAGAGTATATCCAAAGCCGAAGCGTTTGTGTTTGCCTCGCCTACAAAACTGTTTATAAGTATATAAACGGTAGAAAAAACAACGTAAGGAACGCCTAGGTTTAAAAGCTTATGTAAAATGAAATTAAGCTTGGTTTTCTTGCCTTTCCATTCCCCTGTTTCTTTATAAACAACGCCGCTTAAGAAAAGAAAAAGCGCAACGTGGAAAGACCAAACGAAAAGTTCCACTCCCCTAAAAAAAGACGGAATGTTAATGCCCGCTAAACGTATACCCATTATAACGTGTCCAAACAGAACCAAAAAACAGGCATAACCTTTAAGCTTATCGACAAGTATGTTTCTTTCCATTTTGCACCTCCTTAATTATTTGTTTTTATTTTTACTCTTGCATACGGCAGAAACAATATATTTTGGTCTGCCCTTAATCTCCTCATAAATACGAGCTACGTAATATCCTATTATTCCAAGGCTTATCATCATAATGCTACCTATGAAAATTAGGATTAAAATAACGGTTGTCATACCTTCAATGGCACGGCCTTGAAGTTTGTCAACAAATGCCCAAACACCGAACACAGCGGTAATAAAGAGCATTATAAGGCCAAGCACGGTAACTAGCTGCATGGGTGCGGTTGTGTATGCCGAAATATTAGAAATCGCATATTTAATAAGCGAAATCGGTGACCATTTTGTAGTGCCTTCGGTTCTTTCTTTTACCTCGAACTCAACCGTTGTTTTCTTATATCCTACCCAGAAAGAAATTGCTCTGAAGAAGCCCTTCTTCTCAGGGATTTTATTTAAAACGTCAACAACCTTGCGGTCTAAAAGTTTAAAGTCTGAGGCGTTAGACATATCAAATCCAACTACAGAACTAATAAGCGAATAAAAACTTTTAGCGGCAAATCCGTGAACCATATTCTCTTTGCCTCTGGTGCTCTTTACACCCTCAACAATTTCGTAGCCTTCCTGCCAAAGACGATACATTTCAACTATTTTTTCGGGTGGATGCTGTAAATCACAGTCAATTACAACAACGCAGTCGCCTTCTGCTGCAGCAAGTCCTGCAGAAATTGCAGCCTCTTTTCCAAAGTTTCTTGAAAAATGGAGTCCTAAAACGTTCTTTTCTTTGTTTGCTAATGCCTTGATTTTTTCATAGGTTGAGTCGGAAGAGCCGTCATCAACAAATATAAGTTCATTTTCAATAACCGCATTATTCAAAATTTCAGATATTGTAAAATAAGCCTTATCAATAGACAACTCCTCGTTATATGCAGGAATAATTACAGATAACATTTACTCTTTTTCAGTCCCTTCAAACAATTTTTCAAGGGTTGCAACCGACATAGGTTTATAGTAATAAAATCCTTGCAATAGGTCGCATCCTGCCTTAATTGCGGCTTCCTCTTGTTCTTTTGTTTCAATACCTTCGCAAAGGGTTTTAAATCCGATATCCTTTGAGGTTTGGATAATGTTTTTAAGGATTATAAAGCCTGTTTCGGTAACCGAGTTTTGTGTTATTGCTTTATCGATTTTCACAATAGAAATATCGAGGTTTTGCAAATCTCCAAAGGTTGTAAAGCCACTGCCAAAATCGTCAAGGAGGATAGAAACGCCCTTTTGCTTAAGGGTTGATAGGTTATCTATCATCTGTTGCTTAGCTTCGCCGTCAATGTTTTTATCCTCTAAAATCTCTACCGCTAGGCAAGAGAATTTAAGGTCATACTTTTCTGCAATTCCTGTGATTTTTTCAACAAATGCGGGTTCGCTCAAGGTTGAGCGTGAGAAGTTTATTGTATATTTATAACCTTCACGTTGCTTTTTATCGTTTGAAATCCATTTGCAGTTTTTCTCAAAGATATAATAGTCAAACTTTTCGTTTATACCAACCGAATCAACCGCAGACAAAAAGCTTCTGGGTGTTAAAACACCGTCACTTTCGGAGTTAAGTCTGGATAAAACCTCTGCTCCGATAATCTTTCTTGTCTTTGCATCAATAACAGGTTGATACTCTAAGAAGAAGCGGTTATTATCAATTTCTTTTTCGATATTGTTTTCTATCTTAATCTTCTTTTCAAGCGCCTTGCCGCTAGTCAAATTCCATTCAGCAAAAGGAATTTTTTGATTTTTAGCAAGCATGCAAGCCTGCTTAGCGCGGCTTATTGCCTCGTCAAACAAGGTTTTTGAAGATGCGGCAGAATAGATACCAAATCTTATGTTTACGATATTTAACACGCTATATTTTATAAGACAGGTATTAAGCTCGGACTGGCAAAGTTCCACCTTGTTGCGCGCAGTATCACTATCACAATTTAATAAAGCTACAAAGTTCTTTTCGTCATAAACTGAAATAAAACTGTTTTCTTCGGTAGCTAAACTACTAAGCAAAATAAGTTTGATTTCTGATAAAAGATTTGAATCACTATAAAGTCCTCTTGGATTATCTGCCGAAAGGCTTACGTACAAAAGGGTTCTTTCTTCTCTTGACTTGCCAAGCTTATTATAAATTGATTCGGCTTTGCCGATAGGGATAAAATGGTTGTCCAAACGGCCCTCTGCCGTCTTAACACCCTTTACCGCAAAGTAAACACCAATAGCAGCAAGTAAAATAACTCCTACTGCTAAAGCCAATATAACTATGTATGGGTTTTCAAATATCTGCATAGTTTAAACTCCTAAATCTTTATTTTTAAAGGTTGGAAATTCGAGTGTGCCACCCGACATCTCAAGTCCTATAGTTTCTGCAGCCTTAATACATTTAAGTCCGTCTGCTCTTGCTCTTTTTTTGCGAGCAGGCAGTTCTTTTATAAGGAAAGGTATTCCAAAAGCCAACATTCCTTTAATAAGGTCGGCCTTCGAAATGCCCGTTCTTTTATATTCTGCTAAAATTTCAAAAAAGGCATAACTTAAAGCATAACTGTCAAGCTTTTTGGTTTCTTTGTTAACCGATTTTGCCCACTTAAGAAATTTGCAGAATTTATTAATATCGGTATTTTTTCTAAAATAAACACCGTTTATATAAAAATCTTCTTGGTCTTCTGTCATAGGCTTTAAAATCGAAGACAAATAATTTTTTTGAACCTTGATTACTTCTTTTGTTTGTTTATCAAGCGTGGTTTCGGTTATTTGTTTATCGTGAAGTCTATAAACCATCAAATAGTCGGATAAAATCTCTACCTTTTTGTTTTCTAACACAAATCTTGTCCAAAGTTCCATATCTTCGGTACAGGTAAAGTTTTTATCGTAGCCGAGGTTTTTAATTGCCTCTGCTTTTGCAATAATTCCCGGATGAAGAATTGGGTTTGTAACCAAAAGCAACGCTTTGATAGATTCAAAATCCGCCTTGCCACCACAACCACCCGAAGAATATACCCCATTTTTAAGAGTTAAAAACCTACAAGACGATAGGTCAATATCAGGGTTCGCTTCCATGAAATCAAACTGCTTTTGAAGTCTTGTTGGAAGAGCGATATCATCGGCATCCATTCGGGCAATATATTTACCCTGAGCGATTGATAAAGCCTTGTTTAAGGATGAAGGAAGTCTTAAATTTGTTTCGTTAGTATGTACCTTAATTCTTTGGTCTTCTGATGAGTATTTATCCAAGATTTCGGCGGTTTTATCGGTTGAACAGTCGTTTATAATAATAAATTCCCATTCCTTAAAGGTTTGGTTTATTATGCTGTCAATGGTTTCTGCCAAATAGTCTTCGCCATTATAAACGCTCATAATTAAAGATATTTTAGGTTCTATATTCATTTTTTCAACCCCTTTATATCTTTTATTTTTTTACATAGATAGAGAAAATAAAAAGCTAATCTTATTTGCTCTTTTTTTAATAGGAATAATGTTATTTTGCTTTTTGTAGTAATATTTTCAAAATATGCTTTCTTAATTTCTTCTTTGTGCAATGAGCCAAGTATAGCATTTTTAATGCCGCTAATCTTATCAAAATATCCACCCTCTGCCGCTGCCGCTAGAATGGCAAAGCACAAAAAGCAAGAATAACGCGAAAGCAGTTCTTCAAAATATTCAGGCTTCTTAACCTCAAGGTTTCGAAGGTAGGTTACCGCCTGTTCAATCTGCGAAATTTGAATTATTTTAAAACTTGTGGTAATAGAGTCGCCACGTACTGTGTAAAGATATATGGGCTTTTTGCTCATGTAAACTAAATTTGCATCCAAATAGCAAGGGGTTGTACAACAAGCGTCTTCACCCATAATAATCGAGGTGTGCAAATTCATTTGATACTTAAAGGCTAGTTCCCTTTTTATTGCTTTGCCCCATAAGAAATAAAAGAGGTTTTGCATATTTTTGTTAGATAAAAGATTTGGATATATTTTTTCTTCTAACTTACCCTTATCGTAAAGGCCCTCTTCTGCCAGGTCGTGCACCACGTCCCCTAGTTTTCCGTCGGTAAAAATCCTATAGGAAAAAGAAACCATATCCGCATTTGTATCTTGAATTATTTGATAAGCGCTCATAAGAGCATCTTCTGTAATGGCGTCGTCGCCATCAAGATTAAATATATAATCGCCTTTTGCTATGCTGATTCCCGCCTGTCTTGCGCTTACAAGACCTCCGTTTTCTTTATGAACAACCTTGATTCTAGAGTCTTTTTTAGCATATTCATCGCAAATTTCAGGACAATTATCAGGCGAGCCGTCATCGACTAAAATAAGTTCAAAATCGGCAAAAGTCTGCTCAAGCACGCTATTGATACAGCGGCTTATGTATTTTTCAATATTGTATATCGGGACGATTACCGAAAAAAACATATTTTTACTCCTATCTTGCTCTAAATAAAACCATTAGTTTTTGTAAAAAGTATAATTTGTATTTCATTGCAAAGGCAAATGCTGCCTGTTTCTTTGGCAAACGATACCAAGGATAATTCCTTAAAGCATCTGTTATCATTTTGCTTTTGCAAATCATTTTAAGCCTTTTTAAAAGAACAGAATATTTTATATTTTGTTCCTTAGCGTACATTATTTCCTGAGAGCATAAAATTCTGCCATAGCCTTGAATAAGACGGTTTAAATATAGGCTATATTCTTCTGCTTTAAAGACGTCTTTAATGTGATTTTCTATTTCCGAAATGAAACCTTGTACCATTGAAAAGCGGTCACTTCGATATGATTTAGAAAAGGACTCATCGTTTCTTCTATAGCAATAAAAAGCTTTAGGAATGCCTACGGCTTTATCAATTTGTTTGATAAAATCCACCATAAAAATCGCGTCTTCGCTCATAACTTTACGCTCGGATAAAAACTCAAGCTTTTTATCTACGATTACCGAACGTTTAAAGAGATTTTTACAGGTGCTAACGCCGTATCGACTGTCGTCAGGCTCGTGTGGTAAAGCGCCGACTATACCTAAGAGAAGATTCTTTATATCCTCATTTTCAAAGATGGTTTCCTTATCGAAATAATGCTTTTCTTCGTATTCTCCACTTTTTCCAAAGGTGTTACCACCGACAAAGCAAATGCCTGAAAGCACCAGGTCTGCACTATTCTTTAGCGCAGTATCGTAAAGGGTTTCATACATATTAGGCTTTATAAAATCGTCCGAATCGACAAAGCCTATATATTCCCCGGTGGCAGCTTTAATTCCCGTGTTTCTTGCAAATCCGGGACCTGCATTTTCTTTATGTATTACACGAATTCTCTCATCATTTTTTGCCAAAGTGTCACAGAGGTTGGCACACTCTTCCTTCGAGCCGTCATCAACAAGAATAATCTCAATTTCCCTTAAGGTCTGGGAAGTAATTGAAGTGATACATTCTTCTAAATATTTTTCTGTATTATAAACGGGTAGGATAACGCTCACTTTAGGTGTTGCCATTTTTTCACCTCTTACTTTTTAATTTCGTTATATTTGTTTACTAAAATATCAGCATAAGCGCCGACTTCAATTATTTCGTCTTTTCTTATTTGACAGTTTTGGAGCATATTGTTATAAAGCTCGTCGTCACTAAACACCTTGTCAATTGCTTTAGCAATGGCTTCCGGTGTTGGTTCGTCAATTAAGAGTCCGGTTTTCTCATCCTCTACTAATTCTGCCATACCACCACTATTCATAGTAATAACGGGCACGCCGAAAGAATGTGTTTCGAGTATGTTTAAAGGACAATTTTCATACCAGACAGACGGCAAAATCATTACCTTCGCATTAGCGATAAGTGAAATTAGTTGGTCGCCTGAAAGGAAGCCTAACATTTTAACGTTAGGAATATTTTTAAGGCACTCGTCGTCAGGTCCGTTTCCTGCTACCATAAAAGAAACGTTTGGAAGAAGCTTTGCAGCTTTTGCTAAAATATCTACTCCCTTTTCAACCGACAGTCTGCTTGCAAATGCCACGTAAGGCTTTTCTAAAGTTTCCTTTTTAGGTAAAGGCTTCTTTACAATAAAATTATGTATTGTAAAGGTTTTACCCTTAAAAAGGCTTGATGCGCTTAAAAGTTTACTTTCTAAAAATTTGCTTGGGCAAACGTATAAATCAACCTTTTTATAGGTTTTAAGCAAGGAATAAAGCTTTGCCTCAATTGAGCCGATAAGACTTTTTACACGAGATGAGTGTATGCAATTATATTTAAGACAATTAAACTTCGAGCCATTAATACAACGCTCGCAAGGCTTAGTTTCCTTAAGGCTATATAAAAGATGGTTAGGACAAATCATTTGATAGTCGTGCACCGTTTGTACTAGCGGGATATTACGCTTTTTTATAGCGTAAATAATCGACGGAGTAAGCTGAAAGTTGATATTATTCATATGAACGATATCAGGTTTAAAACTATCAAGAACCTGACCTATTTTTCTTGCCGCCTCAAAAGAATAGATGATTTTAAAGGGGTAAAGAAATCTAGCTAACCCGGTAGAGTGAAAGTCCATATTAGTTGTATATAAATTTTCACTGTTTCCAACCGTATTATTTTCATCATACATACCGAAGAACTCAATTTCATGTCCTTTTTTCCTTAGTTCTTCAGCAAGTTTTAGCATATAGGTTTCGCAACCGCCTCTTGGATAAAGAAACTTGTTTACCATTAGTATCTTCATAAGATTGAGTCCCCTTCTGCAGTTTTATTTGCGTCGGATACGTGTCCGAATATTTTCATTTCGGTTTCTTGAACCTCTTTATCAAAGCCGTTGCCTATCATTAAAATTGCAAGCACCGTTGTAAGCAATGGATAGTTCATTGTATTATCAGTTGAAGAAACAATAACCAAATAAACCGTTAAAGAAAAGGCTAAAATTGCATTTTCTATATTTCCGTTTTTACCGAAATAACAAACTCTGAATATTGTCATGGAAGCTAGCCATAAAATATAGCCCCAAAATCCCAAATCGATAAAATACTGTAAAAAGTCGTTATGAACCGCATTAACACCGACAGACATATTTGAACTTAATTGATAGGTCAAAAAGCCGATACCGTTGCCCAAAAATTCAGGAGAAAACTCATAGAACTTATCTACGGCATTATAAATGGTAACACGACCACTAGTGTCAATGCCGGCCTCTTCAAGTAAGGCAAAAACATTTAATTTAATAATGCCTACATATCCGATAAGGATTAAAACAAGGAAGACAGTTAGCCCTACCGTTATTTTCATAGCGGTATCTTTTTTTATTTTGGCAAGTAATTTTAAAAGCCATGCTAAAGCTAACGCTACCACAATAGCAATAATACCGATTCGCTTAAATGCGGCAATAAAGCAAAAGAGTGTAAGTCCTAAGAGTATATAGAAAGTAATATTTTTGCTTGGCTTAAAAAACATATAAATAAGGTAAGCACCAAGACAGAAAGCAAGCTCGTGTATTTCGGCTTGAACGATAATATCTCCCGTTTCTCCTGCAAAGGTAACGATAAGTTTGATAAATTCTGAGAAAAATGGTCCTATTCCGTTTTGAAGAATGATGGTACAAATCATTAAAATATTTGAAATTAAAATTGCAATAAGATTGTACCAAATTCCCTTTTCACCAAATATGTATAGAAAAGCTACCGCTGCAAAAGTGAAGGAAAGCATATTGTTAGCGACAAATATTCCGGATAAACCTCTAGCAAT
The DNA here is from genome assembly GCA_045636705.1 of Acutalibacteraceae bacterium. GTDB lineage: Bacteria > Bacillota > Clostridia > Oscillospirales > Acutalibacteraceae > SFWF01. The sequence goes on from JAZTYA010000011.1 coordinate 64,672, forward strand.
AACCGCTGTATCAACCTGTCCTACAAACCAGATGAACAAAGAAACAAATACGGTTATAAGAAGCGGCGAGGCGTAAACAAAAGTTGCCTTTAAAGTAGCTGTTCCCCTTGCAATGTTAGGTTTAATCAGGAAACATAAAAGTGCTGATGCGAATAAAAGAAGGGCAAATGCGTGACGAAAGGTTACGAACAAACCAAGGTTAATGGTCTGGGTTATAAAATAGTACATTAGTACCGCTACTAAGATAAAATAACCCTTTAAAGATTTTTCTAAAATCTTATTTTCCATACATCGCACCGCCCTTTCTAATATTTTTTATTATTTATTTAAATGATTTCGGATACAAAATCCTTTTTGTTTTTAATTGCTTCGGAAAGAAGTTTTCTTGCAGTTTGATTTTCCTTGAAGGTCTCTGCAATACCAACCTTATATTCAAGTCTTAGATTCTTATATTCTTCACGCTCGTTAAGTCTTAAGGTAAAGAGTCTTAGGATATCTTCAACAGTAATATAATCCGAATCCTTAACCGTAATAACAAAGCTTCCGTTACCGTTGTAAATAAACTCTGCATTTGTTTTTCCAAAGGCTTCTTTTAGGAAAGAGGTAAAGATTTTAATTATATCGTCTCCGACCTGACGGCTATACTCTGTGTTGATATGTGAAAGATTTGAAATATCAACCATCGCATATACTGTTCCGTCGTCTAAAAGTTTCTTATCCATAGACTTTAAATACTTATCAAAGTATGCACGGTTATGGAACTCTGTAAGGTGGTCGGTGTAGAAAATATAGTTTATAATGTCGCCTACTCTTCCTAAAACAATTGCGCCACCGCAGCAGAGGAAGCAAAGGAAGAAGAATGCAATTATTGTATAAAGGCCAACGTTTACGCTAGGCTTTACAGAAGCAGATGATAAAACAGAAATATAACTTGCGCCAAGATACTGGTTGTACTCATCGTTTGTATTCATGGTTGAGTTGTAAAGGCCTGACAAATCAGAAATTAAAGACTCTATCTCAGCGTCAATTTCTGCCTTTATTGTATCATAATTTGCGTTGTGAATTTGGGTACAGGTCTGAGTTGATGAAAGGCATTCTCCGCCATTGCATTTTCCTGTGCAGGCTGAAAACGTATCAATAATATACTGAGAATATGCGGTATCAATTATTGCATGTTGCATATTTTCATTGTGGTCTCTCCAGCTGTATATAAGTTCATCATAGGTTACAGTCTGGTCACCGGGTGCTACTTCAAGAAGATTCTTATCATGCACAGTGTCAAGAATATACTCATAAGTAATATTTGTGTTTCCCGACTCTCTCATTTTTTCTACGTATGCGTCGATAACGTCAACTGTATCTTTAATGATATTTTCTTCTTTTGCATTTGAAATACTGTTGTTATCAATTCTTGTTGTGTAGTCAGAAACCAAAACAGTTTTATTTCTTGTAATCTGATATTTATAAATCTTGGAGAAAAGTGAAGAAAGTCTAACGCTTCTTAAATAGTTAAACTCGTCTGCAAGGTCACTAAAAGAAAGACCTGTAGAGGTTGCTCTGTAATACGGATTTTGGTCCATACGCTGATACAAGGTTGAAAGTGTCTGGTCAACACCTGTATCAATTAATTCAACTATTTCAATATAGTCGTAGTTTTCTCTTTCAATATTGTCGATTACGTTATTAGCAGGAGCTACGTTAACGTACTTTTGACTATATTCAGCAAAGTAAACGTCGAGTGTTTCATCAAGTATAGTTCTTGCAAAAACAGAACCCTCGTTATTTGTAGCAGTGAAAGAAACGATATACGTGCTGGGCTCATAGATATACTCTTCGCCCTCTTCAAGCTTTGCCTCTTTTTGAGCAAGTTTATCCTCATCGGGAAGTGGAATTATTGAAACTCTTGAAATAAGACTATCAACCGAATAGATGCCGGTAAGTCCCATTCTTTCAACTACCTTAGACATAATAGCAGATGATTTGATTTCATTAACGTCAAGCTTAGAACCGGTGGGAGTAAATCCCTGCTCTGCTGCCGGGTCGTTATAATGAATAACCTCAGAAGCTACGTAAGTGTTTGAAGACTTTAGTTTAAAATTGATAGCATAGGTAGCTAAAACGCAGAAAACCACAATGATTGGCAAAAGCTTTTTTAAATATCTCAAAATTTGAAAATTTTTCATTTTTTTACCTTCCTTTCTTGTGGTTTATGCTTTTGGGAACTTCTTAGAGATTGAAATTGCCATTAAAGCAATATAAGCTAAAACAGCAAATACTGCAACCGTCTTAAGTTCGTCAAAAAGTGAAGCTCCTGAAATGCTTACAGCAATACATTGATTCATTGTATAGTTTGAATACTCTCTGCCTGCCTTTATTGCCTCTGCAGTAAAGTTGTCAATACTCTCATCAATTGCTGCGATAAGCGCATCTGCTTCTTCGTGTGCCGAAGCAGAGCCGTCTGATATTTCAATTTTTTCGATAACAAGTTCGTTATCCATAATTTCTTTGTTGTTTGTAGCAACGCTATCACTAAAAGAGGTAGCTAATACGGATAGTTCGTCAACGCCTACCTTGGTTCTACCCATATAGTACTTTCCGCTGCCGTCCCAAGTGGGAACCAAAACAACCCTTGTCATTTCCTCTGCATACATATCAATTGCCTCGTTGCAAAGTGTAAATGAAACAAAATTCTTTTGCTTATCAAAGTCTGTGTTTTTGTTTTGGTAAGAAAGTCTGTCGATGTAACCCGACTTGTCCCTTACGATACCGTGTTGTAAAATTAAAGACTTCAAATTCTGTTCAATTTGGGTTTCTTTAAACTGGAAAACCTTGCCCGCAATAGAATTGAAGGTTGTATCATCTTCGGTAACAAAACTAGAACCCTTTCCTGCCATCCCGTATAGGTAATTTAAAACAGAAGTGGTTTCCTTACTGAAGTAGGTAACGATATCCATATATTCCATTTTAGTAAAATCAGGCTTTTCCTCTTGCTCTGTAAGACTAAAATTATCGGTGTATTTTTCTATGTAATAATCCTTATATGCGCTTGCAATTAAAGTAATTACGTTTTCAGAGTTTAAGTGTTCGGTATGCTTTGAAGCGTGATATTCTACCACGAACTCGGTAGAAATATGATAGTTTGACTTATCGTTTACATCGCCCTGAAAATAGGGGTAAACCGAAAGACAATCCTTTAACTGCTTAACGGTAACGTCCTCAAGTGCGCCCTTATCTATAGCTTTTTCTATTACTTCGTCACAAATAATTTCGGACATATTGTATCTTGTGCCGTTGGAATTTTGTGCAAGGGATGCTTCAGAATAGTTAAGCGAAACTACAGCTGTAACAAACTGCTTTGACTTAACGTGATTCAAAACGCCAAATACTCCTGTAAAGAGTATAACTAAAACCAAAACTCCTACCTGCAAATATTTAGTTGTCTTAAATATTCTGACAAATTCGGTTTTTGTAACGTTTTTTGAACGAAAATATATTGCCAGGACGCCAACTATTAGCAATATTCCCGCTAATATAATCGGTATTTTTTGCAAAAGTGATATTAACATATCATAGACTCCTTTAAAAACTAAAATTTATTTATATCAACAATAACAAGTTCAGGTTCGTTATTAAATCTTAAAAGATTTGTGTTTTCAAGTCCCGAACTTACAATTAAAGGTCTGCCCTGAACATCATATCTACCATAAACATAATGTCCGCTTCTTGCAGGCAAGAAACCACCGTCGTGGGTGTAAACCGGTCCGATTATCGGAATTCTTGCTGTGCCTCCGTGGGTATGCCCTGCGAGCATTAAATCGCCCCAGGTATCAGGTGTGTAGGTTTCAAAAACCTGTGGCTCATGAATTGCCATAATTTTTAGATTGTTTTCATTTGTGAAAATGAAGTTATCATAACTGCTTCCGCCGTATGACCAAAACGAAGAGGGATTTGAAGTTAAAACGCCGTATATGTCAACGGTAGTTGTTCCTACAGTTATTGTATCTTGACTGTTTTTAAGCACCTTAACCCCTGCTTTTTCAAGCTTTTCGGTAAGAGAATCTTTTATCTCTAAAAGTTTATTGGGGTCACGGTTATCGTTATTAAAGCCAAACTTTTCGTCTAAGGAATCCTGAGTTAAAATATTGTCGTAATATTTCTCAACCTCGTTGTTTCCGTATATAAAGTAGGAAGGCGCAACCTTGGCAAGTTTACCGCAAAGGTCAATTACCTTTTCATCAGACTCTTCCTTTGAATCAATGATGTCGCCTGTATAGATGATTAAATCGGGTTTTAACTTTTTAACCCTGCTTATAAGCTTTTCATTATCCTTTCCAAAGGTGCAGTTATGCAAATCGGAAATTTGAATAACCCTTATCTTGTTATTTACCTTAAGGCTGCTGACCGCATAAAAGGTTTCCTTAAAGGTTTGGTTGTCAAGATAGTTCCAACCAAGCAAACCTATGCCTGCTGCAATGCAGACAAAAACCAAACTGATAATAAAGAGTCTTACGGCTCGCATATGTTTTTTTGTTTTTGTCATAAACTTATTTTTTCTCATACTTTTTACCTTCCTTTCGATGAGTTATCTATAACTTCTTTATAAAGGTCAAGTGTGGTCTTGGCTACGTCTTGCCAGTTGTATTTTAAGAGCACAAAGTCTGCCACACCGTTTCTTATATTTTGAACTACCTTTTCATCATCGCACATCATTTGAAGTTTTTCGGTTAAATCTGATACGTTGCTTTTTTCGAAAAGAATAGCTTTATCTTCGGTTACAAAGGTGTTTTCAGGAATATTTGAGGATAAAACCGCATTTCCGTAGGATAGAGCCTCTAAAAGGCTTATAGACATTCCTTCAATGTCCGACGGTACCGCAACTATATAAGCATTACTAAAAAGTTCCGCCAGCGGTTCTCCAGATATAAATCCTGTGAAAATAATGTTGGGGTTTCCTGCCGCCTTTTGTTTTAAAAGTGCGACATATTCATCGGTATCACTCGTATCCCCTGCTATAACTAATTTTTTATCGGTTTTTACATTGTTATAGGCATCAATAATATAGTGAATACCCTTTTCGGCCGTAAGCCTTGATACTGTGCAAATATATCCGTCTTTTTCAAGGCCGTAAAGACTTTTAATTTTATCTGCCGGTTTAATTGTCGGCTTGTTTATGCCATTGTTAATAACAACCGTTTCACGGTTATAAGTTTCTTTAAAATAGTTTTTTGCGCTCTCGCTTAAAACGATAATCTCATCTGCGCATTTTACCATCACTTTTTCGCCGAATTTTATGTATTTAGAAGCAAAAGAAGCGCCCCATTTTTCTCTTTGCCAGTCAAGTCCATGTACGGTTGCTACACATCGCTTGCCAAACAATTTTGGAATCCACATAGCAGCGCAGGGTCCTTCGGCGTGGAAATGAATAATATCATATCCTGAGAAGGTTGCGCTTATTGCCGCCGTAAAAGAAGCTATCATAGCAGAAAGTCCTCTGCCCTTTATGGTAAAGGCTTTTTTTAAGGTTACATTGCGATATTTATTATTTTTTACTGTGCCGATATACTCATTTTCAACCTCGTCAGACGAACGGTTATAACAAGTAACATCTAATCCTAAATCGGTCAAAATGGGACAAAGGGTCGTAAGCACGTTTTCGATTCCGCCTCTTCTTGACGGAACAACCTTATGCCCTATCATTGCAACCTTCATTTTTTCGCCTCCAAAATTTAGAGTTTATCTTCCCGTTGCGCTAAGCATAACAATAGGTGTTTTAAGCATTATCAATATGTCGCCGGGGAAGGTTCTGTTTTGTATGTAGTCCAAATCCATTTCAACCCATTCTTCAAAAGGAACGTCGTTTCTATTCTTATGGATTTGCCAGGTGCATGTTATTCCGGGTGTAACGTGTAATCTTAATTTTTGATAGTCGGTATAATACTCGACTTCTCTTGGTAGAGGAGGTCTTGGACCTACTAAGGTCATATCGCCCTTAAAAACATTGAAGAACTGCATAAGTTCGTCCAAGGAAAGCTTTCTAAGAATCTTTCCTACCCTTGTAATTCTCGGGTCGTTCTTCATTTTAAATACAGGACCTTCCATTTCGTTTTGGTCTTTTAAGGTATCAATTAACTTATCCGAACCCGGTCGCATTGTACGGAACTTATACATATTAAATTCCTTGCCGTGCCTTCCAACTCTTTTTTGCTTAAAGAAGGGTCCGGCAGTTGGGTCATCAATGACAATAATTATCGCAATTATTATCATCAGCGGAAGAAAGCCTAATAAGATTAGTGTTGCAAAGAAAATGTCGAATAGTCTTTTCTTTTTCCAATAGGAAGAGTACGATTTTTCAATTAAAGCTTCTAATTTTAATCTGGTTTTTTCATCGACCTTTTGAGTGTCTAAATAAGGCATTGTTTATCCTTCTTTCATTTGCTTAAAATTTATCAATGTGTCATATTCTTTTTTGCGCCAAAAAGACAAATAAAACTTTTCAAAACCTAATCTACATCCGTAGGTTTCGCTTTCTCCCTTTTCTAAAAAGCCTGGGTGAAAAGCCATTTCAATATCCCTGCCCTGCTTTTGTGCTTTCTTTTGATATAATGGCAAGATTTTTTTTATTCTGTCCTCTACTAAATTGCCTGAAAAAACAATTCCTAAAAAGAGGGTTGAAGGTATTTTTGAGGCTTTTAATTTTCGCTTATTGAAAAGGTTTAAAAATTTTAAAAGCCACTGTTTTATAAGACCAGAAGGCTTATATTTAAAATACAAAGACGGGGTTAAAATAAACGGTGCTAACGGTTCGGCAGGAATTCTGATGTTTTCTACCTTTAATCCCTCATCCTCAATTACCCTTAAAAGTGTTTTAAAAATCAAGGGTATCATATGTGTATGTTGATGACTGTCAATAAAAATCGGTCTTTCGTTTCCTATAGTGTTTTTCCAAAAAACAACCTGTTTTTTAATTTCTGAATAAAGTTGTTTTTCAAGTTCTTTTCTTTTTCCAAAAATGGAATTAAAGAAAAGCCCTATAAAAGAATGCTTAAAAGAACCGTCTTTTGATACAAGTAAGCCTATCTCTTCCCTTTTTGACAAGGGATGTCCCTCAACTAAATTTAAGTGCAGGGATAGTCTTACGTTTTTATCGAACAATCGCTCCTTTAATTCGCTAATATCGCCATTTGGTAAAACACTTATTTGATTTAAAACACCATTTTCAAGACAATTTTCTATGCGGCTATTGCTTATCTTTGATATGCCGTAGTCATCCGCACAAAAATATATCATGCTATCTACCTCTAATCTCCCAGTTTTATAACAATAACGTTATCAATTATAAAAATCGAACTACTGCTTGGCCAATTTTCTAAAGAATTAACATCTATCTTTTCAAGTAAAACTGCTTTCTCTTCGCCTGAAACGAAGTTATAGTTTTTACCGCAATAATCGTTTAACGTACTACATAATACGCTCTGACCTACAACTTCATCATCTGCTCTGATAATGTGTCCATCGGTCGTGCCTGTCATATCAAGGGATAGGAATGAGCTATAGTCTTCGCTATCTTCTAACGCGCCTAAAACTAAAATTCTGTCGCATTTATCGGAGCCTTCTGTTTGCTCGATTCGGTCTGCGATTCGGTTTAAGGTGCCTATAGACTTTTCATAAGCCATATTTAACTTATGATAGCTGATGTTTGCTATGACTATGTGGTTAAATATTAGCACTACAGCAAGCACAAGAATAGTCCAAAGTTTAACGGCATTTAGTTTATCGCATTTAAAGTCAGCGTTTTCATACTGGATTATGAAGAGCAAATAAAATGCCACAAATCCCATCTTCATCAGGTTATGATAGTCTATGCTACTGTTTACAAATGCCAGAACACTAGCACCTACGGGAAGAGCCGCTGCAAAAAGTAAAACCAACAAAACCTTTGATATGTGAAGTTTATTTCTTAGAATATTAACAAGGTAAAGAACAACTGTGAAAATTAGTATTAATATGTTTAAAATACCAAACAAGTTGAGTCCTTTTGAAAAATCAAAGAAATATCCAAAAAAGCTTTCTTTGATAACATAAAGAGAAGCAAAAATATTAATACCAGAAAGTGCAGTTGCATCTCCAAAACCTTGATAATCTAAAAGGGTTGTATTTGAAATCTTTAAAATAAGGGTTAAAGCAAGATAATAAAGTCCCATACCGATGGCACCGGTAAGAAGGAATTTAACACCCTTTAATATGATATCTTTTGCTTTAGTTTCAAAAGAAATGCTCTCTTTTATAAGGAAGCAAAGCAAAAGCATTATTGTAACTGTTATGTAGGCTTGATAAATACCAACCGATAAAGCAATGAATATTACCGATAAAATATAATTTGGTTTTTCTTTTATCAATTGATATGCGGCAATGCAAGCTAAAAGAAATGAAAGTGCATACGCATCTGCAACATAGTTATACATCATAACCGACGTAACTGTTGGGAAGGATGCCACAACACCGCCTAAAAGCACCGCTGTCACGGTTTTCTTAACCTTAAAAATTTCAAGAATGCAAACCGCTCCGAGCGCATGGAACAAGATTGCCATAAGTCCTGTAATCCACGGAAGGTCGTAAAAAGAGCTTGGCGCAGACACAACGGGTAAAAACCATCTGCCCATAGATACCATATTCTGTGGGTCGTATCTAAACACTAATGAATCCCAGTTTGGTAGCCAGTTTGTAATTTTATAAAAGTGAGCAATAAGACCAATAATTATTGCCGACCAAAAACAAACCTTCCACTGTGGCAGAACATTCTTTTTTAATTTTCCTATAATTTTCTCAGGCAAAATTACCACTCCAACCATTTGAGTTTATGTAAGAACTTTCCGTAAAGTTTGTTGTACATTTTAACACCGATAATTCTTTTAATTCGTGTTGTTCTTTTAGTAACCGCAGCGGTCCACGAAGCCGAGTAATGATGTATAGAATAGGTTTTATCGGTTATTGTTTTTTTGCCCGTATAATAATCCATTGGGCATAAATATTCTTGGGGTAAGAAGACCATATCCATAAACGTTTGGTCCTTGTTTTCAATATCCATACCGAGTCGCTTCAAAGCTTCGGTATTTCGGTCAGGGCAAGGGGTTAAATCTAAACTGCCATCGGGCAAAATAAAGGGAATATCATCATAGTCCTTTAAAAATTCTAAAACGATAGGGTTTCCCTTCTCTGCTCCAAATCCAAGGCCGGTAGCAACAATACCCTTCTCGTCAAAGCCCATAAAGCCGTTTAGTTTTACAAGGTCGTCGATAGGCTTTATAAGTTCAACGTCTGTATCAAGATATATACCGCCGTTATCATAAATTATTTTAAGCCTTGCATAGTCACTTACAAACGCCCACTTTCCCGATTCATAAGCCTCGTTTAAATAACGATTTTGGGTCAAATCGAAATTGTCTTCGGTGTGACAAATAATCTCATAATCGGGACAATATTTTTTCCAACTCTTAATGCATTTCTTTGCAAGTTTTGGCATTTCGCCTTTTCCAAACCAGCAATAGTGTATAACCTTAGGAATGCTCATTATTTGTTCCTTTCTTGAGCGCTATTAAATTTTTGAAAGCATCTTTGAAGAATATGAAGTTTACCAGTATGTATAGCGGTACAATCCAAAGTGAATGAATAATTCCCTTAATTAATAAGTTTAGGAAAGAAAGTCCGCTAAAGCTATCAACGAAGAAAATTAACATAATTACTGCAAATACTGCTCCGTTTACAAGCCAAAGTTTATAGGTTTCAAAACTGCTTCTGTTTAAAACCTTTTTGTTTGAATAGTAAATCATCATAGAGCCTCTATATAAAAGGGCAACTATTGTACCAAGAATAGCACCGCAAATTCCCCAAGCGAGAATAGCTACAACCGATACGGTAATATTAATTACCATTTCAATTATTGCGTGTGAACGTGTTTCCTGGAACTTGCCCGAAAACTCAAGCACGTGGTTAGAAGGCAATTTTCCGTTTGATAAAAGATTCATAATAACGAAGAGAAGCACAAGATAAACGTTTGTATAATTAGCATCTTCTATTCCGCTTGTATATATCTGAATCAAAGGCAAGAGAAAAACTGCCATAAGTGTATAGATGATAAAGGTTGCCATTATGTAAAGGGTTTCATAAACATTATAAACCTTCATAAACTTATCCTTATCGGTATGGAACATTTGACCTAGCGCAAAGCTGAATCCCGAAATAACGCTTGTTATAAAGGTTTGAATCTGTGAGAAGAAGATATTGTAAATGGTGTAAACACTAACAACGCTAAAATCTGTAAGGAATGATAACAGCAAAACATCGGTGTTGTTAAATACCATTCCCGAAACCTGATGAACAAGGACAGATTTTCTTTGAGATACTGCCTCATAATCAGGCTTTGCTTTAAGGTCAAGCCACTTGTATCTACGCTTCGCATGAATATAGATATATCCTAATTGAAGCAGATATAAAACACAGTAAACCAACTGAATAAGTAAAAGGCTGTCGGTTAGTAAAAGCACCAAAATTTTACCTACGTTGGATAAAAGCTGAAGTATTGTTTCAGAGGTTGTTATAACGTATTTTCTTCCGTCAACTTCTAAAAGTATTCTGTATTTTGACTGAACAAAATAACTAAATAAAGCAGGCAACGCGGTTAGCACAACTATTCCGAAAATTACACCGGGTTCAATACTTGTAGGTATTATAAAAGCATAAACAGCTGCTATTAAAAGAACAATAGCAGCATAAATATAACCGATTTTACAATAGTAAGTGTGTGTAGCAGAGATAATTGAACTTATCTTGCCGTGATTTTTTTCGGCAACAGGCTTGTATAAAGCTTGTGTAGTTGCAAGTCCAACGCCAGACTCAAGCAAAAACATATAAACGAAAATTTGCTTAATGGTCGAAAGGACACCGTTAACCTCTGAGCCGAAATTTTCTAAATATAGTCTTGGAAGAAGGAAACTTAAAACAATTAAGACAACCTGATAGATTATATTTGACACTAAATTATATTTAATTCTGTTATCTTTTTTTGCCATTTTAAATTTCCCTCCTTTGTTTTAAGTTTTTATACCCTGTTTTCTACGTAATCCTTAGTAGCGTTTTCTTTATAAATTATTTTTGCTGGATTTCCTATTACTATGCTATGCGGTGGAACGTCAAAATTAACGAAGGTTAAGGGAGCTATTAGCACATCTTCCCCTATATTTACCCTTCCTACAATCACCGAATTAGTTCCTATCCAACAGTTTCCTTCAATAGTCGGAGCTCCCTTTCGCTCTCCTCTGTTTTCATAGCCTATTGTTACACCCGTTGCTATATTAACGTTTTTACCGATTTTAGCCTCGGGGTTAATAATCACTCTGCCGCTATGTCCTATATAAAAGCCCTCGCCTATTTCGGTCCTTGCCGGAATTTGTATATAGGTTCTGTTTGACATAAGTTTAAGCTTTACAGTATAAAAAAGTTTTAACGGTTTAAACTTACATGCATTAGCTTTTCTGAAAAGAGCGATATATTTAAGTTCTACCGGTCTAAGCATTCTTTGATAAAAGCTTTCGCCTTTTTCTCCGTAGTATCTATATAAATCCTTAGAAAACTGACTTTTCATTTTTTCTCCAAACTTTATATGACCTTGTTCATATAATCCTTTGCAAATTTTTCTGCCTTTGTTTCGGGAAGAGCCTTTGAATAATACCAACCTTGAGTATAATCACAGCCGCTTTCTATTGCTAGTTTCTTTTGTTCTTCGGTTTCTACGCCTTCGCACACAACCTTAAGGTTTAGGTAGTGGGCTAATGAAACAATTCCCATAAAGAGTTTTTTGCCCTTTTCGGTGCCTGCTAAAAGAAGAATTTCACGGTCGATTTTTACTGTATCAATCGGATACTCACAAAGGCTCACTAAGGATGTGTATCCGCTTCCGATATCGTCAAGCGCTATACGGAAACCAAGTTCCTTAACCTTAATGATGTTGAGCATTGCATCAACCAAATTCTTTTCAACCGAATCCTCGGTAATTTCAATTACAAGCTTGCTTCTGTCAAAATCGTATTTATCAGCAATTTTCTTTATTTTATCCAAAAAGTCTTTTTCAGAAATTGTAATTCTTGTTAGGTTGCAGGAAAGTGAAACATCGCCAAGTTCGGTACCCTTCCATTCGGAAAGCTTTTTGCAAACCAAGTCAAACATATAGTAGTCAAATCTTACAATAAGACCTGATTTTTCCATAATCCCTATATATGCTCCGGGAAAAATAACCTCGCCTGAAGTGTTTTCCCATCTTGACAGGGTTTCTGCCGAAGCTATTGCATCCTGCTTGTTGTCTACGATAAACTGAAGATACATTTTAAATTCATTATTATCAAAGCCACTTTTTATCTTTTTTAGAAGTTTTCTTTCGCTTAAAACGGATTTTTTGTTTTTTGAATTATTATTCATCTTTCGATTTACCTCACTGAATTTATTTTAATTTTAAATGCCGGGGGTAAAAGGTTGCTTGAAAAAGAAAAAGCTGCAATAATAGAAAGTCCTATAAAGACCTTTTATCATTGCAGCTGGACTGTCATAGTATAAAACCTTAGCCTCTTTGCTTTGCGTCGCCGACTTTCGCCGGTTTTGCTAAATATTACACTAACTAGTATATTGCAATGATTCGCTTTTGTCAAGAATATATTAATTTTACTCTTTTGCGAAAACCCAAAGGGTATCAGAAACAGAGTTTTCACTATTTCCAAGTTTATACACGCTTAAAACTACCGCTTCACCGTTGTTCTTCTTATAGGTAATTTTTGGTGTTTTGCCTTCAAGTAGTTGTTGCCTTATAGCGTCGTAATTTAAGAAACTCATTACAGCTCTGTGATAATCAGACTCAACTGATTCGGCAACGTATTTAGAAAACAGGTTTGAAAAATGCTCTTCGTTTTCGTTGTAATTTAGGTATGCGGGCATTAAAATTCGCCTTGCTTTGTCTGTATCCAACGAAACGCGATAAATACCGTTGTAGTTTTCTTTTAGAATAGAAAGCATTGTATCTATCTCGAGTATTCCTGTTTTGACCTGAACAAATTCAGTGTTTTCATTGTTGGCTGTATTCTGCTCTTGCTTATTTTGGTAGTATTGAGCCTTTGCAGCATACATTCTTTTTTCTGCTTCTTTTACCATTCTTTCGGTGTCTGTGTTTTGGGTTCTAAACGACAGGCCGATTGCAACATGGTATTTTTTGGGTACTAGTTGTTCTTTGAAAATTTCAATACGTTTCTTTATATCTTCCCTGTCGGTATTTTGACAAAATACCAAGAACTCATCTCCACCCATTCGGTAAACCTTATGACCATAGAACACCTCTTTTAGGGTATTGGCAATATAAATTAACATTTCATCGCCTGCCGTGTGGCCAAATTTGTTATTAATTAGGTGAAGTTCGTTTACGTCAACGTATATACAAGAAAAATCTGTTGGATTTTCTTCATCAAATACTAATAAGTCACTCTTATATGCAACACGGTTTAAAGCACCGGTAAGAGAATCGGTCGTTGCAACTAATTTTGTTTTATTAAGATAGTTCTTGTTATATAGCGCCATAGAAAAGCAAGCTGAAATCTTTTCGGCAAGAGCTCTAACCAAGTTGCCTCGTTTAGAGTTAATAGCCGCCAAAATCGTAATATGATTAGCGCTGGTAATAGTAGCTGAAAGTGAAATCTCCTTTATCTTAACCTGCTTTAAGAGGTTGTAAAATTCGGGATTTGTCTTTTTTAGATGTCTGTTTGGTTTTATGCAAAGGATATTTACAGCAACATTGCTTACTTTATGATATTCTGCGGCATATCTAAAGAGTTCTGCCTTAAAATAATTTCTGTCGTTTTCAGGGAAAATCTCCTTGTTAAAATCAGGAGAAAGAAAGTTATAGTCTTCTCCGTCGGTGTCAAAAAAGACTGCACATCTTGCTCGCGCAAAATCACAAACCAAGCTAAGCGCATCAACTATATTGTTTTGGTTTCCGGAAGTTTCCAAAAGGATTTTTCGAACGTCTGATGCGCAGGTAGTAATACTGCTATGTTGCTTTTCACCTGTCATCAAGGTAATGATATATAAAACAATAATGACAAGCATTGCCAAGAAGACTATAAAGAGAACCTTAGATAATTCATCTGCGGCGGCAAAAACCTGTGAATCGTATCTTACCATTGCAATCATTAATCCTAAGTCTTCAATGGTCGAATAATGCAAATATACGTTTTCATCCTTATAAGCAGATAAGAAGGAGGTAAATCCGCTATCCGAGGACGCCATTTGCTCATAGGAATATCCTTCTTTATACTTTCGGTCCTTTAAAAAGGATATATTGCCAAGCTGTTCGTGTATATTATCGATAATCAGGTCGCCTGTTTCCTTGTGATAAACGAAGAGCTGAGCATCAAGGTTTTTAGCCATCTGGTCATAACGTTCGCCGATTTTATCAAGCTGAATAACGCCGTATAAAATACCAACCACTTTTCCGTCTGCCTCTATCGGAACGGCACTTCTTACGATTTCTTTACCCTTGGTTGTAACGTCGCTTACCCTTGTACTGATATAAGCGCCCTTCTTAACCTCTTCCTCAAAAGAAAGAGAACCTGTAACATCCGAGCTTCCTGCTTTTGTAACAAAGGTGTTGTCCTCGTTTAATATGCCGATGTTCTCAATAAGGCCTATTGGCTTAAAGGATTGGAACATAATGTCGTAACGTTCTTTTCCACTATAGAGCGTAGCCGCAAAGTTTGCCATTGTTGAAAGATTTTCTCGGTCGGATATTAGCTGAAGAGAAATGTCGTCCTTAATCTGCTTTGTCTGAGCATGAAGGTTCTCGTAAGCCTCTTCCTCTGCCGAAATATAAAGCGAAGCCACCATAGTCAGAAAAACTGCACATAAGAGAATAGCTGTAACAATGGTATATAAAACATAGTGCTGTCTATGCTTCTTTTTTCCGTATGTAACTGCCATATTTCACCCTCCACATATAGTTTTCGCAATTTATAATATAATTAATATATATTATATCAGAATAACCTAAATTTTGCAACAGATTAATAATGTAATAAATTCTATTAAAAAACTGTTGAAAATTGCTAAAATTAAAACCCTGCAAGGAACTTTCCTTACAGGGTTTTGATTTGAATTTATTTATATTCCTTTAAAATTTCTTTTAAAAGTTTTGGGTTGTCGGTCATAATACAGTCAACGCCCATTTCGATTAGCATTCTCATTTCATCCGGGTCGTTTATAGTCCAGTACTGAACCGCAATATTTCTTCTGTGAGCACGCTTTACAAGTGTTGCTTTATTCAACGGTACGTCTACTCCAACGTCGAAAGAAAGCGGTATTTGAAGACAAGCAAAATCGCCATTGTCAAAGATGTTTACACCAAGGTACTGAGTGATAACAAACTTTGCCGCAGAGCCTGTCGGAGCACCGCGTAAAAGGTCCGGATATTTAGCCTTTAATTCCTCTTCGACCTCGTCGTTAAAGGTTCCGATTACTATCTGTTTTTTATACTGAGGATAGTCGTTTAAGGTGTCGTTGAGTATTCGACAAGCCTCTCTTCCTCTATCATCTCCGTCCTTGATTTCCACTATAAATTTAAGGTCAGGATTAGTTTCGTAGAAGAATTCAAAAAGCATATCTGCGGTAGCAATCTGAAGGCCTGCCGCCTCGATATCTTCCACGTCTTTGTAGATTCGCTCGCCATTTTCATCCTTAAAATAGAAGCCGAAATTATACTGTTTGAGTTCTTCCAAGGTCATATCCTTTATGTAATGGCGACGGCTTTCATCCTCGCAAAGAGCTTTAACCTCTTCTAAAGAGATATCTCCGTTAACGTTACAGGTTTCATCAATGTAATCGTCGTGATTATAAACGAGGTATCCGTCCTTTGTCAGATATAGGTCACTCTCGATTATATCAACACCAATTTCGGTTACCGCGTTTTTATACGCGAGCATTGTGTTTTCAGGAAAATTTGTGCTTCCGCCACGATGCGCCGCTATCATAGGAAGGTTTCCCTTCCCTACTATAAAAGGATTATTTTCAATCACTTGCTTTGGCGGTATTAGGTTCACTACCACGAAAAACGCTACAATAACCGCTAAAATAATAGCAAAAATTTTAAGCCCACGATGACTTTTTAAGGTTTTTTCTGACATAATTTGCCCACCTTTTAATTTTTATTTTTATAATTATATCACATTAAGCATTTTAATTCAATATACACCTTGATTTTTATTTTGCAAGTGTTATTATATGTTTAAGAAGTTTTAAAGGCGGTGCAATATGAACTTTAAGGAATTTTTAAATGACAATTTAGTCTTTTTAGACGGTGGAATGGGCACTATGCTTCAGTCCTTTGGTATTGCTTCGGGCGAAAAGTCTGAAAGTTGGAATTTAAGTCATCCCGACATTATAACGGCAATTCACAAGGCTTATTTTGAGGCGGGCAGTAATGTCGTTTCTACAAATACTTTCGGTGCAAATTCTTTAAAGTTTGGGGAAGACGAATTAGAAAAAATAGTAAAATCCGCTATAGAAAATGCTAAAAATGCAAGGGATTCTTTTGAGGATAATAAGGCTAGATTTATTGCCTTAGATATAGGTCCTACAGGTAAACTTTTAGAGCCTTTTGGCGACCTTTCTTTTGACGATGCTGTAGAAGTCTTTGCAAAGACTATAAGAATCGGTGTTAAATACGGAGTTGATTTAATTGTAATTGAAACAATGAACGATTCTTTGGAAACCAAGGCAGCCGTAGTTGCGGCAAAGGAGAACTCTTCTCTTCCGATTTTGGTTTCAAACGCCTATTCAAATGGAGACAGGCTGCTTACAGGCGCTTCCGCATCTGTTATGGTGTCCCTGCTCGAAGGACTGGGTGTGGATATTTTAGGCGCCAACTGTTCCTTTGGTCCCAGTCAATTAGAAGGGGTTATGGACGAGATACTTAAAACCGCATCTATCCCCGTTTCTTTAAAGCCTAATGCAGGGCTTCCGCAGGTAAAAGACGGCAAAGTTTACTATGATGTTACGGCCAAGGATTTTGGAACCGATGTTGCTAAAATGGTGGAAAAAGGCATTAGCGCTGTTGGTGGTTGCTGTGGTACAACACCTGAGCATATAAGCAACTTGTATAAAAATCTAAAGGATTTTTCAAAGGTTAAAACCGAAGAAAAAAATCTTGCCCTTGTTTCTTCAAGAAGTAATTTTGTTGCTTTTAATGAAGACCTTTCGATAGGAGAAATCGACATTCCATTTACTTTTGACAACGTTTATGACGCTATTGACCAAGGTCAAGAACTGCAGGATGAAGGCTTAAGTCTTTTATCTTTCGACATTAGCGAATGTGATTTGGAAGAAATTAAGGATGCCGTAAACGAATGGCAAATGATGGTTGATATGCCTATAATGATAAAAGCACAAAACCCCGTACTACTTGAAAAATTCCTTCGTTATTATAACGGAAAAGCCGCAGTTGGCAAGATAGCGTTTGATGAGGATGTCCTCTCTTCCCTTCTCCCCATTGTCAAAAAATACGGTGGTGTTCTTGTTGTTAAGGTTAAGGATGAAAATGAAATTAACAATGTTGCTTTGCTCGCAGAAAAGTTCTCTTTTGCTAGCAAAAACATCGTTTTTGAAAAGGATTAAAATTTAAAAAAGCGAGGTTTTACCTCGCTTTTTTATTTTGCTTCTTTAAAGATTATATCCGTATAAATGGGAACGTGGTCGGAAATTTTTTCGACACCGTCATCTACAACTACATCAAATGTTTTAACCGAAACATTATTATTCACAAAGATATGGTCTATACAGCTTTTTCCATTATTCGAAGCCTTTTTGTTAAATCCTGCATAGGTGTTATAATTACGTATAAGGGTTTCTGCTTCATATTTTGCATCCTTTACACCTGTATCGTTCATAAGGTTTGTATAATATTCGGACTGCTCTGAAGTGTTAAAATCTCCCGTCATTATTATAGGCAAATCCTTGTATATCTCTAAAATATATTCTGCATATCCGGTAAAAGTGCTCATATGTCTGGGATATTCTTCTTCGCGGCTTGAGGGTGCAGGATGAACGTTTGTAACTATAAACTGTTTTCCGTCAGATAATTTTTCAAAAATTGCAACCACGAATACTCTATGCTCACTGTTTTTTTCTAAATCAAAAATAGATTCATCAATAAGCTTTAGGGTCTTTGTATTATAAAGTAAAGTTGTCATATTTTCTTTAAATAAATATGTTTTTTCGCAAGCAAAGTCATACGTATCATCCTCTTGCAAAACGTTATTAATCACATTATGCCAAAGGTATGAAGCTTCCTGTAAACCTATAACATCAGGCATATACTCTGTAACAAGGTTATAAAAGGGTTCTACCCTGCTTTCTGCAGTTTCCCCTGTGCTTGACCATTCGGGGTTTAAAATATTGTATGACATTATCCTAACGTCTGCTTCCTGCTCGTCTTTGTTTCCTTTACAAGAGCAAAGAGAAGTTATTAACAATATTAAAGCTACCACTACGGGAAAAATACGAACTGAATATTTCATACTGCACCTCTGTAAACTTTTATATTAAGCAAAACTTGATTTCCTTAATTATATCATAAACGAATTATAAGACAACATATTTTTATCTATAAAATAAAAAAGCCAAGTCAAGCGACCTGGCTTTTTGTTTATCCAAATTTCTTTTGGTCTGCATATTCATTTGTAAGCGCTTTTTCACTCTCGCCTTTTTTGTGAGATAACATCCACTCAAAAACTTCGCGGTTTGAATATGTTGGACTCCATGCATCGTGGGCCGCTTCGGGATAGATGGTAAGCTTGGCGTTTCCGCCATTTTTGTTTACTGCATTTACCATTTTTTCACTTTCTTCAGGTAAAACGGTTCCGTCAAGTGCGCCGTGAAAAGCCCAGATGGGAATGTTTTTAAGTCTTCCCGCATTCCAGTACATTCCACCGCCGCAAATAGGCACAATAGCCGAGAATATATGTGGCATACTCATACCAAGTTGCCAAGCGCCGTATCCGCCCATGCTGTTGCCTGTTAGATATACCGCATTTTTATCGGTAAAAGGTAGGTCGCATATATGGTTTACCAGTTTTTTAAGTTGTTCCCACAAATCGAACCAGGTATCTTCAGAGCAAAGGGGCGCCACTACAACAAAGGGTAGGTCGTTGTGGCTATTAATGCATCTTAAGAAAACATTATTAACCACCTTGTTAATATCTTTTCCCCTGGTGCCTGCGCCGTGCAAAAAGAATAGCACAGGATAGGTTTTATCGTTTGAAAAATCTTTTGGATATCTAATTATATACTGTAAATTTTCTAGTTTAAAAAACTCCATACTAGATTTGTCCCTTATTCAATAGCGTATTTTTGTTTATAATCCTCGTACATATTGCCAAATTCTTGGGCCTCACCCGATTTTACGCCCTTTAGGTATTCGTGAACCTCAAAAGAGTCGTGTGTAATTTCAATAACACATACGGCAATATTAGAACAGTGGTCGGAAATACGCTCAAAGCTGTTTAAAAGGTCAGAGAGAACGAAACCTAATTCCATTGTGCAGTCGCCTTGACGAAGTCTTGAAATATGTCCGTTCTTAATCTTACGCTTAATTCTGTCAATTACCTGCTCAAGCGGTTCAACCTGTTTTGCAAACTCCAGGTTTTCGCTTTCAAGTGTTTGTCTTGAAAGCTCAAGGATTTCTTGAACGGCAGATGCCATTATACCGATATCCTTCTTTGCCTTTTCTGAGAATTGAATCTGCTTGTCGTGAACCTCTTTAGCTGCCTCAGCAATATTAAGAGCGTGGTCTGAAATTCTTTCAATGTCGCCTATGCAATGGAGTAGTTCGGTAACAACCTTACTATCCTTTGAAGACATTTGACCTTCTGCAATTTTTACAAGATAGGTGCTTGTTTTGTCCTCGTATTTATCAACGAGGGTTTCCATTCTTTCAACCTCGGCAAAATTTTCCTCCGAGAAATTATCTATTAAGGAAACCGCAAGGTTATACTCCTCAATTGTGATTTTTGCCATTTCGCAAACAAGGTCCTTACACTTTTCAACCGCGAAAGAAGGCATTGCCAAAAATCTTTCGTCAAGGGTTGCAAAGATATCCTGCTCACCGCTTTGCTTTTTATCGGGAATAGTTTTTATAGCAATTTTCTCGATTAACTTGCAGAACGGTAAAAGTATAACTGTAGATAAAATGTTAAAGAGTGTATGAACGACAGCTATTTCCATAGCGCCTACATTCGCATCCATAAATTTGAAATCAATAAATGCATCGAGCGCATAGAAACCGCCTGCCACTATAACAACGCCTATTATCTTAATATAAAGACAGCTCATAGCAACGCGTTTTGATTCGGTATTAGCATTTACCGATGAAATTATTGGGGTTATTGTAGTACCGATATTCTGTCCTAAAATAACCGGTATAGCGGTTGAAAAAGGAATGTTACAGGTTAAAGCTAACGCCTGTAAAACACCGACGGAAGCCGAAGATGACTGAATAACAGCAGTAAAAATAGTACCAAACAAAATACCAACAACCGGATTTGAAAAGACTGTTAAGAGTTGAACAAAGGTTGCATTGTCCTTTAGTCCCGACATTGCGCCACTCATAGCATCCATACCGAACATTAATACGGCAAAGCCCATAAGAATACGTCCTGTATTTTTCTTTCGGTCATTCTTAGCTGTTGTCATCATCAAAAATCCGATTAAGGCTAAAATAGGCGTAAATGAATCAGGCTTAAATAGCTTTATAATAATTGCTGTGCCGCTAATATCTGCGGTACTTAAAAGCCAAGACGTAACGGTAGTACCGATATTTGCACCCATAATTATACTAATGGTTTGTCCCAGATTCATAATGCCAGAGTTAACAAAGCCGACAAGCATAACCGTCGTTGCTGAAGAAGACTGAATAATGGCGGTAACAATAAAGCCTAAAAGAAAGCCCTTTATTCTAGTCGAGGTTAACTTTGCAAGTGTTGACTCTAACTTTCCGCCGGCAAGCTTTTTAAGGCTATCGCCCATCAAATCCATACCGTAAAGGAAAAGCGCCAAACCTCCTATTAAGGTCAAGATAGAAAAAATGTCCATAACTCTCTCCAATTTTTTATCTTTATCAACAAGTCCAAACTTGTCCTTTATAATACTATCACATTTTTTTTGGAAAAACAATAAAAATACTGTAAAAATTTGTTAGAAAAAATCCCTTAAAAAATGTTTAATATTAATAAGTTTTAAAAGCAAACCTTTTCGGGATTAAGGATGTTTTTCTCATCAAAAGCCCTCTTAATACCCCTCATTATATCTATGCTAACGCTTCCAAGCTGACGGCTTAAATAATCCTTTTTAGCGTAACCTATGCCGTGTTCACCCGAAATCAAACCACCTAATTCCTCTGCTTTTTCGTACATTTTATCAAAGCAGATTTTTAGAACCGACTCCCACTCGTTGTCATTTAAGTCGTCGCGGCAAATGTATATATGTAAATTGCCGTCACCCGCATGTCCAAAGCTTGGAATTCTAACCTTTGTTTCTTCGGCAAGCTCATGTGTGAACCTTATAAACTCATCAATTTTGTTAACGGGAACTACCACGTCACATTCGTCCATTTCGGTTGTGGAAGACTTAATTGCTTCAAGGAATGCGCCTCTAGCCGACCAAACAGACTTTTTTCTTTCCTCTGTGTCGACAAAATAGACGTCAACTGCGCCTATTTCAAGACAAAGTTCAGCAACAATTTTCATATCCTCGTTAACCTGCGCTTCGGTATTGCCGTCAAAGGTTAAAAGTATATAAGCCTCGTTTTTCTTGTCGGGGAATTTTTTGCCTAAATAGTCCTCGGCAAACAAAATCGTATCCCTGGACATATACTCAATGGCGGTCGGATTAACCTTTGAACGGAAGATTTTAGGAACCGCCTCGATAGCACTTGCCATATCCTTAAAGGGTACTAAAAGGCTTAATGAAACCTTTGGTAGCGGAACTAAAGACAATACTGCTTCGGTTATTATACAAAGGGTTCCTTCAGAGCCGACAACCAGGTCTTTTAAGCTATAGCCTGAACTGTTTTTAGCAACGTTTGCGCCAAGTTTTACTATCTCTCCGTTTGGCATAACAACGGTTAAAGCCCTAACGTAATCACGGGTTACTCCGTATTTTACTGCTCTCATTCCGCCTGCGTTGGTAGAAATATTTCCACCGATTGTAGCGGATTTTTCACCGGGGTCAGGCGGATATAAGAAGTCGTTCTCCTCGACAAAAGCCGCAAGTTCCATTAAAAGTACACCGGGTTGAACGGTAACGGTCATATTATCGCTATCAAGTTCAATAATTTTGTTCATCTTGGTAGTTTCAAGCAATATGCCGCCACAGACAGGTACTGCCGCACCAACAAGACCCGTACCGCTTCCTCTAACTGTTACGGGAACGGTTCGTTCGAAAGCTAATTTCATAATTTTTGAGACCTGTTCGGTAGTAGTAACCTTAACTAAAGCGTCAGGTCTTTTTGTAACCGTGCCAAGTTCATCATGAGCATAGTCAAAACTAATATCGTCGCCTAAGGCTATATTTTCTACTCCTACTATTTCGGTTAACTTTTCAATATCTTTTGTTGTTAGTTTATTATACATCTGCTCTACCCTCCTTGATTTTTGAAATCAATTTAGGAACTATTTCAAAAAGGTCCCCAACAACGCCGTAATGCGCAACGTCAAAAATTGAAGCTGTACTGTCGTTATTAATTGCAACAATACAGTCGGAAGCCTTCATTCCTGCTGCAAACTGAACCGAACCTGAAATTCCAAGACAAATAATAAATTTAGGCTTTACGGTTCTGCCTGAAAGGCCGATTTGATGTTTAGCATCCATGAGTCCGCCTTCGACCAAAGGACGTGTGCAGGCTAACGTGCCTCCTAATAAATCGGCGAGTTCTTGAGCCATTTCTCTCATTTTTTCACCCATCGCGCCTCTGCCGATAGCAACAATGACGTCCGACTCAGATATATCAACATCCTTAGGCTTGTCGATATATGAAATCACTTCTATATTGGAAATTAATTTATCATCAGCAATTTCAAGGTTTATAATTTCACCAAAAGCTTCCTTTGTAGGCATCGGCTCGTTAAACACCTTATATCGTGCCGTACAAAACTGAGGTCTTGTATCGGGTGAAATTATCTGAGCCATAATGTTTCCGCCAAAGGCAGGTCTTATTTGAACCAAATCGGTATTTTCCTTCATTTCAAGCACGGTACAGTCTGCCGTAAGTCCTGCTCGTCTTCTGGCCGCAACACGTGGAGCAAGTTGACGGCCTAAATTGGTTGCGCCAACCAAAACTGAAGAAGGCTTAACCTTATCTAAAAAGTCGCAAAAAGCGGTAGTATAAGGCTCGATTGTAAAATCTTTAAAACAAGGCTTGTCATAAACGAATACTTTATCTACACCGTAATGCAAAAGCTTTTCGGTCTCCTTGCCTAGATTTGAACCGATAACAAGGGCATAAACGGGTTGTCCCGTAACCTTGGCAAGCTCTTTCGCCTTGCCGATAAGTTCATATGTAACACGGTGGATTTTGCCTGCCAGGTGGTCAACGTAGACGCAAACGCCCTTCCAAGCATTCTTATCAACAGTGGCTTTTACCTCCTCGGCATAGGAGATAATTCCGTCGCTTTTCTTAACGCAAAGCTTACACATTTTACAAGCTGCAGAGATTTCGATTTTTTCGTTTTCATAAGATATTGCGCCAAAAGGGCAAAGCGCAGTTAAATCCTTTGCGTTTTCTTTTGTAACAAGATTTTGATTAATAATTAAACTACCCATAACGACCTCCTAAACCAGTTTCTTATTGCGGATAAGAGCATAAATCTCCTCCGCCTGTTGTTGAGGTGTTCCTACAACCGCGTGCTTTTCACTTACCTTCTCAGGCGGGAAAATTCTTTCAACCTGGGTTGCAGAACCGGAAAGTCCATAGTTATCGGTGTTTTTATCATCAAAGTCATCGAGAGATAAAAACTTTATCATATCATCGGTGACCTTCTTTTTAGTTTTATATGAAGGAAGACGAGGTGTATTAATATCGCCATCAACCGAAATAAGACAAGGGGTTTTTATGCTCATAGAAGCTATCTTTTCATCCTGTAATGCAGTTAGAAAAACCTTGCCGTATTTATAGTCGTCGACCTTAATAACGTTGGCGACGTTAGGCATATTTAAAAACTCGGCAACTTCTGCGCCTACCTGTGCGGTATCGCCGTCGGTTGTCTGCTTTCCGCAAATGATAATATCAAAATCGCCAACCTTTTTTATGCCTTGTGACACGGTATACGCGGTTGCCAAAACATCGGCTCCTGCAAATCTTCTATCCGAAAGAACAGTGCCGCTTTTAGCACCCATACAGATAGCTTCAACAACCACCGTTTTAGCCTGTGGCGGTCCCATAGTTATTACCTCAACCGTTCCGCCAAATCTTTCTGTAAGGCTTAATGCCGTCTCAATGGCATAAAGGTCATAAGGATTCATTTTGCTTTGAATTCCGTCTCTTTTTAGTACGCCTGTGACCGGGTCAACCTCTACGTTTGTAGAGCCGGGAACCTGCTTTATACAAACTAAAACCTTCATCTCATTCTCCTTTGGTTTTAAATTTTTATATCAAATTTATTTTAACATTATTACATTTAAAATTCAAGCAAAAATATTGCGTTCAATGAAAAAAGGCAAGCTTTAAAGCCTGCCTTTTTTAGATAATCTAATCTTATTTAATTTAAAATTATTTGTTTTCTAAACGCTTGTCTGCTTCTTCTTTAGAAATTTCTTTCATTGTTTCTCCGCAGCACTTAATACCGCAGTTTTCGCAAGTGCAGTCGATTAAAACCTTAACCATAGCGCCGCATTTTTCACAAAGTACGATTTTGTCCATTTATTCTTCCTCCTTTCTCTACTGATTAAATCTTTTGAACAAGCTTATCAGCTCATCAATTGTATCAAAGTTGCCTTCCTCAAGGTCGCGTGACACACACATATAAAGATGGTTTTCTAAAATGTGTGTAGAAAGACTTTTTACAGAATTTTTAACGGCAGAAAGTTGAACTAAAATGTCGTTACAATAAGCATCGTTATCGACCATTTTAGTTATTCCATTTATCTGTCCGCTTATTCGATTTAATCTATTAATTATAAGTTTTTTCTCCTCGGGGCTTCTTTTTGTTTTTTTATTGTTGCAACAATTATCCATATACCTACCTCCAAATATATAATATACCCCTAGGGGGTATATTGTCAATAGGGGGGTATATTTTAAAGTTAGAGGTTAGAAGTTTTAGGGTTGAAAAAAGAGCTGTAAAGGGTTATAATTAAGAAAACTCATTAATTTTGCAAAGGTGGGTATATATGAACATTTGGCACGACATAGACAGTGAAAGAATAAAACCCGATGATTTTGTTGCAGTTATTGAAATACCGAAGGGCAGTAAAAAGAAATACGAGCTTGACAAGGAAACAGGTCTTATAATACTTGACCGCATTTTACACACCTCTACAAGCTACCCCGCGAACTATGGATTTATCCCCCGCTCCTTTGGTGATGACGGCGACCCCTTGGATGTTTTGGTGCTTTGCACCGAGGCCCTTGAGCCTTTAACCCTTGTTCGTTGCTATCCGATAGGTTATATTTCGATGCTTGATGACGGAAGAAACGATGAAAAAATCATTGCAATTCCCTTCGGTGACCCTGCATACAACCAATACAAAGATATTAGTGAGCTTCCAAAACACATTTTTGATGAAATGTTACACTTTTTCAACGTTTACAAAGCCCTTGAAGATAAGGAAACGGTTGCAAAAGAGGTTAATAACCGTGAGGCTGCAATAGAGGTTATTTCTGCAGCGCTTGAGGGCTATTCCAACCTCCTTTGCAAATAGGTTGAAATCTTTGATATATTAAAATTTTGGCACTAAAAAACTCCTTGAGATTCTCAAGGAGTTTTTTGATATTATTTATAAATTGCTAATCTATTATGTTGATTTGACACATTTTCATTGTGGTTAGTGCTGCGTTATGTGTTTCAGGAGTTACCCCTGCGCAGCAAGAGGCTTCCACATATATATCTTTTTCGGGGAAATTTGCCTTTAAAATGAGTGCGTTTGATACCACACAAATATCTGTGCAAAGCCCGATAAGTGTAATGTCAAAATCTTCCTTACCCACAACTTTTCCAATAAGTCCGGGAAGTTCGGTTGAACCGAAGGTGAGTTTTTCTACCGCTATAAAATCCTTGCCTTTTAGTGCATTTGCTATGTTTTGGTCAAGCTCCCAACCGTCAGTGCCTTTAATACAATGAGGAACAGGAAGTTTGCTGCCCTCCAAAGTTTCCATATAATTTTCGAAATGGGTATCGAAGGTCACAAAGATATCGCCGTTGAACTCTTTGATTTTCTTTGCCGCATTATCAACCATAGCAACCGCCTCAGCAGTACCAAGTGCCCCATCAACAAAGTCTTTTTGAATGTCAACAACAACTAATATGTGTTTCATATCATCACCGCCTATGAGTGCATTATATCATAAATGTGGTAAAGCCGCAATAATTATTCATTTGAAAATCCGTTTATTAATGAATAGTGAATGATGAATAATGAATGGTGAATAATACAAACAAAAATCAGTCCTCTTTCGAGAACGGATTTTCGTTTGTCTCTCGTGTCCGAAAAAGAACTGGGCAAAAACCGAGGATTTTCCCTAACTTACTTGATTCATTGCATATAACATTAAAATTGCAAAACCAATAATAAATAATTTTAAAATAGACTTTAATACTCGTATGCCGATGCTCTTTTTTAAGGTATTACAAATCAACAATTCAGAAGTTGTTTCGCCTTCAATACTAGCAACAATATCATATTTATATGCAAAGTACAATCTTAAAATATTCGGACTTGCAAACGATATTAACAATAATAATATTTCAACCAAAATAACAATAATAGAAATTGCTTGAGATTGCGAAAGAAAAGGTTCTAAAAATCTACTTATACACATTCCCAAAAAGCCCGCACCTACATACATTGCTTTTTCACTAGTTTTTCTTTTGGGCTTTTCTCTATCATATACATTCCTTTTTATCGCTCTGAATGTAAACAAGATATTTAACAAAGGAAAGGTTATGAAGCAAATTGTCAATTCAATATCTTGCCATAATGTACTACCTACATCTGAAACATTAATAAAGAAAATAGTAAACAAATAAAATAATAAATACATGAACAAAAAAGAAATTGAATTTGTTAAAAATCTTAATCTATATGTCTTTTCTGTTCGATTACTCTTTAGTACCCAAAAAGCAATATTATAAGCCAATGCCAATAGAGTCATAGTTATGCTGAATACCAATCCCCTACCAGCAACAGCAAAAGGTATCCAAAGAATCCAAGCGGCACCCCAATAGACATAAATCATATCTTTTAATATTTTTAAATTTGAATAATGGTCTTCACCGAAATGAACAAAATCTTCTGCTTGATTTCTTGTGATTTTCATTTACTCACCGCCTTGGGTGTATTATAGCATAAAAGCGG
>JAZTYA010000012.1:0-6296 GCA_045636705.1 Acutalibacteraceae bacterium
TTACCTTGTAGGTGCCAACCTTAGTTCTGCCGCTTTCATAACTTACAGTATAGTGTGTATTCTTGGTAAGCTTTGTGCCACTTGAATTCTTAACTGTAACCGAAGGCGACTTTTTATTGCCGTCATAGGTGTAGCTTGTAACGGATAACTTATAAGAACTAATTGCCCTAGGATTAATCTTATAGGTTAGTTTCTTTGTTCCCGTGTAGTTGCCCTTCATGGTAACGGTTACGGTATACGTTCCTGCGTTCTTACTGTCGCTTGCAAATTTTACGGTATAAGAAGAGGTTGTAAGCTTTGTGCCGTTCGCATTCTTTACAGTAACTGTCGGCTTTTGAACCTTGCCGTTGTAGGTGTAAGAAGTCTTAGAAAGGCTGATTTTACAGGTGCTAACGTCTATAGGTTTAATCTTATAGGTTAAGGTCTTAGTACCACTGTAGTTGCCCTTCATCTTGACAGTAACGGTATATGTGCCGACAGTCTTGCAACCATCCGAATAGGTTGCGGTATAGTTTTTGGAAGAGATAGTCTTTCCGTTTGAGTCCTTAACCGTAACGGTTGGCTTTTGAACCTTTCCGTTGTAGGTGTAAGAAGTCTTAGAAAGGCTAAAGGTCTTTGGATAGTAAACGGTAGTGGTGCTTGCTACACTTCCGCAAATGCTACACTTTTTAACTATCTTACCGTTCTTTGTAAGGGTTGCCTTGGTAACGAAGTTCTTGTAGGTGTGCTTTACGCTTCTTGTTTCTCCGCAAACATTGCAGTCGTTATCGCAAGCGCTATCATAGTTATGATTTACTGTATCAAACTTGCCATAAACCCAAGTAGCTTTTTTAATGTAATCATTACCATAAGCGATAACAATCTTGCCCTTGTCGGTCTTGGTTCCTTCGAACCAAACCTCTTTTAGATTTTTGCATCCATCAAACGCTGTATAAGCAATATTCTTAACATTTTTGGGGAATGCAACTACCGAAAGACTTGTGCATCCTTGGAATGCTCCGTTGTTAATATGGTCGGTTCGTCCCTTTATAACAGCGCGCTTTAATGCGGTACAGTTGCTAAACGCACCTTCACCTATAGATGTAGTGCTGTTCGGTAAAACAATTTTTTCCAGTTTAGAGCATCCCTCAAAAGCATAATAACCTATAGTTGTAAGGCTAGTGCCAAAGGTAGCCTGTTTTAAACTTGTGCATCCTTGGAATGCACTTTTGTATATTACTTCTGTACTGTTTGGTATTGCGATTTTTGCAAGGCTAGTACAATTAGCAAAGGCATAGTTTCCTATTTGAGCAACCTTTGAGCCGAGTGTTGCAGTTTCCAAACTGTAGCAGTTCATAAAGGCTTCTGCATTAATATCAACAACACTTTTAGGAATTGTTACCTTCATCAAACTTACGCAGTTTTTAAATGCGGCACTATCAATAGTCTTTACAGCAGAACCTATAGTAACTTTGGTTAAACTTACACAGTCCTGGAATGCAGAAACTCCGATTGTTTTAACTCCCTTTCCGATACTAACCTCGGAAATACTGTTGCAGGAAGCAAAGGCATTATATCCTATCTTGGTTACTTTATCTTCAAGTATAATTATAGAAATGTTATCACAGTTAGAGAATGCACTATTAGCGATTTCTCCGCCGCTAACGGTTACCTGCTTTAAGGAAGGTGGAACAGAATCTGTTGTACCACCAAAAAGATTTATAAACTTATCGGTTAAGTAAGGTATCTTTATTTCGAGAAGTCCTGTGCAACCCTCAAAAGAATAGTAACCCATGCTAGTAACACTTGTGGGTATAGTTATGCTTGTAAGTCTAGTGCCGTCTTTAAAGCATCCTGTAGCGATTGAGGTTACAGGAACATTCTCTATTTTAGATGGAACGGTAACCTTTCCTGATGCAGTACTTTTAGCACCTGTTATTGTAACAGTTCCGCCATTTCCATCAGGGTCAATACGATATGTGAAAATGTCATATTCTCCCGTAACCGAGTTTAACGTTCTGCTCTTTTTACAAAGATTGCAGGTGGTATCATATTTATTTGTGTAACTATGTGGAACTGTTCTGGTTTTTTCACAGACATTACAGGTGGTATCGCAAACATTAGAATACTTGTGCGCAGGCACCTTTCTTGTTTTACCGCAAACATTACAGGTGGTATCGCAGGCATTGTCGTATTTATGGTCTGCAGGTGTTCTTGACTTTCCACACTCGTTACAGTCTGCATCGCAGTTGTTGTCATAAATGTGAGCAGAAGGTGTTCTGGTTGTACCACATTCGTTACAGTCAGCATCACAGTTGTTGTCGTAAACGTGAGGTGGTGTTCTGCTTGCACCACATTCATTACAGGTAACATCACATTTATTATCGTAAATATGATTTGATGGTGTTCTTGTGTTGCCACATTCGTTACAGGTAGCATCACAAGCGTTTGTATATGTGTGAGAAACGCTTGTTACCCTGTCTTTGCCACAAACATTACAGGTAGTATCACAATCGTTATCGTAAACGTGTTCAGAAGGTGTTCTTACATAACTACAACCATTACAGGTAGCATCGCAATTGTTGTCATATGTGTGTTCAGCAGAGCCAATGCATACGTTGTAGTACCATGTAGCATTTGTAAGATTCGTATTATAATAGTCAATAGAAATATTTGCTTTCTCTGATACGTTTCCACGGTAGTAAACATTCGTAAGGCTTGAGCAATGTCTAAACGCAGAATCGCCTATGCTCTCAACACTATCTGGGATAGTTATGCTTCTAAGGCTATCGCAACTAGAAAACGCATAAGAGCCTATGCTCTCAACACTATTACCGATAGTTACGCTTGTAAGGCTATTGCAATAAGAAAACGCATAAGAGCCTATGCTTGTTACACTATCAGGAATAGTTACACTTCTAAGGCTATAGCAAGCACTAAACGCAGAATAGCCTATGCTCTCAACACTATTTCCTATAGTTACACTTCTAAGGCTATCGCAACTAGAAAACGCATAAGAGCCTATGCTCTCAACACTATTACCGATAGTTACGCTTGTAAGGCTTGAGCAAGCAGAAAACGCAGAAGAGCCTATGCTTGTGACACTATCAGGGATAGTATAAGTTGTTGCAGTTTTACCGACAAGGAAATATATAAGTGTTGTTTTGTCCTTATTAAAGAGAACGCCATCTTCTGAAGCATAATAACTATTACTGCTATCAACATTTACGCTTGTAAGGCTATCGCATCTATAAAACGCATCATCGCCTATGCTTGTGACACTATTACCTATAGTTACGCTTGTAAGGCTATAGCAATAAGAAAACGCAGAACCTCCTATGCTTGTGACACTATTACCTATAGTTACGCTTGTAAGGCTTGAGCAATCATAAAACGCATAAAAGCCTATGCTCTCAACACTATTACCGATAGTTACGCTTGTAAGGCTATCGCAATATCTAAACGCAGAAGTGCCTATGCGTATTACGGGATAACCACCGAGGGTTGAGGGGATTTCAATATCTCCACTAATTGATCCATCACAATCAGTAATAGTCGCCTTTCCGTCCTCAACCGTATAGGTATAATAACCACTTGTATATTCTGTTGCCGCGCTGGCGGTAAGGTTAAACACACCCATTGGCGCAATTGACACCAACAGTGTAATTGTTAATATTACTGCTAAAATTTTCTTCACAACATTTCCCCCTTAGGAACAGAATGTTAATACATTATTAATATTTTACCATATTTTATCTGTTATTTCAACAAAAAGTGCAAAATAGCACTTTTTATTGAAAATCTTATACTGCCTTAAACGTTACAAAGGCGCACTCACAAAAACCGAGTGCGCCTCTAGATACAGTCCTTTATATTTACTTCGCTGACATAAATTCATCGTATTTAGGTAAAACCTCTGAAGCTGTGCCTATCATTTTAATCTCGCCTTCGTGCATCCAAAGCACGCTGTTGCAAATGTTGGTTAAGGTATCCGGGTTGTGTGAAACCACGATAGCCGTTCTATCCTTTTCTGTAATAAGACTTTTTATCTTCTTATAACTTTTTTCCTTGAACTTAGCATCGCCGACACTTAGAACCTCGTCTATCAAAATAATATCGGTTTCCAAAATAGCGCTAATTGAAAAGGCTAATTTTGAATACATACCATTTGAATAGGTTTTTACCGGACGGTCAATAAATGCGCCAAGTTCTGAAAAGGTTATAATTTCATCAAGTTTCTCTTCTATCTGCTTGTTTGAAAAGCCTAAAAGCATTCCCGAAAGGAATATATTTTCTCTGCCCGTTAAAGCCGGCATAAATCCAACGCCGATAGAAAGCAGTGAAACCGAGTTTCCGTGAAGGCTAATTTCTCCTTCGTCAGGAGAAAAAATCCCTGCAATAGCACGCAAAAGTGTGGATTTTCCGCTTCCGTTTTTACCGACAACACCTAATACGTGTCCCTTTGGGACATCAAAGGATACCCCTTTTAAGGCATAAAAAGACTCTCTTCTTGAATGTTTCCTTCCAAAAAGCATTTTTATAAGGGAGACTTTTTTAAGGTATTTATATTTTATTTTGACATTTTTTACAGAAATTGCCGTTTCCATACCTGTTCCTCTGCCCCCTTAAATAACCTTAACGTAACTGTTTTCATGTTTGTATACTAAGGAAATGCCCAGAATGGAAATTAATATTCCCAATAAAAACCAAACCGCAATGGCTACAAAATGGAATTCGCCTGTGCCTAATACTGCAGCTCTCATATCGGATATAATTATAGCAAGAGGATTAAAATTAGACATTATCCTTGCTAAGGTTTCACTGTGAGCGCCTATTCTTGATTCGATAGAATAAAACACACCCGAAACATAGAACCAGAGCTGTAAAACAACCGTTGTTACGTTCAATAGGTCCTCTACAAAAACGCCAAAATGCATAATTATAATGCTGAATGCAAAGGTAATTACAACAAGCAATAAAACAAGAGGTATTACCCATAAGATTTGAAGGCTTACAGGCACACCATAAATTATCATAAAAATAGCAGTTATTACGAATGAAACCAACATTTTAAAGCCATAGGTACCCATTTTTTCAAACAGGAAGATATATTTTGGTATATAAACCTTTGTCACTACCATTCGGTTTGCTTTGATAAGATTAACGCTTGTTCTCACCATTTTGCTAAAAAACTGCCAAACGTTAAGTCCTATAAACACAAAGACCGGGAAATAAGGTTCGGGGCTTTTAAAGACAATAATTGCTATAAAAGAATATATGAGCATATATAGAAGAGGGTCAAGTATCCACCAAGCCCAGCTTAAAAAGGAGCCTGCTACTTCTGATTTTAGTTCAGAGCGAGCAGAATATGCTGCATATCCGCCATATTTTTTTATTTCCTTTAAAAATCTTGACATAAGACGTTTCCCCTCCTTTTTCCAAGATAGAGATATTGTAGCACATTATTTTAAATTTGTCAAAAAATAAAAAAACTCCGAGGAATCCTCGGAGTTTGATTTCTTATTAGTTGCAGATTGTTCTCTCTGTATCCTTATCAAAGAGGTGAATCTTGCCGGGCTCGATAGTGATAGTAATGGTATCGCCGGGCTTAGCTGTGTTAGTAGGACTAACGCGAGCGTTGATGCTCTGCTCTTCACAATTCATGTAAAGATAGGTTTCAGCACCCATAAGCTCGGTAACTTCAACGTTAGCAGTAACAATACCATCAGGATATGCCTTAATGAGGTCTTCCTCATTATGAACGTCCTCAGGACGAATACCCATGATAACTTCCTTGCCGATGTAAGCCTCTAAAACGCCATCCTTGTTCTTTGACTCAGGTAACTTAATTCTGTACTTAACACCTGCACGAGTCTTTGTATCTTCGGTACCAAACTCAACAAAGAAGGTCTTCTTGTCTTCGCTGATGAGTTTTGCCTCGATGAAGTTCATCTGAGGAGAACCGATGAATCCTGCAACGAAGAGGTTGCAAGGATAGAGGTAAAGATTCTGAGGTGTATCAACCTGCTGAATGAAGCCGTCCTTCATAACAACGATACGGGTACCCATTGTCATAGCCTCTGTCTGGTCGTGGGTAACGTAGATGAAGGTTGTACCAAGCTTTAAGTGAAGCTTTGAAATCTCGGTACGCATCTGTGCACGAAGCTTAGCATCGAGGTTGGAAAGAGGTTCGTCAAGTAAGAACACCTTAGGCTCACGAACGATAGCACGACCGAGAGCAACACGCTGACGCTGACCACCCGAAAGAGCCTTTGGCTTTCTCTCTAAAAGGTGTGAAATATCAAGAATTCTTGCAG
>JAZTYA010000013.1:0-19232 GCA_045636705.1 Acutalibacteraceae bacterium
AGGTGTTATCAAAACTGAAAACAAATATTATTACTTTGATTCAAAAGAATCCTGTTTTAAATTAGGTGAAGAACCCACAGCAGCATATGATAACATTGCATATTTAAATGAATTTATTGTTATGTATAAGGATGATCCAACACATATATATGACCACAATCTTATATACAAACTTAAAGTTTCTTATTATTAAAAGTTTTTATCATCATTAGAAAAAATATTAACGGGTCATAGAAAAATAATTTATTTTAAGGGCAATACTGCCGTTTAAAAATGCAAATACACTTGTAAAAGCCGAGGAAATTTTATGAAACAAACAACTAAAAATTTATATATAATCGGACTTTGCATATTTTGCTTAGGCGAGATTATCGGTATTATAAAATTGCTGTATGAGCTATTTGTTAACTTGCCAAATGGGAGTTTGATAGGAGTTACCAAAGAATATATTTTAACTTCGTTATGGACTACGATTATATCCATAGTGATTAAAATGATTTTTGCATTTATATTTGTCTTTATGTCTATTCGTATATTAAAAAATATTAAATCAAAATGTTTGATTCCGTCACTTTGTTGCAGTATCATATTTTTAATAATAAATATATTTTCTTTTTCAATACCAGCTATTCCAAAATATTTAATATATAGCAAATTGGGTTTAATAGATACAATTTGGGTTTATTTCATAACCTATTTAACAGATGGTACAGTATTCAGTTTTGTTTCTTATATAATTATTATCGTCGCTTCAATACAAACACTAAAGCAAAAAAAGAAAGAGGCAGAAAATGATGGATAACCTTGAAAAGAAATGCGAACACTGTGGTGCTACATATATTGTGAGTGACGGATATTGTAAAGAATGTTGGAAAAGGATTCCTACTACAGCCTCCCAAAAAGAAGTATTATTAGATGGAGTGAAAAAGGCAGATTGGCATTTTTTTATTGATAAAAATGCTTCTCGTTATGTTGATATATACGCTAAAAACGAGGGTAAAAAGTTCTTTTTAAGTTGGAACTGGGCGGCTTTCTTTTTCGGATTTAATTGGCTTTGCTACCGAAAGATGTATAAGTTCGCTTGCCTGTATATAATTTTAGATTTGATATTGGCTATTGTTTTAACTGCAGTAGGAATCGGAATCTATGCACCAAAGCTTGAACCGCATTATCAAAATGTTGCGGCTTATGAGGAAGCAGTCGGTGTTGATACTTTAACAAAGCTAAATCCTGTGTATTCTGCTGAGACGAGCGTTCTGCTTGATAAGGCTTTGGATTCACAAAAAGAAATTGAGCGGATAGCATTAAAAATAGGCGGAATAAGTAGTATTGGTATGCTTATGTGCGGAATATTGTTTGGAATTTTTGCTGACAGCATCTATAAAATACATATACTTAAAAACATTAAATACACAGATGGCGGAACCTCTATTTTGGCGTTTTTTGTTGGAGGTTTTGCTTACAGAACGATATACAGTCTATTGATTTCACCGCTTATAAGTTTACTTATGGATATTGTGTTTTAAAGTGTTTGTCTGTCACGTTGAATTTATAGTATTTTGAGTAAAAGTGTCGTTTCTTTTGCATTTTGGCTGATAGTAATTCTTTGACTATCTCGAAGAAATTTGTGACCTAAATTCGTGTAATGGCCTATTCGCCAACTTTTTTAGCAAAATTCAAGTGAATTTAAGACAATAAAAAGACAGAAAATAATCAAAAAAGAGAGGAGTGAGAACATGCCGGATAAGTTTATTTTACATTCAAATTACAAGCCAACCGGTGACCAACCACAAGCTATCGAGAAATTAAGCAAAGGCATTGAAAATGGCTTAAAAGAGCAGGTTTTGCTTGGAGATACCGGTTCGGGTAAAACCTTTACAATGGCGAATATTATCGGAAAAGTTAATCGACCGACCCTCGTTCTCGCTCACAATAAAACCCTCGCCGCACAGCTTTGCTCAGAGTTTCGTGAGTTTTTCCCCGAGTATGCGGTGGTATATTTTGTTTCCTATTACGATTATTATCAACCCGAGGCGTATATACCGGGGAGTGACACTTATATTGAAAAGGACTCGGCAATAAATGACGAAATTGATAAACTGCGCCATAGTGCAACCTGCGCTTTGTCCGAAAGGCGAGATGTTATAATAGTCGCATCGGTTTCCTGTATTTATTCTCTCGGTAACCCGATTGATTATCGTAATATGGTAATTTCCTTGCGCACGGGCGCTGAAAAAAGCAGAGATTGGCTTATTCGCCGACTTGTTGACCTACAATATGAGCGCAACGATGTTAACTTTACAAGAAATAAGTTCAGAGTTCGCGGAGACGTTGTTGAAATTTATCCTGCATACTCTTATGAATTAGCTCTTAGAATTGACTTTTTCGGGGATGAAATTGAGAGAATTTGTGAAATAAACACCGTAACGGGTGAAATTAAAAATATAATGACTCACGTTGCAATTTATCCCGCATCTCACTACATTGTGCCTGCCGATAAAATGGCAGACGCCTTAAAAGACATCGAAAACGAAATGGAAGAACGAGTTAAGTTCTTTAACGAAAACGAAAAGTTAATAGAGGCGCAAAGAATAAGGCAACGTACCGAATATGACGTTGAAATGCTTCGTGAAATCGGCACTTGTAAGGGCGTTGAAAACTACTCTAGAGTCCTATCAAGAAGACCTGAAGGAAGCGTTCCTTTTACGCTTTTAGACTATTTCCCTGAGGACTTTTTAATCTTTGTGGATGAGTCTCACGTTATGCTTCCACAGGTTAGGGGAATGTACGGTGGAGATAGAGCAAGAAAAGAAAATCTTGTAGAATACGGTTTCCGTTTGCCCTCTGCTTTTGACAACAGACCCTTAAACTTTGATGAGTTTTATAGCCACGTAAATCAGGTGGTATTTGTTTCGGCAACACCGGGCGAATTTGAAAAGGATAAATCGGCACAAATAGCCGAGCAGGTAATAAGACCGACAGGACTTTTAGACCCCGAGGTTTCGGTAAGACCCACAAGCGGTCAGATTGATGACCTTGTGTCCGAAATAAATATTAGAACCGAAAAAGGTGAAAGGGTACTTGTTACAACCCTTACCAAAAAGATGGCAGAGGACCTAACCGAATATTTAGAGGGACTTGATATCAAGGTCCGTTATATGCATTACGATATTGACACAATTGAAAGAATGCAGATAATAAGAGATTTGCGCCTTGGCAAATTTGACGTTTTGGTTGGCATTAACCTTTTAAGAGAAGGACTTGACCTGCCTGAAGTGTCGCTTATTGCTATTTTAGATGCCGATAAGGAAGGCTTTCTTAGAAGCGAAACCTCGCTTATTCAGATAATCGGTCGCGCCGCTCGAAACGAAAACGGTAAGGTTATAATGTATGCTGATAGCGTAACACCCTCTATGGAACGCGCAATTAACGAAACGAACCGACGTCGTACCATTCAGGATGAGTATAATAAAAAGCACGGCATAATTCCGAAAACGGTTGTAAAGGACGTAAGAGAGATAATTGAAATGTCGGCTAAACCCGACGACACTAAGGACGTTAAGAAACTAAGCCGCGCCGAAAAGGAAAGACTAATTAAGGTGTTGACTGCTGAAATGAAGCAGGCTGCTAAAATGCTTGAATTTGAGCATGCAAGTTTCCTTCGCGACCGCATAAAGCAACTTAAAGATGAAATATAAAAAACGCTCTCAAAGCAAATTTGAGAGCGTTTTTATAATTATTAGAATTCGGCTTTTAAAAACTCAATAACAGCCGTTAAATCATCCTTAACAGTAAGGCTTAAGGTTTTCATTTCATCGGTGGCAGGTAAAATATCGGGCACCATAATGCACCTAACACCTGCAGAGCTTGATGCTCTGACTCCGTTATATGAATCTTCAATAGAAATCGCTTCAACAGGACTAACGTTGAGCTTTTGACAAGCTTTTAAATAAATTTCGGGGAAAGGCTTGCTGTTTTCAACCTCATCTCCACATACAATTTCATCGAAACAATCTAGGATATTAGCTTTTGTTAGATGGGATAAAACTGTTTGCCGTCTTGTGGACGTTGCAAGACCAATTTTAAAACCTTTTTCTTTACAAAAATCTAAAATTTCCAAAACTCCGCTTTTCATTGGGATTCCCTTGGTTTCAATTAAATCGTGGCAAAGATTAGACACTTCTTCACGTATTTGGTCAAAGGGAAAATCTTTAGAAACAGTAGTTTTAAATATTTCCTTGCTCTTCTCCTTACTAACGCCGATAGAGGCAAGACAAGCATCATAAATGTTATGATAATTGTGCTTTTCACCTGCAATTTTCCAAGCATCCATAAAGAAACGTTCGGTGTCAAAAAGAACGCCGTCCATATCAAAAATTATAGCTTTAATCATTAGTCAAGTTCCTTTTTGCCTGTGTAAAGTTCGTAGTATCTTCCGCCAAGCTTTAATAGTTCATCGTGGTCACCACGTTCGATAATTACACCGTTTTCGAGTACCATAATTGCATTTGCGTTACGAACGGTTGAAAGTCTGTGGGCAATAACAAATGTTGTGCGGTCCTTCATTAGTCTATCCATACCGTGTTCAATATGACGCTCTGTTCTGGTGTCGACAGAGCTTGTAGCCTCGTCAAGCACTAGAATAGGTGCGTGAGACAGGGCTGCTCTTGCGATGTTTAAAAGTTGTCTTTGACCTTGAGAAAGATTAGCACCATCACCTGTAATCATTGTGTCGTATCCGTTTTCAAGTCGCATTATAAACGAGTGTGCGCTAGCGGTCTTAGCAGCGGCAATAACCTCCTCGTCGGTAGCGTCAAGTCTGCCGTAGCGAATGTTCTCTCTGACTGTGCCAGTAAAGAGGTGGGTGTCCTGAAGAACCATAGCGATATTCTTTCTTAAAATCTCGCGTGGATACTCCTTAACGTCAACGCCATCAATTAGAATGCTTCCGCTGTCGATGTCGTAGAAACGGTTTAAAAGGTTAGTTATGGTAGTTTTACCAGCTCCCGTAGAACCAACAAACGCAATTTTTTGACCAGGTTTTGCATAAAGTGAAATGTCCTTTAGAACTGTCTTATCAGGCAGATATCCAAAGCTTACGTTCTTTAGTTCAACATGACCCTTAATCTCGGTATGGTTAACAGAATCCTCGCTGTCAGCAGGTTCGGGGTCCATATCCATAACTGCAAAAACACGTTCAGCACCTGCAAGGGCAGAGAAGATAGCGGTCATTTGCATTGATATTTGATTTATAGGCATATTAAAGTGGCGAGTATAGTTAGCAAAAACAGTAAGACCACCGGGCGTAAAACCGCTTGTAATCATCATAATACCGCCAACACCGATGGTTATGCCGTAGCTTATCATACTTAAATTATGAGTAACAGGACCCATAATTCCTCCAAAGAACTGAGCTTTAAACTGTTTATCACGCATATCGTTGTTTAAAAGTTCAAACTCTTCGGTGCAGGTTTTTTCGTGGTTAAACACCTTAATTACCTTTTGGCCGGTAACGGTTTCTTCAATATATCCGTTAACGGCACCGAGCGCTGCTTGTTGACCTGCGTAATACTTTCTTGAAGCCTTACCAATCATAATTCCACAATAGGTAAATAGCGGAATAAAGAATATGGTAATAAGGGTTAAAATCCAGTTGGTTGTTATCATAAAGAAGAGAGTACCAACTATAGTTACAGCGCCCGAGAATAGAGCAGTTACCGAGTTGTTTAGCATCATATCAAGGTTATCGATATCGTTGGTAAAACGGCTCATAATTTCACCGGTTGGGTTGCGGTCAAAATATTTTACGGGTAAGGTTTGCACCTTGCAGAAAAGCTCGTTTCTTATCTTTTCAAGGGTGTTTTGAGTGATAGAAAGCATTAACCTTGCCTGTGTATAAGAAGAAATAATACCAACAAGATAAACTATTCCTAAGAAGAAAACAGCGCATAAAACGTAGGTTAAAATTTCCGCAAAACGACCTTCAGAAATAATGCCGTTAATAAAAGGAATATTTGTAATAGACTCAATAACTTCATCCATTTTAACCGCCATAATACCGTCTTTTGCCTCGGTTGGCACCTGACTTATACGGTTAATAATTGGAAGTAGGGTAAAAGAACCGATAAGTGAGGTTACGGTACTTGTTACCATGCAAAGTAAAACCAAAATAAGTTTTGGAATATGCGGTTTAAAGTAGGCAAGCAATCTAAAAACAGCTTGTTTGGCATTCTTTGGTTTTCCGCCCATTCCGCCTAAGTGCGGTGGGCCACCTCTTCCGGGACCGCCGGGAGGAGGTCCTGCAGGTCTTTTATCATTTGATTTACCAAAAGAGGAATACTGCTTTTGCAGTTCTTCTAAATTTCTTCCTGCCATACCTTATTCCTCCTTCTTGTCAACTTGCGAATAGTAAATTTCGCCGTATTCAGTACAATTTTCAATTAATTCATCGTGACTGCCAACACCGGTTATTTTGCCTTCGTTCATAACGATAATAGTGTCACAATCCTTAACTGATGAAATGCGCTGAGCGATTATTATCTTTGTAGAACTGCTAAGTTCTTCCTTAAAAGCTTTTCTTATAGCCTTTTCGGTTGCAGTATCAACTGCGCTTGTTGAGTCGTCTAAAATTAAAATCTTAGGCTTTTTAAGCAAAGCTCTTGCAATGCAAAGACGTTGTTTTTGTCCGCCTGAAACATTAACACCGCCTTGGTCTAATACGGTCTTATATCCTTCTTTAAAGCTTGTAATAAAGCCGTGAGCCTGTGCAAACTCCGAAACTTTTACAAGGTCGGAATCGGTTGCATTCTCATCACCCCAACGAAGATTATCTTCAATGGTACCTGAGAAAAGCACGTTCTTTTGAAGAACCATTCCAACGCCTTCGCGAAGATTA
This sequence comes from Acutalibacteraceae bacterium, assembly GCA_045636705.1. Lineage (GTDB taxonomy): Bacteria > Bacillota > Clostridia > Oscillospirales > Acutalibacteraceae > SFWF01. The sequence continues at coordinate 6,896 of JAZTYA010000013.1, forward strand.
TAAAGCGAATAATCCTTAACATTGGTTCCGTCAATTAAAACTTCACCGCTATCTGCATCGTAAAGTCGGGGAATCATTGAAACCAGGGTTGTTTTACCGCAACCGGTAGAACCAATAATACCAACCGTGCTTCCTGCAGGAATTGTAAGATTAATGTTATCTAAAACGCTTTCTTCACTGTTTTTATAATAACGGAATGAAAGGTTTTTAAACTCAATTTCGCCTTTTAAAACCTTCTTTTCAGGGTTCTTTGCATCAAGGTCGTTAAGGTCAAGTTCTTCGTCTAAAACCTCTTTAATTCGTCTGCCCGAAGCCATAGCTCTTGAGGAAGCCATAAGCATCATTGTAACCATCATAAGAGAAGATAAAATCTGAGTAACGTAGGTAATGAATGCCGAAAGTTCGCCTATCTGCATACCGCCAATCATATCAGACTCGCCAAGTACGATGTTGGAACCAAACCAAAGAATAGCAAGGGTTGTTATGTTCATAAACAAGGTCATAACCGGTCCCATAAAAATCATAACCTTCATTGCCGACATACCTGCAGTTTTAAGGTTGTTATTTACCTCTACAAACTTTTCTGTTTCGTGTTTTTCTCTAACGAAGGACTTAACAACTCTTACGTTTGTAATGTTTTCCTGAACGGTGTTGTTAAGAGCATCAATCTTTACCTGCATCTTTGCAAAACGAGGAAAACCTTTAGAGATAATAAAAAGAATGGAAATCAACATTAAGGGGACTGTTACTAAGAGTACAAGTGATAAGTCTGGGCGCATTGTAACCGCCATAATAATAGCACCAATAAACATACCGGGAGAACGTAAAAACATTCTAAGCAACATATTTACAAAGTTTTGAAGCTGTGTGACGTCATTTGTAAGTCTTGTTACCAATGAACCGGTAGAGAACTTGTCAATATTAGCAAACGAAAACTTTTGAACCTTTTTAAAGACGTCGTCTCTAAGGTCGGTAGCAAAGTTAACCGAAGCTTTTGCGCCAAAATAAGCTCCTCCAACACCGCCTATCATCATAACCACTGCGGTCAAAATCATAAGGCCTGCCGCACCAACGCTACCGCCAACCGTAAGGCTTCCGTTTTCTGCACCGTCAATAACTATAGCCAAAAACTTAGGCATCAAAACTTCGCCTACTACCTCAATAATCATACAAAGAGGACCTAGTATAAAATAGGGAAGGTATGGCTTTACGTATTTATACCAACGCTTCATTTTTTATTCTTCCTTTCCTGAAAAGCACTTTAGATTGTTTGTAATTTTATCAAGCAAAAAGCTTAAAGTTTCTCGTTCGGTATCAGATATTCCTTCAAACGCTTTTTCATCAACTTCTTCAAAAACGCTTCTTGAATACTGAACCAACTCTTCGCCTTTTTTTGTAATCTTTATTTCGTTGAATCTATTATCTGATTCTGCGCAGTTTCTTTCAATATAGCCACCGCTTTCAAGCTTCTTAAGACTTACTGCTACCGCAGCAGGGCTTATTTCAAAATGCTTGGCAATATCCTTCTGGGAAACTTGACACTTACCGCGATAAAGATACATGAGTATCATGTGTTGACTTTTGTGCACACCCGTAGCACCGATTTTGTTTTCAACGGCACGTCGGTGCAAACGACCTATACCCATAAATTTATGTTGAATTGCGCGCGATGAAATAGAATCTTTCTCAAAAATAGTAATCACCCCGTTAATTAATTTGTTAACAATTAACACGTTAACTATTATAACACATATAATTTTTATGTCAATTAAAAGTATGAAATATTCATATAATGAATAATTATGAGAGAAAAACCAAAATTTGCTTGCATTTATTTGCATAATTGATTATAATGATTACATAAAATTTGTTTTTTCTAGAAGGAGGAAAAACTATTATGAAAAAAATTATTGCTTTACTTTTAGCTTGCATGTTAATCGTTACTTGCTTTGCAGGCTGTGGCGCAGCAGAAGACAAGAAACTCGTTATGGCTACCAACGCTGCCTTCCCACCTTATGAGTATAAGGCTGATGATGGTTCTTATGCCGGTATCGACGTTGAAATTGCAGGTCTTATTGCTGAGGAACTCGGCCTTGAGCTTGAAATCGTTGATATCGATTTCGGCGCTATCGTAGCAGGTGTTGAAACAGGTAAGTACGATGTTGGTATTGCAGGTCTTACCGTTACTGATGAAAGAAAAAAGAGCGTAAACTTCTCAACCTCTTATGCTACAGGCATTCAGTCTGTTATCGTAAAGGCTGACAGCGAATATGCTTCTTTCGAGGATTTCTATACCGGTTTTGACGATGCAGGTGACCCTGTAGGCGTAAAGGACGGCATTAAGATTGGTGTTCAGCAGGATACCACAGGTGACATCTATTCTTCAAGCGACCCAGAAGATTGGGGATTCGGTGAGGCTAATGTAGAGCGTTACAAGACAGGCGCTGACGCTGTTGAAGCACTTAAGAGTGGCAAGGTTACAGCTGTTATCATCGATAACGAGCCTGCAAAGTCTTTCGTAAACGCTAACGAAGGTCTTAAGATTCTTGAAGGTTCTTACACCGAAGAGGACTATGCTATTGCTGTAAACAAGGAAGATACTGAGCTTTTAGATGGCATTAATGCTGCTCTTAAAAAGCTTACAGACGAAGGCAAAATTGCCGACATTATTAATAAGTACATCCCTGCAGAATAATTTTCTCATAATCTATTAACGAAAAGGGTGGTAGTTTTGCCACCCTTTTTGACTGTTTTTTTAAGGAGTAAAAAATGGCAGAATGGTTTGCAAATTTTTATCTGAATGCACCGGAATGGGTGCAGGATTTTTGCGATTCCTTTAAGCTTAACTTTATTGATGGAGCAAAGTGGAAATGGCTTCTTGACGGTCTTAAAATGACTCTAATCATTACCTTTTTCTCGGTGCTTTTAGGTATTGCCATAGGCGTAGTTATTGCAATTATCCGTACAACACACGATAAAAATCTTGAAACAATGAAAAAACGTGGCGGTTTTGGATACTTTGTTATGAAGTTTTTAAACTTTATTGCGAAGCTTTACCTCACGGTTATCAGAGGAACTCCTGTGGTAGTTCAGCTTCTTATTATGTATTTCATAATATTTGCCACATCGCGTAACTCAACCTTAATTGCTATTATTGCCTTTGGAATTAACTCGGGCGCCTATGTTGCCGAGATATTTAGAGGTGGTATTATGTCGGTTGATAACGGTCAGTTTGAGGCTGGCAGAAGCGTTGGCTTTAACTACATTCAGACAATGGTTTTCATTATCATTCCTCAAATGTTCAAGATGGTGTTGCCCACACTCTGTAACGAGTTTATCGTTCTTTTAAAGGAAACCTCGGTTGCAGGTTATGTTGGTATTGCCGATTTAACAAAGGCAGGAGACCTTATTCGCGGTCGCACCTTCTCGGCATTTATGCCATTACTTGCGGTTGCGCTAATTTACCTTGTAATAGTTATGCTCTTTACTTGGCTTGTAGGCAGACTTGAAAGGAGGCTTCGCAGAAGTGAACACTAATAATGTATTGATTAAAACCGAAAACCTTCAGAAGTCTTTTGGAAAGCTCGACGTTTTAACAGGCATTGATATGGAGATTAAGAGCGGTGAGGTTGTCGTTGTAATAGGACCTTCTGGTTCGGGCAAATCAACCTTCCTTCGTTGTCTTAATCGTTTAGAAGAACCAACAGGCGGTAAAATCTATTTCGAGGGAGAGGATATAACCGCTCCTAAGTGTAATATTAATCTTCATCGTCAAAAAATGGGAATGGTTTTCCAACAATTTAACCTTTTCCCTCATATGACGGTTTTAAAGAACCTCACTATCGCACCTATAAAACTTTTGGGCATGTCCAAAGAGGATGCAGACAAAAAGGGTATGGAACTACTTGAAAGGGTAGGGCTTGCCGATAAAGCGGAAGCATATCCAAACCAACTTTCAGGCGGACAAAAACAGCGTGTTGCCATTGTTCGTGCACTTGCTATGAACCCTGATGTTATGCTCTTTGATGAGCCAACTTCTGCGCTTGACCCCGAAATGGTAGGCGAGGTTTTAGAGGTTATGAAGGACCTTGCAAGAGACGGAATGACAATGGTTGTTGTTACTCACGAAATGGGATTTGCTCGTGAGGTTGCCGACCGTGTTGTCTTTATGGCGGATGGTGTTATTGCTGAAGAAGGAACCCCTGAGCAACTCTTTTCAAACCCTCAAAATCCAAGAACAAAACAGTTCTTACAAAGTGTATTATAAGAATTCTTAAAAATACTCCTTCGGGAGTATTTTTTGCTTGATAAACCAATTTTATTGTGGTAAAATAGCCAAGGTTAGCCAAAGCTTTCAAATCCAAATCAGATTTTGAAACAAGGATTTTTCGCTGTGGCTTCGTTAAAATTCTCGTAAATCCTCTAGGATTTACTGCGTTTTATGTCTCGCACACCAAAAAATCCTTTATTTACAAAATTCTGCGACCTAAAAAGTGCGATTTTTTGTTTGGATTTTGGTGAAGACAAACACATAAGGCTTTCTGCCTTATGTGTGCGAATGAGCTAAAAGGCATCTAAAAACCGCCATTTTAGGCTGGTTTGGATTTGAATGCTTTGGCTAAAACGAGGTGTTATTTTGTCGAATTTAAAAGAAAATAAGATGGGAACAATGCCTGTCGCAAAATTGCTTATAACAATGACCTTGCCTATGATGGCATCGATGCTTGTTCAAGCGCTTTATAATATTGTTGACAGTATGTTTGTTTCTTGGATTAGCGAAGAAGCTCTAACTGCTTTATCCTTGGCTTTTCCTGTTCAAAACTTTATGATAGGCGTTGCTACGGGTACCGGTGTCGGTATGAATTCAATGCTTTCAAAATCTCTTGGCGAAAAGGATGATAAGAACGTTCAAAGAGCGGCCAATAACGGCGTATTTTTGATGCTTGTTTCTTCAATTGTGTTTATCCTTTTTGGACTTTTTGGTACAAGGCTCTATTTTGAACTTTTAACCGACAACCAAACTATTATTACCTTTGGTGCACAGTATTTATCTATTTGCTCAATAGGTTCAATCTTTATCTTTATGCAGATAATTTTTGAAAGACTTATGCAGGCTACAGGTAAGACAATATACACTATGTTTACCCAAGGAGCAGGCGCAATTATTAATATTGCTTTAGACCCTGTATTCATTTTTGTATTTAAAATGGATGTTGTCGGCGCAGCTCTTGCAACGGTTATCGGACAAGCAGTTGCTTGCTTTACAGGTATTATTTTAAATCAGAAATTCAACCCTGAGGTTAGACTTAATTTTAGAAACTTTAAGCCTCACAAGGCTACAATTTTAAGAATTTATTCTGTGGGAATTCCCTCAATAATAATGATGGCGATAGGTTCAATTATGAACTTTTCGCTTAGCAAAATGCTCTTACATTTCTTCTCTGAAACCTGCGCTGCAATTTTTGGTGTTTACTTTAAAATTCAGTCATTTGCATTTATGCCGCTCTTTGGCCTAAATAACGGAGTAATTCCGATAGTGGCTTATAACTATGGTGCAGGTAAGCGCTCACGTGTAATTAAGTGCATTAAACTTGCCGTTCTTTTTGCGGTTTTAATTATGCTTTTAGCATTCACTGTTTTCCAAATCTTCCCAAGTCAACTTCTTTCTATGTTTGCTCCTTCGGAGGATATGTTAAAATGGGGAATACCTGCATTTAGAACTATTAGCACAAGCTATATTTTTGCAGGATTTTGTATTGCACTTGGAACCGTTTTTCAAGCCTTCGGCAAGGGACTTTTGTCAATGATAGTATCAATCGCTCGTCAGCTTTTGGCTCTTGTTCCTGCGGCATTTTTGCTAGCCTATTATACAAGAAACGTAAACCTTTTCTGGCTTTGTTTCCCAATTGCCGAGGTTATTTCGTTAATAGTAAGTGTAATATTCTTTATCTGGATTTATAAAACACTTATAAAGAAAATACCTGATAATAAATAAAAGAAAAGCACCTTCTTTTGAAGGTGCTTTTTTCAACAGTTTTTTAGCTATCGGTGTAGGTGTAAACCTCGCCACACTCGATATATTTAACCTCAAGGTCAGGACACATATCCTTTATAAGTTCTGCGGTATAGACCATTCCGTCTCTTTCTGAACCGATATGACCCATAATGATAAGAGCCTTCTTATAACCTAATTGCGCTGCATCACGAGCATATTCGCCAAGTTTCCATTCACAAGCTTCGCCAGTTAAAAGAATTTCACACTTATCGTTTTTAAGCTCTTCGAACTCTCTGCCTGGGGTTCCAAACATTCCTGAAACTACCGAGCATTTAACGTCACGAGCACCACAAATTCTAAGGTGTTTAATACCGCATTTTGCCTCAATGTGTTTTGCCAACTCAACCGGAGTCATAGGCTCGTCAAGATGAATTCTCACAAGGTCGAAAACGTCGGTATATTCAATAGTACCCTTTAAATCAAACGCCTTAAGTTCGCCTGTTGCAATAATATCAGGGGTTGAAAAATGAGGATGGTCGTGATAGCGGTAAAGGGTAATGCCCGATTCCTCAATAAGCTTGCGCTTAGCAAGCTCTATTTTTTCATCCGAATGAGCATCGGGATGATTATAGTATGTCGGCTCGTGAACGATTAAAAGTTCAGCGCCCCATTCTTTAGCCTTTCTTACAACCTCGGGCGTAGCGAACATAGAAACTGCTACCTTGCTAACCTCAACGTTAGGGTCACCTGATTTTACAGTATCACAGGTGTGAGTGTAGTCCCTTTCGTAAGATAACGCAAAGAGTTTTTCTAATACTTCATATGCTTTCATTTTTGTTATTCTCCCCAATATTTTCTGTCAAGACTTCTAAACTGTATTGCCTGAGCAATGTGTGAAGCCTCAATGTTTTCTTTTTCATTAAGGTCGGCAATGGTTCTTGCTACCTTTAAAATTCTATCATAAGCACGACCCGAAAGACCGAGCTTATCAAAGGCAGCTTTAAGTATTGCCTCGGCGTCCTCAGTCAACTTACAGAATTTTGACAGCATATTAGGGGTAAGCCTTGCGTTACAGGTAATGCCCGTGCCTATATAACGCTTATTTTGTATTTCTCTTGCTCTGTTTACACGTGCTCGCACAGATTCGCTGGTTTCCTCTAAAACGGTTGACTGAAGAGAATCAAAATCAACAGGCGGCACCTCAATATGTAAATCAAGTCGGTCAAGCATCGGTCCTGAAATCCTTGATAAATACTTCCTAACTGCGTTTGGAGTACAGGTGCATTTCTTTGTCGGGTGACCAAAAAATCCGCAAGGGCAGGGATTCATAGCCGCTATTAGCGTAAATTCGCTGGGATAGGTTAAGGAACCTGCAACACGGGAAATCGTAACCTTGCCGTCTTCTAGCGGTTGACGAAGAGTTTCCATAACGTCTCGGCTGAATTCAGGTAACTCATCAAGGAATAAAACACCATTATGTGCCAGCGAAATTTCACCTGGTCGGGGAATGCTTCCACCGCCTGATAAGCCTCTTGAAGATACGGTATGATGCGGCGAACGGAAAGGTCTTTCTTTAACAAGAGGGTTTTTGGGGTCAACCTCTCCGGCAACCGAATAAATTTTTGTAGTTTCAATTGATTCTTCAAAGGTCATTTCGGGCAAAATCGAAGGCATGCGTTTAGCAAGCATACTTTTACCTGAGCCGGGGCTTCCAAGAAGCAAAAGGTTATGGCCTCCGGCAGCGGCTATTTCCATAGCCTTCTTTGCTGCGGCTTGACCCTTAACGTCACTAAAATCAAGTGTCGGCTTAAAGGAAAGATTAGTATCGTTTAACGGAACAGATTGAGCTTCAAGTTGCTTAAATCCGTTAATATGTTCAATGACGTCTAAAACAGACTTTACGCCATATATGTTAATACCTTCTACAAATGCTCCTTCTGCTGCATTTTCAAAGGGCACAAAAAAGTTTTTAAAGCCTTTTTGTCTAGCGCTTATTGCCATAGCAAGCACACCGTTAATTCTTCGCAAACTGCCGTCAAGGGAAACCTCTCCTACAAAAACGCTTTCGTCCAAATTGACAGTAGGTTTTATTTGTTTGTTTGCAATCAAAATGGCAAGCAAAACGGGAAGGTCGTAAACAGAACCTTCTTTTCTGATATCGGCAGGAGCTAAATTTACTGTAATTCTACCTACGGGAAACTTAAAACCGCAGTTTTTTATTGCGGAACGCACACGGTCGCGAGATTCTCTGACCGCCGAATCGGGAAGGCCTACTAAATCAAAACAGGGAAGACCACCCGAAACGTCTGCTTCGGCATCAACTGTATATGCATTCATTCCAAAAAGTCCAATGCTTTGAATTTTTGAAACCATTTTAATCCCCCTAAACTCGATTTATACACATTTTACCATTAAAATCTTATTTTAACAAGTTGTTTTTCTTGAAAAAGAAAAAAGAGAGTAATATAATATAATAAACTAAAACTTTGGAGTAAAAATGGAAAGATATAAGGAAATTGAACGAAGTATTATAAAAAAATTCAGAAAAAGTATTTGGAATAATTTTGTCGGAGCCGTAAACGAATACAATCTCATAAGCGAAGGGGATAAAATTGCCGTTTGTATATCGGGTGGTAAGGATTCGGTACTTATGGCAAAGTGCATGCAGGAACTTTGTAGGCACAGCCTTTATCCTTTTGAATTAGTTTTTCTCGTAATGGACCCGGGTTATAACGAAGAAAACCGCAAGCTTATTGAAGCAAACGCTAATCTGCTAAATATCCCTATTACAATTTTTGAAAGTAATATTTTTGACGTCGCATATTCGGCAGGCGGTTCTCCTTGCTATCTTTGCGCTAGAATGAGAAGGGGATGCCTTTATTCAAAGGCAAAGGAGTTAGGCTGCAATAAAATAGCGCTCGGACACCATTTTGACGATATGATTGAAACGTTACTTCTCAATATGACCTATGCCAGTGAGATAAAAACAATGTTACCAAAACTTAAAGCTCAAAACTTTGAAGGAATGGAACTTATCCGACCTCTTTACAAGGTTAAGGAAAAGGATATAATAGCTTGGTCAAAATATAATGAGTTAACCTTTTTACAGTGCGCTTGCAAGTTTACTGCAGAGAGCACAGAACACGAGGAACTTTCAAAGCGCAGAGAAATTAAAAGGCTTATAGCAGAGATTAAGAAAACAAACCCCGTAGTTGATGATAATATCTTCAGAAGTATTCATAATGTAAACCTTTCTGCCATTGTGGGCTTCCGCGATTCCGATAAGGGTGATAAGCATAGCTACCTCGAAAATTACGACTGATATTTATTGACAAAAACACCCACCTGATGTAATATGTTTAAAGGCAGTTTTACTGCACAAAATATTTGCGTCCATAGCTCAGCAGGATAGAGCGTCCGCCTCCTAAGCGGAAGGTCGGGGATTCGAATTCCTTTGGGCGCGCCAGAAAAAAGACAGGCTTTTTGGCTTGTCTTTTTTTATTATGTTTCAAATTGAATGAACGAGAAATCGTAAAGATACACAAAAAAGGAAGTGTAGTTTTGTAAAAAAAGATAGTTAATTTTTATAAAATAGCATTGACAATAATAAGCTTTTTTGGTAAAATTAGTGTGAAGAATTGGGGTAATATATTTATCCTGAATTAAGGTGAATGAAAGGATAGTTTTGCTATGAAGAAAACATTCAAAAGAGCATTAAGCACTTTATTAGCTATTTGCATTCTTGTTGCAACTGCTACATGCTTAATGGGTGTTCCCGTTTTTGCGGAAACAACAACTACTATTACGGAAGGACAAATGACCAACAACGTTGCTAATAGCGTTCTTGAAGGCCTTACAGCTGCAGAGAAAAACAAAAAGGTTATCGCTTATGCTGTTGCGCAGTCTAAGTATGGATACTATGCTTTCGATGGTATTAATACTGCGGACAACCGTTGGTATGGTGGTCCAATCAACGCTTCCAATCCTGAACAGTATGTTATGATTGACCTCGGCGCCGAGTACATAGTAACCGGTATTAAGATTAACTTTAGAAACGACGTAAACAGACGTCTTGACTATGGTATCTATGGTGCTACTACTATTGGCGGTCTTGATTTTACTGCAGAGAATAAGGCGGCAATTAACGACTACCTTGTAACTTATGGTGCAGCTCTTAAGACAGGTACAACTGCTTATTCTAAGGATTTCACAGGAAACCTTGCTATGACAGTGCCTACAAAATATACCAGAGCACGTTACGTTATGGTTAACATGACCAAGCAGTATGATGGTGATATGTGCCTTTTTGAGTGTGAAGTTTTTGGTTATAAGCTCTCTTCTGATAAATATGTCGTTGACCATGCTAACCATACTATCACATTGACTACGCCTTGGCAGCAAACCGGTGTTACTGCTGGAGAGTTAGCTGAAGCTCTTGATTTCGCAGGTAATGCTACCTTAGAAATTAGTAAGGGCTCAGACCAGGTTTTAGTTGATGGCGATACACTTACAGTTAAGCATGTTATCAATTCTAATATTTCTGAAATTGCAAATAAAACTGTTGCTGATACAGTTTACACAATTAACTATACACCTACTTCTTACAACGTGGCATATAACTCACTTGCAGGTCTTTCTGATAACGAAAGATATGCTTCTGTTTTTGAATCTGCTGCAGGTAATGGTATCAACTCTCCTTTTTCAAAGGGACACAACGGATTCGACGGTGCTATTGACGGTTCAAACAACGCTGGTCAGTGGTATCCCGGTAAAGGATTTCCTCAGTGGCTCTTACTTGACCTTGGTGCAGTTTACAACTTAACAGGCATCAAGGCTTTATGGAGAGCAAATGAAGAGAGAACATATACATACGATATGTATGCTTTAAACGACCTTGCAGACGTAGGTTATACTGGCGCGTGGAGCCGTGAAAAGAAGGATGATATTGCAAACGCAATTCTTACAAACGGTGCTAATTATAAGATTTTAAGTCAGCAGACCGCTAAAATGTATAAGTCACATAAATTTACATCGGAGCCTCAGGGACGTTATATCTTAATTCACGTTACTAATTCTCCGAACGGTGATATCAACTTTGCCGAGATGGAAATCTTCGGTTACACACCTTTGATTTCGTCTTCTGCTGATGTAAAGATTGATAGCGCTAATAAAACTATTTCCTTGCCTTCAAGTTGGGGAAGCAAGACCGTTGCCGACTTAAAGAACGTTATTGGCGGCGTTAAGGGCAATGCTTATCTTTCAATTGCTAAGGACGATAGCGCTACTCTGGATAGTGGCGACGTAGTTACTGTAAATCATGCAGCAAGCACACTTTTAACTGCTTCTGCAGGAGTTCCTTTTGGTGCTACTACAGACTATACAATTAGCATTGCATCTGCTAACCTAGCACTTAACAAGCCTGTTCTTGCTAACAAGGCTAACACAAACTATGGTCCTGAGAAGGCTGTTAACGGTTATTATCAGGATTCTGCGACAGGTACTGCTTCTCAGAAGAGACAGTGGATGACCAGCGGTACAGGAAATTCAGCATCTGCCGTTAGACCTTGGATTATCATTGACTTAGGCGCTAGCTATAATCTAGCATCCTTAAAGCCCTTCTTTGACCCCGGCGCTGCATATGCATTTGATGTTTATGTTGTTGAAGAGATTGCGGCTGTATGGAGTGCCGATAACGTACAGACTATCGGAGTTGCTATCTTAGCTACAACACCTGTTTTGTCTGATACTTCTCAAACATTAGGTGGACCTTCTGTTGACCTTTCTGCAAAAGGACGTTATGTTTTAGTTAAGTTCAATAACCGTAATAATGGTAATAACACACTTTCTCTTTATGAATTAGAAATCTATGGTTACAACATTGATTCTAAGGAAAGTGTGATTGACAATACTTCAAGCACAATTACTATTCCTTATTCTTGGGGCTCTGAAGTTACTGCTGATAAGCTTTTAAGTGACGTAACCGTTTCAGGCGCTGCTTATGCTTCAGTTAACAAGGCAGGGGAATATCTTGCAAACGGAGATACCCTTGTTATAACCTATACTAAGGGCTCAACCGTTGGTACAAGGAATTATAAAATTCTTATGCCTAGCAAGGCAAGTGTTGCAATTGGTAAAAACTCATTGGCTTGTGATTTAACAGCTAATAACTATGGTCCTTCTTATGCGTTTAATGGTGATACGGCAGGTAGACAGTGGATGTCAAACGGTGCTTTAAACGGAACCGCTTGGATTATAGTTGACCTTGGTGCTAACTATAATCTTACTTCTGCTACAACCTATCTTGGTAAGGGTGACGACAATAAGAGAACCTATTACTATAAC
>JAZTYA010000014.1:0-2462 GCA_045636705.1 Acutalibacteraceae bacterium
GGCAGTGGCATAAAAGTTTTACAGTTTTTTAAAGATGGTAACACCTTTAATTCTAAAGAACTTGCCATTTTGCTTGTGGGAACAGTTGTGGCGTTTGCAATTTCTGTGCTTGCAATTAAATTCTTGCTTTCGTATATAAGAAAGCATGATTTCAAAGCGTTCGGTTATTATCGTATAATACTCGGTATTATTGTTATTGCATATTTCTTAATGTCTTAACAAATCATTTATCGTGCAAAATATTGTAAAAAAATACTTGACCTCAGATGTAGGATGTGATATAATAGTTCTACCTCTGAGGTTCTTTTTTTTTTGCAGAAAGAACAGATTTGTTCGAGGTTTTGCATATATTGTGCAGTGCTTTCGGTTTGCATCTAAATGTTGTGAATCGGCGCAATATTCTTTTCCTCATCAGAGGGAGGCGTTTACTTTTACAAAAGAGTAAAAGCAAAAATAATTTCCGTAAAGCGGGAGGTGCCGTTATGAGAGTTAAAATCACTTTAGCTTGCACAGAGTGTAAGCAGCGCAATTACAACACAATGAAAAACAAGAAAAACGATCCGGACAGGCTTGAAATGAACAAGTATTGTAGGTTCTGCAAGAAGCACACCCTACACAAGGAAACAAAGTAGGGAGGTAGACTAATGAAAGCTATTAATAATATCTGCCGTTATGCAGCGATTGTTTTCGGTTTAGCTTCAGTTGTGCTTTTCTTTACAAGATTTGCAACTATAATGGTTAACCAAATTGAGGTTCCGTTTGTAGGTGCTGAATTGGCATTTGGTAGTGAGGTAGAGGTTGTAAAAGGTTATACCTTTGATATGTACAAATCTGCTGATATTCTTGTATGTTTTATCCTTGCTGTAGCAAGTTTGGCATCAGGTTGTTTTGCTATCAAATCAAAGAAAGGTCGTTACGCAGCATCAGCTATCGGTTTAATTGCGACAGTTTATATGTTCGTTATTGCCGCTTCTGATCCTACAAGCTTTATCGATAAGCGTCCTCTTCCTAATGTAACAGGAATGTCTTATTCACCTTTTGTTTGGTTGATTGTTGCTGGATTGTTCCTTTTCACAGTAGCATCAATAGCTTATTTGCTTATTGATGATTATCTTGAAGTTAAAGCTTCAAACGGTGAAAAGCTCACTATTCCTAAGCGTGTAGTTCGTTTCTTCAGAGATTACAAGAGTGAGACCAAGAAGATTGTTTGGCCCGGTCCTAAGGATGTTATCAAGAACACAACAATCGTTATAGTTATGTGTTTAATTGTTGGTCTTTTGATTTGGGGCGTAGATTTTGGTCTTGGTAAGCTTCTTAACCTTGTTTTAGGTATATAATAGTTTTGGAGGTAAATCATGTCTGAAACTAACGAAGCTAAATGGTATGTGGTACATACCTATTCAGGATATGAAAACAAGGTAGCAAGCGACTTAGCTACTATGGTTGAAAGCCGCGGAATGCAGGATTTAATCCATGAGATTAAGATTCCTACCGAAACGGTTACTGAAATCAAAGAAGATAAGAAAAAAGAAGTTGAACGAAAAATTTTCCCCGGTTATGTTATGATTAAGATGATCGTAACTGACGATAGCTGGTATGTTGTAAGAAACATTCGCGGCTGTACGGGATTTGTGGGACCGGCTTCAAAGCCCGTTCCGTTAACAGATGAGGAAGTTGCAGCCTTGGGCGTTGAAAAGCACAGCGTTGAAGTTGGCTACAGTGAAGGTGATATCGTTAAGATTATCAGCGGACCTCTTGAGGGCTACAATGCAACTGTTAAGTCGGTTGATACCGCTAACAATAATGTTTGCGTAGTTCTTTCTATGTTTGGTAGAGAAACACCCGTTGAGTTAGAACTCGATCAAATTTCTTTATCAGACGACTAATATTTATGTTAATACGCAGTAATGCTTATTAAGTCCCGATGTAAGACTGTTACATCACGGTGGGAGAGACGGGAATATGACCGTTTCGCCAAGCGTTTATAACGCTGTTACCACGAATAATGGAGGTGCAAATTAAATGGCTCAGAAAATCACAGGTTACATTAAACTTCAAATCCCTGCAGGTAAGGCTACACCGGCACCACCGGTTGGTCCTGCTCTCGGTCAGCACGGCGTAAACATTATGTCGTTCACCAAGGAGTTTAACGAAAGAACAAAGAACGATGTAGGTCTTATCATTCCAGTAATTATTACAGTATATGCAGACCGCTCATTCAGCTTCGTTACAAAGACTCCTCCTGCTGCAGTTCTTATTAAGAAGGCTTGCGGCATTGAGAGTGCTTCCGGCACACCTAACAAAACTAAGGTTGCTAAGATCACCAAAGAGCAGATAAAGAAGATTGCAGAAACAAAGATGCCCGACCTTAATGCAGCAACAATTGAAACCGCTATGAGTATGATAGCTGGTACAGCTCGCAGCATGGGCGTAGAAGTAGTCGATTAATTCTCTCTTGTGGG
>JAZTYA010000015.1:0-53191 GCA_045636705.1 Acutalibacteraceae bacterium
CTGACGAGCCATAATGTCGGCAACACGCTCACCGCCGTCACCTGCATTCTGAACGAGGTATCCGCTTCCAAGAAGCTCTTGTAAAACGGTAGGATATGCCTTACCACCTGTGCCCTTACCATAGCCTTCGGTTACGCTATCACCATAACAGGTAATGATAAGTGAGGTGGGCTTGTTCTGTGAATAGTCACCCTTTACATAAATCTCAAGTTCGAAAAGTGAAAGTGTTCCGTTGCCTTCATTGTTTCCTGTGCACTGGAACAAAACATAACGGCCACTAGCTTCGCAGGTCATAGAAACCTCGCCTGCTTTTGTGTTGCTTGCATCAACAGAAACAGCCTTTGTGCCGTTTGCTATGATGCCCTCGAAGATTGCAGTTTTGTTATCGCTGTTAAACGTAACATCAAAATCGCCTTCGTTTGCTACATAAATATCATAATAATATTTTCTGGTACCACTGCTACCTGCAAATGCGGTAGTAACGGTTTTTGCGATATCAAATGTATCGCCAAGGTCAATAATAAGCCAAGCAGTTCCGTTATTAGCGCCTGATGCCATCCACTTATTAGCATCGCCTACTTTTTTGCCGTCAAAGGCTTTATTCGCTGTATAGCTTGACTGTGTACCGTTTGATAATATACGGTCTTTGGTTGCGCCTTCTGCGATGTTGGTTATTACCTCTTCTGCAGATGCGCCCATGCTCATAAGACAGGTTGCGCTTGCAAGTAATACGCAAAGAGCTAAAAGCATAGAAACGATTCTTTTAAATGTTGCGTTCATTTGAGTCATCCTTTCGAAAATTATATAAAAAATTAAAATATGCCTATTTTCTTAAATTGTACCACAAAGAAAATTTTTTGTCTAGTCATAAAACACTATTTTTTACAGTTTTTCTTTGTCTTTTTGTTCTTTTGTGGTAAAATGGGTTAAGAGGAGTTGATTTTATGTTTAAAATTAATTTAGGTAAAAGCGGACTTAAAGTTCCTACCATTGCTGTTGGTTGTATGCGAATTGCCAATATGAGCGAAAAAGAGGTAGCCGAGTTTGTTGACACGTCTTTAAGTCTTGGCGGAAATTTCTTTGACCACGCCGACATTTACGGCGGCGGAAAAAGCGAAGAGGTTTTCGGAAAAGTTATCTCCCCTTCTATGCGCGAAAGCATAATTATTCAGACTAAATGCGGTATTAGAAGAACTAGATACGACTTTTCTTACGAGCATATTATAAACTCGGTTGAGGGCAGTCTTAAAAGACTTGGCACCGATTATATTGACGTTTTATTGCTTCATAGACCTGATATATTGGTTGAACCCGATGAGGTTGCTCGTGCTTTTTCAGAGCTTAAGAGTAGCGGTAAGGTTCGCCATTTTGGTGTTTCTAACCACAACCCTTATCAGATTGAGCTTTTAAAAAGGTCGCTTGATATGCCGATTTGCGCTAATCAGTTGCAGTTTGGCATAATGCACACTCCTATGATTGACTCAGGTGTTAACGTAAATATGTATAACGAACAATCCACAGTTCGTGACAACGGTGTGCTTGATTACTGCCGACTTGAGAACATAACCGTTCAGCCTTGGTCTCCTATGCAGTTTGGTTTCTTTGGTGGATGCTTTGTTGATAATGATAAGTTCCCCGAATTAAACGAGGTGTTAGGCAGACTCGCCGAAAAATATTCGGTTTCAAAAACCACTATGGCTATTGCTTGGATTCTTCGTCATCCCGCAAAGATGCAACCTGTTACAGGCACCACAAACCTTGTCCGTTTAAGCGACAGTCTAAAGGCTGCCGACGTTAAAATTACCAGAGAAGAATGGTATGAAATTTACCGTGCCGCAGGCAATAAACTACCTTAAGAGGTAAAATATGGTTATTTTAATTTTAGGTGCATCCCACACGGGCAAAACCGCCTTTGCACAAAGGCTTTTAGAGGAAAAAGGCTACCCCTATCTTTCTTTAGACCATCTTAAAATGGGGCTTATTCGTAGCGGTAAGACCGACCTTACTCCTTTAAGCGATGATAAAGACTTAACAGCTCTTTTATGGCCTATTGTCCGTGAAATGATTAAAACGGCAATAGAAAACGAGCAGAACTTAATTGTCGAGGGTTGCTATATCCCATTTAACTTTAAAGAGGATTTCGATGAAGCATATCTTCAAAATATCGAGCATTACTGCCTTGTTATGAGTGAAAATTATATTAAAAATCATTTTGATATAATTAAAAAATATGAGAATGTTATCGAAAAGCGTTTAACCGATGATTTTACAAAAGAGGATGCAAAATCCTCTAACCTCGAGGTTTTAAACGGCGCTATCAAGCACAATTTAAACTATGTTTTGATTGATGAAAAGTATGAATTTTAAAAAGAGATTTTATTATGGAATTTAATGAAAAATTTAAGGAACTTCGTAAACTAAAAGGGCTTACCCAAGAAGAACTTGCTGAAAAGCTTTTTGTCTCCCGCACCGCTGTTTCAAAATGGGAATCGGGCAAAGGGTATCCTAGTATTGAGTCATTAAAAGCAATCGCAAAGTTTTTTGATGTAACGGTTGATGAACTGCTTAAAAGTGACGAACTTCTAGCCTTAGCAGAAGAGGACGGAAAGAAAAAAGAGTCGCGCTTTCGTGACGTTGTCTTTGGTCTTTTAGATATTAGCACCGTTTTATTCTTTTTTCTGCCTATTTTAGGGCAACGGGACGGCTCTTCGGTGTCAGAGGTTTCACTTTTAGCTTTGTCTGAAGTTTCTCCCTATTTAAAGGTTATATATATTGCCTTGGTTTCGGCCATCGTTTTGCAAGGGGTTTTAACCCTTGCCTTGCAAACCACCGAAAACCTCGTTTGGCATAGGTTCAAATCGGCCATTTCCATTATTTTAAATGCGGCAGGCGCCCTTTTGTTTGCAGTAAGTTTGCAGTCCTATGCCACAACCTTTTTGTTTGTGATTCTTGCCGTAAAGGTGCTCTTGACACGAAAAGTGTCGGCTATGTAACCGACTGTTTCTTATAAATTTAAAAACCTTCCTTTAAAATTAAGTTAAGGCTTTTGCCTAAAACTTTAAAAAAGGAAGGTTATTTTTATGAAGAAAAAAATTTTAAAAGATTTATATTTTGCGCTGGGATTGTTTTTCGCCTTTGTTGTTTGGACCCTTTTGCTCTCTTTTGTTGATATTAAGACTTTGGGTCCCAACGGCTCTTGTGTGGGCTTTGCCTTTATTAACAAACCCTTTCACGAGTTTACAGGGGTTCACTTTTCGCTTTACATGATTACCGATTGGCTCGGTCTTGTAGCCATTGCCTTTATGCTCACGTTTGCCGTTTTGGGTCTTTGTCAGTGGATAAAAAGAAGAAATATTTTAAAGGTTGATTTTAGCATTTTGGCGCTCGGGGTATTTTATCTTGTACTTTTAGGTCTTTATCTTCTTTTTGAAGAATATCCCGTAAATTACAGACCTGTACTTATAAACAACTTTTTAGAAGCCTCTTACCCTTCTTCTACCACCCTTCTTATAATGACTGTTATTCCTACTACCATTTTGCAGTTTAATTTGCGAATAAAAAACGCTTTACTCAAGAAAACAATTTCGGCTTCTTTGTGGATTTTCTGCGCATTTATGGTAATAGGCAGATTAGTTTCCGGGGTGCATTGGCTCTCGGACATTATCGGCGGCGGACTTTTAAGTTTGGGACTTGTTTTGATGTATAGGTTTTTTGTAGGATTAAAAGAGAGCATATAAAATTATTGATAATATCTTCCCTTTATGATATAATAAGTATGCTACACATCTGAATATGCACTACTATGGGGAATACTATTTGCAAAAATGTATTCTCTCTCCCTGTCGTAGTGCAGATGTGTAGCAACATTGAGGGATGCGTTTTTCGGTGCGTCCTTCGTGGCGCACTTTTTTATTTAGGAGAGATTTTATGCACCATAAACTCGCCATTAAAATTAAGGTTTTAGCTATTTGTATATTATTTTTATGGTTTATGATTAACACATTTATCGGTATTTCTGTTATTAACGGTCGTCAAGAACTCTTGGGCTTCTTTATACTGATAGGAGGAGCTATCCTATCTTTATTATTTTATAACCTAATTTCCTACATCTGTGATATTATTGATAACATATACTACGATGTCCGTAATATTAAAAAATTTTTAATCAAAAACCGCAAAGAAACAGTCTGCCCTTGTTGTAAAGAAACAGTTCGGGAGGATGAATAATAAACAAAAAATGCTCTGCATAACGCAGAGCATTTTGTTTTGTGAATATAAGAAATTATCTCTTTGAGAACTGAGGAGCACGACGAGCGCCCTTGAGTCCGTACTTCTTTCTTTCCTTCATTCTTGGGTCTCTTGTTAAGAGGCCTGCCTTCTTGAGTGCGCCGCGAAGCTCTGCGTCGTACTGAAGAAGCGCACGGGATAATCCGTGACGGATTGCACCAGCCTGACCTGTTACACCGCCGCCTGCAACACGACATACGATGTCGAACTTGCCGTCGAGGTCACAAAGTGCTAAAGGCTGACGAACGATGAGCTTTAAGGTCTCAAGACCAAAATAATCATCCATTTCACGGTCGTTGATAATAATCTTACCAGTACCGTTGTAAACGCGAACACGGGCAACAGAGCTCTTTCTTCTGCCGGTTCCGTAAAAATAAGGCTTTCCTTCTATCATTACTCTGTCTCCCTTCTTAGTTTTCTACTACTTCAGGCTTCTGAGCTGCGTGAAGATGCTCGGTTCCCTTGTAAACGCGAAGTCTTGTGAGGGCTGCTCTGCCGATTGTAGTATCAGGAATCATTCCCTTTACTGCAAGCTCCATAGCCTTCTCGGGCTTGGTTTCCATAAGGGTAGCATACTTAACTTCCTTTAAGCTACCGATATAGCCTGTGTGATGACGATAAAATTTCTTTTCAAGTTTCTTTCCTGTAAGAACTGCCTTTTCAGCATTGATTACGATAACGTGGTCACCGCAGTCAACATGGGGTGTGAATTCGGGCTTGCCCTTACCGCGAAGAAGGTCAGCAACCTTAACGGCTGTGCGACCAAGCGGTTTGCCTGCAGCATCGATTACATACCATTTGCGCTGAACATCAGCAGGTTTTGCCATAAATGTTGACATAGTCTTTACCTCCATATAATTTTTGACGCCTTTGTATTATATATTAATGGAGAAATAAAGTCAAGCATAATTTTTATAAATTTTAATTTAGCAATTTTGAACTCGTTTTATCTCGTTTTTTCTCGCTTTTTCTTAACTTTTCTAATTTTCGATTTTTAAAAAATCGGGTAGGTTTTTAAGCTCCTACCCGATTTTCTTATGCGATAAATGAGAAATATGCCAGTACCAGCAGTCCTAGAACTATTCGATAATAACCAAAGAACTTGAAGTCCTTTTTCTTGACATAGCCTAAAAGGAACTTAATAGCGATGATGGACACTAGGAATGCCGTTACCATTCCGACCGCCAGAATAACAAGTTCATCGGCTGAAAAGTTAAGTCCGAACTTTAAAAGCTTTATAAAGCTTGCGCCGAACATTACGGGCACGGCTAAATAGAAACTAAACTCTGCCGCAGCCACACGAGAAACGCCTAAAAGGATTGCTCCTAAAATGGTAGCGCCCGAACGCGAGGTACCGGGGATTAAAGATAACACCTGAAAACCGCCGATAAGTATTGCGGTGGTATAAGATATCTCCTCTAACGAGTTTATCTTTGCAGGTCGTTTTTTATTAAAGTTTTCAACCAAAATGAACAAGACACCGTAGATAATCAAGGTTGAGGCTATAACCCACTCGTTATGGAAACGCTCGGTAATCCAGTCATCAAAAGGAATACCGATTACCGCGGCGGGTAAAACCGCTACTATAACCTTTAGCCAAAGGCTTACGCTTTCTTTTTTAACCAGTCCCTTTTTAGGGGTGGTAAAAGGCCAAAGTTTATTAAAGAAAAGTACCACAACCGCCAAAATTGCGCCAAGCTGAATGACCACGTTGAACATTTCCTTAAACTCGCCGCTGGCGTTTAACGATATGAATCGGTCGGTTAAAATTATATGACCGGTACTGCTTATGGGCAGCCACTCGGTTATACCTTCAACTATTCCGATAATAATTGATTTGATTATCTCAAAAAAGTCCATCTGTTTCTCTCCTATTTAATGCTCATAACGTCTTTATAAAGTTTTATATATGAGCCTGCCGAAACGTTCCAACTGTTGTCACAGTCTAAAGCGCGTTTTACTAAAATATTCCAGCCCTCGCGTGTTTTATATCCCTCAAGAGCACGGTAAACTGTATTTGCCATAGCACCTGCGGTATAATCAGAAAATACAAAACCGTTGCCAAGGCCGTCACCGCTATCTGTAATGGTGTCGTTAAGGCCACCCGTACTGCGCACTATCGGAATTGTGCCATAACGAAGTGAAATCATTTGCGCAAGACCGCAAGGCTCACTCTGTGACGGCATTAGGAAGATGTCTGCGCCTGCATAAATCTTACGTGCAAGGGACGGAATAAATCCTGTTTTATAGGCAACCTTATCGGGATATTTTTTAGCCATTTCATAAAGATAGGTTTCAAACTCCCAGTCTCCTGAGCCTAAAGCCACAAACTGAAGGTCCTGTTTTAACATATCCTCAAAGGCCTCTTTAACAAGGTCAAAGCCCTTGTGCTTAACAAGTCTTGACACTATTCCGATTAATGGGGTGTCGTTCTTTTCGGGAAGTCCCATTTCCTTTTGAAGCTCTGCTTTATTGATTTTCTTATCAGAAAAATCTAATGCCGAATAGTTGGCATAAAGATTCTTATCGGTTTCGGGGTCGTAAACGGCAGTATCAATACCGTTTATAATTCCGCAAAGCTTATATTCATACTCCTTTAAAATGCCGTCTAGTCCGTGGGCATATTCAGGGGTTAAAATCTCCTTTGCGTAGGTTGGAGAAACGGTGGTAACCTTATGTGAGCATTGAATTGCCGCCTTCATAAGATTTACGCAGCCGTCATACTCAACAAGGCCCTTATCCTCATCGGAAAGACCTAAAACGTCACCTATAAGTTCATATCCGAACTTGCCCTGATACTGAATGTTATGTATTGTAAAGACTGTTTTTATATTAGAGTATAGGGGGTTGGACTTATAGAACCTGTCGTGATAAACCGGAACCATAGCGGTCTGCCAGTCGTTACAATGAATGATATCAGGCGTATAGTCGATATAAGGAATAATCTCTAAAACCGCACGAGAGAAAAAGGCAAATCTTTCTCCGTCGTCATAGTGGCCGTAAAGACCTTCCCTTTTGAAATAATACTGATTGTCAAGCAGATAGTAAACTATGCCGTTATATCTTGCCTCAAAAATACCGCAATACTGTCTTCTCCAAGCCACAGGTACGGTTATAGAGGTTATGAATTTCATTTCGCTTTTCAGTTCCTCAGGAATGCTTCCGTAAAGAGGCATTACCACACGGCAACCTACAAGTCTTCTGCGAAGTGCTTTTGGTAGTGCCCCTGCAACGTCGGCAAGTCCGCCTGACATTGCAAAAGGATATGCTTCGCTTGATGCATAAAGAATTTTCATTTTATCACCTTTAAGGATATTTTAAATTTTTTCCTTTAACTTAATATAATATTTATCGCGTGTTCCGTCAATAGAGTTGTTGTCAGAAACTTTGACATTTCTGTCGGCGATAAGATTAGAAACGTTGCAGTTTTCGCCAATTTCGGTTGCATCCATAATAACACAGTTTTCGACAACGGAACCCTTGCCCACCTTAACGCCACGGAAAAGCACACTGTTTATAACAGTGCCCTCGATTACACAACCATCACCGACAATACTGTTTTTTACCTTGGCGTTAATGCCATAACGCGCAGGCATATCATCGCGACTCTTAGTGAAAATCGGATTTTCTTTGCTAAAGAGGGCTTGTCGTTTTTCGGTGTCAAGCATATCCATATTAGCATCGAAATATGCCCTTATTCCGTCCATAACGGCGGTAAAGCCTGTGTGCTTAAAGCCGTAAATTTTAAGGTTGCCCTGTCCTTCGGAAAAAATTCCATGGGATAAGCTTACGTTTCCCTTGTTCATCTGATTTTCAATGATTTCTATTAAAAGGGTTCTTGAAATCATCATAGTATCAAGACCGAAACTGCATTCGCCCTTTACAAAATCATCGAAATTAACCTCGGTAATTCTATCGTCACTATCAAAGTGGAAGCTCATAGAATCTCGTTGTCCGAGTGGCTTTTTACCCACGGCATAAGCAATAGTTATGTCGGCTTCTTTAAGTTTATGTTGTTTAATTAACTGCTTTATGTTTATGTTTGCAATAACGTCGGCATCGCTTAATATAACAAAATCTTCGGTTGCTTCTTCCAGGTATTCCAAAATTCCGTAAAGAGCTTCAAGCTTGCCCTTATATTTTTGATTTTCTGCCGAAGCGTAGGGTGGCAAAATTGAAAGTCCGCCGATTTTGCGGTCCAGGTCCCAAGGTTTTCCGCTTCCGATATGTGTCATTAATGAATAGTAGTTTGTTTTTGTGATAATGCCCACCTTTGAAACCTTTGCGTTTGCAAAGTTTGAAAGCGGAAAATCAATTAATCTAAACTGCGCGCCAAACGGCACCGATGCCATTGAACGTTGAGCGGTTAATTCGCCAAGCATAGCATCATGGGAGTTTGCAAAAATTATGCCTAAAACACTATTCTTTATCATATTTTTTCGCCCTCCAAAACATCCTTTGTAATCATTTGACCTGCTGTGATAACCGCATTTTTGCCAACCGTTAGTCCGTCGCCTACAACGGCTATTCCCCAGCGGGTAATATCATCTATTTGCTCAGGACTTTCACCGATTACCGCGCCCTCTTCTACCACGGTGTCCTCTGCGATAATTGAATATCTTACCACGGCGTCCTTTTTAATTACCGCGCCCGGCATTACAAGTGAATATTCAACGTTTGCGCCTTCTTCTACCGTAACGTTTTCAAAAAGGAGTGAAAAATCAAGGTTTCCGTAAACCGAGCAACCTCTTGTTACAAGAGAATTTTCAATAGTTGCCGTGTTGGAAATATACTGTGGCGAAAGCCCCTTTGTTCCGGGATAAATTCTCCAATTTGGGTCGGACAGGTTAAGGTCTATCTTGGGATTTAGAAGGTCTAGGTTCGCATCCCAAAGCGACTCTATTGTTCCTACGTCCTTCCAATAATCGTTAAAGCGGTATGCCATAGCCTTCATACCACCATCAATCATAGCAGGAATAATATCCTTACCGAAGTCGTTGGAAGAGTCAGGCTTTGCCTCATCCTCTGTAAGAAGGTTACGAAGCACATCCCACTTGAAGACATAAATACCCATGGATGCTAAGTTGCTCTTAGGAACCTTTGGTTTTTCTTCAAACTCGTAAATTCTGCCATCTTCGTGCGCATTCATAATACCAAAACGCGGAGCCTCGTCAATCGGCACCTCCATAACCGCAATAGTACAGTCGGCATCATTCTTTTTATGCTCGGCAATCATTTTGGAGTAATCCATTTTATAGATATGGTCGCCCGAAAGAATAAGCACGTATTCAGGATTATATCTCTCGATAAAGTTTATGTTCTGATAAATGGCATTAGCGGTACCCTTGTACCACTCGCTTCCCTTTATCTTTTGATATGGTGGCAAAATATGTACGCCGCCGTTAACGCGGTCTAGGTCCCAAGGCTTTCCGCTTCCGATATACTCTACCAGTTCGAGCGGTTGATACTGGGTTAAAACACCTACCGTATCAATTCCTGAGTTAATGCAGTTTGAAAGCGGAAAATCAATGATTCTGTACTTTCCGCCGTAGGGCACCGCAGGCTTTGCGATTTTCTTTGTCAGGACACCAAGTCGGCTTCCCTGACCGCCTGCTAAAAGCATTGCTACACATTCTGTTTTCTTCAAATCTCTCATCTCCTGATAATTTTGAATAACTATAAATTATATTGTCTTGTCCTTCGGTTTATGCTTTTTAAGGAAGGTAACCGACATTGCCGGAATATTAAGCTCGATAGAATTTTCAAGCCCGTGCATTCCTTCCTTTGAAGATTTTATACCGCGCGTGGATTTTTTGGTGTTACCACCAAACTCAAGCCAGTCGGTAGAAAATATTGTTTTATAATTGCCTTCTTCGCTTACACCGATACGGTATTTTTCGCGAGTCACCGGAACGAAATTGCAAACAGCTATTATTTCGTCGCCGTTTTTAGCAATTCTTCTAAACGCTATGATACTCTGCTCGTGGTCATCGTTTGCGGTCCACGCAAAGCCTTCCCAAGAACAGTCTATCTCATAAAACTCGGGATTTTTCTTGTAAAATTTATTAAGTGCTTTTACAAAACTCTGTGTCTTTTTGTGCTTTTCAAAGTCGAGCAAGAACCAGTCAAGCTCTGAAGCAAAGTTCCACTCTGAAAACTGGGCAAACTCCTGCCCCATAAACAAAAGCTTTTTGCCCGGATGCGCTATCATATACGCCAAAAGAGCTCTGAAACCTGCAAACTTTTGGTCGTAATCTCCGGGCATTTTATTTATCAAAGAGCCCTTCATATGAACTACCTCATCGTGTGAGAAGGGTAGCACAAAGTTCTCCGAAAAGGCATACATAAACGAAAAGGTCAGCTTGTCTTGATGATGTTTTCTGTAAACGGGGTCCATTGAAGAGTAGGCCAACATATCGTTCATCCAACCCATATTCCACTTGAAGTTAAATCCAAGTCCGCCGTCCTTTGCCGGCTTTGTAACCATTGGCCAAGCGGTAGATTCCTCGGCAATCATAAGAATATTGCTGTTTATAGAAAAACAAGCTTCATTCACTCTGCGTAAAAGTTCGATAGCCTCAATATGCTCTTTGCCGCCATACTGATTAAGCGCCCATTCGCCGTCGCGTCTTCCGTAATCTAAATAAAGCATTGAAGCTACGGCGTCAACACGGAGTCCGTCAATGTGAAACTCCTTTATAAAGAAAGCGGCGCTTGAGATTAAAAAGTTCATTACCTCTACCCTGCCGTAATTAAAGACGCAGGTGCCCCATTCCTTATGCTCGCCTCGGCGCCAGTCCTCATATTCATAAAGCGGACTGCCATCAAATCTATAAAGGCCATGCTCATCCTTTGGGAAGTGAGCAGGAACCCAGTCGAGTATTACGCCGATATTCTTTGAATGGAATATATCGACTAATTTTTTAAAGTCATCGGGTGTTCCGTATCTTGAGGTTGGGGCGAAATATCCCGTTACCTGATATCCCCATGAGCCCGAAAATGGATACTCGGTAAGTGGCATAAATTCAACGTGGGTATAACCCATTTCTTTTACGTAGCTTGAAAGCTCTTCGGCAAGTTTTACGTAGTCATAACAGTTGCCGTCGGAGTATTTGCGCCACGACTCTGCATTCACCTCGTATATATTTACAGGCGACTCGTATATATTTGTTTTGTTTTTATTTTTCTGCCAAGCCGAGTCCTTCCACTTGTAATTCTGCTCGGGATAAACCTTTGAAGCGTTGTTAGGAGCCGTTTCAAAATGACGTGCATACGGGTCGGACTTTAAAGTGATATTTCCGTTTTGTCCTTTTATTGCATATTTATAAGAGGTAAAGGGAGCTATGCCGAAAATTTCGGTTTCCCATATCCCGTCGGTTACCTTGTGCATTGGGTTTCGGCCGTTATCCCAGTTATTAAAATCGCCTACTACACTTATTTCTATAGCGTTTGGCGCCCAAAGGCGAAAAACGGTCTTATCTCCTAGATAAAAGGAGCCTAATATTTCATAAGCGTCTGCCATAAGCCTATTATGAAAGCCCTGAAGTCTTTCGGCAATTGTCTTATCCTTGTTAAACATTTTCGCTCCTTCTTTCCTTTGAAATCACCTATACTATTATATAATACCAAACAACAAGCTATTTTTCAAGCCTTTTTTGTTCAAAATATATTGTATATTTTTGTTTATTATGCTTATATTTGTGCAAAAGTTACAGTTTTTAGTCCTTATTTCTTCTCAACACATCTATTATATGAAAAAAGCCGATGAATTATCGGCTTTTTAAATTCTTTTTTAATTTTCGATATAATACGTATGTTCTTCAGGCAATGGCTCGCCAACGCCATATTCGGCAACGTTCACTATGCTTTTGCCAAGTTTTTTAGCATAGTTAAGGGTTGAACCCGTGCCTCCTGCCTTGCCATCAAAATAGGTTAAAACGATATCACTGTTATCAACCATATAACAATTTCTTTTTGCAAAGCAACCGTTAAAGTATTTATCACTTAAAATTACAACCTTATCCGCAAGTTTTAAAATTTTATCATAGCGTTCTTTCCAACCCTTTTTAAAGCCTTTTGACTGGTCTTTAAAAGGAATTACGGCTACTAATTCTATTATGGTATCTTTTATGCTTTCTCTTAGGTCAAGCACCGCTTCGGCAGCAATTATATCAAAGCCTTCTGCCATGCCGCAATAAAATTTTGTAACGCCCTCTTTAGGCAATGAAAAAACAGCGCTATAAAGCTTGTTTTCAAAAACGTTTAATTGTTTTATGTCCTTTTCAAGTGAAAAAGGGAATTTCTCGGGTCTGTATCCCGTAAAGCAACAACTTTTCTCCTTCATAGGCTATCCTTTCAAAAGTTTTATTTATTATACCATTTTCCAAAACCTTATTGCAACGATTTTTAATCGACAAAAATAGCCAAGTACTCTAATACTTGGCCTTTTACTCCCGCCCTGCCGTATCGAGCAATTGATAACCTGCGTTAAACACAGGTGGGTGCTCTCCGTCCGGTTTTGTGCTTCCAACGTCCGCCTAAAGGCAATATAGCCTAAAGTTCGGGAGGCCTGCATACCCGCCGGTCGAGCCGAGCTCCCTAAATAAAGGTTGTAGGGTTATAAATGCCACCGTTCGCGGTCAGGGCAGGATAATCTTATTCTTTTGTACCGGGTTTAATTTTATTCGTTCTTTTCGTCAATTTCGTAGAAATCTTCAAGTCTTTCAATAAAGGTGTCTGCTACAAACTCATATTCCTCGTCGTCCTCGATAGGATAAAGATACTCTTCTCCGTTATCCTCTCCTACCTTAACGATAACAAGTTCACCGCTGTCTTCGAGCATATCCTTAGGGTCGTTATAGATAGGAAGCATAGCTAAATATCTGCCCTCATCCGATTCAATTGCATCCAAAACTTCAAAGGTGTATTCCTTGCCGTCATCGTCTGTAAGTGTTATAATATCGGGTTCGTATCCGAGTTCTTCTTTCTTGTCTGTCATAATATCACTCCTATATTATTGTTAAGTTTATTTTAACCTTTTTTCAGGCATTAGTCAACATTTAATAATTTTATAAAATTAGATATATTAAATATTGAAAGATTAACTGTAGTGTGTTATTATGTAAATATATATACCAAAAGAGAGGTTTTTACTATGCCTTATTGTTTAGCAGTTGATATCGGTGCTTCCAGCGGTCGTCACATTTTAGGCGAACTTAAAGATGGCAAGCTTATCTGCACCGAGGTTTACCGTTTTGAAAACGGAATTAAGGACGAAAACGGTGTTTTAGTATGGGATTTAGATGTTCTTTTTGAGCACATCCTAAGAGGCTTCGAAGCATGCACTATGCAACGCAAGTTCCCCGTTTCTGTGGCTATTGACACTTGGGGTGTTGACTACGTTCTTTTAAACAAGAAAAGAAGACCCATTTTACCCTGTGTTTCCTATCGTGATTCTCGTACAGCCGGCGTTCCCGAAGAAGTGTTTAATATAATTTCAAAGGAAAAGCTTTACGAAAAGACCGGTATTCAAAAGCAGAACTTTAATACCATTTATCAGCTTTATTGTGATAAAAAATCGGGCAAGCTTGATGAGGCAGAACATTTCCTTATGATTCCCGATTACATAGCATACAAGCTTACAGGTGTTATGAAGAATGAATATACTAACGCTACTACAACAAACCTTGTGAATGCAGAAACAAAGACTTGGGATACCGAGATTTTAGACGCATTGGGAATTAAGAAAAACATCTTCCGTGAGCCTTCTTTACCTAAGACCGTTGTCGGCACCTTTGTTGATGAGGTTAGATGCCGCGTAGGATTTAATTGCCCCGTTCTTTTGGCACCTACACACGATACCGCATCTGCGGTTGCTGCTTGCCCTGTTGACGATAAGAGCGTGTTCTTGTCTTCGGGCACCTGGAGCCTTGTAGGAACCGAAAATCTTTACCCCGTTACAAGCAAGGAGGCTATGGAGGCTAACTTTGCAAACGAAGGCGGAATTGATTATCGTTTCCGTTTCCTTAAGAACATTATGGGAATGTGGCTTTTTCAAAACATTAAGCGCAACCTTGATAACAAGTATTCTTATGATGAAATGATGAATATGGCTATGGAAAGCAGTTTCACCGAGAAAATTGACCCGACCGATGAAAGCTTCTTAGCTCCTAAAAATATGATAGAGGCTGTTCGTACCTATCTTGGCAAGCCCGAGCTTCCTATCGGCGACGTGCTAAACAGTGTTTATCATTCTTTAGCAGCAAGCTATGATAAGGCAGTTAAAGAAATTGAGTCTGTAGCAGGTAAAATGGTTGACCGCATTGCTATTGTTGGTGGCGGTTGTAAGGATAAATATCTGAACCGCCTTACCAAAGAATATACAGGTAAAGCCGTTACTGCAGGTCCTGTTGAAGGCACCGCTATCGGAAACCTTATTTCTCAGCTAATGTATCACGACAGAAAGTTAACGTTAGATGATGCTAGAAAAATTATAATCAATACTTTTGATATTCAGGAGGTTTAATATGTCACGTTATTTAGAAGCAAAAGCAATATATGAAAAGTTAGGTGTTGATACCGAAAAGGCTTTAGAAACCTTAAAGGACGTTTCGGTTTCAATACATTGTTGGCAGGGCGACGACGTTGTTGGTTTCGACAGCAAGGAGGCACTTTCTGGCGGTATTCAAACCACCGGTAACTATCCCGGAAAGGCAACAACTCCCGAAGAACTTTTTGCCGACCTTGATAAGGCTTTATCCTTAATCCCCGGCAAAAAGAAGGTTAACGTTCACGCTTGCTATGCTATTTTCGGGGATGGCGAGTATGCCGACAGAGATAAGCTTGAGCCCCGTCATTTCGCAAAGTGGGTTGAGTTTGCAAAGGAAAGAAAAGTTGGTCTTGACTTTAACCCCACCTGCTTCTCTCATCCTATGGTTAAGAATGGTCTTACCCTTTCTTCTCCCGATGAGACTGCAAGAAAGTTCTGGGTTGAGCACTGCAAGGCTTGTATTAAAATTGCAGAATATTTTGCAGATGAAACAGGCGTGCCGTGTGTTATGAACATCTGGATTCCTGACGGCTTTAAGGACGTTCCCGCTGACAGAATGGGACCACGCGCTCGTTACAAGAAGTCACTTGATGAAATTCTTTCTATTCCTTACGATAAGAAGAAGGTTTACATCACTCTTGAGTCAAAGGTATTCGGTATCGGCGTTGAGTCTTACACCGCAGGTAATGCTGAATTTACCCTTTCTTATTCAGTAGCAAACGGCCTTACTCCTTTAATGGACAACGGTCACTATCATCCTACCGAGGTTGTATCTGATAAGATTTCTTCACTTCTCTTATTCAGTGAAAAAATTGCTTTACATATTACCCGTGGCGTTCGTTGGGATTCCGACCACGTAGTTCTCTTCGATGACGAGACTAAGGAAATTGCAAAGGAAATCGTTAGAAACGATGCCCTTGACCGAGTATTTATCGCAACCGACTATTTCGATGCTTCAATTAACCGCATCTCCGCTTGGGTAACAGGTGTTAGAAACGTATCTAAAGCATTGCTTTACGCTTTACTTGAGCCTTCTAAAACCTTTAAGAAGCTTCAGGATGAAGGCGATATGACAGCTCTTATGGTTATGCAGGAAGAACTCAAAACCGCACCTCTTGGCGACGTTTGGAACGAGTTCTTGGCAAGAGAAAACGTTTCTGCCGACTACCTAACCGAAGTTAAGGCTTACGAAAAAGATGTTCTTTTAAAGAGATAAGAAAAATTAAACCCCGACACAGTCGGGGTTATTTTTTTAATGCACTTCGTTAGCCATTTGGTAGAATTTGTTATAAATTCCGCCTTGGGCTATTAATTCTTTATGTGTGCCCTCTTCGACTATCCCCTCTTCGGTCAGTACCATAATTCTGTCCGCATTTTGAATGGTTGAAAGCCTGTGGGCTATGGTTATTGTCGTTCTGCCAACCGATAGCGCAGAGAGTGATTTTGCAACAGCATATTCACTCTCGTTATCTAAAGCACTTGTCGCCTCGTCGAGTATTATAATCGGTGGGTTTTTAAGGAAGACACGGGCAATGCTGATTCTTTGCTTTTGTCCGCCTGAAAGCTTTACACCGCGCTCGCCGACATAGGTGTCATATCCATCCTTAAGGTCGGTTATAAACTCGTGAGCCCCTGCCTTTTTGGCAGCTTCCGTCACCTCTTCTAATGAAGCGCCGGGTTTTCCGTAGGCGATATTTTCATAAACTGTACCCGAGAACAGATAAACCTCCTGTTGCACCATGCCGATATTATCCCTAAGGCTTTTAAGGGTATAGTCCTTGATATTCCTGCCGTCAAGGGTAATTTCTCCGCTTGTGACGTCATAAAAACGAGGAATTAGGTTGCAAAGTGTTGTCTTACCACCACCCGAAGGGCCAACAAAGGCAACCTTTTCACCGCTATGAATCTTTAAAGAAAGGTTTTCAAAAACACCGTTATGGTCGTCGGAATATTCAAAAGAGACATTCTTAAACTCGATTTCACCCTTGGGGTCTTTAAGCTCTTTTGCGCCCTCGCTATCGAATATTTCAATATCGGCATCCATAATCTCGGCAAAACGTTCGATTCCCGTCATGCCGCGTTGGAACTGCTCGGCAAACTCGATAATTCTACGAATTGTTGCAATAAAGGTTGTGACGTACAAAAGGAATGCAACAAGGTCGCCCGGATTTATCTGACCCTTTAGCATAAACAGACTGCCCACTATTACCGTAACCGAATACATAATGCCGTCAAAAAGTCTTGTTACGGTCTGATAAGAGCCCATATATTTATAAGATTTTTTCTTAACAGAAAAGAAGTTGTGATTATCCTTTTCAAATTTTTCGCACTCTAAATCTTCGTTAGCAAAAGCCTTTACGACCTTTTGGCCAAGCAGAGCGTCCTCTATTCTGGCGTTGAGCTCGCCTATTAGCACCCTTTGGCTTCTGAAGGTTTCACGCATTTTTTTATTTATAATGCGACAGGTGAAAATCATTATCGGAATAATCACAAAAATAATAAGGGTAAGCCAAACGTTAATGTTAAGCAAAATTATAAAGGAAACTACTCCCTTTATACCTGCTATAAAAAACTCCTCTGGGCAGTGATGTGAAAACTCTGTAACGTCGAACAGGTCGTTTGTAATTCTGCCCATTATCTGTCCTACCTTGGTGTTATTAAAGTAGGTGTTAGAGAGTTTATGAAGGTGGGAATATGCATCCCTTCTCATATCGGTTTCAATTTTTGTTCCCATTACGTGACCGATATAAGCCATATAGTAATATGCCGCAGAGTCAATTATTCTTAAAACGAGGTAGAAGACCCCTATTCTTAAGATATATTCTACCGACAAAGCAGAGATATCGTTAAGACCAAGGTTTGTCAAATTTCTCATAATAAGTGGCAAAACTATTTCACAAACGGTAGTAAGGGCTGCACAAAACAGGTCGAAAACCACCGTTGGTATATATTTTTTATAATAAGGCAAAAACCTTTTTAAAAGTTGGCTATTTTTATACTTTCGTTCCTTTTCCATATAAGCCTCCCGACTTTTTCTGACTTAATTATACATATAAATAAAATAATAATCAAGAACTATCATTTGACTTATTTGCCGTTTTGTATTAAAATAATTTCAGAAATAAAAAAGGAGGGGTTTTGTGTCAAGGTTTGTCGCTTTAGTTTTATTAATAGCGGTCGTGCTTTCTTTTGCAGGTTGCAAGAGCGAATATAGTCTTACGGCAGAAGAGGCAGAAAGTTTTGTTGATAAAGACTACTACGAACAAATAGAAGCCGAAAAGCGAATGTACAGTGGCATTGGCCTTTTGATTCCTTTTAAACCTTTTGATATTAACTCTCCAACTAAAAAAATTGGCACGCCCACTTCCCTTTTTAATAATTTCCCCGTGCTCAAAGAGTTTAAAGGCAAGGACGAGTCGGTTTACGTTAACGGCAAAAAGTATAAAAAGCCAAAGGTTTTAACCCTTACAGTGCTTCTTAGAACCGAGGATATTGAGTTTATGGTTTGGCCGACCATTGTTATTTTAAAGCACGGCGAAACTAATGCAGATAACATTTATCGCTCGATTAGAATTAATCCTGATACCTTAAAGTCGGTTCATTTTGACGACGTTAACGAGTCTGCAGAATTTGGCGACGGCTATTTTGGATATAGCGTGGCAGTTTCAGTAAAGGAAAGCCACGGCGTTACCCCTGCCGACTATTATATGGAGCTTTTCAAGACAAACATTACCTTTGAAAAGACAGGTCACTACACCGTAACCGTCATTGACAGTTATAAAAACGGCGGCAAATACACCGATAATTTATCCCTTGTAATAAAGTAAAAAAAGATGCACGAAAATCTCGTGCATCTTTTTTATTGTTCTACCATAAAGGCTATGCCATCTTTAGCTTTTAAGTTTAGTGGTTTTGTTGTATCTAGCCTTTCCCCTGTAAAGAGGTTAATAAGTTTTACTCCTTCTTGGATATGGGGCACAAACTCCAAATCTTCTGCCGGGAAGAAAGAAATTACCCTTGAGTCGGCATACACTGTGCAGTTTATGGGGGCTTGAGGTCGGACAGACGACTCCTCTACAATTTTGCGCAGTTCCTCTGTTTTTAAATCGTAGCTTCCGCTTATATAGTCTCCCTTTTCGGTTTTTGCTACCTTTATACCTTGTTCATCAGAGAATATAGGTGTTAGGTTAGCATTGTCGCCAATTCGGTATTCAGGTTTAACGGTGTCATCAAGCGGTATAAGATTTTCGCTTACCGCACTCCTGTTCTTACCGACCATTAAGATTTTAGCATTTGGCGCTACTTTTCTAAGCCTATTAAAATACTCGTCGTCAAGGCGGCTTGAATGAAGCATAACTGCAAGGCGGACATTTTTAAGGTCTATATTTTCAATATCATAAGAAAAAATAATATCAATATTTACGCCTGCAAGTTGTAGGTTTCTAAGTAAATCTTCTCCCGGCCGTATAATAGCGGGGTGGGCATGAATAATGCTTTCCTCATCCATAATAACCACCACTTTAGCCGTGCTCTTATAAGGCTTTTTGCGAAGTTTAAAGGATGCATCTAAAAGGCAAGACACATGCTCTAAAATCTCCTTATCCTTATACCAGTTGCCGCCAAGGTCCATATACCATAGACCTGAGTTGTGGGAGATATTTTTCATAAGTTCTCGAAGAAGAACCGTTCTGGTTTCCTCTATGTTTTTGGTTGCCCAATGTAGTTCATTTGATAAGTGGGTGCGGTTATCGCACTCATCAAGCCAGAGCTTTTTATTGTTTATGGAAACAGTAGGTGCCATTTCCCCTCCCGGCTCGCCTGCATTACTTCTATGATAAGATTTCGGTGCTGCAAAAAAGTCGATATAGGGACTGTTTAAAATTCTCTTCCAACCAAGGTGTCCCGAATATGCCGTTCTTGACATATGGATTATGTATCCGTAAAAAGCACCAACTATCTTATCGTTTGTATGTGCTTTAACCACCTTGCCGAAGGTTTCTAAAGCATCGACATTGATTTTACACATAAACTCATCATAGTCTATACTTCTGCGCTCATTTTCTTCGTTTCTATAAAAATCATTAGCATTGTGAATCGGCTTTTCACGTTCTACGGGCAACGGTACAATGTCGCCGTCAAGCGTTGTTATATTCCACGCCTTTAAAACAGCATCCTTTGAGCCGTACTTTTCTATCGCATAGTCTAAAAAGTGCTTTTGGTGGGAAATACCATAGTCGCCCCACATATCGACACTGTCTCTGCCCCACATCATAGACTCACCACAAGCACCGTAGGCTATATGGTAGGCTAAAATGCGGTCGCCATAGGGAGAATTTTCTAAATGGTCTATAAGTCGAATTAGTGCCTTGGAGGCATCCTCTAACCACTTTTTAGAGGAAAAGCTTTGTAAAGAAATTAGTCCTCCAACGTTAGGCCTATTATCTTTCCAACCGTTAGCGTTAAAATATCCGTTTGGAGCAGGATAGCCTAAATAGTCCTGTTTTAAGGTTCCAACTAATCCTCTTATTTCGTCCCTTTGGCGAGGTCCGTGGTGATAAACTGTAATTTCTTCGGGGTTTTCTTTGCACCACTCTATCGGTGCATCAAGTTTTATACGAGGGATAAAATAATCTGCCTTACCTTCATTAAAGATTTTTTCTAAAACGGTATCGCAAACACTATAATCGTATTTATCTACTCCTACCCAACCAAGCGTTAAAATACAGGTGTGAATTTTAACACCCGCAGCCGTAAAATCGGCATGGGTTTCGGCCTCAGAATAGGTTGGATTAAAAACAATTAAACTGCCGTCATCGTGGTAGCGTGGCGGCTGATATGAGAAGCCTAGTCTTGACCAAAAAACAGGGTTTTCTTTTAAAAATTTTAGTGCGGTGCTCTTATCCATAATAACCTCCAAGCAACTTTTACTTTAATGCTTCAAGTAACGCTTCCTTTTCTCTGAAGCCTATGATTCTTTTATCCTCTTGGCCATTTTTGAAAATAATAATTGTGGGGATGCTTGAAACCCCGTATTTAATAGCAAGTTCGGGTGTGTTGTCAACGTTGATTTTGCCCACAACAATATTGCTTTGCTCGTTTGCGATTTCTTCGATTATAGGTGCTATCATTTTACAAGGACCGCACCAGTCGGCATAAAAATCAACAAGAGCAGTTCCCGAAAAGTTTAATATTTCATCCTGAAAATTATTATTATCTATCTTTTTTAACATGATTTTCCTCCTAATCTTTTGACTTATAATAAAGCATACAGTGGCAGTACCCTTCAAAATCGGGGTCGGCTATCTGTGCTTTAAACTCTTCGCATATACATTTATATTCGGGCAGTTTTAAGGCACGACAGGGACAAAAACCATCCTTTTCCTTTAAGCCTTGTTTTATGAGCGCTACTACTTCCTTGTTTTCGTTAAGTCTTACTGCCAAAATAACCGCCTCCTTTACACCCTTATTTTAACTCTAAAATTTCATTTTATCAAGTAAAAAAGACGGCAAAAGCCGTCTTTTTTGTTTTACCAATGTGTTACGTTGGTTGTAATGTTTTGGTTGTAGTTATTAAGGCAACCAAGACCTCTCATAAATGGTTCGTTCTTTTCTTCGAGTTCAGGAATAGAAGAAATCTTACCATCCTTAAAGTCGATAAGTCTTGCCATACAGGACTTCATTCTCTGAATTACGCCGCCGATACGAGCATCCTGAACGTCAAATCCGTGAGGTTTGTTTTCGTTGAACCACTGGGTTTGGAACGCTTTATGGAACTCTTCGGTGCGCTTAATCATCTTCTTATAGTCTGCTATTACAGCTTCGAGTTTTGCTGTGTCTTTTGCCTCGTAAGCCTCACGAGTTCTTGTGCAGATGTCCTGCTTAATTGCTAAAACTTCAGAAAGCTTAGCCTGAGTTTCAAACAGATATGCATACTCACCCGAACGCTTAGCCGCATACTTTAGCTTTCTGGCGGTGTCGGCATAGGTTTTTGAATATTCCGGCTTTTCGTTATTCAAAACAACCGACATAAAGCAGTCAGCATAGAAGAAAAACTTTGCAGGGTTGATAACGCGGTCAACAGGTTCGATTCTGTTAGTCGCATCTAAAAGCATAAAGTCATCAAATCTTGCGCCAACCCACTCTTCAAACTTTGCACGGATGTCGGACATCTTAGTAATGCCCTGTGCAATACAAGCGGCATAGCAAAGGGTTGGAAGAACGGCATAGGAAGAACATTCTGCGCCTGCATCTCCCCACATTGTCATAAAGACGTCCTTAACTCCGCCTTCCATACAAGCCTTCATAGCAAGTTTGGTGGTCTTAATAGCAAAGTAGTTATGAGGAGCAAAGCCCATCCATTTCCAAGCGCCGCCTGCGAAAACTAAGTCATCGCAAAGCTCACGGTGTCCTCTAATCATTCCCTTATAAGTCTTGCTATCAGTGGTGTAGTAATCCCAATAAACAAGTCTTAAGTTTTCAGGCATCTTTTCCTTAATAGAGGGGTCAAATTTAGATGTTGCGGCATAATACTCTCCGCCATTTGCTAAGCGATAGAACATATCGCCCCACATCATAGGCTTAAAGTTGTACTCCTTTGCAATTTCACAAACTCTGTTTAAATGAGAAAGTAAAATCTCAACCCTATCCTTCGGGCCGTTTTTGTTAAAGTAGTTACCGCGGCCGAGCATGTGAGCCTCGTCCATACCGATATGAATGCTATCAGTTCTAAAGCACTCACGAAGCGACTTAAACATACGGTTAATGAGGTCGTAAACGCGTTCGTCCCCTGCGAGTAAGATATCATCTGCATCAACGATATCTCCTCTCCAACGAACAAAAGCGGTCATATGCGCCAAGGTTTGAATGTTGGGAACTAACTCAATACCTAAATTGTAAGCAAAGTCATCGAGTTCCTTTAATTCTTCCTTTGTGTATTTGCCGCGAAGGTATCCGAACATACGCTCCTCAACCTCGTAGGTGTCCTCCATGTAAAGATGAACCTGGTTGTAACCCATTTTAGCTATTACGGTCATAAACTTTTTAAGTTCGCTAACCGTCATAACCGCGTTACGAGAACAGTCAATCATTACACCGAATTTATTAAAAGATTTTATCATAATTTTATCTCCTAAAATTTTCACCCATCAAAAAGATGGGTGAAATTGAGTTTTTATTTTATGATGTCCTTTGAACGGTCAACATAAGAAGTATGGAGAATCTTGTGAGCCTTGTGGCTGCCGGGCTTCTCGAAATACTCATCATATAAAGCCTTAACAACGGGGCTTTCGTGAGACTTACGTAAGGTGTTAGCCTCATCGTAGCTGTAAAGAGCCTTTGCTCTTTCACTTCTTAAATCAATCTTCTGGCGAACTGTTGCCGGCTGAATGGGCTGACCACCACCGTTTACACAACCACCGGGGCAGCACATAACTTCGATGAAGTGATAGTTCTTCTCGCCGTTTTCAACAGCGCAGAGAACCTTATCAACAGCGTCAAGGCCACTTACTACGCAGATGTTTACATCCATACCTGCAACGTTGAGTGTTGCTTCCTTAACTGCTTCAATACCACGAACTGCGTGGAAATCAACCTTGTCAAGTTCCTTGCCTTCGAGTACCTCAGCAACTGTACGAAGAGCAGCCTCCATAACACCACCGGTAGCACCGAAGATTACAGCTGCGCCTGTTGACTCGCCAAGAGGAGAGTCAAACTTCTCGTCAGGAAGATTTACAAAGTCAATACGAGCACGCTTAATCATACGAGCAAGCTCACGGGTTGTGATAGTAATATCAACATCGGGAAGTCCTGCTGCGTTCTGGTCATCACGAGCAATTTCGTACTTCTTAGCGGTACAAGGCATTACTGATACAGAAACGATGTTCTCAGGTGCTATGCCGTTCTTCTCTGCATACCAGGTCTTGATAACCGCACCAAACATCTGTTGAGGTGACTTGCAGGAAGAAAGGTTGGGAAGAAGAGCAGGATGATACATTTCGCAGAATCTAATCCAACCGGGTGAGCAAGAGGTAATCATAGGTAGAGCTCCACCGTTCTTAACACGGTCGATAAACTCGGTTCCCTCTTCCATAATGGTAAGGTCAGCGCCGATATTGGTGTCAAACACCTTGTCGAAGCCTAAGCGACGAAGAGCTGCAACCATCTTGCCTTCAACACCGGTGCCGATAGGCATACCGAAATCTTCACCAAGAGCTGCACGAACTGCAGGAGCAGTCTGAACGATAACAACCTTTTCAGGATTGTTTAATGCTTCAAATACTTCATCGGTGTTATCCTTCTCACGAAGAGCACCTGTCGGGCAGTTAGCAATACACTGACCGCAGGATACGCAACCAACCTGATTTAAAGGAAGGTTAAATCCGCAAGCAATGTTGGTATCAATACCACGGTCGTTAGCACCGATAACAGATACCTTCTGTGCCTTACAAGCAGCAACGCAACGACGGCAAAGGATACACTTATTATTATCACGGATAAGGTGAGGTGAAGATGTGTCAAGCTCGTAAGAAGGCTTCATACCGTCAAACTCAGCCTCATCGGTTACACCATAGTCGGTGCAGAGAGCCTGGAATTCGCAGTTGCCTGAACGAACGCAGGATAAGCACTTTCTCTCGTGTGTTGAAAGCATAAGAGAAAGGGTCATTTTTCTTGATTTTTGAACAGCGATGGAGTTAGTCTTAACCTCCATGCCTTCGGTTACAGGGTATACGCAAGAAGCAACTATACGGAAGCCTCTTCCCTCGTTAACCTCAACAACGCAAATACGGCAAGCGCCGATTTCGTTCATTTCTTTCATGAAGCAAAGGGTAGGAATATCAATTCCTGCTTTTCTAGCAGCTTCAAGTATTGTTGTTCCGGCAGGTACGGAGACGTCCATACCGTCAATTTTAAGATTAATCATATTAGCCATAGTATGTTTTCTCCTTCCTTATTTCTTAGAAATTGCCTTAAACTTACATCCAGCAACGCAAGCGCCACACTTTACGCACTTAGCAGGGTCGATTTCCCAAGCGGGAAGCTTCTTGCCGGGTGCGATATAGTCGGTCTTGGTGATTGCATTAACAGGACAGTTACGAGCGCAGAGTCCGCAACCGATACATGTATCCTTATCGATTGTGAAGGTGAGTAGGCTCTTACATACGCCTGCAGGACACTTCTTATCAACGATGTGAGCAACATACTCATCTCTGAAGAAGTTAAGTGTTGAAAGAACGGGGTTAGGAGCGGTCTGTCCAAGTCCGCAAAGAGCGTTCTTCTTGATGTAGTGGCAAAGTTCTTCCATCTTGTCAAGGTCTTCAAGAGTAGCCTTACCCTCAGTAACCTTTTCAAGCATTTCAAGAAGTCTTTGTGTACCTACACGGCAAGGAGTACACTTACCGCAAGATTCTTCAACTGTAAACTCAAGGAAGAACTTAGCGATGTCAACCATACAGCTGTCTTCATCCATTACGATAAGTCCGCCTGAACCCATCATTGAACCGATAGCTAAAAGGTTATCATAGTCAATCGGAATATCAAGATGCTGTGCAGGGATACATCCACCGGAAGGACCACCTGTCTGAGCAGCCTTGAACTTCTTACCACCGGGGATGCCTCCACCGATTTCTTCAACGATTTGACGAAGTGTTGTTCCCATAGGAACCTCAACAAGTCCTGTGTTCTTAATGTTACCGCCAAGGGCGAAAACCTTAGTTCCCTTTGACTTTTCAGTACCCATTGAGCAGAACCACTCTGGACCATTTAAGATAATCTGAGGAATGTTTGCATAGGTTTCAACGTTGTTAAGAACGGTAGGTTTGCCGAAAAGACCCTTAACTGCAGGGAAAGGAGGACGGGGTCTGGGCTCACCACGGTGACCTTCAATAGAGGTCATAAGAGCAGTTTCCTCACCGCAAACGAATGCGCCTGCGCCAAGACGGATTTCCATATCGAAATCAAAGCCTGTGCCGAAGATATCTTTACCTAAAAGGCCATATTCACGAGCCTGTCCGATAGCAATACCAAGACGAGAAACGGCGATAGGATACTCTGCACGAACATAAACAAATCCCTTGTTAGCGCCAATAGCATAAGCTGCGATAGCCATAGCCTCGATAAGAGCGTGTGGGTCACCTTCAAGAACCGAACGGTCCATGAACGCACCCGGGTCGCTTTCGTCCGCGTTACAAGCAACGAACTTCTGGTCTGCATCCTTTACAAGATTACGAGCAAGTTCCCACTTCTTACCTGTGGGGAAGCCTGCACCACCACGACCGCGAAGACCTGATGCTAAAACGGTCTCGATAACCTGGTCAGGTGTCATTTCGGTAAGAGCCTTACCGAGTGCTGCATATCCGTCCATAGCGATATATTCTTCAATGTTCTCGGGGTTGATAACACCGCAGTTACGAAGAGCTACACGCTTTTGAGACTTATAGAACTTAGTGTCATTAAGAGAAAGGTTCTCTACATCAACGGGAGTATCTGCGCCTGTATCGCTGTAAACCAAACGCTCTACGATACGTCCCTTTAAAAGATGCTCAGCAACGATTTCCTCAACATCCTTAGGTTCAACCCTTGAATAAAATGTTCCATCAGGGTGAACGATTACAACAGGACCTAAAGCACAAAGACCGAAACATCCTGTCTCAACAATTTTAACCTCTTCTGTTAAGCCATTTGCTTCAAGAGCAGACTCAAATGCTGCCTGAATTGACTTTGAGCCAGAAGATGTACATCCTGTACCGCCACAAATCAGTACGTGTGCACGAATCATAATAAAACCTCCTAAAATTTGCCTTTATCCTAATGGTTCGGCCTATTTAATAATGTATTCTTCAAGAACCTTGCCGCCTTTGAGGTGCTTTTCAATTACCTCTTTAGCCTTTTCAGGGTTCATTTTTACGTAAGTAACCTTTTCCTTACCTGCTTCGTAAACCTCAACAACCGGCTCATACTGGCAAATGCCGATACAACCTGTCTGGGTAACAATAACGTTAGCCGAAAGGCCTTCCTCGTTTACTCCTTCGACAAAAGCTGAAAGAACGGGTCTTGCTCCTGCTGCGATACCGCAGGTAGCCATACCTACAACAACGCGAGTCTGAGCGCTTCCCTCACGGATAACAACCTTATCCTTCATCTTGTCTCTTAATGCTGCGAGTTCTGCTAATGATTTCATAGTTTTTGTTCCTTTCCTATGTTAATTTGTTATTTAATGTATTGCTCATTCAAGAAATCCTTTATCCAAAGAATTACCTCAATGTTATTTATAGGTACGTCGCCTAAAACCGATTTTAGTTCCCTTGTGTCAAGGGTTACCTCTTTGTCCTCAAATTTATGATTAAAGATAAACTCAATACCCTCATTACACTGGATAAGTGTTACCATCGTTTCGACTATGTCGCCCAGTGGCACAGAATCTATATGATTCTTAAAAAAGGTGGCTTCGGTTTTAGTCCCGTGTGAGTCTTTATAATCATCAATATGCTTCGAGGTTATCTTAATACTGCCACCCGTTTGCTCGGCCGCCAACTTTAAAAGCGGAATTCCCAGCCCTACGGGTCTTGTTGTTCTCGTTGTGGTAAAGGGATTAGTTACCTCCTTTAAAAAGTCAGGTTTCATCCCCGTTCCGTTATCCGAGATGCTAAAGGTTAGTTTGTCTTTGGTTTCAAGAATTGAAATTTCAATTTCTGTTGCCTTCGCCTTAACCGAGTTTTGCGCTATATCAAGTATATTGAGGGATAGTTCTTTCATTTATTTCCTCCTCAAATACTCAAATAGTTTTTTTCTAACTAAACTGCTCGAATAGGGCTCATCCTCTATTTCAATAAAATCGCCGGCATCCCTTATGTCCCAAATATAATGGGCATCCGAG
Organism: Acutalibacteraceae bacterium; assembly: GCA_045636705.1. Taxonomy (GTDB): domain Bacteria; phylum Bacillota; class Clostridia; order Oscillospirales; family Acutalibacteraceae; genus SFWF01. The sequence continues at coordinate 27,708 of JAZTYA010000015.1, forward strand.
CCTGCAAGCCTTATTTTTGTGCTTATATGAGGAAACCTTTCTTCATATTCTGAAGCTTTACTTAAATCATAAAGCTCATAACATCCGAAATCATATTCCTTCGGAAAATCACCCAAAATTTCCACCATTCCGTTTGCCGTGCGGTCGATATGAGCCGGAAAACAAACACCGCCAAAGGAGTCAACTAATTCAATGGCATCAGACACAGAAAGCGCCGTAGCATTGATTAAAAGGTTTTCCTCTTCGCCGAGCACCTCATCCTTTTCATCAAGGATTTGTTGTCGTCCGAAAACTTCGGGTCTATTTTTTATCTTTATTCGATGTCTTTCAACCTCTTCGCCAAAGGCTAAAGCAGTATCAAGCTCTTCGAAAAGACAAACAATATGTATATCCTCTGCCGTTGTAAGCTCCATACCTGCTATTGGGATAAGGCCGTAACTTTTTGCCGCTTTAAAAAAGGCAGGACAGTTTTTTACGGTATTGTGGTCGGTTAAAGCTACAATATTTAAACCCGCAAGGGTTGCGGCGCCTGCAATATTCGCAGGAGTCATATCATCATCTCCGCAAGGAGAAAGACACGAGTGAATATGAAAGTCGTAATAATATTTACTCATCGAAGAACCTGTGATATCTCGGTTGCAAGTGTGTAGGCACTTTTCTTGGATGATAAAATATTTATATTTTTGTCGGTGGCCAGTTTTTTTACCTCAGAGTCAACGGTCACTCCTTCGGCAAGTATTATTAAGGCGGTGTCACAAAGAGTTGCAACGGCAACGACGTTTATGTTAGACATAATAGTAATCCAAGCATCTCCCGTTTGTGCCGCCGACATTACCCAACTGAGCAAGTCGCCTATATAACAGCCTGTGACCTCTTTTTCTTTATCGGGCATAGTAACAGTATCGAGCATCAGGTTTTCTTTAAGCATCTCTACCGTCATTTTTCTTCGCCCTCGCTTAAACTCTTAATTTTTGTTATAACGCAGGCATCCGCCTCGCATTCGCCTCTTACGATATCTTCCGCAAGGGCTCTGCAGTTTGGTGCACCACAAGCACCGCAGTCGGTTCCGGGTAAGGTTTCACGGATAGACTGCATCTTTGCCATCATTCTCATCGACTCGCCTATATTGTCCGCAAGCCTGTTCATCGGAGTATATTCCGGAACGTCTTCAAAGAAGGTGTCCTCGGGAATAAATTCTCTACCCTCGTGGAAGTTTTGCGAAATAGGCAGATATCTTCTAAGGGTTTGAAGTCTTGCCTTGGCGATAAAGGGGTTCTCCATTGTTAAAACCCCGCCGACACAACCGCCTGTGCAGGCGTTTAATTCAATAAACTCTAAGTTTGGCATAGTGCCATTTTCTATTTGGTCAAGTATCTTTATGCAGTTTTCAATACCGTCTGCTGCAAGATACTTTTCATTGAATATAGCCGCCGATTCTCCGCCAGAGGTTGCCCAACTAATACCGATAACTCCCGAACGGGATAAAGGTAAAGGTGGCATTTCCCTCTTCATAAGGTTTATAAGTGGGAAATAAACGTCGCTTATCGAAACAACGCAGTCAACCTCGCTCTTATAACTTCCAAAGCCGTTTTTTACATAGCTTGCCTTTGCAGGACAAGGTGAAATAAAGCAAACGCCTATGTCAGCAGGGTCAAGGTCGGGATTTTCGCGAATAGCCCTTCTCTTTGCCCTCTTTGCCGCAATTTCCATTGGCGGAAGAAGTGGCATAAGATTATCTTTAAGGTATGGGAACCTGAGTGCAATAAGGCGGGCAATTACCGGACAAGCAGAACTTATAACCGGCTTTTTTATGCCTTCTGTTCCCAGATATTTTCTTGTGTATTCACTCACAAGCTCGGCAGCACGAGAAACCTCATAGACCATATCGAAGCCCATATCCAAAAGGCCTTGTAAAACATAGTCAATATCGTTTAGTTCCTCAAACTGACCATAAAGGGATGGTGCAGGTAATGCAATTTTGTATTTATACTTATCCATTTTGGCAAGACTGCTGCACACCGCCTTCTTGGCGTGGTGTGGGCACACTCTAATACACTCACCGCAATCAATACATCTGTCCGCATTGATTACTGCGTGACCGTCCCTTACCCTGATTGCCTCTGTCGGACAGTGTCTAAGACAGGTGGTGCAACCGGTGCATTTTTTCATGTCAAGCGCAACCGAATGTTTATAAGTATTCATACCTAAAAGTTTACCCTCATTGTAATTTTAGTGCCTTTGCCGAGCGCAGTTTCTATGTTCATATAATCGGTATGATTTTTCATATTGGGAAGTCCCATACCTGCGCCAAATCCCAAAGAGCGAATCTGGTCAGGAGCAGTTGAGAATCCCTCCTGCATTGCAAGTTCGACATTGGCAATACCGGGGCCGTTATCGGAAAGGACGATTTCTATCATATCCTCAAAGACAGAAACCAAGGCCTCACCACCGCCGGCGTGAATAACCATATTTATTTCTCCCTCATACATGGCAATCGCTACTTTGCGAATAACCTCGGGAGAAATCCCAAGTTGTCGAAGACTCTTCTTTACCGCAACAGATGCTTGACCTGCCATAGTAAAGTTTTCTCCGTCAACCGTGAAGTGAAACTTTAGAGCATCAGCCATCTACTTCTCCGCTACCCTTTAAGCCCTTTTGATAGAGCTTTCCGCAGGTTTCAAACATGCGGTATTTGGTGGATAGTACTGCTATTCCGCTTTCCTTTGCTAAGGATACTACCTCCTCGGTAAGCTTTTTAGCACGGACAAAGACAACGCAACGCATATCGAGCATTAAAGCTGTGCGTATTGCCTGAGGATTTACAAGTCCCGTAAGCAGTACCGACTTTTCCTTGGCATATGCCAAAACGTCGCTCATCATATCGCTTCCGAAAGCCGAAGCAACCTCACGGTCAAGAAATTCCTGTCCGCATACAACCTCTGCTTCGAGAATATCTTTGATTTCACTTAATTTCATAAACTAAAATTTATCCTTATTTATGTTTATTTGTCTTTATACTTTGCAATAATTCCGTCAATATCCTTTTCGGTAAGACGTCCGTAAACCTCTTCGTTTACGGTAAGAACGGGAGCAAGACCGCAAGCACCGATGCAACGGCAAGCTTCAAGTGAGAACTTTCCGTCAGGTGTGCATTCGCCGGGTTCGATACCAAGAATTTCAGTAATACGGTCAACAAGCTTCTGAGCGCCCTTAACGTAGCAAGCAGTACCTAAGCAAACAGAGATGTTGTACTTGCCCTTAGGAGATAAAGCGAACTGAGCATAGAACGTAGCAACGCCATATACTTCCTCAACAGAGATGCCAAGACCCTCAGCTATCATCTGCTGAACCTCTAAAGGAAGGTAGCCATAGATTGCCTGTGCTTCCTGCATTACCTGCATAAGACAGCCGTCTATGTGCTTCTTCTCTTCGATGAAAGCTTTAAGTTTTGCTTCTTGCTCAGGGGTGCCGTTAAAAGGCAAAGAGCTAATGTGTTTTTTCATAAAGTTTTCCTCCTGATAAATTACATTTTGCAATCGGTGAAAACACTTAAATTGCATGCTTGTTAAAATTATAACACACTAAGTATAAAAAGTCCATACTTATTATTATAAAACAGGAAAAATTTTGTCGAACAAAAATTTAGCTATTTTATCATTTTCTCTATGGGTTTTAAAAGGTGGCTTTTTATTATAAACGCTGCGGCAATTTCTAAACAAATCATAACCGCGGCTTTTGGTATACGAGTTAGTAAAAGCGGTAAAAACGGACTGTCAAAAAGCACCGATATCCAAAGGGAATTTAAAAGCACGGTACAAAGGATTTCTTCTATAAAAAAGACCGAAAAACAGGTAAGCAAAAACTGTCCTTTTGAGCCGTTTGTTTTGATTAATCCGAATAAGAAACCTGAGATAAACGCCGTCAACGTAAAGCCTGGGAAAAAGGGTCCGAAGGGAAACAAAACAGCGCCTATTAAATCGGCAAGTCCGCCACAAATTCCTCCATAAACGGGGCCTAAAACAAGTGCGCAAATAAGTATTGGCAAAAAGCTGATGCCAAGGCTTAAATTCCACACGTTAAAAGATAAAAATCGGTTGGCAATAATGGCTAATACGCAAAGCACGGCCGTTATGCAAATTTTGTAGATTGTTTGTTTTTTATGCATTAAAAAAGCCTCCTTCCCCGCAAAATATGCCGTGGAAAAAGAGGCAGTTTGTCCTTAAACCATTGACCGACCAAAAGGTCGGTTATTTAGCATCAGCGGGATGCGGAATTTGGGTCGCAGAAGGCCTAGCCCTCATTCGTCCGATGGACAACTCCCCGTTCCATCGGCACTAAAACGCCTAAATTCCTACTCTAACGATATTTTATACGCTTATTTTATCACATTATTTTTTCTTTTGCAATATATCTTTAAAATTTGGTAAAACTAAACTCAGGAGGCGATTTTTTGGATTTATTTGTTAATCTTTTAAAGGCTTTTTTGGTCGGTGGTTTTATCTGTCTTATAGGACAATTTTTAATAGATTTCACAAAGCTTACCCCTGCCAGAATCTTAACGAGTTTTGTAGTATCGGGGGTTGTTTTGTCGGCTGTAGGACTTTATAAACCCCTTGTAGATTTTGCAGGTGCAGGGGCCACCGTTCCCCTTACAGGATTTGGTCACGCTCTTGCAGAAGGGGTTAAAAAGGCGGTGGAAGAAATTGGGTTTTTAGGCATTTTTTCGGGCGGTCTTACCGCAACCTCGGCAGGAATTTGCGCCGCCATTGTCTTTGGTCTTATTGTCGCCCTTCTCTTTAAACCCGGGGACAGAAGATAGACTAAAATTTATTAAATATTTCGGCGAGCGTTTCTAAAGGCAGCTCTTCGCTTCGGACGGTAGGAGAAATATCTAGTTCTTCCAACACTTCACGAAGTTTTGCTTTATCGGCAATACCGCTTGATGATACGGTGTTTACAAGTGTTTTTCTGCGTTGCGCAAAGCAGGCCTTTATAAACCTGAAAAAACCTGCCTCATTGTCCACCTTAACGGGTGGGCTTTGTCGTATTTTAAGGGTTATTACGGCGCTGTCAACATTAGGGGAAGGCATAAACGACTCGCGCGGAACCTCAAAAAGAATTTCTGCCTTTGAGTAGTAGCTCACCGCTACGGTTACGGCTCCCGCTTCCCTTGTGCCAACCTTGGCGCAAAGGCGTTCTGCCGCCTCCTTTTGAACCATTACGGTAACGTTATCAATAGGCAACCTTTCTTCAAGCAGATACATAATCATAGGCGAGGTTATATAATAAGGAAGGTTTGCACAGACTGCTACCTTTTTGCAGTCGGAAAATTTTTCCTTTATAATGTTTGCAAGGTCAAGCTTCATCGCATCGCCGAAGATGACCTCTACATTATCCTTATCCTTAAGGGTGCGAGCAAGAACGGGTCGAAGTCTTTCGTCAAGTTCAATTGCTATTACCTTTTTTGCGTTGTCGCAAAGTTCCCTTGTTAAAACCCCTGCACCGGGGCCTATTTCAATAACACCTGTGTCAGCATCACACGCCATTTCCGCCATTTTAGGACAGACAGACGGGTCTATTAAAAAGTTTTGTCCAAGGCTCTTTTTAAAGTCAAAACCCGCTTCAACAAGTATTTTTTTAAGGGTGTTGAAATCTGCTAAATTCATAAGTTTCTCCTGAAAATTAACCAGTTTTTCATTTTTATTTTCTAAAACACATATATTATAACCTATCTTTTTTCCCTTTTCAAGTGGCTTGTATTTTAGAAAATCCCGTTTTTCGACCTAAAAACCCCGATTTTTTATTGACAAATGAAAAATTTGGGTTTATGATATTTAATTATAAATATTTATAAAATGAATTATTTAACCTTTTATATTTTAAGGAGGCAAAAAAATGTTGAAAAACGAGTATTTAAAGAAGGTTTACGCTGATGTTGAAAAGCGTAATGCAGGCGAGCCCGAATTCCTTCAAGCTGTGCTTGAGGTTTTAGAGTCTTTAGAGCCTGTTGTAGAGCAGAACCCCAAGTTCGAAAAAGCCGGCGTTATCGAGCGTATGGTTGAACCTGAAAGACAGGTTTTCTTCCGCGTTCCTTGGGTTGATGATAACGGCGCTGTTCAGGTTAACCGCGGTTTCCGTGTTCAGTTTAACTCTGCTATCGGTCCTTACAAGGGCGGTATCCGTTTTCATCCCTCAGTAAACGCTTCTATTATGAAGTTCTTAGGCTTTGAGCAGACCTTTAAGAATAGCCTTACCTCTCTTCCCATGGGCGGCGGTAAGGGTGGCGCAGACTTCGACCCACGCGGTAAATCGGATGGAGAGGTTATGCGTTTCTGCCAGAGCTTTATGACCGAACTTTCTAAACACATCGGCGCAGACACCGACGTTCCTGCAGGTGATATCGGTGTTGGTGCTCGTGAGGTTGGCTATATGTTCGGTCAGTATAAGAGACTCAGAAATGAGTTTACAGGCGTTTTAACAGGTAAGGGTATCTCTTACGGCGGTTCACTTATCCGTCCTGAAGCAACAGGCTACGGTGCAGTTTACTACGTAGACAACATGCTTGCTTCTTTCGGAGAAGAAATCAAGGGCAAGACCTTCGCTGTTTCAGGCTTCGGTAACGTTGCTTGGGGTACCGTTATGAAGATTAACGAGCTCGGCGGTAAGGTTGTTACCATTTCCGGTCCTGACGGATATATCTATGATGAAGACGGCGTTTCTACCGATGAAAAGGTTAACTTCATGCTTGAAATGAGAGCTTCAGGTCGTGACAAGGTTGAAGACTACGCTGAAAAGTTCGGCGTTCCCTTCTTCAAGGGTCAGCGTCCTTGGGGCACAAAGGTTGACGTTGTTATGCCTTGCGCCACACAGAACGAGGTTGGTATTGATGATGCTAAAAACATCGTTGCTAACGGTGTTAAGTACTACGTTGAGGTTGCTAACATGCCCACTACTGCAGAGGCTGTTGCTTACCTTAAGGAAAACGGCGTAGTTATCGCTCCCTCTAAGGCAGTTAATGCCGGCGGTGTTGCAGTTTCGGGTCTTGAAATGAGCCAGAACTCAATGCGTTACAGCTGGACTGCTGAAGAGGTTGATGCAAAACTTAAGCAGATTATGAAGAACATATTTGATGCTTCGGCTGCTGCTGCTAAGAAGTACGGAATGGAAGGCGACCTTATTGCAGGCGCTAACATCGCAGGCTTCGAAAAGGTTGCAGAGGCTATGATAGCTCAAGGCGTTTGCTAATAAAAAACATATTTTAACGGGGTTCGACAAACGAACCCCGTTTTTTTGTAAATTTTTGTAACTTGAAAAGCCTTTTTTGTCGTGATATGATAAATTCAAAAGGAGGTATTTTTATGCTATGTAAAAATTGTGGAAACCCCGTTGATGAAAACTCTAAGGTTTGCGCGTCTTGCGGAATTAAGGAAGAGGCTCCCGTAAAGGTAAAGAAAAAACGCATTTGGCTTGGTGTTTTATGCGTTGTTTTATCCTTGGCGATAGTTCTTACCACTGCAGCTTTCTTTTTTAAGGACAACGTAAAAGGTTTTATTGTCGCTACCAAGGCTCCCGAAGAACAACTTCTTTACACCTATTCACGCTTTGCTGAAAAATTTGGTAATTCTCTTGCAGACAGTTATGCCTTGTCACTCGAAAACAAGGACGTTCCTCTATCGGGAGAAGTGATTCTTGGCCTAGAACTCTCTTCTGATATTTTATCTAAAATTGGCTTTCCTGCAAAAGAGCTTGGCAAAATATCGTTAGCCTATTCCTTTAACACCGACGGAAACAAACTCTTCGGTATGGATTATGACTTAAAGCTTGGCGATACTCAAATTGTTTCGGCTGAAGTTTATTTTGACTATGCTAAACAAGAAATGGTGGTATCTGTTCCCGAAGTTTTCGATAAATCGCTTCGCTTTGATATTTCGGAAGTTTTTGCACAGAACGAGGCTGTATTTAATGCTTTGTCAGAGGTTGATGTTTACAAATTCCTTCCCAGCGAAGACCTTGTTAGAAACATCCTTCCAAATCTTGTTGACGCCGCCTTTGCTACACTTGATAACGTTGAGCAGGGCAAAGCCGAGTTTACGGCTGACAATGTAACTCAAACCGCAAGCTATCTTGAGACCAAGTTTACTGTTGATGTGCTTGCAGACTTCTTTATCGGCGCTCTTGAAGAGCTAAAAGCCAACCAAGAGGTTAAGTTATATATAGACCGCCTCGAAGCTTCTCTTATCGAATATAGTGACACACTTGAAATAGAGTCATCAGATGTAGAAGACCTCTATGATAATATGGTTGGCTCGATTGATGATGTAATTGATGAAATGGAAAAAACCGATGATGACACCGAGCTTTTCACCTTAAAAACTTGGGTTGACGGAAAGTTTGATGTTATCGCTTTTGAGGTTCGTGTTCCAAACACTTGCTCGGTATTTACAGGCGTTGCAGTAGATGGTAAAAATATTGGATATGAGCTTGAAATCGAAGCAGATAATCAAACAACACTTCATATCACAGGTGCCGCTACAAGAGAAAAATCTAAAATAAACGGTTCTCTTGATGTCTTTGTTCAAGACGTTCATGTTGGCACAATAAAAATTGAAAACCTTGACGCCTTACCTTTAAAGAATGGTAGCATAAACGGAACTTTCATCCTTTCGCCCTCTTCCGAGCTTAATAAAAGTATTAGTGCCTCAACCGGATTAAAGGATTTAAGTCTGGCTATCACGGTGCAAAGTTCCAAGAACGCTTATAGCTATGAAATGTCACTTTTTGAAAAAGATTCTGTTCTTGCAAAGCTTACCACCGATGCTTCCATTTCTGATGGCGGTGCAATTATAATTCCTTCTGACACCACAACAAATGTTGAATCATGGGTTTCTAGCGCTGATATTAATGTTATTCTTGACCGTCTTAAAGAGGCAGGTATTTCACAAGATATCATTTCAGCACTTATGTAAATTTAACTTTTAATTATAAAAAAGCCGTGGAGAAAAATCTCCACGGCTTTTTTGTTTAGAAATTAAATAATGTTTTTGCGTTTTTAGTTGTAATTTTCAAAATTTCCTCGGTCGATACATCTTTTATCTCGGCCAACTTTTCTGCCACATATAAAATAAGGGCAGAATTGTTAGTCTTGCCTCTATACGGCTCGGGCGCCATATATGGAGCATCGGTTTCAAGAAGTATTCTATCAAGCGGAATAAGGCTTGCCACCTCTAAAAGCTTTTTGGCATTTTTAAAGGTCAACACTCCGCCTATGCCGATATAAAGTCCAAGGTTTATTATTTCCTCTGCCATTTCAGACGAGCCCGAAAAACAATGAACTACACCCTTCGGCTTTTTTTCTTTCAAGATTTCAAGGGTGTCGGCATGGGCATCACGGTCGTGAATAATAACGGGCAAACAAAGCTTATCTGCCAGTTCAATTTGTCCTTTGAAAACCTCTTTTTGAAGCTCCTTATTATCTTTGTTCCAATAATAGTCAAGCCCTATTTCACCTATCGCTACTACCCTTTTATCCCCTGCTAACTCCTTTATTTTAGAAAGATTTATATCTTTACATTTTGGAAGATTTGAGGGGTGGTAGCCCACCGCAGTATAGCAGATGCTATACTTTTTTGAAAGTTCAAGGCATTTTTTCGAAGACTCAATATCGCATCCGCAATTAATTATTTTTAAAACGCCGTTTTGTGAAAGGGATGCGAAAAGTTCATCATATTTATCCTCGAACCTTTTATCGTCATAGTGGGCATGAGTGTCGGTTATAAGAGGTTCGTTTAAGGTGTAATTTGGAAGTTCCCACATTATCTTATCTTGCTTCCTGCAGGAACATCCTCTAGGAATACTACCTTAACATCGTCTTCGCCTGCGTCAGCCGCCAGTATCATACCAAAACTTTCAACTCCGCAAAGTTTTGCAGGTTTAAGGTTGGAAACCACAATTACGGTCTTGCCGATTAAGTCATCCGGTGTATACCACTTTGCAATTCCCGAAGCGACTGTTCTGGGTGTTCCGCTTCCGTCGTCAAGGGTTAACTTTAGAAGTTTTTTTGCCTTCGGAATAGGCTCGCAAGCCATAATCTTTGCCGCCTTTAGCTCAACCTTCATAAAATCTTCAATTGAGATTTCACTAATCTTAGCAACGTTTTCTGCCTCGGATTTAGCCTTTTTCTTTGCTTCCTCTTCCGTCTTGATTTCAGCCAAAACCTTTTCCGAATCAATTCTTGCAAACAAGGGCTTAGCCTCGCCTACTGTGTAACTGCCCTCTTTAAATTCAAGAGATTTATCGGTGTTTCCGATTTGCTCGGCAATCTTCTCTGCCGCAGCAGGAATAATTGGGAGTAAGAGCACAGAAATAATTCTAATGCACTCTAAAAGATTATAAAGCACAGCCTCTAGATAATCCTTTTGCGCCTCGTCCTTCGAGAGTGCCCAAGGCATTGTTTCATCGATATACTTATTGCATCTCTTTGCAAGCTCTAAAACGGCATTACATGCATCGGCATTATGGTAGGTTTCCATTGCCTTTTCATATTTTTCTACACATTCCTTTGTGGTTGCTAAAAGGTCTTTTTCGCACTCGTTATCATAAGCCTTAAAGGAAACTGTGCCGCCAAAATATTTATTAGTCATAGCAACGGTACGGTTAACAAGGTTACCGTAGGTGTTGGCAAGGTCGGAATTAAACTTGTTTATAAAGCTTTCATGGGTAATCGAGCCGTCGTTTACAAAAGAAACCTCGCTTAAAAGGTAATATCTTACCGCGTCTGCCGAGAAACGAGCGGCTAGCTCATCGGCATAAATTGTATTGCCTCTTGACTTACTCATTTTGTCTTCGCCAACTAATACCCAAGGATGACCCAATACCTGCTTTGGTAGAGGCTCGCCTAAAGCCATAAGGATAATCGGCCAATAAATTGTATGGAAACGAACGATATCCTTACCGATAACGTGTAAATCAGCAGGCCAATACTTTTTGTACTGTTCGCTTGAACCTAGCGGATTATATCCAATACCTGTAATATAGTTCGAAAGAGCATCTATCCAAACATAGATAATATGCTTTTCATCTATCGGTACGGGTACGCCCCATTTAAAAGAACTACGAGATACGCAAAGGTCGGTAAGGCCGGGCTTTAAGAAGTTGTTTATCATCTCGTTTTTGCGGGATTCGGGCTGAATGAAATCGGGGTTTTCCTCGATATATTTCATAAGCTTATCCTGATATTTTGAGAGTTTTAAGAAGTATGCCTCTTCCTTTGAATCGATAACCTCTCTGCCACAGTCGGGGCACTTGCCGTCAACAAGCTGACTTGGGGTGAAGAAGGACTCGCAAGGAACGCAGTACTTGCCCTCGTATTTACTCTTGTAAATGTCGCCTTGTTCATAAAGCTTTTTGAAAATCTCGGTCACGGCTGCCTCGTGGTCGGCATCGGTTGTACGGATAAACTTATCATAGGTAGTGTTCATGCTGTCCCAGACAGACTTAATCTGCGCTGCAGCATTATCAACATATTCCTTAGGAGAAATACCTGCCGCTAAAGCCTTTTCTTCTATTTTTTGTCCATGCTCATCAGAACCGGTCATAAAGAAAACGTCGTAGCCGTTAAGTCTTTTATGGCGGGCTATCATATCGGCAAGCACGATATCATAGGCATTGCCTATATGCGGCTTGCTCGAAGCATAAGCTATTGCTGTAGTAATGTAAAACTTTTTATTTTCCATAATGCATTTCTCCGTTTTTATTTAACCAAAGTGTTTTTTGCTCTGCTAATTTTCTTTCTCCGATTCCTACTGTTGCAAAGATAAAGACGTATAAAAGTCCTGTCTGTATCCACATTAACGTCAGGTCGGTAAAGGCGTGAATTAATACTCCGCCTGAAAGACTTAAAATAAGCGCTGTTATTTTATCGTCCTTTAGTTGTTCTTTACATTTTATTACCTTTGAGAAGTAAACAAACAACAGTCCTATAACCATTATTGTTCCAACTACGCCGAAGCTAACCAAAGGTTCTAAAACAAAGCTGTGTGCATGGGTGGTGTTATAAACCTGCGAATTTTGTAAGGCGTTATGATAAAAGGTCAAAAAGCCCTGTCCAAAAATCGGATGCTGTTTTATAAATACTATGGCCCAATTCCAAACCTCTATTCTCTTATCGGTCTGTACCGAGGCTAAAAGTATTCGAGGGAATATTTCGGGGAAGAAGTACAAAAGTACAAGTCCTAAAAACACCAAGAATGAAAATCCCGCCAAGACGGTATATTTTCTGCAAAGTATTAAAAGCAAGCAGATTGCCACAAACAATTCAACAAAGGCAAACATACTTCCGCTTAGATACATTGCTATACCGGAGGATATAAGCGAAACCATATAAGGAGATATGTGTTCGGCATCATCTATAATCTTATAGACACAAAAAAGTGCTATAGCGGCAAAAAGCGCCGTCATATAGTTCGCGTTAAAAAACCATAGTTGGCAACGGTATTTGCTGCTTTCTATATGAATGATTCGTTCAACCAAAACGGCTAAAGAAAGCGGAATTGCAACTGCACAACAAAGGTTTAAAGCGTTTTCCAACATTTCCTTTGTGATTACCGTTCTTATCCAATAAAAGACAAGCATCAAAAGGTAAACCGTAACCGAACAAATAATTCCGATATAATTTTTATTAAAAAGTGCCGTAAGCAAGGTATAAAGACAAAAGGCGCTTAAAAGAAGGTGGCTTTTCTTTGCAAAGATTTCTCTTCTTAAAGAACCGTTAAAAATTACAAAAAGGCCTATTGCAATTATTGTTGCAGCCGTAACGGCAAAATGCAAAAACACACTTAAAACCGCAAAATAGACTATTTTGCTTTCTTTGTCGCTGTCTTTAAAATTAATCCTACTCAAAATTTCACTTCCCTTAAAGGAATTTATGAGCCTGTTATCAAATATCCCGTAAAGGATATGATTAATGCGGCAAGTTCTATCAACAAACAGGTTGCGGCACTAATTACCGTAAGCGCTCCGCTTAATGAAAGATATGCAAAAGCAACCAAAGCGATAACCGACAAGATTATATGAAGAACCGAAAGCACTTCTGAAGCCTTTTTAAGCTTAAAGGAACCTGTAAGAATGGATAAAAACGTTTTGGTTCCATTGTCATAAAAGGCATGAGCCGAATAGTTTTCGGTTGGATTCACGGCATCCTTATATTTTGTTGTGCCGTGGTGGTCCATTATCTTTACGCTATCCATATAAAAACCGCAATAGTCGCAAAGCATCTTTTCGGTAATGTTCGGGTCGCAGTTGTCAACCAACAGAACCACACCCGAATTCTGCAAGGATATAATCTGATTGCAAATTTCGTCATCGGGCTCATACTTAATCATAAGCAATGCACATGCCCTTTGCTCGCTTGCAATGTAAACCGGAAAATATCCTCTGTATAAAATCTTCTTGTCAACCTCTAAAGAAGGCACGCGGATGCCGTGAGATTCCATAAGGGTTCGGTTTCCTATGTGAAGGTGGTGGTCACCAACCCAACCTGAAATTCCTAAGGTGTCCTCATACTGTACGGTATCTGCCATGGGAAGTTCGGTAGAACGTCCTATCATACCCCTTAGCACCGAGAAAAGCGGACTTTTTGCGACGTAGGCCACCGCCGCTGCCTCGATAAGTGTTTCGTCGATATTATTTGCCGAAAGTGGCTTGATGCTATGAAGGGTTATCGTGCCATCGGGGAAGATTTCTTCAGAGCCTAGTACCACGGCGTTAATTTCTTCTATTCGTTCTGCCGAAGTAGCCGAGCAAAGTGTTCCACCCATACGTCCTATTTTCTCTGCCGCTTTAAAGAAGGGCATCATTTCGGCAAGGGTAAGGGTCGGCATTGCGCTAATCGACAAAAGGCTTGCAAAGGTGCAAAGTCCTATCGACAAGGAATCGTAACTCATTCCTACGATAACCGAAAGTATTACCGACAATGAAAGGGTAACTATTGTTATAATGTTAAGCTTGCCCTTAAAGGAAATATCCTGACTTATGTGTTTAACGTAGTCGTTTACTTCTTTTGTTCTTCTTGTAGCCGCAGCCAGAACCTCTCCTTCAATAGCCGAACGCGACATATACGCCGTAGTGTTCTGGTCGTCAATAAGCGCTACTGCCTTTTTCTCTTTGTTCTTTACAACCTTTTTAAAGCCGTTAAAATGAGCCGTTGCCTTTTTGTACGCGCAAAGGTCATAAAAATAAACCGCTACGGCAAAAAGAGCCGAATGTTCAGGGTCGTTATGCTTTAAAACGATTTGTAAAATTAAGAAAACAAGCATTGCTATACCGCTTAATGCTACGGGGAATCTTGAATCCATTCGGGATGAAAATCCATCCTTAAAGGATTCGAAAACATTGCTGTTAACAAGCAACAATAACGCAGTCACAACAAGGCATATAATCGATGCTGCCAAGGGCGACTCGGTATATACACCTTCGGCTAGAGGTGTTGCGAAAATCAACGCTATTATTGTTAAAACAGTTGTTGCCGCAAGTCTTAAAAATGCGGTTTTTCTTATCTTTTTAAGACGTGTGCCAATTCTTTTTGCATCGGACTTTGTCACATAATCATCAACCGTGATTTCTTCCTGCTTAATATTTTCAATAGAAAATACGTTTTTCTTTTTGATGGCCGACTTGATAATCGGAAGGCTTTTTGTGTTTATCGGCTTTGTATGACTTATAATGTCCTCGTAAATTTCAGAGCTATTGCTTTCGGGCTTTATTGCCGGCATAACGCAGGTCATATCCTCTACAAGAGGTATGTCTGTTTGTATCTTGGTAAGTCTTACGGGAATTTCAACCGTACTACCGTCCTCGGCAATCATTGTATGCTTTCCGCTAAAGTCATCAAAAAGTGTCGTTGCCTTTGTTGGCGCCGCATCAGGAAGACGGCGGTTTTCTTCTGCCGAATTAAATGAACGGTCGCCTATTCTAAAACGCTTTTGCTTTGCTCTTGCCGAATCAGACGAGGGCATTTTTATTTTTGGAAGACTTTTTTCTTCTTTGTTGCCTTCGCTTGCCGCAAGAATCGTATCAACGCTCTCCAGGGTGTATTTTGGTTTTTCTTCTTCTACTACTGCATTTTCTTCATAGATAAAGGGCAGACACTTTGCAAGCAGACTGCCACTCTTTGCAGTCTTTTTAGGTTTTGCATCCTTAGGCACCATATTCTCTATGGATTTAATAACCTCTAAATACGCTTCGTCAACCTTCGGCTCCTCTTGAACTTCCGGTTCCATCGGTGATTCAAAAGACGGCTTTGGTTCCTCTAAAGGTTCTTCTTTTGCTTCGGTCTTTACCTCTTCTAAAGGAGTTTCTCCTGCCGACTGCATTCTTTTTCTTAATGCCTCCATAGGAGTTATTTCAGACAAAAGCATCTCTATCGTTTCGTTGTGCGCAAGCTTTGTCCTTTCGGAAGGCTTGCTTTCGGGCTTAGGGGTTTCCCTTTTCTCTTCTTTAATTTCTTCCTTTATCTCTTTGATAGTTTCGGTGATTTCTACCGTTTCTTCAACTACTGCTTCTTCGGTTTCCTCTACTATCTCTTCTGCTGTTTCTTCTGTTGCTTCTTCTATTTCATCAGCTATTTCTTCTTCGGCTTCTTCCTTTTTTTCCGAAAAAGGAAGGGTCATATAACTAAATTCTTCTTCTTTTATTTCTTCTTCTCGTTTTCTTGTAAATAAGCCCACGTCTTCACCCCTTTTCTTTTGTGTTAAAGATTATTTCCCTGTTCGGCTCTTAACCACGGCATACATCAAAACGCCTGCTGCAACCGACGCGTTAAGGGAGTTTATTTGTCCCATCATCGGAAGGCTTACTATCTTATCACATTTTTTGGCAACCAAGCTGCCTATTCCTTTGCCCTCGTTACCTATAACCAAAGCGCAAGGACAGTCAAAGTCGGTCAATGAGTAATCTTCGCCATCCATATCGGCACCAAAAACCCAAACGCCTTCCTCTTTTAATTTTTCTATCTCATTTGAAATATTTGTAACACGAGCCACCTTCATATATTCAAGCGCACCGCTTGCCGCCTTGGCAACCGTTACGTTTAAGGAGGCGCTTCTGCGTTTTGGAATAATAATTCCGTGAACGCCCGTAGCCTCTGCCGTACGGATAATTGCGCCTAGATTATGCGGGTCTTCTATCTCATCGCAAATAATGATAAAAGGACTTTCGTTTTTCTCTTTTGCATAGCTTAAAATATCCTCAACCGTGCTATATTCTTGGGTGGCAATAAGCACCGCTACGCCCTGATGGTTAGCGCCGCCTGTAAGGTAATCAAGCTTTGCCGGAGAAACCTCTTTTACTAAAATTCCTCTATCGCGACACTTTGCAATTATAGCCGCAACCGAACCACCCGTCTGACCGTGGGCCACGAGTAATCGGTCTATTTCTCTTCCGGAACGGAGCACCTCTGTTACGGGGTTGCGACCGGCTATTACGTTATTTCCTTGTTCTTTTTCCACTTGGAAACACACCTCTTATTTTTTTACATAAATATACAAAAAACATTATAACACAAATCTTTAAAAAATAGAAGAGTTTTTTATATATATTTAGGGTAAAATATTATTATATATAACATTTTAAAAAAAAGGATGACTTAACATGAGTAAAATCAAATCTGTAAAGGCTTTTGAACTCTTTGATTCAAGAGGAAATCCCACCGTTGCCGTAAGGGTTTCTTTAGAAAGTGGAAAAGAGGGTTTTAGCCTTGTTCCTTCCGGAGCATCAACGGGCAAATATGAAAGTTTTGAACTGCGTGACGGCGGCGAAAGGCTCTTTGGCAAGGGTGTCAAAACAGCCGTGAACAACCTGAACACTAAAATTTTTGCGGCTATTAAGGGAATGGACGCAACAAGACAAAGAGAAATTGATAAAACGATGATTTCGCTTGACGCCACCGAAAACAAGTCCTCGCTTGGCGCTAACGCTATTCTTGCGGCGTCTATTGCGGTGGCAAAAGCCGCGGCGGCGTATAAGGAAATTCCCCTTTATCGTTATCTTGCAAAGGGTGGTGCGATTTCTATGCCGTTGCCTATGATGAATATCCTAAACGGCGGCGCTCACGCCGACAATAACATCGATATTCAAGAGTTTATGATTAGGCCTCATAACACCTCTTCCTTCGCCGAAAGTATGGAAATTTGCACCTCAATTTATCACACCTTAAAGGGTAAAATCAAAAAACTCGGGCTATCTACCGCCGTAGGCGACGAAGGTGGATTTGCACCTAATTTAAGCTCGGACGAAAAGGCGCTTGAGCTTTTGTGTGACTCGATAATTTCTGCAGGGTATTCGACCGACAAGGTTAAAATTTGTCTTGATGCCGCGGCAAGCGAATGGGCAACCGAAGAGGGCATCTACAGACTGCCTAAAAGGGATATAAAAATGGATTTTTGCGAGCTTATTTCCATGTGGGAATCCTTGGCTCGTTCCTATCCTATCGTTTCTATTGAGGACGGGCTTTCAGAAGAGGATTTTGACGGCACTAAAGAGCTTACCGAAAGGATGGGAGATATTTGCCAAATCGTAGGTGACGACCTCTTTGTAACCAACAAATCAAGGCTTCAAAAAGGTATTGACGAAGGGGTTGCTAACGCTATTTTGATTAAGCCGAATCAAATAGGCACCCTTACCGAAACGTTGGACGTAATATCCCTTGCAAAGACAAACGGCTACAAGGTTATTGTATCCCACCGCTCAGGCGATACCGAGGACACCTTTTTAGCCGATTTGGCCGTCGGCGTAAATGCAGGACAAATAAAAACGGGAGCCCCCTGCCGAAGTGAAAGGGTTTCAAAGTATAATAGACTTTTACTAATCGAAGAAGAGATATAAAAAAAGCACCCTCAAGGGTGCTTTTTCTTACTTTTTAAACAAATATCCGTAATAGTCTTTTTCCAAAATTTTTGCCGATACAGAGAATTTATTGTTTATGGCGTTTCGTATGCTCTTAACATATTCTGCCTCTTCCTCTGCCGTTGCAAACTCCTTACCCGGAAAAGCGGTAAAGGTCTTTGCGGTCGCGCTATATTTTCCTCTGTCGGTAATGAATGAACGGTTTGACATAATTACAAGGTCTGAGGCATCAGAAAGTATGTCGTTACCCATAAGCAGACGAGAATCATATTCAAAGCCGAAAAGGTTTAAAATAGTCGGTAAAATATCTATCTCGGCGCAGTATTTATCAATGGTTGGAGCATCCTTTGTGCCTGCGCAATAGAGAATAAAGCTGCTCTTGTAAAGCTCAAACTCGGTTTCAACGTCGTGACCTAACATTTCGCGCCAGACGGAATACTTGTCTGCTCCGTCCTGCTCAAGTCCGTACGGATAGTGGTCAGGTGTTATTGAAATTACGGTGTTTTCAAGCTTGCCTGCCGCTTCAAGCTCTGCTAAGAGCTTTTCCATAGCCTTATCGAGTTCAATATTGCAAGCATAATATGCTTTTAAAGTTTCTGAACAGTCAAGGTGCGCTACAGCCTCTTTGTTTTTATACGACATCATATTGCC
This sequence comes from Acutalibacteraceae bacterium, assembly GCA_045636705.1. Taxonomy (GTDB): domain Bacteria; phylum Bacillota; class Clostridia; order Oscillospirales; family Acutalibacteraceae; genus SFWF01. Next base: position 46,257 of record JAZTYA010000015.1, read on the forward strand.
TATAAAGTTATATTCAAGGTGTCCGCTAACGGTCATATAATAGGCTAAGAACTGGTCGTCGTCAGACAGGTAATCCTTAACCGAGCCTGTAATCATTTCAAGGTCAGACTGTGGCCACTGTTTTGTCACGTACTCCTCAACACCCGAGCCGTAGCCCTTGAAGGTGTAACCCATATTGGGATGAGATATATTTCTGTAATAATAAGTGTGGCTGTTATTGTGATAAGCAAAGGTTTTATTAACACCTATGCTTTTAAACATATTGCCAAGACAGAAGGGCATATAGTTTTTCTGTTCTCCCGAACGATAAAAACTCCACACGCCCGATTTTGGTATTAATCCCGTGCAATGAACGTACTCTCCGTCAGAGGTCGAAACGCCCCAAATCGGAGTGTAGAAGTTTGTAAACTTAAAGCCCTCTGTCGCCATTTTATAAAGGGTTGGCGTAAGCTCGGGGTCAATACAATAAGGCGAAAAGCCTTCTGCGGTTATTGATACCAGATTGTAGCCTTTATACATTCCCGTATATTCATTTTTAAGGGTTGGCTCTCTTGTTGCGAAATACTCGTTTAAAGTTTTGTATGCCGAGTCTGTTTCCCCTTCGTTTTTAGCTGCAAAGTCAACGTTCATCACGTTGGGGCTAACGTCAACCTCGGACTCGTCTTCAGAAGGTTCCTCGGTTTTATCCGACGGATTTTCTTCTAAAATTTCTATCTTTTGCTCGACACCGAAAAGGTTATACTTAATATCCAAAAGTTCGGTTCTTATAAGACCAAACTCGGTTACAGACAAATTCGGGTCAAAGGTGCCCGACTGAATTGTGCTAAGGTCCTTATCGGTAGAAGCAATGGCAACCGCGCCTACATACAAGCCTATTGCAGGGATAAGCGCTAAAACCAAACCCAACCAACCGCTTCTTTTGAAAATAATTTTTTTGCCACCGAAACGGAAGACAAGAATTATCGGAATTAAGAAGGCAAGCATTGCAGGGATTCCGCCTAAAATGCTCTTTAAAGTGGTGGTAATAATGCCGCCTTCAAGCACGTTTCCAACACCGCCTGCGGTAACCGAATAAAAGACCAGGTACTTATTGAAAACGCTATAGTAAACTATTTGTGTAATGTGGATAACCGCGATAACACTTAAGCAAACACCCGTGAAAATCTTCGAGGTTTTTTTGCTCATATAGACCGTTGGAATGGTAAGTATAAGTCCAAAGCAGAAGGAAAACACAGGCATAAAAATCAAGCCTGTGTTAAAGAAAACGTCACAAGTTAAAATCTTTGTTATAATTTCAAAATAAATTAAGGTTAAGGTAGTAAAAATCCAAGCACTAACCTTAAGGTTGCCAAAAAAGTTTTTTAGTTTGGCCATCATTTTATCCCCTTTAAAAAAACTAACCAAACCTATTATAACAAAGCGCTCCCTGTTAGTCAATTATGTGACAAAAATTTTACTTTTTGTTCATTTTAAAATCTAAGACCCTTATATAATCCTCTGTGATTTCTATTCCGCTTACCTCTTCGCCAAAGCCGTTTTTTCGTATTCCCTCAAAGGAAAAAAGAATTCCGAAATAAAGTATGCAAAAACAGAGTAAAAGCACGTTACTGATTAAAAAAGTTCTAAAAAAAGTCCTCATTTTACACCATCGTATTAAGTAAATTTATAAGCGCATCCGCCGCAAGAGAAGCCGAATATTCCACCTCTTTTAAGGTGTTTGATTCGGTGCCGATTTCCAAAAGAATCGAGCCCACGGTTAATTCCTGATTATACTTGCTCGACCGAAGAAGCAAAGGGCGCGCAAGCCCCGGATACAGCGCCTCTATGGTTTGCTGATATTTCATGGCAAATCTTAAATTTTCTCGCCATTTAGGGTGTCCTGTGACCGTGCCCGTTTCGCTTCCGATACAAAGCATTATCTGAGCCGCCTTTTTGCCGTTTATTTCGGTGGTTGGTTTGGCTCGGTCGTTTCCCGTTAAAGCAATTGAATCGCGGTGCAGGTCTATTACTACCTTTATTGACGGATATTCTGCTAAATATTCCTCTACCGTTTTTTTAGAGCGCGTATAACTGCCGGTGTACGACGGATAGTCGTGTTGGGTTTTATCCTGCAAGGTTTTAATTCCCGCTTCGTTTAATTTTTCTGCTAAAATCTCGCCTAAATGGGTGATATTTTTGTTGTTATCGGTGGTACGACTTTTATCGGCCGCCGTATAAAAACTTTTTTCCTCCTCTAAAAAGCATTCGGTCGCATGGGTGTGCATTATAAGCACCTGTGGTTCATTGTTTTTCTCGATTTTTATTTTACTGCCTGCCTTAAGCTCTTCGGCAATGTTTACCGAGGCTCCCGAAGTATTTTTTATATAAACGTTATTATAAGAAAGTTTGGCAAGATACGGCGAAATTGTCTGCTCGTAAATTTTGCCTATCGCGGTCGATAGGTCGGCTCCCGTTTCTACAGTTTCGTTTTGCTTTGAGCTTTCGTTTTTGCTGCTGCTACTCTCTTCTTTTGCTTCGTTTTTATCTTCCAAAACCGTTAAAGAAGAACTGCTTTCCACCTTCAAAACTAAATTTGCTTCCTTTAAAAATCTTATATCAACGTACTTATATCCGCAATAAACTACCGTAAAAGCGGTTACCATAAGCGAGCATACGAGCACTAAATAGTTTTTAAAAGCCGACATAAAATCACCTCTCTTTATTAAGGTATGGTGATTTTCTTTAAATTAGACCTTGTATCGTTTCTAAATCAAGGGACGGTTGCAAACTTAAATTAATTGAATTTGAAAGGAGCAATGCCGCCTTGTTTACACATAAATCAATATCTCTGTGTGTAAGAACAAGGTCATCTCCTTGGTCGGTAACAGTTGGAACGCCTACTGCAATTACGGGCACGCCCAAGGTGTTTTCACTTATTTCCTTTCGACTGTTTCCGACGCCTGAGCCCGGATTTATTCCGCTGTTGCTTATCTGAACAGAGGTGCAAATACGACCTTTATCTGCCGCCGCAAAGGCATCTACAACTATTATGCAACAAGGCTTTAATTGTGAAGATATTCCCTTAATTATTTCCTCGGTTTCCATGCCGGTTTTGCCCAGCACTCCTGTGCTTACCGACACTACCGAGCGAAGAGAAGGAAGTTTAAAGGCTTCTTTGAATTCTTTGCCTATATGCCTTGTAGCAAGAATTTGGTTTGCGGTTTTGGGCCCTAACGAATCGGCGGTTATCTCGTTATTTCCAAGGCCTGCTATTAAATACGGCGCAGACGAGTTTGGCAAAAGTCTTTCTATCTCCTTTGATATGGCCTTTATTGCTTCCCTTTCCGCATTTAAAGAAAGATTTAAGGAAGAAAGCGCCACGGTCACATAATTCCCGCAGGGTTTAGAGAGCTTTTTGGCCGAATTTTCGTTTGTTATTTCAACCCTTTCGACCTTAAAAAATTCCCTTTCCTCTACCGAAATTTTTACTCCATCAAGGCTTTCTTTGCATTCTCTTGCCGACTCAAAAGCCAAATCGGTTCTTCTCATTTTGAGCCCCTTTCAAAATTTTTTAAAAAAAACTTGCTTTTTTATTTGTTTTGTGTTAATATGTCTATTGCTCTAAGTTTAAATAGGGGAGGTGTCACTATGCCCAATATTAAGTCAGCTAAAAAGCGTGTATTGGTAAGTGCTGCTAACTACGAGCGTAATAAGGCATACCGTTCTGCTCTTCGCACCGCTGTTAAGAAGGCTAACATAGCTATTGAATCGGATGCGGCTACTGCAGACGTAGCTGTAAAGGCTGCTGTTAAGAAGATTGACCAAGCTTCTGTTAAGGGAATCATTCACAAGAACACAGCTGCCAGAAAGAAATCAGCTTTGGTATGCAAGTTAAATAAAGCTAAGGCGTAAGTTTTTGCCTTTAACGGCCTCTGTACCTTTGAGTACAGAGCCCGTTTGTTGCTTTATTGCCGCACCGTATTTTTACGGTGCTTTTATTTTTATTATGATGTTTTTTTACTAAAATATAAAACCCGAAAGGAAATTTCCTTTCGGGTTTTTATGTTATAGAACGATTCCCAAAAACATATTGCATAAAGCCTTAATTCGTGGTATACTAATCTTGCCAAACTAATTAAATATGCAAAGTGGTATTTTTATATCCAAGGTAGTATTATACTCTTTTTTACTAATACTAAACCCAATGAATTTGATAAAAACGCAAATTTCATTATGGGTTTGGTGTAATGCCATTTTGCATAATTAGTTTGGCGACTATCGGAGTTTGCGTTTTTTGTGCGGTTACTTCGGTAGCCGCATTTTTTATTTTTAGGAGGAAAAAGAAATGAAAAAAATCTTTTCGGTATTATTGGTAGTTATGATACTAATTGGTGTTGTCGCATTTCCACTTAATACAATAAAAAGTGAAGCGGCAACTTTACTAACGTTGCAACAACTTAAAGAAAAATTCCCACACGGTAAATATTGGAATGGAGGCAATGCAAACTCATACACTTCAACTCCATGCAACCACCATAACAATTGTTCATATTCAGGCTCCTGTGGTTGTAACTCTTTTAAAGGACTTGCAATTCAATGTTTTGGTTTTGCACTACAATTAGGTTATGATGCATACGGCACAAATCCCCAAAATTGGCAAAAAGCATATAACCTAAACAATGTTAAACCTGGAGACATAATAAATTATGATGGAAATAATCCAGGACATACGGTTTTTGTTACTGAAGTTAAGGGAAATGTCATTTATTTTGCTGAATGTAATTGGTCAAAAAGTTGTATTATTGAATGGGGTAGGAGTTTAAAAAAATCAGAGTTTAATAATTTATATAACGTCTATGTTGCTCCTTACGCATTACCATCAGCAAATACTCTTACCATAAAATATAACGCTAATGGAGGTACTATTGATTCATCAATAATATCCTTTGAATACAAGGTTACAGATAGTGCCGGTTTAAATATGAGAAGTAATGCGGGCACTAGTTATTCTGTGATAAAATCTTTACCTTTAAACACCGTTTTTTCTGTGGCATATAGCGAAAGAAAAACTGCAAATGGATATACTTGGGGTAAGACTACATATGGAGGCAAAACAGGTTGGGTTGTTATTTCGGATTTTGTCAAAACTACAGCAATAAACAGAACTACAGATTTTTATTTGTATTCATCCTTGGTATATAGAACCTCTACTATTTCGGTATTACAACAGAACTTGTCTTACGGGCAAGAATTACAGAGTGGGTTATACAATGTACAAACATTCGGTTTAGAGCGTGAAGGATATAAGTTTGTAGGATGGTGCACAACGGCAGATGCAAGCACTGCCGTTTATGACCACGATGATGCAACAATTAAACCTGAAACTATATATCCTAATTTAAAAAATGAAAGTGCAACAGTAATCCTTTATGCTATATGGGAATGCATTCATAAGTATGATAACAACTGTGATACAAGTTGTAATACGTGCGGAGCAACTCGTACAATAACCCATGACTACAAAGCAGCTACTTGCACAGCGGCTAAAACCTGTAAGATTTGCGGTACTACTAGTGGAAACAAGCTCTCTCACAAGTCGGATAGCGGCACAGTAACCAAGGTGGCTACTTGTACAGCTACGGGAACAATGACATACAAGTGTACGCTTTGTAAGGATGAAATTAAGACCGAGATAATTGCTAAGGTTGCTCATAAGTACGATGCAGGCAAGGTAACAAAGGAAGCAACCTGCAAGGAAACGGGTGTTAAAACCTATACTTGTTCTTCTTGTAAGGGCACAAAGACCGAAACTATCGCAAAACTTACAACCCACACATACAGCAATAATTGCGATAAGTCTTGTAATGTTTGCGGAGAGACTCGTACAACATCAGACCATGTATTTGACAACGACTGCGACGTAGATTGTAACGAATGTGGTGCAGTAAGAACACCCGCAGACCACGTCTACGACAACGACTGCGATGCAGATTGCAACGAATGTGGCAATACACGAATTCCCGCAGAGCACGAGTATGGCAACGACTGCGACGTAGACTGTAATATTTGTGGAGACACAAGAGTTCCTGCAGACCACGTTTACGACAACGACTGTGACATAGGCTGTAACGAATGCGGCGACGAAAGAGATGTTCCTGACCACATTTATGCCAACGCTTGTGATGCAGATTGTAACGAATGTGGAGATACAAGAGTTCCCGCAGACCATGTTTACGACAACGACTGCGATGCTACATGTAACAGATGTGACGCAGTTCGCACAATCGAGCACGACTACAAGTCTGCTACCTGTACCTCACCTAAGACATGTAAGATTTGTGGAGCTACTAGCGGAAATGCATTAGGCCATACTTACGATAACGCTTGCGATGCAGACTGTAACGTTTGCGGTGCAGAAAGGGTTGCTTTAAACCATAAGTTTGACAATAACTGCGATGCTGTTTGTAACGAGTGTGGCGAGGAAAGAGAAGTTCCCGGCCACGATTACGACAACGTTTGCGATGCTAACTGTAACGCTTGCGGCGAGGAAAGAGAAGTATCTGACCACGATTACAAAGAATTTGTAACCAAGGCAACACTTACACAGAATGGTAAAATAGAAAATAAGTGTACTGTTTGTGGTGATGTTAAGAGTACAACTATAATTTATTTCCCTATGACCTTTAGCCTTTCAAAGACTTCTTACACCTATAACGGCAATGTACAAAAGCCAACCGTTACGGTTAAGGACTCAAACGGAAATACCATTTCTTCAAGCAACTACACAGTAACCTATTCAGATGGCTGCAAGAATGCAGGAACCTACACAGTTGCCGTTGCTATGAAAGGCAACTACACAGGCACCAATCTCTTAACCTACAAGATAAATCCGATTGATAGTGAAGAATGCGATATTAAATTATCAGCTACAAGCTATACATATAACGGAAAGGTTC
>JAZTYA010000016.1:0-6827 GCA_045636705.1 Acutalibacteraceae bacterium
AGGATTAACTGCGTTTTGTGCCTCGCACAGCCAAAAATTCAACTCTTTAAAATTCTGCGACCTAAAACGGGCAGAATTTCGAGTGATTTTTGGTGCGGAAGAATCCGTCAGGCTAACGCCTACGGGTGATGACAAACCGAAAAGTGCCGAAAGAATGCCGTTTTAGGCAGGTTCGAATTATTCGTGTTTGCTTAATCAAAGTCGTGATTTGAACGCAATTTGTTATAAATTTTTGAGTTTAAAATCGCTTCAAAACTTTTTTTGCTTATTCTAAAAAAGTTTAAAAGTCTTAAAATAAAATACTGCTTTTTAGAAAACAAATAAGCCTTAGGTAACGTTTCTTTCACAAATTTTATAATAGAAACAGCATTTTTTCTGCCCTTAGATTTATCCCTTTCAACAAGAAGTACAGTTACAAGATAACTTAAAACCAAGGCCTGTACCTTCATACAATAGTAATCTTGCGCCGCAAGAGATAAATCCATAGAAGAAAACTCGGCGCAAAGTCTTTTTATTACCGCTTCGGTGTGGCCTTTGCGGTTTAGTTGATTTTCATTAGAAACGCTTTGCTCTATATCTCCTATACGATAGTTGTATATAAACAAATCAAACGGAGTTATCTTCTTTGCTTTACAGCAAGGAATGGTTGCAAACTCGTGGTCCTCGTAAAAAACGTGTTCCGAAAGGGAGATGCAGTTTTGCTTGTAAAACTCGGTGTTATAAGTAATTCCGTGAAAGGTAAGGCTTCTGTCAAAGCTCTTAAAGTTTTGCATAATTTCTTCAAAACTATATGCTACGCCGAATTTTTCGGGATAGCTTTTCCAACGCTTTATTTCCCCTGTTGAAACGTTGGTTGTAAAGTGGTGTGTTAAAACCACGTCGCTATAGGTTTCTTCTAAAAGACCGATAAATTCCTTTAAATTTTCGGTAACAACCCAGTCGTCCGCATCAACGACCTTAAGGTATTTACCCGTAGCCGACAAGCAACCCGTATTAAGCGCTCCACCATGGCCTTTGTTTTCCTGAGAAATAAGTCTTACCACGTTTGGATAAAGGTCGCAATACTTTTGTGCAAGAGTGGCGGTTTCGTCTGTCGAGCCGTCGTTTACAACTATTATCTCTATTTTTTCAAGTAAATCCTCTACCAAAAAAGAAGTTATACACTTGTCAAGATATTTTTCACTATTGTAAGACGGTATTATAACCGACAAAATCTTCACGCCTTATTGCTCCTTTTCTGTTTTGTGATTTTATTGTCCTTTATGCCCTTTAAGGTGTAAAAAAAGGCATCCTTTGTCGAAACGTTTTCTTTGTATTCGTCCCTTTTCTTCAAAACGTAATAAACCGCATATAAAAGTGAAAGCCAAAGGCCTAAAATATATCTTGTTGTGGCGCCACGGTTTTCAAAAAAGGTGGCGTCAAAACCGCTAAACCACGTCGATTTCGTTTGCCCAACACTAGCTATTTCTTCGGGTACGTAATAAATTTTAAGGCCCTTCTTTTCGCAGTCTAATAAGAATTTCAGTTCCTCTTCTGCGCCGTTTCCACTGCCTGCGCCAAGCAAGGTGTCAAACTGCACGTCGGCTTTTTTAAGATTTTCTCTTCTAAAAGAAATCTGCCAAGAGCTAACCTTCATAGTCTTTGGGAAGCGAAGTCTCATAGTCTTGTCCTCAAAGGAAGGTTTTCGGTTTATCATTTTAAAAACAATAACGTCGGCGAAGGGTAAGCTTTCGTAACTTTTTATGATTTTTTCTTCATAATCTTCAACGAAAACTTCATCATCATCACACAAAAGACAGATATCGGCTTCCGATTTTTCTATAGCCATATTTCTGCTTTTGGTTAGTCCTCGGTCGGTTGTGGAAAACACGCGAACAAGGCCGTTTTTGGTTTTTTGTTCAACGTAGCCTTCCTTGTCGCACTGGTTTATAACGACCGCATCGCCCTTTATATTCGACTGCTTTATAAGGCGCGTATCGGTTTGATTCATACAGGACAAAAGAATTTCTAATTTCATTTTCTTCTGCCCCCTATCCAATGTTTATAGGCGCCGTTTACCGCATAACTGCAAAAACAGACAAGAGATTTTAAAATGCCAAATCCCATATAACGATAGACCATAAACGTCATTTTTGCAGACTTTAGCTTGCCGCCTGATTTGCCTTTGGAGGTTTGTCTGTAAAGAAGCAACGGTTCGTTTACTCCGCATGCGGTATTGTACTTCTTTAAGACCTCAAGCCACATAATATAATCCTCGTGGCTGTCTTCGTGGTGCATCGGAAACTCCTGCGCCACGTCCTTTTTTATAACGACAGAAGAACAACTTATGCAGTTGTGCTTAAGCAATTGTTTATAAGATATTTGATTTTTTGTTGGTATAACCCTTCCTGTAAGAGTGCCGTCTGCCGTTATGATTTCTCTGGCAGTAGTGCAAAGCACAGCGCCGCTTTCTTCCATTAGGTCAAGCTGTTTTCTAAGCTTGCCTTCGCGCCATATATCATCTCCGTCCAAAAATGCAATATATTCGCCGCGAGCAAGGCTTACACCCTTGTTACGACTTTTAGCCGCGCCAAGACTGCTTTCGTTAGTTATATAAACAACATTTTCCAGCTGGCTATACTTTTCCATAACACTGTCAAGATTATCGGTTGAACAGTCATTAATAACGATAACCTCGAGCTCTACGTCTTGACAGAGCGCCGAATCAATTGCTTTTTCAATAAATTTAGCGCAGTTATATGCCGGAATGATTACCGAAACATAAGCAGATTTCATGCAATGCCCCCGTTATTTCTTGCCAAGCATTTCAAGATTAGCATCTGTTGCGGCGGTTGTCTGCCAGTCTTCAATGCCTTCGCTTGTTTCTTTTTGGAAGAAAATCTTCAAGGTTAGCATAATAAGCTTAATATCAAGCAGCAAGGAATAGTTTTGTATATAGGTGAGGTCAAGTTTTAGCTTGTCGTAAGGTGTTGTATTATACTTGCCGTAAACCTGCGCATAACCTGTAAGACCTGCCTTAACCTTAAGACGGAAATCAAACTCAGGAATAAACTCTCCGTACTTGCTTGCAAGAACCGGACACTCGGGTCGAGGACCGACAAAGGACATATCTCCCATAAAAATATTGTAAATTTGCGGAAGCTCGTCCAAATGGAGAAGTCTTAAAAACTTTCCGACAGGAGTAATTCTTTCGTCGTGCTTTCTGGTCATACAGTAATCTTCCGTATCCTTTTGCACGTACATGCTTCTGAACTTAATAAGCTTAAAGACCTTGCCGTCCTTTGTAACTCTTTCCTGGCAGAAGAAAACGGGTCCCCTATCGCAAATCTTAATTGCAATGGCAATAATAAGCATAAACGGAGCCGTTAGGATTGATGCTAATATGGATAGCACGATATCCACCGCTCTTTTGAAAAACTCTTGTTCTGCCGTAAGGCCAACGTTTCTGAAAAGGTAGAGTGTGGTGTCAAAAAGCAACACGTCTTCTGCGCTTCTTATCATAATGTCAGAAATTTTAGGAACGGTATAACAACGGATATTGTTAGCAAAACAATATTTAAGCAACTTGTTTCTAAGCTCCGACGGAATATCGGCAAAAACGACGTTATGATACTTGAGCATCTCGTGTCTTATAAAATCAATATCCTTTTCAATTGAAATTGCCTCTTTGATTAAATACTTGTCCGCACGAGTGCTGAGTTTTTGAATAAGGTTGTCCGGACTGTATTTACCATAAACCACAAGAAGTTCCTTTGGAGGAAATACCTTTGTGTAAATAAACCTGGTAAAGACAATCCAAATAATAGAAACCACAAACTCGGCCAGAGTCATACGAACCATTGGCTCAACGTTTGTTAAAAATTTCCATCTACCGATAAGAGATAGTTGCAAATAAGTGATTATATTAACGCAAACGATAGACAAAAACTGGGTATATATCATACCAAAAACTCGCAAATGGCCGACCTTAAGACCACCGTATATTTTGTAAAAAAGATACAGCATCAAGGTGTATTGTGCTATAACGATATAGTTTCCTCGGTTAAAATAGTTTGAACCGATATTAGAATAATCGTTAAACCACACATCAACGAAAATTGCCGTCTGAACCGCTAAAATAAGAACAGACGTTAGGAACAATATAAGTCTTTTGTATCGTTCTCTTTTAATCATAATTTCCCCTTTACTATAATAAGAAAATATATTATCTATTTTCTTGTTGATTATAACATAATCTGAAGGTTTTTTCAACACCATATTTAATGGAAATATACATACCAAATCAAACTTACAATATTTACCATTTCAAAAAACAGACCCGCTCTGGTTCAACCCCTTTTATGCTAAAATATAAACACCCCATCCTTGCGGATAAGGTGTTTTTTGTTTGGTGGAGACGGAGGGGTTCGAACCCTTGACCTCTTGAATGCCATTCAAGCGCTCTCCCGAGATACGCAAAATTACACCCCCGAGTACGGAAGTTAATTCCGTACTCGGGGGTGTTGCGTTATGTTATGGATTTATCATTATAGATATCAATCTGTTTTTGAGTAGCCCATTCCGGTATGCCTTCATGTTTCTTTGTGATTTTCAAAGAGGTGCGATTGACCATTTTGTAATGGCCATTGGCGAGCAGGATTTTATTCTCAATCTGCAAACCTTTCCCGGCTTGGCTGCTAGTTGGACGTCTATATTTACCGTTTATTCTTTCGATGATCTTTTCAGAGTATTCCACAAAACAAACTAATCCTTTTTGCTCTGGCTTGATTTCTGCACGCTTTTTCGCCTTTTTATCCAGTTTGTTTTTACGAATTTGCATGCCTTTATTAAGCTTTGGCGTTACACCATATTTGTCACAATCTGCAGCCATTGTAATATCAGGTATACGAACTCCCCAATGTTTGCAAAGACCATCATTATAATTGGGGCAAGTTGTGCATATTCTTTCGTCTGCCATAATATTTCCTCCTTTGATTTTTGCTGACGGTTTTCATTAAAAATCATAGGTTGCATTTCAACAATATTGTACCATCAAATCGAGAGTAGTTCAAGTTGTAATTGTTAATGTGCCAATTTCAATTTCACACATTCGCAAAAAGAAACCTCCCTTGCTACAATGTAGTCAAAGGAGGTAAAACGATATGGCGAAATTTATTGAAGAGTTTTATTACGGCAATCTCGATCCGCAGGCGCGGAGCACCAAACAGAATAAAACGGTGCAAAAACAAATGGAGGTGTTGATGCTAAACGAGGACTTTCTAACCGAGAACCTCTCGGGCGAAAGCAAAAAGAAATTCCTCGACTTTTGCAATGCGTGGGGCGTGGTCAACGGCGAATCCAATCTTGATAGTTTCATTATGGGCTTCCGCCTCGGCGCCAACTTCACCTACGATACCTTTGTATCCGAAGACTCACCTTTCACTGATCTGTTAAAGGAGGCATAACGATGGAACAATACATCTACGACGAAACCAACGGCTTGTGGTACGAACGCGACGGTGATTATTACATCCCCTGCCTAAAACTCCCTGAAACAAACATCGGCATCTGGGGCGAACGCTATCTCACCTACATCCGCGAACACAAGAAACTCCTGCACACTAAACTGACGATCAACGGCACCCTCTACGACCACTTAGCCAAAATCAACAGACAGGCAGAAGACATGTTTTCTGAGCTGGTAAATCAAATGAAAACCAATGAGGGCATCACCGAACAACTCAAAGCAGACAACCAACTCGAATGGGTCCGCCGGATGAACAACATCCGCCACCGCGCCACCGAAATCATCAACCACGAATTGATATACACATAAGCAACAGCGAGTTGCTTGTGATTCACCGTCAAGGATGATATACTATTATAACAATGATAAAAGGCGGTGGCACGATGGAAACAAAGGATATTATTTTTGAACTTAGAACGAAAAAAGGACTTTCCCAAGACGAACTGGCGGAGAAAGTGTTTGTGACTCGTCAGGCAGTTTCCCGTTGGGAGAATGGTGAAACGATACCCAATACCGAAACGCTGAAACTCCTCTCGGAACTGTTCGATGTTTCCATCAATACACTGCTCGGTGCGCCGAGACCGCCTGTGTGCGCGTGTTGCGGAATGCCGCTTGATGACAGTAATATCAGCCACGAAAAAGACGGGGCGTGCAACGAAAATTATTGCGGATGGTGTTATGCTGACGGCGATTTCACCATGGACTTTTGGAAACAATATGCCGCCATCGGCGGCAAGGAAAAGTTCGAGGAATTCAAACAACAACTTGTTCACGAATTCAACACCTTGCTGCATATCGAAGGTTTACCAAAGGTGGAAGATCTGAATGTCTTGCCGGGCAGTTTTGTCAATTTGGAATACCGGTTGCCCAGCGGACAAACGGTGAAATTTCTGGATGATAACGCCACCTATCTTGGCAGTCAATTGGAGTGTGCTTTTGGCGGTGACCGTTGCTTTGGTATCGTTGCCAATATGGATTTTTTACTCGTCTGCACATACGAAGAAAACGGCGAAATCCCGGAATTAGTCATTTATAAGAAAAGATAAAAAAGCCGCTGAGATGGTTTCACCCACCTTGGCGGCATTTTTCATATAGCGGTGGAAATTTTTATTGGGGTATGGTATAATAACCTCAAATGCGCATGGGAGGTCTAACGATGAAAAAGACATTGATTGTAGTCGATATGCAAAACGATTTTATTGATATGGCACTCGGTACCAAGGAGGCGGTTGCCATCGTCCCCAAGGTTCGAGAAAAGATTCAGGAATACGTCCAAAACGGCGACGAGATTATTTTCACAAGAGATACTCATTTCGAAAAT
>JAZTYA010000017.1:0-47190 GCA_045636705.1 Acutalibacteraceae bacterium
TAGTACCAGTACCGCTTGTCATCCACTGTCTTCTGTCAGAAGCTGTACCGGTTGTGGAATTCTGATAGTAACCGTTGTTAATCTTTTCAACGCCATATCCATTGTTTGCCTTGTTACCAAGAATAGGTTTATTTAAAGCAAGGTTGTCTTCTGCAATCTTAATTGTATAAGCGGTTTCACCGGGGAAGGTGGTTGCTAAATCGGTAGAAAGGGTTGTACCAGCATGGTTAATGAAGAAATAATCGCCGTCAGCAACTAAATCGGTAGCAGCCTTTTCAATTGTACCATAAGCGTTACCGCCAACAGAAATGCTATTAATTACATCCTGTGCGGTTAGTCCTAAGCCACCGGGAACAGTGATGGTCTTGTTAGCCTCATCAACAGTAAAGGAAGACTTTAGGTTGTAACCGAAGATTTCCATCTCAAAGAGGTTGATGTCACCACCAGCAGCTGTGATATCAAGAAGAACGTAACGAGCAGCCTTCTGTGTAGAGAAGGTGTGTGCGCCAACGCAAGTAACTGTACGTGAAGCGCTTAACTGATTAGCAGCAACTGCCATTTCTGCCTTAATGTCAGCCAATGCAGAGGTTACAAAATCCATGCTTAAGCTATCAACAGCATACATAGCGTATGTAAAGGTTCTGTTACCGGTAGCCATTGTTCTAAATGAAATGTTTACAGCAGAAAGGTTATATACGTCACCTAGGTCAATTAAAAGGTAAGCAGGTGCTCCACCGGGGTACCACTGGTTTACGTTTTCGTTGTTTGCTACAACACCGTCAAATGCATTAAAGCCGTTAGATACAGTCTTAGAAACGCGAACTGCCTTAGCCTTTAAAGAGTCAGTAGCAAGGTTTGAAACGTAGTTGTGTGCAATGTTCTTATCAACTGTGGGGTTGCCACCGTTGGTAGAAACAGAATGTTCGGGTGTGTATTCATAACCGTAGATTTCAAACTCGGCAAGGTTAAGTCCACCAGAACCGTAAGTGAAATCAATCAACACGTAACGACCAACTGTTCCATCTGCAGGATACTGAACGTACTGACCAGCAACCTGAGTAGCAGAGGTTAACTTCTTACCTGCCCTAAGTGCGGTATAAACGTTAGCCTTATTAGCAAGGCTATATTCAATGCCGGGAAGATAAGATACGGTGTAAATATCGTAAGAATATGTTCTACCACCGTCAGTTCTGGTAAGAACGTCAAACTTTGTTAGGTTGTAAACGTCACCTAAGTCAATGATAAGCCAGCCTGTTGCCGGACCGCCAGTCCACCATTGGTTTGCGTTATCGTTTGTTTTCTTTCCGTCGAACGCATTGTAACCAGGAGCGTCGTTGTTCTGTTCAGAGTAAAGAACTCTGTCGATGTTTGCTTGAACGGATTCATCCATTAAAGCAACGTTTGTAGACGTAGGTGTTTCCGCAAATACGGAAGTACCCATTAAACATGTGGCACTTGCCACGAGGATGCAAAGAGCAAGAACTAGACCTAATGCTCTTTTGAAGGTTGTTTTCATAATCAACCATCCTTTCGTTTTTTTGATTATATGTGAATTGCTAAAATTTGCAAGGTTTGCAAAATTAATCAAGTCCAACCGATTTAGGATTAGAGTCAATGTTTGCGATTTCCGCTTTCATTTGTGACAAGCTTTCAACCTTTACGATTTGCTTATTTGCAAACCAGATACTTGCCATCTTGCTTGACTGCTGATAGTAGGTATTGTTTCTAACTGTTACCCTACCGGACACGTTAGGCTCAACAAAGCTCACAAGGTATTTCCAAGAGGTATCAAAAATGTTGTTTTCGATAACAAAGTTTTCTGCAGGGAAGATACCAACGCCTGTGTTTGTTGCCCAACCATTAATTGCTGCAACGGCTGTTGACTGGTCGGTCTCGCCAACACGAGCATAACCAGGTTTGCTCCAACCCAAACCTGAGAAGCGAATGATGTTGCCGGTGTAAACAGTGTTTTTAATAGTACTTCCGTTACTGCCTTGACCCGCAAAGTACTCAATACCATAAATACAATACTCAATAAGGTTATCCTTATAAGTTATGTTTTGCTGAACGTTTGGTTTGCCGTCTTTTCTTTGTCCCTGATTGGTGATACCTGCGTCAAAGCACTGATATACCCAACAATTTTCAACTGTAACGTTATTTGTGTCTAGCCAGAACTCAATACCGTTACCTAGAGGAACTGAACCGCCGACGCCACCGATATAACCAACTTCGCAGTTTCTAACGGTTATATTCTCACAGAACGGGAAAGACATACCATGTTTTCCGCCGTATTTAATGCAAATATTTTCAACGATTATATTGCTAGCGCCGTTTGTGCTAGTATGAAGAATGTGGTCAAAACCACTGATTTCGATGCTATCATGAAGTTTTGCAGGGTTGTCAGGAACACGAAGATAAAGTGTGCCGCCTGAGAATATGTAGACGTATTCGGTAGCAGTGTTTCTGTTTGAGGCCTTTGTTGCAACCTTAACGCCGTGGTCGAATACAATCTGACCAATATCCCTTTCATCAACCTTTGTTTCCCAATAACCGGCTTTGGTTGTAGACTTTGTCCAAAGGGACTCATCTGCATAGTTCTTCTTTGAACCATAGATACAGGGCTTAGGACCTGAACCATAAGCGCCGTAAGAGGTGTTGGACTTAAGTTGTAACGAACCTCTGTATACACCGCCACGTTCAAAAAGAACAACCGAGTTGTTAGGCATAAAGGCAGAGTTTACCTTGTTAATTGTTTTCCAAGCTGAATCAGGCGAAGTTCCGGTGTTATAGTCGTTACCTTTGTAGGAAACATAATATGTTTTCGAACCTTTTAATCCTGAGTCCTTAGAGTTAATGATTTTTTGGCGAAGCGCATTTGCCTCTGAATCATACTTACTTGTCTGCTTGTTGTAAAGTACGGTATCATTGCCGCAGTTTGGCTCTTCGTACTCTTCCTCAGGCTCCTCCGGTTCTTGCTCTTCGGGTTCTTCGGGGTCTGAAAACGTTTCTTTAGAAGAAGTGTGGCTAGAGGTGGTAACCGTTTCCTCGTCCTCCTCATCTTCTTCATCCTCTTCTACAGTTGAAGATGTTCTTGAAGAAGTTTTTGAAGACGTCTTCGAAGAAGTGAATCTTGAAGAGGTCTTTGAGGAAGTCTTAGACGAAGTCTTTGAAGAAGTCTTTGAAGAAGTTTCATCCTCTTCTTCCTCTTCTTCCTCCTCGTCGCTCTCTGTTTCGTCAGAGGTGGTGATTTCCGAGCTTTCTTCTATTATAGAAGAAGCGCCAACGTCAGCCGTTGGGTCACCCTCACATCCGACAAAACACACTAACAGCAACGCTGCAAGCATGAGCGTGAAAACTCTCATTAAATTGTGTTTCATGGGGTTTCTCCTTTTTGAATTGCGTTGTGGCTCAACTATTTTGCCTAAAAACGGCCACAAAACTGTTGATTTTATATCGATTATATGATACCATATAGTCAGAAAAAAGTATAGCATTTTATTTCTCAGTTTTAGCACAAAATTAACTTGTGAGGTATTTTTATATGTTTTATGGTTCAAATCCCCTTGCGGTAGTCTATAATAGCTCGGGTGTTTTCACAAGAAAGGACAACACCTTTAACGCTAACAAAAAATGCTTTGATATGCACTGGCACGACCGTTTTGAATTCATTGCAATTCATAGTGGCTCTTTAAGCGTTGATATGGGACAAAGGCAGGCTTTTGCCCCCTCGGGTTCGGTTGTTATCATACCTCCAAAGCAGTCCCACTCTGCCGGTGCTTTAAGCAAAGGAGTGCGTTACACCTCGGTTTCATTTGATTTAAGGTCGTTTTATAATCAGACTGCTACCTGCTCTAGTTTGTTGCCTTTAATATTCGAAGGTAAGATGCAGTTTGAGGTTTTTACAAAATCTGCTGAGATTTTTGATTTGGTTTTATCTATTTCTAAAGAGAACGACAGCTTTTCAGGACAGATAGAGATTGTCAGCAAGATTTACAAGCTTATTTCTTTAATTGTTGAAAACTGTGCTGTTGAAATGGATGAAAGTTTAGATAATCAAAATAACTTTACTAAGGTTATTGAATACATAAAGGCAAATTACCAGTCCAACATTACTACAAATGAGCTTTGCAAAATGTTTGGTTACACAAAACCTTACTTTTGTCGCAGATTTAAAGAAAGCACCGGCGTCTCCCCTATGCTTTATTTGAAGGCTCGCCGTCTAGAGGCTGCTTGTGAGCTCTTGCAAAAGGAGAATACAAGCATTGGCGATATTTCATCCGCCTGCGGATTTAACGACCCGAACTATTTTACCCGTTGCTTTAAGGGGCACTTTGGCATATCCCCTGCTGAGTACCGAAAGCAATCCAAAGGTTAATTATGTATATGTATATGTATTATATATAATATATATTATTAAGTATCGTTAAAAATAAAAAAGGCACACCGATGATTTCGGTGTGCCTTTATCTTTAATTAGAATGAGCGCATAATTATATAAGCAAGGTATCCTGCATAGATTAGCACCGAAGCGCCACCCTTTACCTTTTGGAGTTTTGTGCCGTGTGCAGAAAAGGCGTACATAATTAATGTTGTGCCCAGTAGGATTACTGTGTCTATAAATATTCCCGAGGCTAAATCTACCTCGATGGGATTAATGGTTCCCGCCATACCTAATATAAATAACAGATTAAAGAGGTTTGAGCCGATTACATTGCCGACAGCCATATCGCACTCGCCTTTTTTAGCGGCCACTATGGATGTTACGAGTTCGGGCAAGGATGTGCCACAGGCAACTATTGTCAAGCCTATGAGCATTGGGCTCATTCCAAAGGATGCGGCTATTGCCGATGCCGAGTCAACAACTGCATCGCCGCCAACGATTACAAGCGAAATTCCGACTAAAAGGAAGATTATACTTTTTGTCCAAGATGCTGTTTTTACTTCATCCTCAACTGCGGTACGGTTTTTAATTGTCTTAAATACAACATAACCGATATAAACCACGAAGAGAACAAGCAATACTATTCCTTCAAGACGGCTTATCGCAGGTTTGCCATCCGATAATGGGAAAAGGATTATCATAACGGCTACTGCAGCGGTGGCAATTAGGTTCCAAGGGTAATCGCGTACTAAGATTTCCTTTGTTGTGGGAACCTTGGTCATTAGCATGCAAAATCCTAAAACTACTAAAAGATTAAATAGGTTTGAGCCGATTACGTTGCCGAGCGCTATTTCGTTTGCACCACCGACAGATGCCGAAATGCTAACTGCAGCTTCGGGAGCGCTAGTTCCCATTGCGACGATTGTAAGACCGATGATTGCAGGCGCTATGCCAAGCTTCTTTGCCATTGAGGCTGCGCCGTCAACAAACATATCGGCACCTTTAATTAGCGCTACAAATGCCACTACTAAAACTATATAGGGCATTACGGGGTTTAAAGTTATGATGCTTTCTAACAAAATAAATTCCTCCTTAAAATACTTTGGATAAAAAAAACGACCATTATTGTATGCCAAAACACACAATAATAGTCTTGTCAATTACTGTAAAACCCGACTCATATTTGAGTGTGATGACGAGTTTTACAACGCTTAATAAGCGGTGACTACTCCCTAAATATCTGTTAATATTTTATTCTTTTAAGAAAAATTTGTCAAGTATTATTTGCTAATTTTAAAAAAATGCTGTATAATAATTTTATTCTGAAAGGCGGTGCATTATGCAGAGTTTGATAACGCTTATCAAAAAATATAAAGAGATTTTGCTTTATTTGATTTTTGGTGCCCTTACTACCCTTGTAAATTTTGTTACCTATTTCCTTTTTTATAATATGCTTTTCTTTAGCAACGTGTCATCAACAATTATTTCTTGGGTGTTTTCGGTAATATTTGCTTATATCACTAACAAACTTTTTGTTTTTGAAAGTCGGTCATTTAAAGCGGATATTCTTTTAAAAGAAGCCTTTGCATTTTTTGCAGCACGAGCTTTTTCGGGTGTTTTAGATGTTGCCTTTATGTATTTTACAGTTGATGTGCTTCTTTTTGACGGAAACATTTGCAAAATAGTATCGAATGTTTTTGTAATTATACTGAACTATATATTCAGTAAACTTTGGATATTTAAAAAATAGATATAAAAAGCCTCGGGAAAATCCCGAGGCTTTTACTTTTTAATTATCTTTTGTTGCGAAAACCTTTGCGCTGTCTTGGAGCCTTTTCCTCTGCTCCGTCATCTTCAACAACTGCGCCTTCGATTTCAACCAAAGCATCTCTACGAGAAAGATTGATTCTTCCCTGGTCGTCGATTTCGGTAACCTTAACGATAACCTCATCGCCAACTGTTACAACATCCTCAACCTTTTCGGTGCGCTTAACGTCAAGCTTAGAGATGTGAACAAGGCCTTCCTTACCGGGAGCAATTTCAACAAACGCGCCGAAGGTCATAAGGCGGGTTACTCTGCCTCTGTAGATAGCGCCGATTTCGGGGTCGTTGGCTATTGTTTCAACAATCATAAGAGCGCGCTCTGCGTTTTCCTTATTGATTGCGGTAATAAACACCTTTCCGTCATCATCGATATCAATCTTACATTCGCAGTCTGCCTGAATCTTTTGAATAACCTTTCCGCCTGAACCGATAACCTCACGAATCTTGTCGGGATGAATGGTGGTGGAAAGCATCTTTGGAGCATACTCGCTAACGTCACTTCTAGGCTCTGCAATAGCCTTGAGCATAACTTCATCAAGGATATAGTCACGAGCGGTGTGAGTCTTAGCTAAAGCTTCCTTAATGATTTCAGGTGTAAGACCATGAACCTTTAAGTCCATCTGGATTGCAGTGATACCCTTCTTGGTACCGGCAACCTTAAAGTCCATATCGCCGTGGAAATCTTCAAGACCCTGAATGTCAACCATTGTCATCCAACGGTCGCCTTCGGTGATAAGTCCGCAAGAAATACCTGCAACGGGAGCCTTAATCGGAACACCTGCATCCATAAGTGCAAGGGTCGAACCACAGATAGAACCCTGTGAGGTTGAACCGTTAGAAGAAAGAATCTCGGAAACGAGTCTGATTGTATAGGGGAACTCTTCAGCAGAAGGAATTACAGGAAGTAATGCGCGTTCTGCAAGAGCGCCGTGACCGATTTCTCTACGGCCGGGGCCACGTGAAGGCTTGGTCTCGCCTACTGAATATGCAGGCATATTGTAGTGGTGAATGTATCTCTTCTCGGTTTCGTTGTCGATGCCGTCGAGAAGCTGACTGTCACGCATAGAACCTAAAGTTGCGATGGTTAAAACCTGTGTCTGTCCACGAGCAAAAAGTCCTGAACCGTGAACTCTTGGTAGAAGGCCTACTTCACTGTAAAGAGGACGGATATCGTTAATGCCACGACCGTCAACACGCTTGCCTTCATCTAATAACCAACGACGTACAACAAACTTCTGAAGCTTGTACATACAGTCGTCAATCTTCATTTCCTGCTCGGGATAAATTTCGTCAAATTTCTCATGAACCTTATCGTAGATAGGAAGCATTCTTTCATCACGAACGGTCTTATCATCGGTGTCAAGAGCATATTTTACATCGTCAATAGCAAATTCCTTGATTGCTTCAAACATCTCGGTATCGGGGTTTGAAGATTCAAAAGTGAACTTGGGCTTGCCAATTTCTGCTACGATTGAGTTGATGAAGTTTACTATCTTCTGGTTTTCCTCGTGGCCCTTCATAATTGCATCGAACATAAGGTCATCGGGGATTTCGTAAGCGCCTGCTTCAATCATTGCAACCAAGTCAGCGGTTGAAGCAACGGTTAGCTGAAGTTCGTTCTTTGGCTGCTGTTCAGCTGTTGGGTTTAAAACGATTTGGCCGTCTACGTAGCCTACGCTGATACCCGAAATGGGTCCTTCCCATGGAATATCAGAAATAGAAAGAGCGATAGATGCACCAATCATAGCGGTAATCTCAGGTGAGCAATCTGCATCAACCGACATTACGGTACAAACTAAAGATACATCGTTACGCATATCCTTTGGGAACAAAGGACGAACAGGACGGTCAATAACACGTGAAGCTAAAATTGCCTTATCGGTGGGCTTGCCTTCACGACGTGTGAACGAACCGGGGATTCTACCTACAGAGTAAAGCTTTTCCTCAAAGTCTACAGACAAAGGAAGGAAATCAATACCATCTCTGGGCTTTGCAGATGCAGTAGCCGCACAGAAAACTGAAGTCTCACCATAGCGAACAAGACATGAGCCGTTTGCTAAAAGACCCATTTTGCCGATTTCAACCTTTAAAGGACGGCCTGCAAATTCGGTTTCAAAAATTCTAAAATTCTCGTACATTTTTTACCTCCAAATTATTTTTACAGAGGACTGGTTAAGCAATAAATCCAACATCAAGGCCTTGTCTTTGGTGCTCGATTTACCGCTAAACTTTGCCCTCTGTTTTTTGTTTTTTAAAAATACATACAGACCGCAAAAGTACTCTTGCGGTCTGCGAATTTCCCATAATTACTTACGGATGCCAAGCTTTTTGATGATAGCACGGTATCTCTCAATGTCTACCTTGGTAAGATAAGCGAGAAGATTACGTCTGTGACCAACCATCTTTAAAAGACCTCTACGTGAGTGATGGTCCTTCTTGTGAACCTTTAAATGCTCGGTAAGTTCATTGATTCTGTTTGTAAGAAGAGCAATTTGAACTTCAGGAGAACCTGTATCTCCCTCATGTGTAGCATACTCAGCGATAATAGCCTTCTTTTGTTCGTTTGTCATTGTTTTCACTCCTTTTAAAGATTAATCGTCCGCCGCAGACCAAGCCAAAGGTCCTAGTGAATCCGTTTAAAACGGCAGACACCTAAAGCCTAGATAAGCGGTAGCCAAATCAGTATATCACAAAGGTTTCTATTTGTAAAGTATTTTTTTATTCGACACCGCGAAAATATAATCCGCGTGTATATTCGCAGTCGGCTTCTGCTTTTTTGTCATATAGGTTTAGCACCTTATCCACCCTGTCGGGTGTTTCGGTGGTAAAGTAAAGCACCTCAAAATCAAAACCGCTTCTATCCTTGTCTGCAAGCCAAATAGCACGGGAATTAAGAACAACCGAATAACCGTTTTGACATTTTACGGGAAATTCTATTCCCTTTCGGTCGGTAAGGTATTTATCCCTTTTACAACCCTCACAGGTTTTAAGCTTTACGGGACAGTTTCTTGTAAGCATTAAGGGTATTTGTCCGTAGGATATAATTCCCTTTGGTAAACAAGAGGAAAGCTTTTTTGCTTCGCTTATTAAGACCTCAGGAGATAAAACCACCCCTTTTGTACCGTTTTCTTTATGGTAATTTAGGGAATATGAGTTATAGGTGTTAAAGCCAAAGTCTGCTACTACCTTAAAGCCGCATTTTTCGGCAAGTTCTTTTGCGGCTAAAGTTCCGCAAAAGGCTATGTTTATTCCCTCTTGTTTTGCCCTTTCGAGCTGTTTTTCTATTGCTTTTTCGTTAGAAATACCGCGTGGCAATTCTACCGCTGTTTTTATATCTTTGGGTAGGTTTTGAAGGTCTAAATTTAGCGGCACTACCAAGAGGTCTGCCTTTAATGTTTTAGGTGTTATTTGGGATAGGTTTTCTACCCTTACTATCCTTTTTGGCTCGGCTTTGCTAAATCCTTGCGACAAAGGAGAAAAGTCATTAACTAAAGGTTCTTCTACATTTGCTCTTAAACGGCTTAGCTCCTCTAAGGTATCCCTTCTTAAAGCGTTCAGTAAAGCAGGCTTTATGAAAAGTCCTTCATCTAATATAACTTCTATGTTTTCGAAGAAATAAGGGGTTCCACCCGTTTTAGAAAGTCTTGCACGTATACTGTCAGCATCATCCGAACGGTTTATTGCTTTTTCGGGAATATCTCCTTGCTTTGTTGCGGCGTTTTTGCCGTCGGTTATGGTAAGGGTTATATTCTTTCCTTCTTTTATTATGATTTTGCCGTTTATTTTTACCCTTTGGGCTTCATTTCGGTAAAGCTCGTGAATTGAGGACATTACCTTTGCCGAAGAGGTTACGTCATCCTTTGTGCGAATGCCGAACATATCTTGGCCAAGTTTATTTTTATAGTATCCGTCGGTAAATCCTGAACGTGAAAATACCTTCTCTAAAAGTTCTGGGTTTTCCCCTGTTTTCGCGGCATTTACAGCGGCGGCAACATATTCGGGTCGTTTCATTCTACCCTCTATTTTAAAGGAGATTACACCCATTTCTTTAAGCTCGTTTATGTATGGTATAAGGCTTAAATCTTTTAGGCTTAAAGCATAATCGCTTCCGTTAGGACTTAAAATCGGTAGTCGGCAAGGGCCTGCGCAAAGTCCTCGGTTTCCGCTTCTGCCACCGAGCATCGCAGATAAAAGGCACTGTCCCGACATAGACATACATAAAGCGCCGTGAATAAAGGCTTCGACCTCTATGTTTTCCTTTTTAGCCTCAAGACAAAACTCCTTTATTTCGGTCTTACTCATTTCACGCGAAATAACAACCCTTGAAAAGCCGAGTTTCTTTAAAGCGGGCAAAGCCGCAGGCGAATGCACCGTCATTTGTGTCGATGCGTGCAAGGGCATATTGGGTAATACCTGTTTTATAACCTTAGCAAATCCGATATCTGCGATAATTAGTGCATCTGTTCCGCATTTTGCGGCGGCAACCGTCTTTTCAACCGCTTCTGCCATTTCCTTATCAGAAATTAGAATATTTACCGTCAGGTAAACCTTTACTCCACGGACATGACAAAACGCTACCGCCTCTTTTAAAGTTTCGGTAGTGAAATTATCTGCATTTCTCCGAGCGTTAAAGGAATCAAGTCCCAAATAAACCGCATCGGCACCTGCGTAAACTGCGGCGGTTAGCATTTCACGATTTCCGACCGGCGCTAATATTTCTGTTGCCATCATTTTATCACCAACTACATTTTATAACATTTAGTAGGAATTTTAAAGTCTTTTTTCTTTACATTGTGCTTAAAAAATAATATAATTAATAAAGAAGGTGATTTTTATGAAATATTTAGTTGTTTTATGTGACGGAATGGCAGACATGCCTTCTGAATTTTTAAATGGCAAAACCCCTATGGAGTTAGCAGACAAGCCTTTAATGGATAAGCTTGCTAAAGTTTCAGAGGTAGGGCTTTGCAAAACCGTAGCTAAGGGCTTAAAACCGGGTAGTGACGTTGCTAACTTATCTGTCCTAGGCTATGACCCAACAGTTTCTTATACCGGTCGCTCTCCTTTAGAGGCGGCCAGCATTGGTATTGACTTAAAAGATACCGACGTTACCTTACGCTGTAATATAGTTACCTTGTCCGATGAAGAAAATTATGAAGACAAGACAATGGTTGACTACTGCGCAGGAGATATTTCTACCGAAGAGGCAAGAGAAATTATTAAAACTGTCGAGGAAAAGCTTGGTAATGACATTTACAGTTTCTATTCGGGTGTTAGCTACCGCCACTGTTTAGTTGTGGATAATGGTACTACAGAGCTTGGCGATATGACTCCTCCACACGATATAAGCGGTAAGGTTGTAGGTCCATATTTAAGCACTCATAAGAATGCGGCACCCTTAATTGCACTTATGAAGAAAAGTTATGAGTTCTTAAAGGACCACCCTGTAAATATAGAGCGTATGAAAAAAGGCGAAAGACCCGCTAACTCTATTTGGCTTTGGGGTGAAGGCACCAAACCTGCCGTTCAAAACTTCAAGGAGAAGAACGGGGTTTCGGGATGTATTATTTCAGCGGTTGACCTGCTTAAAGGTATTGGTATTTGCGCAGGAATGGAAACTCCCGACGTAGAGGGTGCTACCGGTTATATTGATACAAACTTTGACGGCAAGGCTGATGCCGCTATTGATGCATTTAAAAAGGGTACTGAACTTGTTTATATTCACGTTGAGGCTCCCGATGAATGCGGACATAGACTTGAGCCTGAAAACAAGGTAAAGGCTATTGGCCTTATTGATAAGTTGGTGCTTGCAAAGGTTAAGGCTTATTTAGACGAGGCAAATGAGGACTATAGAATTCTTATCTGCCCCGACCATCCAACTCCCCTTGCTACAAAGACCCATTCAAGCGAGCCTGTTCCCTTCTTAATTTATGACAGCAGAAAGGTTTTAGATGGTCCTGACACCTTTACTGAGGCTTCTGCTAAATCAACAGGTATTTACATCGAGCACGGTCCTTCTATTATGGATAGACTTTTAGAAAACTAAAAAAGTCTTTTAAGCGTAGTGCGGTTTCTTCTGCACTACGCTTTTTTTATTCTGTTTTCGGTGTTGAGAAAACTTAATTTGTATGTTAAAATAAATGTGTAAAAATATTAAGGAGTGCTATTATGAAAACAAAGCTTTCGCCTCGTTTTTGGTGTGCAGTCACACTGTTTAGTCTTATAGGTCAGGTTGCCTGGGTTGTTGAGAATATGTATTTCAACGTTTTTATTTATAAAACGTTCAACGCCTCGGCAAACGATATTGCTTTAATGGTTGCCGCTTCTGCCGTTGCCGCAACCCTTACCACCGTATTTATGGGCTCGCTTTCAGACCGCGTAGGTAAACGAAAACTCTTTATCTGTGCAGGTTATATCCTTTGGGGAATTTCGATTTTCAGTTTTGTCTTTATCCGCAGTGATGTTGTCTCTGCCCTCTTCCCTACAGTTACCGCTGTTTCTTCCCTTTGTGTTACCATGGTTATTATTTTGGACTGCGTAATGACCTTTTTCGGTTCAACCGCAAACGATGCCGCATTTAATGCCTGGCTTACCGATTCTACCGACAAATCTAACCGCGGAGCCGTTGAAGGTATTAATGCTATGATGCCGCTTGTTGCGATTTTGGTAGTTTTTGGCGGATTTATGTTCTTCGATTTAGAAAAGACTGAAAGTTGGTCGCTCATTTTCACAATAATTGGTGTTGTTGTGACCATTATTGGCGTTTTAGGTATTTTCCTTATTAAAGACACAAAGGTAGAAAAGCCTACTGAAAGTTATTTAGGTTGTATTTTTTACGGCTTTAAGCCTAAAACTGTTAGGAAGAACCCCTTGCTTTATATTACCCTTTTAGCTTTCGTAATTTTTAATACCGCAATTCAGATTTTTATGCCCTATCTTATTATTTACTATGAAAAGTCACTTGGTCTTACCGACTATGTTTTCATAATGGCGCCCGCAATTATTATTGCCGCTATTGTTACGGCTCTTTGGGGCAGAGTTTACGATAAAAAAGGCTTTGCTTTTTCAAGCGCTGTTGCCCTTATATCCCTCTCTATTGGCTTTGTAATTTTATTCTTTACAAAAACCACCCTACCCGTATTTATAGGTTCACTTTTTATGATGTGCGGTTACCTTTCGGGCATGGCGGTATTTGGAGCAATGATAAGGGACAACACCCCTGAAAACAAGGCAGGTATGTTTCAAGGTCTTCGTATTTTCGCTCAGGTGCTTATTCCCGGTATAGTTGGTCCTGCTATTGGCTCGGCGGTGCTTAAAAATGCCGAAACCATAGTTAATAGCGACGGTACAACCTCATTTTTACCTAACGAAAATATCTTTTTGACATCCCTTATTGTAGCTTTAGTGCTTATCCCTCTTTTATTTATTATTAAGAAAAGGAAGGATAAAAATGAGCTTTAAACCGGCAACCCTTTACACTCCGTTTGAAAAGGATTTAAACAAGGAAAAACCTTGGAACGTTTACCCTCGTCCGCAGTTTGAGCGCCAAAGTTTTATTTGTCTTAACGGCAAATGGGATTTGGAAATAAAAAGACAAGAGAATTCTGTTTTTAAGGGCGAAATTATTGTTCCTTTTCCCCTTGAAAGCAGACTTTCGGGTGTCCCGTTTAATAAGGAAACTAACGACCTGTTAATTTACGGAAAAAAGTTTGAGGTTTCCGTTTCAGATAAACGATACCTTTTGAATTTTGGTGCGGTTGACCAGGAATGCAAGGTGTTTATTAACGGAAACTTTGTAGGAGAAAATCTCGGCGGTTATCTTCCCTTTTCTTTTGATATTACCTCTCATTTAAAAGACGGCGAAAACGAAATTAAGGTAGAGGTTATTGACACTCTAAATCTAGACCTGGCATACGGCAAGCAACGAAAGAAACGTGGCGGTATGTGGTACACCGAAACCAGCGGCATTTGGCAGACCGTTTGGGTTGAGGAGGTGCCCGAAAACTATATTAAAGGAATTAAAGTGACCCCTGACCTTACAGGTTTTGATATAACCGTTTTTGGCGGTGAAAATGAAAAAACCATCCAAATGGATGGCAAAACTTTTAAGTTTTCAGGTGATACTGCAAGAATCGAAATTGAAAACCCGATTAATTGGACTCCTGAAAATCCACACCTTTATGAGTTCACGTTAACTAGTGGTAAAGATGAAGTAAGGTCATATACTGCGCTTCGCACCGTAAGGGTAAAGACAAATAAAATTTTATTAAATGAAAAGCCGTATTTTTTCCACGGACTTTTAGACCAAGGATATTTTAGTGACGGCATTTATACCCCTGCTACTCCAAAGGCTCTTGAAAACGATATTATTAAAATGAAGGAATGCGGTTTTAATATGCTTAGAAAACATATTAAAATTGAGCATGAACTATTTTATTATTACTGTGATAAACTTGGTATGGCGGTCTTTCAGGACCTTGTAAACAGCGGTAAATATAACTTTTTAATTGATACTGCTTTGCCGACTCTCGGTCTTAAAAAAGGTATTACCCATAAGGCAAGCAATTTAAGAAGAGAAGAGTTTATTAAAAATTCAAAAGACACGCTAAATCTTTTATACAACCACCCCTCTATTGTATATTACACCCTGTTTAACGAAGGATGGGGTCAGTTTGATGCTAAAAACCTTTATAAAATGATGAAGGATATTGACTCTACACGCGTATGGGATGCAACGTCAGGTTGGTTCCAGACAGGTAAAAGCGACGTATTATCCGAGCACATTTATTTTAAACCCCTTAAATTTAAGCCCGACTCTCGTCCATTGGTGCTTTCGGAATTTGGTGGCTATTCTTCAAAAATTAAGGGGCATTCCTTTAACGAAAGCAAAACCTACGGTTATAGGTTCTTTAGTGATAATGAAGAATTTAAAAAGGCACTTTTAAAGCTTTTCTTTGACGAGGTTATCCCCGCAATAGAAAACCATAGTCTTTGTGCCACCGTTTTAACTCAGGTAAGTGACGTTGAGGATGAAACAAACGGACTTTTAACCTATGATAGACAGGTTTTAAAGGTAAACCCTGACGATATGCAAAATTTGGCAAAGGCTATTTTTGAGACTTACAGTAAGATTAATTAATCCATAAAAAAAGAAGCACGAAATTCGTGCTTCTTTTTTATTTTCATTAATAGTGACTGCCCGTTTAGCGAAACAATCTCGGACAACTGCTCCAAAAAGCCTGTGCAATTTTTTGCATATTCTCAGAACTAACCTCTGGCAAGTTTAAAATCTTTTGACTTAACCTGACCATTTCTTTAAGTCCGCAATTTCCAGCGAGTATATACTCTACACTATAATCCAATTCGTTGCAGATTTTTACAGCGTCCTCAATGCTGACCGATTCTTCTCCCAGTTCCATCTTTTTTACCGAGGAAATCGGAACCCCTGCACGCTCTGCAAGCTCTTTTCGGGAAAAACAGTTATGTTGTCGGCATTGAAACAACCGTTCTCCCACCTGTTGTAAGTACGTTTTTTCCATTATGTATCCTTCCTTTCGGTGTTTTTCACACAAAAAAGTGCGTAGCAGAGCCACGCACTCGAAAAACACTCGGCTCAATTTGTTGGAATACAAATTTAATATACAGGAAAACAGTATATAGTTAATAGAGCCTATGCTTTTACCGAAAGATAAAAAAACATAAACTATTTCCCCACACATATATTAAATTTGTATTCCATTTGTTATTATACCTCGCTTGCTTGTTTTTGTAAACCCCTAAAAATAAAATAGCCCAACCTATTAAATAGGTTGGGCTATCGTATTAATTTAGAATTCAAGTTTTGATGCGATGTAAGCCTTTAACTCATCAATTTTAACTCTGGTCTGCTCCATTGTATCACGGTCACGAACTGTTACGCAGCCGTCCTCTACTGAATCAAAGTCATAGGTAATGCAGAAAGGAGTTCCGATTTCGTCCTCTCTACGATAACGCTTACCGATAGAACCTGCATCATCATAGTCAACCATAAAGTCTTTGGCTAACATATCGAATACCTCTCCTGCCTGCTCTGAAAGCTTCTTGGATAAAGGTAATACTGCGCACTTAAAGGGAGCAAGTGCCGGGTGTAAACGAAGAACTACTCTCTTCTCACCCTTTTCATCCTCTTCTTCATCATAAGCATCGCAAAGGAAGGCAAGTGCTACACGGTCTGCGCCCAAAGAAGGCTCAACAACGTAAGGAATGTAGTGCTCGTTTGTTTCCTGATCGAAATACTCAAGCGACTTACCGCTTGCTTCCTGATGACGACCGAGGTCATAGTTAGTTCTGTCAGCGATACCCCAAAGTTCACCCCAACCGAACGGGAATAAAAACTCGATATCGGTAGTAGCCTTTGAATAGAAGGAAAGTTCCTCTTTCTCGTGGTCGCGAAGGCGAAGGTTTTCTTCCTTGATGCCTAATGCTAATAACCAATTCTTGCAAAAATCCTTCCAATAATAGAACCAGTCAAGGTCGGTATCGGGTTTGCAGAAGAATTCGCACTCCATCTGTTCAAACTCACGTGTACGGAAAATGAAGTTACCGGGAGTGATTTCGTTTCTAAAAGACTTACCTATCTGGCATACACCAAAGGGAAGCTTTTTACGGGTTGAACGCTGAATGTTTGCATAGTTAACAAAGATACCCTGTGCAGTTTCGGGACGAAGATAAACTTCGTTCTTAGCATCCTCTGTAACGCCGATAAAGGTTTTGAACATGAGGTTGAACTTACGGATATCTGTGAAATCCTTGCTGCCACACTCGGGGCATACGATATTGTTTTCTTTGATATATTCGCTCATCTGCTCAAAGGTCATACCCTCAGCGTGACCGCCAACATCCTCGATAAGCTTATCGGCGCGGTGTCTTGCGTGACAAGACTTGCAATCCATTAAAGGGTCTGAGAAGCCTCCAACGTGACCCGATGTTACCCAAGTTTCAGGGTTCATAATAATAGCAGAATCAAGACCTACGTTGTACTTGTTCTCCTGAACGAACTTTTTCCACCAAGCCTTTTTAACGTTGTTCTTAAACTCAACACCTAAGGGGCCGTAGTCCCAGCTGTTAGAAAGGCCGCCGTAAATTTCAGAACCTGAAAAAACGAATCCGCGAGCCTTTGCAAGAGCAACGACTGTATCCATACTCTTTTCACTGTTTAGCATAATTAAATTCCTCCTAGGAAAGATACTTATAAATATACAAATATAATAGTACAAAAAAAACCATTTATTGTCAAGGGTTTACTTGACAGAGTAAGGCATTTATTATATAATCAATATATATTTTAATTTAAGGATGTGCTTTTTTTGAGCGATTTTTTAACTTTTAAGGAAAAACCACTTGTTCGTAAAGGTAACACGGTTTTCTACGGAGATATGAGCGAAAAATTCGTTATTAAGTTTGACATACTTTCAAGTCACGACGAAAATGGTCTTGAGGTTGCAGATAACATTAAGGTCTCTCTCATAAAGAACGATTCCGAAAAGCTTGATAACGTTGTGAAATCTACCGAGAAAAATGGTTTTGCAGAGGCTATGCACTTTGCTTCTACCTGGCTCGAACGCGCCCTGGCAGGCAAATAAAACCCTATATAACGATATAAGACCCTTTCAGTCGAAAGGGTCTTATTTTTTATTTTAAGAATCCGTTTATGATTTCTTCTTCGGCTTCCTTTTCGGTTAGTCCCAAGGTCATAAGTTTAGTAAGCTGCTCCCCTGCTATTTTACCGATAGCTGCCTCGTGAATAAGACGAGCGTCGGTATGGTTTGCCATAATTTCAGGGATAGCGATTACCTTTGCGGAGTCCATTATGATAGCATCACACTCGGTATGTCCGACGCATGCTGCATTACCGTTTACACGAGAGGTAAAGAGCTGTTTTGAATTATCCTTTGCTACTGCGTGGGATACCACCTTAACACCCGAATTTTCACCCTCCATATCAACCACAAATGAGGTTTCGGCATACTGGTCGCCGTGTGTCATCAATTTTTCTCCGACGATTAGGGTTGCGCCCTCAAAAAGCTTTGCCTCGGTTTTACGGACGGTATCGTCAACGCCTTTGATTTGAGCCGTTTCCATTTCCATATAGGCGTTCTTTTTAAGCTCGATAACGGTGGTGGGGTTCATAACCCTTTTACCCTTGCCGTCTCCCGAGCCGTAATGCTTTTCGACGTATTTAAGTCTTGCATTCTCTTCAAGGTAAAAAGCGTGTATACCGCTATGCTCACTGTCCTCTGCGCCGCCATTGTGAATTCCGCATCCTGCGATTATTGTAACGTCACAGTCTTTTCCGATATGGAAGTCGTTATAAACGAGTTCCTTTATACCGGTTTGGCTTAATAAAACAGGTATGTGAACACTCTCGTTTTTGGTGCCTTCTTTGATATAAATATCAATGCCCGGCTTGTCCTCTTTTTTAACAATTTCTATGTTTTCTGAGGAGTTTTTGCCGTGGAGTTTGCCGTTTATTCTAAGCGAATATGCACCTTGAGGCACTTCGTGAAGGTCGGCTATCTGCTCTAGTAGGTTCTTTTGAATCTTATCCATTAGTCTTCCTCCTTTACGTATCTGCATCCTGTTGATGCGGTGTGAAGAAGAGAAGGCATAATTTCATCCTTTGTACCTATCTTATCGATTTCTCCTGCCTTTAGAAGGATTATTCTATCGGCTATATCGAGAATTCTCTCCTGGTGTGAAATGATGATAATATTACCCTTGGTTCTTTCATACATACGCTCGAAAACCTTGATAAGATTTTTAAAGCTCCAAAGGTCGATTCCTGCTTCAGGTTCATCAAAAACCGAAATCTCGGTGCCTCTTGCGTTTATCATTGCGATTTCTATTCTCTTAAGCTCGCCACCCGAAAGAGAAGCATCAACCTCGCGGTCGATATAGTCACGAGCGCAGAGTCCTACCTCTGCTAAATATTCACAAGCATCAGCAGTTGAAAGCTTTTTGCCTGAGGCTAAAGATATAAGTGTTTTAACCGTAAGTCCTTTAAAACGAACCGGTTGCTGAAAAGCAAAGCTTATGCCTTTCTTTGCTCTGTCGGTTATTGAAAGGTCGGTTATATCTTCATCGTTTAGGTAAATTTTACCGCTAGTAGGAGTAATTATGCCCGCAATGATTTTAGCCAAGGTGGATTTTCCGCTACCGTTTGGGCCTGTAATTGCAGTGAATCTCTCATCTATTTCAAGATTTATATTTTTAAGTATCTCGGTATCCCCTACCGAATAGGATATATTTTCTAGTTTTAACATATTTCCCCCGAAAAAACTTTTATAAACATTATTATATGTATTTTTCTCTAATAATGTATTTTAACACAACGAATAAAAAGTTTCAACCGAAACTATCAAAATTCCGCTTTATTCTTCAAATTCTAAAAGCTGTTCTGATAAGGTTTCCCATTCATCCATTGCATTATTTAGTTGTTCTTTTATTTCATTGAGCAAAAGAGCAAGTCTTGTCGTTTCTTCATAGTTTGAAGCAATGCTAATATCCGACAAGGAATTTTCAATTTCTTTTTGCTCGTTTTCAAGTCTTTCTATTTCGCTTTCGCATTTTGAGTAGGCAGTTTTAAGCCTTCTAAGCCTTGCCTGTTCTT
Organism: Acutalibacteraceae bacterium; assembly: GCA_045636705.1. Taxonomy (GTDB): domain Bacteria; phylum Bacillota; class Clostridia; order Oscillospirales; family Acutalibacteraceae; genus SFWF01. Next base: position 19,854 of record JAZTYA010000017.1, read on the forward strand.
CCTTCTTCTGCTTATAGGAAAGGCCACCTGCGCCCATCTGTTTCTTTTCTTGGGTTTTAGTGTCTTGTGTGGCATTTTTAACCTCTAAATACTTTTCGTAATTGCCGTCAAGTCTTTTTAAATGGCCGTTATCAAAGTAGAGAATGGTATTTGCGATTCTGTTGATAAAATATCGGTCGTGGGAAACGGCAATAATCGTTCCCTCAAAGTCATCTAGGGCATCTTCCAATATTTCCCTTGATGCTAGGTCAAGGTGGTTTGTAGGCTCGTCTAATAAAAGGAGGTTGTCCCTCTCTAGCATAAGCTTGCAAAGGGCAACTCTCGCCTTTTCGCCGCCGCTAAAGGTGGAAATTTCTCTAAATACCTCGTCGCCCTTAAAAAGGAAGAGGGCTAAGGCTGCACGAATCTCGGTCTCGGTTTTTTGCGGAAACGTATCACGAAGATAAGAATAAGCCGTTTTGCTTTCATCGAGGTCTTCGGCATGCTGGTCAAAAAAGCCAAGACTTACCCTAGCGCCAAGTTGCGCATTTCCGTTCTTTAGACTTTTAAGAAGGGTGGTTTTTCCGCATCCGTTTTTGCCTAAAATAAAAATTCTTTCGCCTTTTTTTACATCAAGATTTACGTCACGATATAAAGTTTTATTATCAAAGGAAAGCGAAAGATTTTCTGCTTTTAAAACGTCGTTTCCCGTATCGTCTTTTGCCTTAAAGGAAAGGCTCATCGTTTCTAGTTCGCTTTCGGGAATCTGAAGGTCCGAAAGAAGCCTATTTATCTGTTTTTGCTTGCTCTCGGCCGTTTTTATATTCTTTTCCCTATTGAACTGTTTTTGTTGCTTTATGATTCCCTCAATACGCTCTACCTCGCGCATGGTGTTTTTATATTCTTTTAAAATACTTTCTTCGCGATGCTCACGCAAGGCTAAATATTTTGTATAGTTGCCGTTGTAGGTGTAAATTTTGCCGTGTTCTATGGATATAATCTTATTTACGACGCTATCTAGAAAATAGCGGTCGTGAGAAATGGTTATAACGGCGCTCTTAGAGGATTTTATAAATCCGTCGAGCCATTCTATAGCGTCGATATCAAGGTGGTTTGTAGGCTCGTCTAAAAGCATAATATCAGGAGATGATAAAAGGAGCTTGCAGATTTCTATCTTGCTTCTTTGTCCACCTGAAAGGGATGTTACGGGCAGGTTTAGTTCTTCCTCTGTAAAGCCCAGCCCCAAAAGAGCAGAACGGGTACGTGCTTTATAGGTCAGTCCACCGTCCCTTTCAAACCTTTCTCGCAGAAAGGATACCTTTTCGATTAGTTCGGTTGAGTGGTCGAATTCGAGTTTCTTATTTAACTCTGCAAGTTCTGTTTCGGTTTTTAAAAGGCCCTCAAAAATGCTGAGCGCCTCGTTATAGCAGGTGTTTTGACTATCCTTACAGGCAAACTGACTTAGGGTTCCTATCTTTATTCCACCCTGCCTTATAATGCTTCCCGTATCGGTTAGTTCTTCTCCGCAGATAAGCTTGAAAATTGTGGTTTTGCCACAACCGTTTGCGCCTATAAGGCCTATTCGGTCGTTTGGGTATACTTCAAAATTGCCCTCTTTGAAAAGTTCCTTTTCGCCAAAGATTTTTGAAATATTGTTGGCAGATAATAGCATTCTTTCACCACCTTTTCCTTTTTAATCTATTATACCATTTTATATAAAACTTTCAACAAGTTACGGATATTATCTTTAATTTTTTCATATATTAATTTCGAGGTGTTTGTATGAAAAAAATAAATTGGCCCAAAATGCTTCTTTTGATAGGAATTTGTGAAGGTGTGGGATTTTTATCAGGTCTGCTTTCGGGGAATATGAAAAGTTTTTATAATTCACTTATAAAACCCGTCCTTGCTCCTCCCGGGCTTCTCTTCCCTATTGCTTGGGGCATTCTTTACGCTCTTATGGGAATCGCTTTATATTTTGTTATTACTTCTAATCGAGGCAGTTATTCTGAGCAGAGGTCGGCAATAATTTATTTTGCCCTCCAGCTTGCCGTTAACTTTTCCTGGTCGATTGTCTTTTTTAGATTTCAGTCCTTAATTGGCGGGCTTATTGTAATTTTGCTTTTAGATTTGCTCGTGCTTATAACCATGGTGAAATTTAAAGCAATAAACAAGCTTTCATTTTGGCTTTTAATACCCTATCTTGTCTGGATTCTTTTCGCAACCTATTTGAATATTGGTTTTGTTTTGTTGAACTAACTAAAAGAAACTCCCACAGAAGACTCTGTGGGAGTTGTTTTTTAAATTTCCTTTGCCATTCTGAAGTTTGGTTCGCAGGTTAGGTTAACGCCTAAGCGCTTAAACACCTTTTCATCAATTTCAGAAAGCATTACGGTTGAATGAACCTCGCAGCCACGAAGCTTACCGAGTTGCTCCATAGCAAGTTCTGCCATTGGGTCGGTTGCCGCGCAAATTGAAAGAGCGATTAGCACCTCGTCGGTATGAAGTCTTGGATTTCTGTTGCCCAAGTGGTCAACCTTTAGATGCTGTATAGGTTCAATTGTTTCAGGAGAAATTAAATGAATGCTATCATCAATTCCTGCCAAGGTTTTTAGAGCATTTAATATTAATGCTGAAGAAGAACCAAGAAGTTCAGAGGTTTTTCCTGTAACAACCTTACCGTCAGGCAGTTCAATTGCTGCCGCAGGAAGTCCTGTTTCGCTGGCCACGTTTAATGCGCTTGCAGTAACCTTGCGGTCTCCTTGTGTAACCCCTGCCTTCTTCATAAGAAGTTCTAGCTTATAAACAGTTTCTTCCTCTGTTTTACCCTTACGATGGTCGCAAAGACCTGCATAATATCTTCTGATTATTTCATCACAAGAAGCTTTTCTTGCCGCCGCATCATCGATTATGCAATTTCCCGCCATATTTACGCCCATATCTGTCGGGGATTTATATGGACACTCGCCGTAAATGGTTTCAAACATCGCCTTAACAACGGGGAAAATTTCAACGTCACGGTTATAGTTGACGGTGGTTTTACCGTAAGCTTCCAAATGGAAAGGGTCAATCATATTAACGTCGTTAAGGTCGGCAGTTGCTGCCTCATAAGCTAGGTTTACGGGATGATTTAAAGGCAGGTTCCAAATTGGGAAGGTTTCATACTTTGCATATCCCGATTCCAAACCTCTTTTATGCTCATGATAAAGCTGAGAAAGGCAGGTTGCCATTTTACCACTTCCGGGACCCGGAGCTGTTACTACTACAAGTTCTCTTGTGGTTTCAATATACTCGTTTCTGCCGTAACCCTCTTCGCTAACAATTTTAGCAATATTGGAAGGATAGCCTTCGATTACATAGTGTTTATAAACCTTAACACCCATACTTTCAAGACGGGTCTTAAAAGCTCTTGCTCTGGGTTGGCTCGAATATCTTGTCATTACTACGCTTCCGACATAAAAACCAAAGCTTCTGAATATATCGATTAATCGAATGGTATCAACGTCGTAGGTGATTCCAAGGTCACCACGAGTTTTATTCTTTTCGATATCGGCAGCATTAATTGCAATAACAATTTCTACCTTATCCTTAAGTTGTAAAAGCATGCGAAGCTTACTGTCAGGTTTAAAGCCGGGCAACACTCTGGAAGCATGATAATCATCATAAAGCTTTCCACCAAACTCAAGATAAAGCTTTCCGCCGAACTTAGAAATTCTCTCTTTAATATGCTCCGACTGAAGCTTTAAATATTTATCATTATCAAAGCCGACTGTTTTCATTTTCACGCCCCCTAACGTTAATTTTAACAACGCATTTATTATACAACAATTAATATATATTTTCAACCAAAAAAACAAGTAAAGAGCCTTCAAAATGAAAGCTCTTTAAGAAATTAAATAAAAAGCAAGAAATTGATTTTAAGTTTTACCAAATACCAGGGAACCAGACATCATCGTCATCATCAATGTCGGGTAATCCGTCAGAATCTTCTAACAATAGGGCTTCTGCTGCGGTAAGAAGTTTAATATCTATCTCTGCATCAACATATAGTTTTTTCAAGCCGTTTCCCTCCAATTTCTTTATTAAATTAATTATACCCTAAGAAAATAAATTTTTCAACTAAAAAATAAAAAAGAGCTTTCAGAAGAAAGCTCTTTAATTTAAATTTTAAGTTTACCAATTTCCAGGGAACCACTCACCTGTTGGAGCAGATGAGGTTTCACCGGATGTTTGATTAGAACTTGTGTTTGTATCAGACACGGTACTCGATACGCTTTCTGAACTTGTGTTGGTTACTACACTAGACACAGGTTCAGAGCTTGTATTTGTGGTAGTACTTGTAGTGGTAGAAGTTGTACCAGTTGGCGTACTAGTTGAGGTACTGCTTGTTTCGGTTGAGGAAGTACCCTGCGCGCTGGTTGTACTCTGCTCTGAGGATGAAGGTGTAACTATAACTTCAAATCCCGGAGTATTGCTTGTTGTAGAACTAACCTGTGAACTTGTAGTAGTTTGACTTGCAGTTTCGCTAGCTACTTGGCTTGTTGTTCCACTTGTAGTATTACTTGCTGTGGAGTTACCGTCTATACTTGTTGTAGTATTGGAACCTGTATCAACACTTGAATCTGTATTGGATGATGTGTCTGTTGTTGAAGGTGTGGACTCAACCTCAACCTCAAACTCACTATTTTGATAAATGCTTTCTACAAAATCATTCCAAACATCTGTTAAACTTTCGATATCTTCAGACGAATTATTGTCTTGGCCTTTACCAAAGGGGCTGAATATCAGAGTTGCTATAACTATAGCAGCCGAAATTCCTACGGTTACCAATACTGTTAGCAATCGTTTATTCATTATAAATCCCAACCAAAATCGTTTTCCGAATCATTCAAGTCAGGTGTGCTAAAATCTACTAATAAAGCTTCTTCTGCTGTGAGGAGCTTTACATCTATCTGTGCTTCAATAAATTTCTTCACTTTCGTTTCCTCCTGAATAATTCTAATTATTTACTAGCTAAAGTTTTAATAATATCAATATTCTTAGCAAGAATATTAAGAAGTGCTTTGAACTGGTCAACAGAAAGTTCTTCAGTTCTATCAACAACTTTGTCAGTAAGAATATTGTCTAAAGCAACCTTATCTGCATTGCCTTCAAACTCTTCAGAATCAGTAAGAGTTTTACCGATGCTAATAGCGATACCAGCTATACTCTTTGTAGCATATCCATTGTTAATTGCTGCTTTATCTTCTGTGTCATTATTACTATAAATTACCTTGCCCTCTTCAGTGCCATCATCAATTCTTATGTAAGAACGAGAAACGATGTCAGTATTAAGAAGGCTGTTCATGTTGAAGGTAGCAGAACCTGTAAGTCTTGCTCTAATTGTAACATCTTCCTTAGGAAGAGCCGCACCTGTGCTATATACAGCGATAGCAGCCTTAACGGGCTTTTCATCGGTACCATAGTTGTGAGCAGCGTCAGCAACAAGTTCCTGTCCCTTTAAGAGTTTTGCAGGAAGGAATATAACGCCATATTCTTTTATGTCCTCTGTACCTTTAAAATTAATTAAAGATTCGAATCTAATATCCTGATCCTTGATCTCATCGGTAATCTTAATGGTAGCACCTGTCTTTAGAACCTGGTCTTTAGCAACGATTTCAACGCCTGAAAGGTTAACTAGAGAAATTCCGGGAGTACCAATTACGCCAGTACCCTTTTCATCAGAAATCATAAGGTCAAATGTGCCGTCACCAACACTTACTGAAGTTTCAGCAGTGGTAAGAGCAGTAAAGTTAATTGTGAACCAAGCCTCTTCTGTGCCGGGGTTGAGACCGATGAATGCGATTGCACCATTTGCTTCATCAACCCTAACAAGGTCGTCTAATCCCTTGTTCTTGTTAGCGAAAGCCTCAGAATATACAACGCTGTCGAAATCTAAAGCAGCAGTGTTGTAGAAAATTGTTCCCTGAACACCACCGTTACCTGTTGAAACAACTAGGTCAACAGAATATGTATCTCCTTCTTCTAACTGTGTTCTGCCTACGAGTTTAACTTCAGCTAATTCTCCAGCGCTTGCGGTTAATGCAACAGCACCTAAAAGCATTGAAAGTGTAACTAATACGGCAATAATTTTTTTGAAAGTACGCATAGCTTTTTCCTCCTAAAGCTTATTTTATTTTTTTTAATTTTTATGGGGTAAATTTCGACTTTTTCGTCAAAAGGGTTCACTACCCCATTACTAGTCCCCTATATACTACCACACTTTTTTCTCTATTGCAACCCTTTTTCAAAAAAAATTTTGTATTTTTTTAAATTTTCTTTTTTTGTACTAAAAAACAGAAAGTTTTTTGTACATTTTTGCTTTTTTACTTTATTTTTTTTGAATTTTGATTATAATGTTTTATATAATTAATTGAAAGGAACAAACTTTATGCCTTTTAGCTTTAATTTTGAGGTTATGGCTCACGATATTGACATTCATTGTGAAGCTACACCTTCAAACGTAATAAAATATCTTCAAGAAACGGTTGACCGAAATTTAAAAAGATGCCATCCTACATATGAAGAACTCTTAAAGCAAAATTTAAGTTTTGTTGTAAGCCGTACATCCTTAAAGATGTATGCTCCTTTAAAGGAATATAGCAAACTTGAGGTTGAAACCTGGGCAACTGAAGGTAAGTCGGCCGCTTTTATGCGAAACTATCGCATTTTCTCCGACGGAAAGATTGCTGCCGAATGTGTTATGACCTGGGCTTTAATTGATATTAAAAACCACCGTTTATTAAAAGGTGGCGAGTTTGACGTTTCGTCTTATGGCACAGGCGAACTGATTAATCTCGATATGCCTTCTCGCTTCAGAGTGCCTGCCGATGCTCCTCTTACAAAGCGTCGTGAAAAGAAGGTCTATTATTCTGATATCGACCGAAACATGCACATGAATAACGTTAAGTATTACGATTTGATTTTTGACTGCATCCCGGACTGTCAAAACAAGCGAATGACCTCTTGCATGATGAATTACGTTAAGGAAGCTCCTTTTGGAAAGGTTTTGGAAATTTATTCCTTGCCGGTAGAAATTTTAGAAAACGGCGAAGAGGTTTACTCCTTTGTAACAAAGATTGACGGTAATACCAACGTCGAAGCAAGATTTGCGGTGGTAAACAGATGAGAAAACAGAGTTTTTTAGGCGCTTTTAGTTTATTTGTCGCCGCATTTATTTGGGGAACTGCCTTTGTTGCGCAGGACGCCGGCATGGATTTTATAGAGCCCTTTACCTTTCAGGCGGTTCGTTCCTATATCGGTGGAATTTTTTTACTCATTATTATATATATAAGGGATTCCTTCAAAAAATTTAAACCGCAGTTTAAGGAAGAGACAAAACCCGATAACAAAGCAACCTTTATAGGCGGCATTTGTTGTGGTTTTGTTTTAACCGTTGCCGCTTGTTTTCAACAGTTTGGCATTAAATACTCAACCGTCGGCAAGGCAGGATTCATAACCGCCCTTTACGTAATTTTTGTTCCCCTTTGCAGTCTTTTCTTTGGCCGTAAGGTCCGTCCGATTATTTTCGTTTCGGCTTTTCTTGGAACTGTAGGTCTTTATCTGCTTTGTATGGCAGAAAGCTTTTCGTTATCCCTTGGCGACACACTATTACTTATTTGCGCTTTCAGTTATACGGCGCATATTATTGTAATTGATAAATTCTCCCCGAACGCCGACTGCATAAAGCTTTCTTGCGTTCAGTTTTTCGTAGCGGGCGTGCTTGCTACTGTATTAACGTTTATCTTCGAGAAACCAAGCCTTGAAGCGATACTTAAAACTACCGGTCCTCTTCTTTATACCGGCGTGCTTTCAAGCGGTATTGCATACACCCTACAAATAATCGGACAAAAACATACCGAGCCTGCGGTGGCCTCTCTTATGATGAGTCTTGAATCGGTTTTTGCGGTACTGGCCGGAGCTGTAGTCTTAGCTCAAATTCCAACCGTTTATGAAGCGGTGGGTTGCTTAATACTATTCCTTGCTATTGTTATCGCTCAAATTCCGCCAAAGAAAAAAGTAGAATAGTATCAAAACAATATATTCAAGCAAAAGTTTAAATATTACATAAAAAACTGCCTTAAGCTAACACTTAAGGCAGTTTCGTTTTTTAATATTTCTCGGCTATCTCCAAAACCTTTTTGGGAAGGTCCGCTTCGTCGCAAGAAATTGTAAATACATATTCGATATCGCTAGCCGAAAGTCTTTCAATAAAGCTATCAAGACCATCTATTCCGCCGCCGATTTTAAGTGTTGCATCACCGTAAACGTGTGTTACGTCGTGGTTGCTTGCAGCAATACCACAGAGCATAGCATAATACTCGCCGTAACCGGAAATTTTGTAATTTTCTGTATCAATGAGTCTTACTCCGCTTGACACGCTAAATCTTAACGAATCGCCTTTTTCAACGCAAACCACGTTGCCGGGGCTGTTCTTTACGGCTTCGTTCACCGCATCGATAAGTCTTTTTGTTTTGCCTGAACCTTTGTTTCCGATAATAAGTTTAATCATACTATCCACTCTCCTTTATATATTAACCGCTGAAGGCGGTTGTTTTTTTATTTTGAAAGTCTTGCCTCTAGCTCTGCCTTTGCGGTTTCATAACCTGGCTTGCCTAAAAGAGCAAACATATTCTTCTTATAAGCTTCAACGCCGGGTTGGTCAAATGGGTTAACTCCTAAAACGTAGCCCGAAATACCGCAAGCCTTTTCGAAGAAGTAAATTAGTCTTCCGAGGTTTTCTTCGTCCGCCTTGTCAAGAGAAATAACAAGGTTTGGAACTGCGCCGTCGGTGTGAGCAAGCACTGTACCCTCATAAGCCTTCTGGTTTACGAAAGATAACGGCTTGCCTGCAAGGAAGTTGAGTCCGTCACCGTCATCCTCTTCCTTCTCAATATAAACATCCTCGCCTGTATCTCCAATGTTTACAACAGTTTCAAAGAGCATTCTGCTTCCGTCCTGAACGTATTGTCCCATTGAATGAAGGTCGGTCGAGAAGATTACACTTGCCGGGAAAATACCCTTTCCGTCTTTGCCTTCGCTTTCACCGAAGAGCTGCTTAAACCACTCTGCCATCATAGCAAATCTGGGTTCATAGGAAACGAGCATTTCAACCGTTTTGCCCTTTCTGTAAAGAGCGTTTCTAATAGCCGCATAGGTGTAGCAGTCGTTCTTATCGATATCCTTTACAGCATATTCTTTAGCAGCAGCTGCTGCACCTGCCATAATAGCATCAATATCAGCTCCGCAAACAGCTATAGGAAGGAGTCCTACTGCTGTAAGCACCGAGAAACGTCCGCCAACGTCATCCGGAATTACGAAGCACTCGTAACCCTTGCTATCAGCTAGCTGCTTAAGTGTTCCTCTTGCCTTATCGGTTGTGCAATAGATGCGCTTTGCAGCCTCTTCTTCACCGTATCTGTCCTCTAAAAGTTTGCGGAATATACGGAAAGCAACCGCAGGCTCGGTAGTTGTGCCTGATTTTGAAATGATATTTACGGAAACTCTCTTGTTTTCGCAGATTTTAAGTATGTCGTTAAGGGATGAACCGCTTATTGAATTTCCTGCGAAATAGATATCAGGTGTATCCTTCGGCAATGCGTTATAGTTGTTTGATTTTAAAAACTCAATAGCTGCGCGGGCACCAAGATAGGAACCGCCGATACCGATTACAACTAAAACGTCGGTGTCGGATTTTATTTTCTCTGCTGCTTTTTTGATTCTTGCGAATTCTTCCTTATCATAATCTGTAGGAAGATTAATCCAACCTAAAAAGTCATTTCCAAGTCCTGTCTTGTTATGTAACATATCGTGAGCTGACTCGATTTGAGCTTTTAATCCCTCGATATCGTTCTCTTTTAAAAAGTCTTTTGCGTATTTGTAACTGAACTGTAGTGCCATTTGAAACTCCTATAATACTGAATAATCTTTTCTTTATTATATTTTACACTAAACTTAAGCATTTTTCAACTGTTATTTATCACAAATCGAACAAATTTTTAAGTATTCTGGCAACACACACCCAAAAAGATAGCCTCTCACTAGACTCTACCGATTTAACGGCTATAACTCCTGCCTCTTGAGAGTTTATATATATGTGTATATAGCCTACGGTATCCCCTGATTTTATTGGGGCTGCAATTTCGGTTGAAAGTTCGGTTTCCTTTGTAATCTCGGTTTTTTCGCCTTTTTTAATAAGAACCGATACCTTGCCTTCGGCTATTGGTGTGATTTTGCTTTTAGTTCCCTTTCTAACCTTTATTATGGGCAGTTCTACATCCGTAGCGTCGATTTCTCTGTATTCAAAATTCGCAAAACCGTAGTCCAGAAGTTTTGCAGCTCCATTAAAACGGTCCTTGCTTGTTGGCGCGCCGAGAACTACCGCTATAAGCGTAAGTCCTTGTCTTTCTGCAACTGCCGAAAGACATGAGCCTGCCGTAGAGGTTGTTCCCGTTTTAAGACCGTAAGCGCCGTTATAGTATTTAATTAATTTGTTTGTATTTACAAGCTCGCTTTTACCGTCACGAAGGGAATCCATCCAAACGGTAGAATAATCACGAATTTTTTGATATTTTATAAGCTCTGCCGACATTTTTGCCACGTCGTGTGCCGTTGTATAGTGGTTTTCGTCATCCAGTCCTGTGCAGTTTACAAAGTTCGTGCCGTTCATACCAAGGCTTTTTGCCTTTTCATTCATTTTTGCAACAAAAGCCTCTTCACTTCCTGCTACCGCCTCTCCAAGCGCTACCATAGCATCATTTGCCGAGGCAATTACCGTTGCCTTAAGAAGCTCGTGAACCGTCATTACTTCACCCGGTTCAAGCCAGATTTGCGAACCGCCCATACTGCACGCGTGGTCGCTTGCGGTAATTTGTGTTTCTAAGCTTAAAGCTCCGCCTTCGATAGCTTCAAACACTAAACAAAGTGCCATTATTTTTGTAATTGAGGCCGGTGCCCTTTTTTCATCCGCATTACTTTCGTAAAGCACCCTGCCCGTGACCGCTTCGATTAATATTGCCGACTTTGCATTTATATCGAGAATTGTGCCGACAGGAGCGTCCGCCTGCTCGTTTGGTTCAAGTGGTTCGTCAAGGTCGGTCGCGTTATATTCCATACTTACTGTTTGAGCTTCCATTGCGTTTACCGATACAGGCATTATTAATGTGAATGCCAAAAGAATTGCTAATATTTTCTTCATTATAAAACCCCCACACATTCATTTATTTAATGAATATGTAGGGGTAAGTTTTTTAATAACCCAACTCTTCTTCGCAGATTATTACCTTTATTCTGTTTTCCAGTCTTTGATATGCCGATATGACATAATCGCAACAAATTCTGTCAGGAGAATGGCATCCGTCGGCAAGGTTGCCGTTTATTCCCACGCAGACACCCGTTTTAGAGCAAGGTGTGTTTTTTCCGAGGCGTTTTGTGTTTAACGGGGCCGCTATTTGCTTTACCCTTTTTATTCCCTCTTGCACGTCCTTTACAATTTTGTTTGCCCCTATTACCATTATTACCTTTTTAGGTCCAAAAAGGATTGCGGATACGCGATTTGCATTTCCGTCGACGTTTATAAGCTCGCCGTTGATGGTAAGCGCATTTGCCGAGGTAAGATAAGCATCCGCAAAAAAGGTGTCCCTATATATTTTATTGACGTCTTCGGCGGTTAAGCCCTCTTTACTTCGGTCAAGGAAGTTATAATCTCCGCTTTTTAAAGCATCAAAAATACCTGTTTCGGCAAGGGTTACCGAGCCGCCGCAAGAAACGGTTTCACCTTTATTTAAAAGAGAAAGGGCTAATTCCTTTGCCTCTTCTTTAGTTTTTACAAAAAAGGCTTCCATATTGTTTGCCTTTAAGGCATCTATTGTCTTTTTGATTTGTTCTGTCATTTTATTTTCTCCTAGACTATTATTCCGCCGCCGAGTACCGCATCGCCAAGATACATTACTGCAGACTGACCGGGAGCCGGCGCTCTTTGAGGCGATGAAAACTCAAGCAAACCTTCATTTTCGTTTATTGGATGGAAGAAACACTCTTCATCTCTTGCCGCATAACGAAGCTTTGCGGTACATTTGATTTTCTCTGTCGGAAGTTCTGTAGCAATCATATTAATATCTTTAATTCTGACCCTTGTTTTAAAAAGGTGCTCTTCATCCCCTAGCATAACCTCGTTGGTTATTGGGTTTTTAGATATTACAAACTGCGGTTTGCCAAGAGCAATTCCAAGTCCCTTTCTTTGACCTATTGTATAACACTCGTGTCCAAGGTGTTCTCCGATTTTTTTGCCCTCTATATTAACGTAGTTTCCGATATTAAAGGGCTTGCCGTGAAGTTCGGTTAAAAATTTAGCGTAATCTCCATCAGGCACAAAGCAAATATCCTGACTTTCTTTCGCATTTGCCGAAGCGAAACCATAGGATGCGGCAATTTCTCGTACCCTTTCCTTTTCTATATCGCCAAGTGGCATCAATATATGAGAAAGCTGATACTGATTAAGTTTCCAAAGAACGTAGGTCTGGTCTTTCTTTCGGTCTTCGGGTCTGTATATTACGAAACGACCACTCGTCTCGTCCTTTTTTATTCTGGAATAATGTCCAGTTGCGATAAAATCAAATCCGCTTTCTACCGCCTTATCTAAAAGACCGCCAAACTTGATATATTTATTACACTCAATACAAGGATTCGGGGTGTATCCTTTTGAATAGGAGTCAGAAAACGTATCGATAACCTTTTCCTTAAACTCCTTTCGCATATCAAATACAAAGTGCTCGATATTAAGGTCTTCGCAAACTTTTTTTGCCAGTAAAACTTCCTTTGATGCGCCCTTTTCTTTTTCGTAAAGTCTGAGTGTGCCACCTGCAACGTTTTGACCCTCTTCCTTCAAAAGCGCCGCCGCTACCGAGCTATCAACTCCGCCTGACATTGCTATCATAACCCTTTGCATTTTCTTATGCCCCCTTTTGCTACACATATTATATATAATATAAGACATGCTGTTTTTTGCAAAAACTACATATACATTAAATTTATTGGATTATATTTGCTAATTTTAGGTTAAAACTATAATTAAGGTGTTTTTTCCTTAAAAAAATCAAAAATATTTTGATTTATGATACCACATCATATAGTGTTTGTAAATTATTTTTTGCAAACTTTAGTCCTCTATATGCTATTTTTTACCCCTAATCTCACACTTATCACATTTTTAAAGACAATTTTTTGTGAGTTTGCACAAGAATTTTCGACAAAAAAGCCTTAAAAATAAGTTACAGACTTGTAACTATTTGTGTTTTTGGGATAGTTTTTGTGCAAAGTGCACAATTTTGACCTTCTTAAATCGTTTGACTTAATCTAATTTTATGGCTATAATACCGAAGAACAAAAAAACGACCCCCAAGGGACATTATATTCTAAGAAATCTAACGTCCCAATAAGTCAGAATCGTCTGACTTTAAAATAAGGAGAATTTTAATGTTACAAAAAATCAAATCACTGTCAAGCAGTCTTTGGACTCGCTTCATCGGTGCTGCGCAAAGCCAAGCAATGTCAATTATTGCATTTCTGCTTGCTTGCACGTTGATTTTGTCGGCCGGTTTCTTTACGGTTCACAAGGTTAATGTTTCTGACGGTGAGAATTCTTATTCGGTAATAACACTTTCACGCGACCCTATGCTCGCTATTACAAAGGTTGATTTACCGGAGAACTACAAAATTGAAAACGTTTCTTCAGACTTTTTCTCTTCAAACGTTCGCATTTCTTATCCCTTTACCCTTTCTGTTACACTTGGTAACGAAACCGTTGACTATGACGTAACCAAGGGCAAGCTTGGAGATATTCTTGCAAACATCGGCATTACCATTGATGAGGACGACTCTGTTAGTCTTCCCCTTGATAAGGTAATTACATCCGATACTTCAATTTCTATTGAACTTGTTGAGTATGTAACCGAAACACTCGAAGAGAAAATTCCTTTCAAAACTACCATTGAATACTCTGACAAGTGTGATAAATCCACAAAGCAGGTTGTATCAAAAGGTAAAGAAGGAAGCAAAGAAGTTACCTATCGTGTAAAATACGTTAACGGTAAGGCAATTTCTTCTGAAAAAATCGGTGAATCTATCATTGAAGATGCAGTTAATGAAAAAACCATTATTGGAACAAGGGTTCAGATGTCTGCAAACGAGACCCCTGCTTCAAGCGTTAAATCTGTTTCTACACTTTCTGCACCAAAAGATTTATTGCTTGACAATAACGGCGTTCCCGTTAACTATACCTCAAAGAAGGTATTAAAGGCTACTGCATACACACATACCGGTAATAAATGCTCAACCGGCGTTTATCCTCAGCCCGGTTATATCGCAGTTGACCCTAATGAAATTCCTTATGGCACCGAAATGTACATCGTTTCTGCTGACGGAAAATACGTTTACGGTTATGCTATTGCGGCAGATACCGGCGGATTTATACGCGGAAGCGTTGACCTTGACCTTTTCTTCAACACCGAAAGAGAATGTGTAAACTTTGGTGTAAGACAGGTAAACGTTTATTTTGTTGAATAATTTAAAAGCCTTGCAAACGAAAGTTTGCAAGGCTTTTTTTATCCTAATAAAAAGTCGGTAACAAGCATTACACAAAAACCCGCAAGCAGCGAGAAGGTTGGCGCCGCTACCGAATCGTGATGTGTTTCAGGAATCATTTCATCGCTTATTACGTAAAGCATCGTGCCGCCTGCAAAGGCTAGCGCAAAGGGTAAAATCGCAGAAGAAAGACTGACGGCAAAAAATCCTATAAAGGTGCCGATAATTTCCACAACGCCTGTTAGGGCCGCAAAAAAGAAGGCTTTTTGAGGCTTTAGCCCTACCGAGATTAACGGTGCTATTATTACCATTCCCTCAGGAATGTTTTGAAGGGCAATTCCTCCTGCTACTGCAAATGCAGAAGCTGTATTGCCACTTCCAAAGCTAACACCTGCCGCAATTCCTTCAGGGAAATTATGTATGGCTATTGCCAACACAAATAAAAGGATTTTATTTATCTTGCGGTTGCCCGAATGGTTTTCTATGTCGTTTCCTGCTAATCTGTGTAGGTGCGGCACTAACTTATCAATAAGGTTTATAGTGACTGCGCCCAAAAAGATTCCGCCTGTTGTGTAAAGCAAGGCAAAATCTCCGCCTTGCTCCATAGAAGGTATTATAAGTCCTATAACCGCGGCGCACATCATAATTCCTGCCGCAAAGGCAAGAACTATATCACTTGCCTTATGGGTTATTTTTTTGAAAACTAAACCGAGAATTGCTCCAAAAAGTGTCGCGCCTCCCACACCGAGTGCAGTAAGTGTGACTATTCTCATATTTTTTAGCTCCTTTTAATTTTAAATCAAGGCTTCAAATGCAGCTGTAAGCTTTTTAAGTTCAGACTCGGCCTCTTGCTCTGTTTTGCCCTTTACACCAATGTAGAACTTGATTTTAGGCTCGGTCCCCGAAGGACGAATGCAACACCAAGCATCGTTTTGAAGGCTAAAGTATAAAACGTTTGAACGAGGAAGTCCGGTTGCGGTCTTTTCACCTGTTATGCAATTTATGATTACCTCTTTTTCGTAATCCTTAAATGCCGTTACCTTTAAGCCACCTACCTCTTTTGGTGGGTTGTTGCGAAGACCTTCCATTATTGCGGCTATTTTCTTTGCGCCGTCAATTCCCTTTAAGGCTATATTTACAAGACCTTCTTTATAGTATCCATACTTTTTAAAGAGGTTATCCATCTGCTTTACAAGGCTTATTCCCTGTGATTTATAAAAGGCTGCCGCTTCGCAAAGGCTCATAACCGCAACGATAGCATCCTTATCTCTTGCGTGGGTGCCAACAAGGCAGCCGTAGCTTTCTTCGTAGCCAAAGAGATATTCTCCCTTGCCCGAAGTTTCAAACTGCTTGATTTTTTCGCCTATATATTTAAATCCTGTTAATACCTCGATAAGTTCTTTACCATAATAGTCGGCTACTGCTTTTGACATCTTGCCCGAAACTATTGTGGTAATTATTTTGCCATCATCTGATAAAAGTCCCTTTTTCTGCTTTTCGGAAAGAAGGTATTCAAGAATGATTATTGCGGTCATATTGCCTGTGAAGGCAACATATTCGCCCGTTTCTTCGTCCTTAGCATAAAGTCCTAATCTGTCGGCATCGGGGTCGGTTGCCAAAACGATATCTGCATCGACCTTTTCTGCAAGTTCAAGGGCTAATTTAAACGCCTTTTTGTCCTCAGGGTTAGGATATCCTACGGTTGAGAAGTTTCCGTCAGGTTTTTCCTGTTCGGGCACTACGTAAACATTTTCAAAACCGAGTTCTTTTAAAACCCTTCTTGCAGGAACGTTGCCCGTGCCGTGTAGAGGTGTATAGACAATTTTTAAATCCTTGCCGTAGTTCTTTATGATATCGGGATTAATGACCTGCTTTTTGAGTTCTTCCATATACCTGTCGTCAATTTCCTTGCCGATAACAGTATAAAGACCTTGTGCTATTGCCTCTTCTTTAGAGATTGTTTTAAGTGAAGAATAATCTGCAACAGAATTTACTTCGGTTATAATCTCATCATCTAAAGGATAGGTTACCTGAGCACCGTCTTCCCAATAAACCTTATATCCGTTATATTCAGGTGGGTTATGGCTTGCGGTTACAACAACGCCTGCCATACAGCCAAGTTCACGAAGAGCAAATGAAAGCTCGGGTGTTGGACGAAGAGAATCGAAAATATAAGCCTTAATTCCGTTTGCGGCAAGGCAAAGCGCCGTTTCGTTCGCAAACTCGGGCGACATATTTCTTGAGTCAAAGGCTACAACTGCGCCTTTATTTTGTCCGTTTTCCTTGAGAATTATGTTTGCAAGACCTTGGGTTGCACGTCTTACGGTATAAATGTTCATTCGGTTGGTGCCTGCGCCGATAATTCCGCGAAGACCGCCTGTACCGAACTCTAAATCTTTATAAAATCTTTCTTCTATTTCGTTTTTGTCATTCTCTATTTTTTTAAGTTCTGCTTTTGTTTCTTCATCAAAACAGTCACTGTTTAACCATAGGTTGTATTTTTCTGTTGCGGTCATAATTGCCTCCAAAAACTAAAAGGTTTCGTTTATTTTTGCCTCTATCTATTTTAATATTAATAAATAATTATGTCAATGCTATTTCTAATAAAATATATTAAGTTTTTAGTTGATATTTAACTTGATAATTAGTATAATAAATTATATATATCTAAATATTGCGAGGGATTATTTTGGATTGTAAACAGTTTTGGGAAAACTTATCTTCTAAAAAAATTGCATTATGCGGAATAGGAATAAGCAACACGCCCCTTATTTTAGACTTTTTAAGCAAGGGTGCTCGCGTTTATGCCTGCGACCGCAGAAGCCGTGAAGAAATAGGCGAGCTTGCCGACAGAATTGAAGAGGCAGGCGCAGAACTCCGCCTTGGAAGTAACTATTTAAACGACCTTGAGGTTGATATTATCTTCCGTACGCCGGGCATGAGCTTTAATCTTCCCGAGCTTGCCGATGCTCGAAAAAAAGGTATTGCGGTAACTAGTGAGATGGAGGTTTTCTTTGACCTTTGTCCTGCCACCATTTTTGCAATAACAGGTTCTGACGGAAAGACCACTACCACCACCCTTATTGCCGAGATGCTTAAAAAGCAGGGTAAGACTGTTCACGTTGGTGGAAATATCGGAAACCCACTGCTTCCCGAAATAGAAAACATTAAACCCGAAGACTTTGTTGTAGTTGAGCTTTCCTCCTTCCAACTTATCTCTATGAGAAAAAGCCCCGACGTTGCGGTTGTTACAAACGTTGCACCTAACCATCTTGACATCCACAAGGATATGGATGAATACGTCGAGTCTAAAAAGAATATTATCTTACACCAAAACGCATTCTCTCGTACCGTTTTAAACTATGATAACGATATAACCAACAGCTTTAAAGAGTCGGTTCGCGGTCAGTCCTTAGGCTTTAGCATGGAAAGACGCGTTAAGAACGGTGCTTGGCTTGATGACGCAGGTTGGCTTCATATGTCCTATAGAGGTATTGATGCCCCAATTTTAAACCGCAAGGATATCGCTATTTTAGGCGACCATAACGTTGAAAACTATCTAGCCGCTATTTCTGCCGTTTGGGGTTACGTTTCTGCCGAAAACATCCGCAAAGTAGCTGCTGAGTTTTCGGGTGTTGAACATCGTATTGAATTCGTTCGCGAAAAGGACGGCGTTAGATACTATAACGACTCTATTGCTTCGAGTCCTACAAGAACGATTGCGGGTCTTAAGGCTTTTGACCAAAAGGTTATTTTGCTTGCCGGCGGATATGACAAGCATATACCCTTTGAGCCTATGGCTCCTTACGTTGTAGATAAGGTTAAACTTCTTTTACTCTGCGGTCCTACTGCAGACGCGATTGAAAAGGCAATTGTAAGCGACAAGAAATACACAAAAGGAAACCCTGAGATAATTAAAACCTCTAGCCTTGAGGAATCTATAAATATTGCACACAGCAAGGCGGTTTTAGGAGATATTGTTACCCTTTCCCCTGCCTGCGCATCCTTTGATGCTTTCCCGAATTTTGCAGCACGAGGCAAATTCTTTAAAGAAAAGGTGAACTCACTTTAATTATGAATACCGATTTAATTTTTAAACTTTCAAACGCGGCTTCTTTAGGCGACGTTCGTGAAGCCAGCGACATTGCCTTGTTTGAGCTTTCAAAATATATGCCTACCGAAAACTTTGGCACACTCGGTGCAATAGGAATGCTTGATAAAGGCGCAAATAAAACGCTTATGCTTGCCGCTCATATTGACGAGATAGGTTTTGTTGTAACAAGCATTTTAGACGGCGGTTTTTTAAAGGTTGCAAACGTTGGAGGAATTGATAAACGCATTCTTCCCGCAACTCCGGTTATAATTCACGGAAAAGAAAAGGTTTCTGCCGTTTTTGCATCTACACCGCCGCATCTTGGCACAAACGAGCCACAGGAAGTAACCGATATTTTGCTTGACACAGGTATTTTAAAGGGTCTTGAGGACAAGGTTTCGGTTGGAGATTTCGTATCCTTCGATTCAAAATGCGTAAATCTTTTAGGTAACCGCATTTGCGGAAAAAGTTTTGACGACAGGTCGGCAGTTGCCTGCCTTATTGAAGTAGCTTCGCGTATTTATGATAAAGAACTCCCCTTTAACGTGGTATTTTGTCTTACCGACCAAGAGGAGCTTGGAATCCGTGGCGCTAAAACGGCATCCTTTGCTATTGACTGCGACCAGGCTATCGCTATTGACGTTACCTTTGGTAATGCTCCCGACGTGCCTGAATCTCATCTTAAAAGACTTGGCGACGGCGTTATGATTGGAGTTTCTCCGATTTTAAACCGTGCTATTACAAACCAACTTATTGAACTTTGTGAAGACAACAGCATTCACTTTAATCACGAGGTTATGTCGGGCGCTACCGGTACAGACGCCGACAGCATTACCATTTCAAAAGATGGAATTCCGACCGGTCTTGTATCTATTCCGCTTCGAAACATGCACACGCCCTCCGAGATTATCGATTTAGCTGACCTTGAAAGTGTTTGTGACCTCTTGGAAGCATATATTTTAAGCGGAGGTGCAAACATATGATTAATTTATTTGAAAGACTTTCGTCGTTCTATGCGCCTTCGGGCAGTGAAGAGACCCTTGCAAAATTTATTGTACGAGAGGTTTCTCCTTATGCTGAATGTCATATTCAGCCAAACGGAAACGTTATCTGCTTTAAAAAAGGTAAAAAGTCCGCCGTTAAAAAGGTTATGGTAGACGCTCACACCGACGAGGTGGGCATTATTGCAACCTCCTACCTTTCCGACGGATTTATCCGCTTTGATACACTTGGTGGTATTAATCCTGCCGTTATGCTCGGACGTCGTGTTATTTTTAAGAACGGTACAATCGGCGTAGTTGGTATTAAGCCTACCCATTTAGCCTCTGCCGACGAAAAGAAAAAATTTCCCGGAATAGGCTCCCTTTACATTGATATTGGCGCTAAATCGGAAGACGAAGCGAAGCAATACGTAAAACCCGGCGACTCTGCCGTTTTCATTAGTGATTATACTAAGATGTCTGACGACACTGTTAAGGTTCGAGCAATTGACGACCGCGCAGGTGTAGCCGTGCTTATCGCCCTTTTAAAAGATATGGCGGAATATGATTTTTGCGCCACCTTTACAGTTCAAGAGGAACTTGGATGCAGAGGTGCTAAAACCGCCGCTTATTCCTTAAATCCCGATGCCGCTATCGTGCTTGAGGCTACCACTGCCGCAGATTTACACGGAGTATCGGCCGACAATCGTGTTTGCGCTTTAGGAGAAGGTCCTGTTGTTTCGTTTATGGACCCCGGTACACTTTATGATAAACGCCTTTATAATGCCGCTGTAAACTCGGGGCTTAAACATCAAATTAAGCAAAAGGTTGCAGGTGGCAACAATGCTTCTGCTATACACCTTTCGGGAAGGGGTTGTCCTACTTTGGCAATTTCTCTTCCCTGCCGTTATATTCATTCGCCCTCATCGCTAGCATCCCTTTCCGACCTTGAGGATATGTACAAGCTTGCTAAAAAGCTGATTGAAGACGTTGCCAGCGGTAAGGTTTTATGATATTAAAGTCTTCCGACTTAAACGGCTTTAAGGAAAATTATCTAACCCTTCAAATTTCTTGCCTTTTTGAGGGCTTTAAGAACTCCCCAATTGCTTCAAGCCTTTGGATTCAAGAGAATGAAGGTAAAATAGGTTCTATTATTTTAGGATACGGACAGACGGCTTACATCTCATTTATTGATGGGGATGAAAATGAGCTTTTAGCGTTTTTGTCTGCGCTTTCTTTCAAAAACATTGTGACCGACAAGGCTTTTTCCTTTTTAAACCTTTTAAGGGAAGACCGTGTTTTTAAAAAGTGCGTAGATAACACCGTTTGCGCCTTGCCCGAAATTCCAAGTCTTGCTAATCTTTACGAAGCATTATCTTTTGGCAAAAGCGAAGATGTTTCTCTTCCCGATTTCGAGACCTTTGCACCCGATACATCCCATCTTTTAAGACACGGTTTTGCCTTTTCGGTTCTCACTGATTTTGGTGGCGCTTTTGTGCATTTTTATAAGGGACAAGGTGTTTTAAAGGGCATTTCCGTCAAGGAATCTTTCCGTAAAAAAGGACTTGGCACCGAGCTTTTAAACGAAACTTTGGCCTTTTGTCCAAAGGGACTTTACGTCGCTACAACTAAGAGTGAAAACTTTTATTTAAAAAACGGCTTTTTAAAAGAGCCTTATAAAATATATTCCGGAGAATTAAAATGAATCAATTTTTCAATATTGATGAAAGACTTTTAAAACTTGATATCAAAGCGCTCGAAAAATGCGAGCCTGTTTTCAAGGAAATTGATAAAATTACAAAACATAATCAGCACAAGGTGCTTTCTGCCTTTATAAAGAACGGCGTTAGCGAGGCTCATTTAGGGTTATCTACAGGTTACGGCTACGGCGACCGCGGAAGAGATACTCTAGAACAGGTTTTTGCCGACTGTGTAGGCGCTGAAGATGCGCTTATCCGCCACAATTTCGTTTCGGGTACACACGCTCTAACCGTTATGCTTTTCGGAGTGCTTCGACCTAACGATTCTATGCTTTGCCTTACAGGAAGACCCTACGACACCCTTATTGGTGTTCTGGGAATTGACGGTCATTCTGAAGGCTCTCTTAAGGATTTTGGCATTGAATATAACGAGGTGGCTTTAGGCACTGACGGACTTCCCGATTTAAAGGGAATAGAAATAGCCCTCAAAGAAAAATTCCACAAGGTGGCCTATATTCAGCGCTCTCGCGGATATAATCTCCGTCCCTCTTTAACTGTTGCACAGATAGGCGAACTTTGCAGCATTGTAAAAAAGGTTTCTCCGAACACCTTAATTCTTGTTGACAACTGTTACGGCGAGTTTGTAGAAGAAAACGAGCCTTTATCTGTTGGAGCCGACCTTATTGCAGGCTCTCTTATCAAAAACCCCGGTGGCGGAATTGCTATGACGGGTGGCTACATAGCTGGCAGGCACGACTTGGTTGAGCTTTGCGGATATCGTCTTACTGCTCCGGGTGTTGGTCGCGAGGTTGGCGCTTCGCTCGGTCAAAACCGTGAACTTTATATGGGTCTTTTTGCTGCACCTCACACGGTTGGCGAGGCTCTTAAAACTGCCGTTTACGCTTCGGCTTTGTTTGAGCTTTTAGGTTATACCTCTACTCCTCGTTTTGATGAAAAGAGGGCCGATATAATCGAATGTATTACCCTTGGCAGTAGTGAAGCTTTAATTGCCTTTTGTCAAGGTATGCAAAAGGGCGCTCCTGTTGACTCTTTTGTTACTCCTGAGCCTTGGGATATGCCGGGTTACACCGACCAGGTTATTATGGCTGCAGGCGCGTTTACCTTAGGCGCTTCTATCGAACTTTCTGCCGACGCTCCTCTTCGCGAGCCTTATGCGGCTTGGCTTCAGGGCGGTCTTAACTTCCATAGTGCTGAAGCAGGCATTTTGCTTGCAGCACAAAGTATGCTTGATAAAAATATTTTAAAACTTTAAAGGAGGGTAAAAATTGAATAAGATTACAGCACACAAGGCGCTTTCAATGATTGCCCTTCCTAACGGCATTATGTACGCCTACTGTATAGATAAAACCGAAAACGTTATGAGGGTCGGTTACAAAATGCTTTCGTTTGAGTCGGGTAAAATCTCAAACGTTTCAAAGAGCATCTTTACTCTTACAAAATTCGGGCCTGCTTACAAAGCGTTTGAAGCGAAAATTAAAAACTATCTTACCTGCTCTACCGTTCTGCTTGAAAACGGTCAACTCTTTATCGTTGAGCTTGACGGCTCGGCCTTAATGATTGACAGTGACGGTACCGAGCTTTGGAGTGGCAAGCTTTCTTATCTTTCCTCTGCGCCCTCTTCGGTTACGGTGACAGACGGAAGTCTTTGGGCAGCTTACGCGGCTAAAAACGTTATTGTAAGATATAATTTACAAAACCTTCGTGAAGAGCTTCGTATTGGCGGCACAAACTCTGTTTTCAACGCTCCTATGAATCTCTTCCCTGCAGGCAAAAAACTCTTTGTTTGCAACTCGGGTAACAACGAAATTTGGAAGCTTGACCTATCTGACTTTTCTACCGAAAAATATTTTGAGTTTAATGAACCTTTGATTGATTATACCTTTGTTGGAAAATATGAAATCGCGGCGCTTGAGTCGGGTATATATCTTCTTTAAAATTTAAACGGGATAATGATTTTCATCATTATCCCGTTTTTTTACTTTTGTGTTTCTAACCAAGATTTAACCGCTTGTACCGTTTTCTTTAAGTTTCCCTTTTCGTAAGGAATCGGCAAGCCTGCAGTTGTTACTAATTCGGCAAAGGTTTTTGTGCCTGCGCCGTCAACGAATTTAAAATACTTTTCCAGCGCCTTTTTATAATCCTCCAAACTTTCAGCAAAGAAACCGAAAGCTACCGCCTGAGCCATACAGTAATCGATATAATAAAGCGGATAAAGGTAGATATGGAGTTGTCTTTGCCAACCGCCACCCTCACTATAAAAGGGCATATCCTCTAAATTAAGATAGGGGCGGTATTTTTTCTCTAAAGATAACCAAACCTTATCGCGTTCTTCGGGGGTAAGTTCACTTTTTTCGTACATTATGTGTTGGAACTCATCCACCATACATCCGTAAGGTAAAAAGTTTAAGGCTTCGGCAGCGTGGTAGTATTCGTACCTGTCTGTTTCCTCAAAAAAGAAGTTTTTATGCCAAGGCATTGTCAAAAACTCCATTGACATTGAGTGAACCTCACAGGCCTCGATAGTAGGCGAAATATAGGAAGAAATAAGTCCCTTTCTGGCGGCGGTATAGTACGCAAAGGCGTGGCCTGCCTCGTGGGTTAGTACGTCGACGTCTCCTGAGGTGCCGTTAAAGTTTGAAAAGATAAAAGGCGCTTTATATAAAGCAAACTCGGTACAATATCCACCCGGCGCCTTACCCTTGCTTGACAGCAAATCAAAAAGCTCGTTTTCTTCCATAAAGGTTATGAACTCACTCGTTTCGTCGCTCATTTCCTTATACATATTTATTCCGGCTTTTAAAATTTCATCTGCCGTGCCTTTTGGCTTTACGTTGCCTTCTTTGAACATAAGGTCGTTATCGTATAAACGTATTTCGTTTACGTCTATTCGCTCTGCCTGTTCTTTTTTAAGCTCGCAAACTGTGGGCACAACCCACTTTACTATTTCGTTTCTAAAGGAAGCTACTTCATTTGGTCCATAACAGTTTCTGCCAAGGCGGTCGTAACCTAACTGCACAAAATTTTCATAACCTAATATTTTCGCCTGACGGTTTCGGTTTTTGATAAGCTCGTCATAAATGCGGTCAAATTCTTTTTTATTAGCGCTGAAAAACTCGGCATCCTTTAAGTATGCCTTTTTGCGAATTTCTCTGTCGGGTGACTGCTTATAAACGCCTAGCATCGGTAGTGGCAAGGTTTCCCCTTCCCACTCTACAGTTGCCGAAGCAAAAAGGCGCTGATATTCGCTCATAAGCTCGTTTTCTTCTGCCTGAAGCTCGATGGTTTCAGGGGATGAACTTTTAACGCCTAGCTCTAAATTTTTAAAGAAAAGGCTTCCTAAACTTTCTTCTATCTCTGCTTTGAAAGGGGAGCCTAAAAGAGCTAAGTTTAGGTTTCTGAACATATCACTGACTATGGGACCGTTATTATCAAAGAAATTGTTTTCTTCGTCGTAAAACTTATTATTAGTGTCAATAGTGTGTCTAACATAGGCTAAAGAGGCCATAGTGCCATACTCTTCCCCTATTTTTTCGCTTTCATAAAAGGCTGACAATACATCTTCCTTTGTCTTAGCGTTTTTAATTCTTTGCTCTAAGGAAGATAAGTCTTCCTTAATCTTTTGGATGTTCGGTCTTGTATATACCATATTTTTAAATTTCATTGTATCAACTCCATATATTAATCTTACCAAATAAATCACAATATTTCAACTTTGACAAACAAAGATTTTTATGTTATATTAAAAACACTCAGTTGGTTGGACGGCTGCGAATATTTTTATATTTGAGGAAAGTCCGGGCATCATAGGGCAGGATAGCGGCTAACGGCCGCCGAGGGCAACCTTAGGGAGAGTGCAACAGAAATATACCGCCGTTACGGCTTGTCTTTTGACTTGATTGCGGTTTTCCGCAGCCCATAACGGTAAGGGTGGAAAGGCGAGGTAAGAGCTCACCACGGGAATGGAGACATCTCCCGTCTGTAAACCCTATCCGATGCAACGCTGACATGAAACTATACATCTGCCCGATGTGTTTCGAAAAGCGGCTAGAGCTTATAGGCAACTATAAGTCGAGATAGATAGTCGTCAAAGGTGTATTCCTTACAGAACCCGGCTTACAGACCAAGTGGGTAGAAAAAAGAGAAGATGAAGTCTTCTCTTTTTTCAGTTTTATTCGCCTTTCGGCGAGTTATATTGCTAAAGCAGTTATATGATGTTTCACATCGTTATATTGCCTTCGGCAGTTTAAAAGCGAATAAAATATAACTAAAGCCACCAGGTTTTAATATCACTTGACCTAAAGGTCAAATATCACTCTGTGCAAAGCACAGAATATAACTTCAATGATTTTAGTCTTCTTTTTAAAATTTAGTCGCCTTTCGGCGAGTTATATTGCTAAAGCAGTTATATGATGCTTTATATAGTTATATTTTTATCGTTTTATTTTTAACAAAGTCCTTGAAATTTCAAAAATACTGCCGTATAATATATTATAATATATTTTTTCATAAAGGGGAAAATTTTATGTATAACAGAATTTACAACTTTTCCGCAGGTCCTTCTATGCTTCCTGTTCCTGTTTTAGAGCAGGCAAGAGATGAAATGATGAACTATCAGGGCTCTGGCATGAGCGTTATGGAAATGTCTCACCGTTCCAAGGTTTATGATGCTATCATCAAAGAGGCAGAGGCTGACCTTCGTGATGTTATGAACATTCCTGACAACTACAAGGTAATGTTCCTTCAGGGTGGCGCTTCAATGCAGTTTGCAAACGTTGCTATGAACCTTATGAAGACCGGCAAGGCTGACTACATTGTTACAGGTCAGTTCTCGGGCAAGGCATATAAGGAAGCTCAGAAGTTTGGCGATGCTCATCTTGCAGCTACTACAAAGGATGAAAACTTTACAAGAATTCCCGAGCAGGATGAATTAAACCTTCGTCCTGATGCTGACTATGTTCACATCTGCTACAACAACACTATTTTCGGTACAAAGTGGAAGTACATCCCTGAGACCAACGGCGTTCCGCTAGTTGCAGATATGTCTTCTTGCATTCTCTCAGAGCCCGTTGACGTTACCAAGTTCGGTCTTATCTATGCAGGCGCACAGAAGAACGTTGCTCCCGCAGGTCTTACCATTGTAATCGCTCGTGAGGACCTTCTCCGTGAAGATTTAGCTGACTTTGTTCCTACAATGTGCAACTATGCTACTATGGCAGAGAATGAGTCTATGTACAACACTCCTCCTTGCTATCCTATCTATGTTTGCGGTCTTGTTCTTAAATGGATTAAGAGCATCGGCGGCCTCCAGCAGATGAAGGAAATCAACGTTAAGAAGGCTCAGATGCTTTACGATACACTTGATAACTCAAAGTTATTCTCTAACCCCGTTAAGCATTGCTGCCGTTCTATGATGAACGTAACCTTCCGTGCAGAAGATGAAGAAATCAACGCTAAATTCGTTAAGGAAGCAACCGCTGCAGGTTTTGCTAACCTTAAGGGTCACCGCTCTGTTGGTGGTATGCGTGCTTCTATCTACAACGCAATGCCCACAGAGGGCGTAGAAGCTCTTTGCGAATTTATCAAAAAGTTCGAAGCAGAAAACGCTTAAAGCTTATCTTAAATTAATTAAAGCCACCAAGCAAAAACTTGGTGGCTTATTCCATAATAATAAAAAGCACCGAAAATTCGGTGCTTTTTTGTTTTATTAAGCTTTATTGATTGAACCGAAGAGTTCCATCTTTTCCTTAACGGTAGCCTTGATAGCCTCAAAGCCGGGTGCTAATACCTTTCTTGGGTCGAAGCCCTTACCTACCTGGTCCTTGCCTTCTTAGATGTACTGTCTTGTAGCAGCTACGAATGCTAACTGACACTCGGTGTTAACGTTAATCTTAGAAACACCTAAAGAGATAGCCTTCCTAATCATTTCAGCAGGGAGACCTGTGCCG
>JAZTYA010000018.1:0-92397 GCA_045636705.1 Acutalibacteraceae bacterium
TAGGAGTCTGGGCCGTGTCTCAGTCCCAATGTGGCCGTTCAACCTCTCAGTCCGGCTACCGATCGTCGGCTTGGTGAGCCGTTACCTCACCAACTACCTAATCGGACGCGAGCCCATCTTTCAGCGATAAATCTTTGATACCAGTAAGATGCCTTACCGGTATGTCATGCGGTATTAGCAGTCGTTTCCAACTGTTGTCCCCCTCTGAAAGGCAGGTTGCTCACGCGTTACTCACCCGTCCGCCACTAAGTAAAACCAAGAAAATCCTCTAGCAAGCTAGAATCAATTCAGCGGTTTTACTCCGTTCGACTTGCATGTGTTAGGCACGCCGCCAGCGTTCGTCCTGAGCCAGGATCAAACTCTCTAAAAAATTATATCTAAACACCCGAAGGTGTTTAAACCATTCTCAGAGCTTTTGCTCTTGTTGACTCATTCCAAACAAAACTAGCGCTTTGTCTGAATTTGTCCTTAAATTTACTTGATAATTTCTCATCAAAATTGTCGGGTCCAATTTCTTTTCTTTAAGTCGTTGTTTAATTTTCAAGGTACAGTTTTTGCCCCGTTTTTTCGCGGTGCCAAATTATATTACCACAAAGGGTTTGCCTTGTCAACACTTTTTTTCAAAAAAATTCGTTTTTTTTTAACATTTTTTTATACCAAAAAAAGAGCCACAAAATATTGTGTGTAGAATGTGGTGTAATATACTATTCGCCGATTAAAACTCTTAATTTTTCTAAGGCTTTTTTCTCCTTTCTTGAAACCTGAACCTGTGAAATCCCAAGTATTTCTGCCGATTCGCTTTGGGTCTTTTCAAAGAAGAAGCGTAGCTTTATTACCTGTTGTTCTGTCTTCTCTAAATTTTCTATTGCACTAAAGAGCAAAAGTTTTCGGCAAACCGCTTCTTCATGACCTTGGTCACTTAGGTCAAGTTCACATATTCCGTCTTCTCCTTCGTAGGTTAGTGACACGGTCGGTCTGGCTGAGCACATAGCTTCAACCAGTTCTTCACTCGTGACCGAAAGTTTCTCTGCCAACTGCTCTATAGTTATTTCTTTTCCGTTCTTAGCTTCAAAGATTTCTTTTTCTCTTGCCGCCTTTAAAGAAAGTTCTTTTAAAGCACGAGAGACCTTAACCGTTCCTCCGTCGCGAAAGAGCCGTTTTATTTCTCCTAAGATTGCAGGCACGGCATAGGTTGAAAACATAAGTCCTCTTTCACTATCAAAGCCCTTTGCCGCTTTTATAAG
This sequence comes from Acutalibacteraceae bacterium, assembly GCA_045636705.1. Classification (GTDB taxonomy): domain Bacteria; phylum Bacillota; class Clostridia; order Oscillospirales; family Acutalibacteraceae; genus SFWF01. The sequence goes on from JAZTYA010000018.1 coordinate 1,245, forward strand.
GCCTATGCATCCTGCTTGGTAAAGGTCGTCATATTCTATGCCTCTGCCCGTAAATCTTTTGCAGCAAGAATGAACTAGTCTTAAATTATCCTCAACAAGCTTTGTATCATACATTTTCTTTGACTCTTAATTTTTTAATCATTGTAACGGTTGTTCCCTTGCCTATGGTTGAGCGAACCTTCAAAGCGTCGGTAAAGCTTTCCATAACGGCAAAGCCTAACCCTGCTCTTTCTCCTCCTGCGGTAGTAAACAAGGGTTCCATTGCTTGTTTTACGTTTTCAATGCCACAACCCTTGTCGCGTATTCTTATTTTTATACTGCCGTTTTCCAAGATTTCGCCTGATATGTATATATTTCCTATTGTGTTTTTATAGCCGTGAACTATACAGTTTGTAACCGCCTCGGAAACGGCAGTTTTTATATCTGATATTTCTTCTACCGTTGGGTCAAGCTGAGCCGCAAAGGTCGCCACTGCGGTTCTGGCAAAGCTTTCGTTTGCCGAACGGGACGGAATTTTTAAATTGAATTTGTTAATTTGTTTCATACGTTTTCTCCCTTTTCTATTTTTGCTAATTTTTCTATTCCCGATAGCTTCATTACTTTATATATATTAGGTGACAGGTTTGTGATGTTTAATGAAGCGTTGTTTTTCTGAAGATTTCTAAATCTGCCCATTACCAGTCCTATGCCCGAACTATCCATAAAGGAAACTCCTCCAAAGTCTAATATAAGTAAGGAAGGCATATTAAACTCGATTGCGCTATCTATTTCCTCTCTTATGGGTTTTGCTGAATGGTGGTCTATTTCACCCGTGAGATAAACCGTTACCACCTCTTTAGTAGCTTGAATGTTAAGCGGCATTTCTTTTACTCCTTTGTTTTTTAAAAAAATAAGGACAAGTCCTTATTATATAATAAAGGCTTGTCCTTAAATATTTTGTTATATTCTGTTGTCGTTTTTACTTTTTAAAAGCCGAAATCAGTTCTTCTCGTATTCCACCCGCTAAATAAAGTGAACCAAACACGAAAAGCGCCTCGTTTTCTTCAAGACTTAAAACCGCCTTCTTTACCGCTTTTGTATAAGAATCTGCCGTTTCTACGTCGGCACAAAATTTACTTGAAATTGCAGCCAATTTTTCAGCCGTTTCGGTACGTGGATTTTCGGTCACGGTAACTGTTATAAGCTTTTTGCAAAAGGGTAAAACCTTCTTTAAAAAGCCTTCGCAGTTTTTATCCGCCATCATACCTGAAATTGCTACGACTCTTCCCTTAAACTGCTTCATATATCCTGACAATGCATTTGCGCCGTCGGGATTATGTGCGCCATCTAAAATGACAAGAGGATTTTGGCTTATTATTTCCATCCTAGCAGGGATAGAAGCTTCTTTTATACCCTTTATAAAGGCATCTTTTTTAATGTTTAAATTAATAAGTTCTACCGTATCAATTGCGGTAACCGCGTTATATACTTGGTGAAGTCCCGAAAGAGAAGTTTCATACTCTACACCTTTATATATAAACGTGTTGCCGAAGGTCTCGGTCTTTAGGATTTTTAAATCCTCTATATCGGGTAAAACAAGGGCGTTTGCTTTTTGCTTTATGGTATCAAAGGCTTCCCTTTCCTGCAAAGGATAGCAAACGGTTGTGCTTTGCTTTATAATGCCGCACTTTTCCCCTGCTATTTCTGAAAGGGTTTCCCCTAAATATGCCGTATGGTCATAATCGATTTTGGTTATTACGGACACAAGCGGAGAAGAAATCACGTTGGTTGCATCAAATCTGCCGCCAAGTCCCGTTTCCAAAACCACGAAATCGCATTTTTGCTCTTTGAAATAAAGAAATGCCACTGCGGTTATAAACTCAAACTCGGTAACCTGAACACCAATGTTTTTCACCTTTTCCACAAGTCTTGCAAGGGCTTCCTTTTCGATATAATTCCCGTTTACCTGTATGCGTTCACGAAAATCAACCACAAAAGGAGAGGTATAAAGTCCCGTTTTATAGCCTGCCGAGGATAGAATCTTTGCAATCATTGTGCAGGTAGAGCCTTTGCCATTGGTCCCTGCTATGTGTATAAACTTTAAATCATTTTGAGGATTCCCAAGTGCTTTTGTGAGTTTTTCAATCCTTTCAAGGCCTAAAACCGAACCAAAGACACTAAGTGAATGAATATAATCTAAGGCATCGTTATAATTCATCTGCATCCTATACTTGCTTCTTTATCTTTTCAATACTCTCATTAAGCATTGAAATCTTATCAAGAGTCTTATCAAGAAGTTCTCTTTGCTGTTTTACAACCGCTTCGGGCGCTTTTGCCACGAATCCCGGATTGTTAAGTTTGTTCTCATAGAAGGCTTTGTCCTTCTCTGCTGCTTCAAGTTCCTTTTCTAAACGAGCAAGTTCTGCTGTAAAGTCAACAAGTTCGTTTAAAGGAATATATACCTTTGCGCTGTCGGTAACAACCAAAACAGCGTCAGGCATATCAAAGCTTTCGCCTGTTTCGATTTCATTAGCGGATGCCAGTCTTGCAATAAAACCTGCAGAAGCCGAGAAAATCTCAGGAGTTGCAGTAGCGATAAAGAGATTTGCCTTCTTTGAAGGAGGAACGTTCATTTCGTTTCTGCGGTTACGAACTGCACGAATAACCGATATAACCTTCTGGAAGTTTTCCTCTTCGGTAGTAAACTCAAACTCGTCGGAATATTCAGGCCACTCGGCTACCATTATGCTTTCCTCTGAGTGTGGTAACGACTGCCAGATTTCTTCGGTTATAAATGGCATAAAGGGATGTAAAAGTTTTAATACGCCCTTAAATACGTAAACAAGTACTGAACGAGCAGTATAAGCTGCAGCCTTATCGTCACCATTTAAACGGGACTTGCAAAGTTCAATATACCAGTCACAGAAAATGTCCCAGATGAAGTCGTAAAGTTTTGCAACCGCAAGACCCAACTCAAACTTATCAAGGTTTTCAGTAACCTCTTTTACAAGTGTATTATACTTTGAAAGAACCCACTTATCCTCAAGTGCTAAATCAACCGATAAGGGTAGTTCTTCATCGTTTTCAAGGTTCATAAGAAGGAATCTTGCCGCATTCCAAATCTTATTAGCAAAGTTGCGGCTTGCCTCTACCCTTTCAGGACTGTAACGCATATCGTTACCGGGTGTGTTACCGGTAGCAAGTGTAAAGCGGAGCGCATCTGCGCCGTATTTTTCAATTTCAAGTAATGGGTCGATGCCGTTACCAAGTGACTTTGACATCTTTCTTCCTTCGCTGTCACGAACAATTCCGTGGAAGAGAACCGTTTTGAAAGGAACGGTATCGGTATATTCTAGGGCAGAGAAAATCATACGAGCTACCCAGAAGAATATAATATCGTATCCTGTAACTAAGGTATCGGTAGGATAGAAATATTTAAGGTCAAGGTTTTCTTCAGGCCAACCAAGAGTTGAAAATGGCCAAAGAGCTGAAGAGAACCAGGTATCAAGGGTATCCTCATCCTGCTTAAGGTTGGTTGAGCCACACTTGTGACACTTTTCAGGGTCAACACGGCTAACGATAATCTCACCACAGTCAGGGCAATACCAAGCAGGGATTCTGTGTCCCCACCAAAGCTGACGGGAGATACACCAGTCTTTGATATTTTCCATCCAGTTAAAGTAAATCTTTTCAAGGCGAGCAGGAATAAACTTAATGTCGCCGTTTTTAACCGATTCAACCGCAGGCTTTGCTAAAGGTTCCATTCTTACGAACCACTGCTTTGAAATTCTGGGTTCAACAACCGAGTTGCAACGATAGCAAGCGCCTACGTTATGGTTAAGAGGTTCAATCTTCACAAGGAAGCCTTCGCTTTCAAGGTCGCGAACAATAGCCTTGCGTGCCTCGTATCTATCCATTCCCTGATACTTGCCACCAAGCTCGTTGATTTTAGCATCATCGGTCATAACGTTTATGACGGGAAGATTATGGCGAAGACCTACTTCAAAGTCGTTGGGGTCGTGAGCAGGTGTAATCTTAACAACACCTGTGCCGAAATCCATTTCAACATAGGTATCAGCGACAATCGGAATTTCTCTTCCAACCAAAGGAAGAACCACACTCTTGCCGATAAGGTGCTTATATCTTTCATCATCGGGATGAACTGCTACTGCTGTATCGCCAAGCAAGGTTTCAGGTCTTGTGGTTGCTAGCTGTAAATATTCATCCGAATCCTTTACAGGATAGCGAAGGTGCCAGAAATTACCGTTTTGTTCACTATAAACAACCTCTGCATCCGAAATTGAAGTTAAACAATGAGGACACCAGTTGATAATTCTTTCACCACGGTAGATTAAGTCCTTTTGATAAAGACGGACAAACACCTCGCGAACGGCATTAGAGCAGCCCTCATCAAGAGTGAAGCGTTCTCTTTCCCAGTCACAAGATGCACCAAGCTTTTTAAGCTGACTGATAATTCTTCCGCCAAACTTTTCTTTCCAGTCCCAAGCTCGCTCTAAAAACTTTTCACGGCCTAGGTCTTCTTTGGTAAGTCCCTCTGCCTTCATAGCCTCAACTATCTTAGCTTCGGTAGCGATAGAAGCGTGGTCGGTACCCGGAATCCAAAGAGCAGCACGGCCCTGCATTCTACGATAACGGATAAGGATATCCTGAAGCGTATTATCAAGGGCATGTCCCATATGGAGCTGTCCTGTGATGTTTGGTGGTGGTATTACTATTGTATAAGGTTGTTTGTTGGCATCCACCTCGGCATGGAAATAATTTCCGTCAAGCCAGAATTTATAGGTTCTGTCTTCTACTTCAGCGGGGTCGTAAGTTTTTGCTAATTCTTTTGCCACTTAACAAATCCTCCTTGCGTGATTTTTAAAATACTCATATTATATTATCGAAAAAATTAATGAATGTCAAATAATTCCTATAATATTTAAAAATTATTAGCTAATATTATTTTTGTCGGTATTTAAAAAGTTGCGTTTGCTTATCTTCCGACAGCCGCTTAAATTAGGTTTCTGATTTAAGCGGTTTGGTTTTTTAAAAGGTTAATTGCTCGGTTTCGGTGTCGGGTTGTTTGAAGCTTCCGGCACTTGGAAGATTTCGAGCTCTATACCTATGCGGTCTATCCGACTTAGTTGGGTCAACAATTTCGGCAGAGAAGATTCTTTGTCCTCTCTTTTGTGTCATAACGGCTATACCGCCATTATTCTTTGCCGCCTTTGCAGAAATTGCAGAGGTGTTTACGAGCAACATTCTGCCGTTTGTTGAGGTTAAGAGGATATCGCACTCTTCCTTAATATAAAATGCAGTATGCAAAACATATTTTTCACTGTATGCATTGATAAGCTTCTTGCGGTTTGTCTTTGTGTAATAAGACTCCATAGGAACCTTTGCTATTCTACCGTTATCAAAGACAAATACCATAAAGCCCTTATAGTTTTCGATATTAACCATATGAACAGGTAGTTCAGCATCTTCAAAGTCGAGCTTTGACGGAATATAATCGCCTAACTGACTTGCCTTACCGTCTGCAAAGTCGCAAACCCTTGCCTTGTAAACCTGCCACTTATTTGTGAAGAAGAGAAGATGCTCGGCATTGGTCGATTCGGCAACAATGCTCATCTCGTCACCCTCTTTAAGCTTCTGCTCGCCACTCATGCGAAGAGACTGAGGAGTTATCTTCTTAAAGTATCCGTCACGGGTGTAGAAAAGGGTTACAGGAGAATTGTCAACTACCTCTTCCTCTGCCTCGTCAGAGTCTTCACTCATAACTATTGCAGTTTTTCTATCCTTGCCGTACTTCTTTGCAACCTCTTCGAGTTCCTTAACGATAATGTTTAGAATCTTTCTCTTTGAGTTTAGAGTCTCTTCAAGGTCGGCAACCTGTTTTTCCAAATTTTCTACATCTTCAAGTCTTTTTAAGATGTATTGGCGGTTTAAATGACGAAGTTTTATTTCAGCAACGTATTCTGCCTGAGTTTCGTCAATACCAAAACCTATCATAAGGTTTGGAACAACCTCTTTTTCCTCTTCGGTTTCTCGTACAATCTTAATTGCCTTATCAATATCAAGTAAGATTTTAGCAAGACCTTTTAGCAAATGAAGTTTTTCACGAGCCTTGGTTAAATTAAAGTAAACGCGGTTTTGAACGCATCCCTTGCGGAAGGCAACCCATTCGGAAATAATATCCTTAACTCCTAAAACCTGAGGATTACCCTCTATTAGAATATTAAAGTTGCATCCAAACGAATCCTCTAAAGGAGTCATTTTGTAAAGTTTTTTCATTAACTTATCGGGGTCGGTACCACGCTTTAAATCGATTGTGATTTTAAGACCCTTAAGGTCTGTTTCGTCGCGGATATCGTTTATCTCGGTAAGCTTTTTAAGCTTTACAAGTTCGACTACCTTTTCGATTATCTGCTCGGTAGTAGTGGTGGGTGGGATTTCGGTAATGTCGATACAATTTTCAGACTTATCATAGGTGTAAACGCCTCTTACCTTAAAGCTGCCTCTACCTGTTCTGTAGATTTCTTCCATCTCATCTCGCTTATATACAAGCTGACCGCCTATTGGGAAGTCCGGAGCTAAAAGAGTATCGGCAACATTTATATTATTATCTTTAATATAGGCAATTGTTGTGTCACAAACCTCTTTTAAGTTGAAAGGACAAATCTGGCTTGCCATACCAACCGCAATACCCATATTGGCATTAACTAAAACAGATGGGAATGTTACTGGGAAAAGGGTCGGTTCTTTCATTGTAGCGTCATAGTTATCTACAAATAGAACCGTTTCCTTATCGATATCTGCAAAAAGTTCTGCCGCTATGGGAGCAAGCTTTGCCTCGGTATAACGGGAAGCGGCGTACGCCATATCCCTTGAATATGCCTTACCGAAAGAACCCTTTGACTGAATGTATGGATGTAAAAGCGCCTCATTGCCCTCGGACAAACGAACCATTGTTTCGTAAATTGCCGAGTCGCCGTGTGGGTTAAGTTGCATTGTGCGACCGACAATGTTAGCCGACTTAATTGTGCCGCCACTTAAAAGACCCATATTATACATAGTATAAAGGAGTTTTCTGTGGGAAGGTTTGAAGCCATCAATTTCAGGAATAGCACGAGAAACAATAACGCTCATAGCATAAGGCATATAGTTGGTGCGTAAAGTTTCGGTTATAGGCTGATTAACGACCGTACCTGCTCCTGCAATATAAGCATCGGGCACCTTATTCACTTTTACCTCGGTTTGAGATTTTTTTCTTGGAGCCATTTAATAATTCTCCTAACTTACATCAATTTCATCAATATAAAGGTGGCCATTTTCGGCAATATAATCTTTTCTACCCTGAAGATTATCGCCTAAAAGCAAATCGAACATCTCTGCCGTTTGCTCTGCCATATCGGGCATTACCCTAACCAAACGACGGGTAGCGGGGTTCATTGTGGTAAGGTTCATCATATCGGGTTGGTTTTCACCAAGTCCCTTTGAACGCTGAATGGTATATTTTTGTCCCTCTATCATTTCAAGAATTTCGTTCTTTTCCTTTTCATCATAAGCAAAGTAGGGTTTTTCTTTTGTATTTATTTCATAAAGGGGTGTTTCGGCAATATAAACCTTGCCTTCTTCTATAAGTGCCGGCATTAGTCTATATATCATTGTTAAAATAAGGGTTCTAATCTGGAAGCCGTCAACATCGGCATCGGTACATATTATTACCTTATTCCATTTTAAATTATCAATATTAAAGGTTGAAAGGTCTTTGTTGGCCTTACTCTTAACATCGACACCGCAACCAAGCACCTTAATTAAATCGGTAATAATTTCGCTTTTGAATACCCTATCGTAATCTGCTTTTAAGCAGTTAAGTATCTTACCGCGAACGGGAATAATTGCTTGGAAATTAGCATCACGGGCAAGCTTACAAGAACCTAAAGCCGAGTCACCCTCAACTATAAAGACTTCGCGTTCGGAAACGTCACGGCTACGGCAGTCAACAAACTTTTGAACGCGGTTGACCATTTCGTTGCCTGTCTGCAAGGTCTTCTTTATGTTGATACGTTCCTTTTCGCTCTTTTCACGGCTACGCTTATTTATAAGCACCTGGTCGGCAATCTTGTCTGCCTCGGATTTGTTTTCAATGAAATAAACCTCTAACTGATGCTTAAAGAAATCGGTCATAGCCTCTTGGATGAACTTGTTTGTAATAGCCTTTTTGGTCTGGTTCTCATAAGAAGTTAAGGTTGAGAATGAGGACACAACCAAAGCCATACACTCTTCTACATCCTGGAAGGTGATTTTGCTTTCGTTTCTAGTATATTTATTCTGCTGCTTTATATAAGCATCAATTTGATAAACAAAGGCATTTCTAACCGCCTTTTCGGGAGCTCCGCCGTATTCAAGCCAGCTTGAGTTGTGATAATACTCTTTTAGTTGGCGCTTATTGGAAAAGCAGAGCGCTGCGTTTATCTTAACCTTATATTCGGGCTTGTCCTCACGGTCCTTACCCTTTCTTTCGGTCTGCCAGGTCTGAACCGAAGTCAAGGTTTCTTCCCCTGTTATTTCGGTGATATAGTCGGTTATACCATTTTTATAGCAAATCTCGGTTTCTATAAACCTTGAACCCTGCTGCTCACGGTAAATAAATACTATGCCTGCATTGACAACTGCCTGACGGCGAAGAACATCAACAAAATATTCAGATGGAATATTAATATCGGTAAATACTTTAAGGTCGGGCTTCCACTTGATTTTGGTTCCTGTGTCCTTGCCCGAATATTCTTCCTTTTTAAGCCCGCCAACATTAAAGCCGCTTTCAAAATGAAGATTATACTTAAATCCGTCACGCTTGATTTCAACATCCATATATTCGGAAGCGAACTGAGTCGAAGCAAGACCTAAACCATTTAGACCTATTGAATACTCATAATCGCCACCGCTGTTGGTGTTGTCCTTGCCGCCGGCATATAGGCGTTCAAAAAGAAGAACGTAGTTATACTGCTGTTCCTTATTGTTAAAGTCAACGGGCGCGCCACGACCAAAGTCCTGAACCTCAACCGAATGGTCGGCATACTTTGTAACTATTATCTTTTTGCCGTAGCCTTCTCTTGCCTCGTCTATTGAGTTTGAAATAATTTCAAAGACAGAATGGGCGCAACCTTCAAGACCATCCGAACCGAAAATAACTGCAGGGCGCAGTCTTACCTGGTCGGGGCCTTTAAGTTGGGTTATACTGTCATTACCATAATCTTTTGTAGTCTTTGCCATCAATATTCTCCTTTTGTGAAAAGCATAGATTACTCATTATATATATAGTTTATTATATACTATATATGGTATAATAGTCAAGTATAAAGCCATAATTTAACAAATATAAAGTAAAACGGCGAGGAAATCTCCTCGCCATTTTTATATTATTTAGTTTTTACCGATTTCACAGTTGACCAACCGGAATAGTACTTTTTACCATTTACGGTTTTGTAGGTTCTTACTCTTACGTAATAGGTCTTTTTAGCAGATAGGCTCTTGATTGTATATTTCGTAGTGGAGTTCTTCGAAATTGTCTTTGTTGTAGCCTTAGAGAAAGACTTGGAAGTAGAATACTGAATCTCGTATCCTGTAACCTCTTTTGTTTTCTTAAAGATATTTACAGTAACACTCTTCTTGCCGCCTGTAACCTTTGTAATCTTAGTTTCAGTAGGATTAATTTTAAAGGTTAACTTCGTAGTACCGCTGTAGTTACCCTTCATTTTGATGGTAACTGTATAGGTTCCAACCTTCTTGCAGTCGCCAGAATAGGATACTGTATAGTTGCTTGAAGAAATCGTCTTGCCCTTTGAGTCCTTAACTGTAACGGTAGGCTTTTGAACCTTGCCGTTATAGGTGTAAGAGGTCTTTGAAAGGCTAATCTTACACTTGCTAACATCTATAGGATTAATCTTATAGGTTAGCTTCTTAGTTCCGCTATAGTTACCCTTCATTGTAACAGTAACCGTGTAGGTGCCTGCGTTCTTAAGTCCGCTTGAATAGGTTACTGTGTAATTGCTTGAAGAAATAGTCTTACCCTTCGAGTCCTTAACGGTAACACTAGGCTTTTGAACCTTGCCGTTATAGGTGTAGCTAGTCTTTGAAAGGCTAAAGCTCTTTGCATAGTAAATGGTAGTTGTGCTTGATACCTTGTCGCAAACGCTACAAGCCTTAACTATCTTACCATCCTTTGAGGTTGTAGCCTTTGTGGTGGTAGTTGTGTAAGAGTGTGTGGTACTCTTCTTAATAGTTTCGGTTTTTGTATCCTTACATACGCTACAGGTATAGGTTTTAACACCAGTTGCCTTGCAGGTAGCCTTCTTGGTTACCTTGCCTGAGTCGTAATCGTGTGCAGTCTTTGCGATTGTATCAGTTTTGATAGTCGCTTTACAAGCTGTACACTTATAAGTCTTTGTTCCCGTAGCCTTGCAGGTAGCTTTCTTTGTTACGGTACCGTTATCTGACTTATGAGCAAGCTTAGCAATGGTCTCTGTTTTGATGACATCCTTACAAGCTGTACACTTATAAGTCTTTGTGCCTGTAGCCTTACAGGTAGCATTCTTGGTTACAGTACCATTATCCGACTTGTGAGCAAGCTTAGCAATGGTCTCGGTTTTGATGACATCCTTACAAGCTGTACACTTATAAGTCTTTGTGCCTGTAGCAGCGCAGGTAGCTTTCTTTGTTACAGTGCCGTTATCCGACTTATGAGAAAGATGATTTCCGCTTGTAGCACCACATACCTTACAGGTCTTTGGTGCTTTACAGGTTGCATTAGCATAGTCGTGGTCTGCCGCAGAAGCTCTTACCCAGTCGCAGTTCTCGCATATCTCATCGCAATCGCCGGTGTAAACATGGGCATCCTTTCCGCAGGAATTATAATGCCATTTAGCATCTTCTAAATATTCGTTATTATCTTCTATGTTTATGTTAGCTCGGTCACTTTTGGTGCCTTCATAGTAAACGTCAGAAAGCTTTTCACAGTGTTCAAATGCGCCATACTCAATCGACTGTACGCTTAACGGTAGCTCAACGCTTACAAGCTCAGAGCAGTCATAGAAGGAATAATACATTATGTCGGTAACGCTGTTTGGAATGCTTACTGTTGTAATATCGGTAACTGCAAAAGCACTTGGCGGAATAACCGGCATAGCTTCGCCAAGTTTAAGAGAAGTTATAGGACAGCTTGCAAATGCGCCTGTGCCTAAAAACTCTACACTATCACCGATAACAACAGTCTTTAAACTGTCACAACTATTAAAGGCGTATATTCCAATAGTAGTAACGCTATTGGGGATAATAACCTTTTTAAGATTATCGCAAGCGCCAAAGGCTCCTTCGCAAATTTCTACGACAGCACCTAAATCAAGCGTCTTTATCTGAGAACGCTGGAATGCATTTTCACCGATGTAGGTAATTGTTGCGGGTATAGTAACGCTTTCAAGTCCTGTTGAAGCAAAACACCAATCACTAACCGACTGTAATCCACTACCGAAAGTGACCGATTTAAGCTGCTTACAACCATCAAACGCAAAGCTGCCAAGCCAGGTAAGGCTGTTTGGCAAGACAACACTTGTTACAGGAGTGTTTTGGAAAGCAGAAGCATAAATTTCTTCAATTCCGTTGCCTAAATTGAGGGATGTAAGCTTGCTATCCTTAAATGCGCTTGTACCGATAATTTTTACAGAATCGGGAAGGGACAATGAGGTCAATCCCGAACTTCTGAATGCAGATTCGCCAATGCTCTCTAAGTTCTCAGGCAAATCAACAGACTCAAGGGAATCTGTTTCCATAAACGCCATATCGCCAATACTTACAAGGCCTGAAGGCAAATCAACATTTTTAAGGCTCTTGCAGGAAGCAAACACACAATAAACAATGTTTGAAACCTTTGAAGATACAATAACCTCAGTAAGTTTATTGCAGTCTTTGAAAGCAGATTCTGCTATCTCGGTAACAGATTCGGGCATTGTATAACTGCCCTCTTTTGACTTGGAGCAGAAAAGCACCTTGGTCATTTCAGCATTATATGTAACGCCGTCAACAGTTCTGAAATAAGGGTTGTTCTCGGAGAATACAATCTCTACGCCGTCATAAATGGCATAACCTAATGCATTTATCTGCTTAACGGTATCGGGAACGTTATAAACGTTTCCTTTCTTTATAGGATAAGCTATAACCTCGGTTACATCTTTATTATATAAAGCGCCGTCATTAGTTGCAAAGAATGGGTTATCCTCTGATACAGTAATTTCCTTAAGGTTTTCGGAGAATATGAACATATCTGCCGAAAGATTTGTAATTCCGCTTCCATAGGTAACCGATTCGAGATTACAGAAGTTGCTGATTATATAGTCTCCGACGGTCTTTACGCTGTCGGGGAAAATTATATTCTTGGTAATAGCATTGCCGCTAAGTCCTGCAACACTCATAACGGGTAATCCGTTTATTTCGGCAGGGATTTCCAAGGTTTCAGGATGAATAAAGCTATCTGTAATGACAATTCCGTCGGAATTCTGAACAAACTCAAAGGAATCGTTAGAGGCTATCTGCGCAACCTGCACGTCGTAGGTAAAGTGATATCCTAAAACAGAAGCTTCTCTTATGTTTGAGCCTAACTGAAGTCTGTTTTCGTAGTTCTGCTCACCATAAATTTGTAGTGAATGCCATTCACCATTCCATTCAAAGTTGCTTCCTTTAATAATTGTACCATCTTTAAGAGTGATAACCACGCCCTGCGGATGTGTGTCATAATAGTAGAAATATTCGGGAGTTTCTACATATTCTTCTAATTCATCATCCCAAACTACATCTGTTCTTAAGTATCCGTTTGTGTTCTCGATTAATATAATAGGCTCTACAGTAACAGACTCTATAGGTGTGTCTATAATTTCTATTTCATAGGTAAAGTCGTAACCTAAAATAGAAGCAGATATCTCATTCTTGCCAAGCTCCAGCCTGTTTTCGTAAGACTGGCTTGCGTAGCTAATTCCATGCCAAGTGCCGTTCCACTCAAAGTAGGTATCATTAATAACTCTACCGTCTTTAAGGGTGATAACTACACTCTTTGGATTCATGTCGTAATAATGGAAATACTCCTCTGACTGAACCCATTCTTCTAATTCCTCATCCCAGATTCCACTTGTTGTGAAGTATCCGTCAGTGTTTTCAATCTTTACTATAGGCTCTACAGTAACAGACTCTATGGGTGTGTCTATAATTTCTAGCTCATAGGTAAAGTCAAAGCCCGCAATAGAAGCTGATATGTCATTTTTACCTAAAACTAAACGGTTCTCATAAGACTGTTCCTGATAGTCAAATGAATACCAAGTATTATTCCACTCAAAACCGCTATCCTCTATTATGGTACCATCCTTGAGAGTGATAACAATTTTTTCCCAAGAGGGATATGTATCGAAATAGTAGAAATATTCGTCTGTCTGAACCCATTCTCCTAAATCTTCGTCCCAGATGCTGTCTGTTCTGAAGTATCCGTCTGTATTTTCAATTTTTTGGAGAGGCTCTACAGTAACTGACTCTACAGGGCTTTTAACAATTTCTAGCTCGTAGGTGAAGTCGTAACCTAAAATAGAGGCAGATATTTCATTCTTGCCAAGTTCCAGCCTGTTTTCGTAAGACTGGTCTTCGTAATTAACTTCATACCAAGTGCCATTCCACTCAAAACCGGTATCCTCTATTTTAGTGCCATCTTTAAGGGTAATAACAATTTTTTCTGAAGAGGGACGTATATCGTAATAGTGGAAATATTCATCTGTCTGAACCCATTCTCCTAATTCCTCATCCCAGATTTCGCCTGTTCTGAAGTATCCGTTAATGTTTTCAATGTTTTTGAGAGGCTCTACAGTAACAGACTCTATAGGGCATTCAACAATTTTTACATCATAGGTAAACTCATAGCCTGCAATATCACCGTTTGCTTTATAGGTGTTGCCAACGGTCCAACGGTTTTCGTAAGACTGATTGCTATAACAACCTATGCCGTACGATTCACCGTTCCATTCAAAGCTTGTGCCCTCTATAACAGTACCATCTTTAAGGGTTATAACAGCGTTATAGGGATATAAATCGTTGTAGTAGAAATATTCGGGAGTTTCTACATTTTCTTCCCTTTCTTCATCCCAATTTGAGTCTGTTGTAGAGTAGCCGTCAATATTTTCAATTTTTATAATAGGTTCTACTGTAACAGATTCAACAGGGCATTCGACAATTTCTACCTCAAAGGTAAAGTCAAAGCCTGCAATAGAGCCCTCTACTTCATAGGTATTGCCTGCAGTCCACTGGTTTTCATAAGACTGCTTATGAGAATAGTTGGTATAGTACCAAGTATCATTCCAGTCAAAGCTGGTACCCTCTATAACCCTACCGTCTTCAAGGGTTATTACCATATTAGAAGGGTCGATATGATAAAAAAAGTATTCTGGGGACTGTGTCCACTCTCCTGCTTCCTCATCCCATATATCGTCTGTCCTATAGTATCCGCCTGTGTTTTCGATTTTTAGGACAGGCTCTACTGTGATAGCTTCGACAGGTCCTTCTACAATCTGAATCTCATAGGTGAAGTCAAAGCCTGCAATTGTTCCAAGTACCTCATAGGTGTTACCAACGGTCCACTGATTTTGGTAATCTTGGTTATAAAAATGCATTACTCCATACCAGTCGTCGTTCCAGAAAAAGCCGGTATTTTCTATAATACTGCCGTCTTCAAGGGTTATTACCATACCCGAAGGGTCGGTATGATAATAAAAGTATTCAGGGGACTGTATCCACTCTTCTTTTTCCTTATCCCATATATCGTCAGTCCTATAGTATCCGTTAACATTTTTTATTAAGGTAATGGTAGGAACTTCTACCGAAACAACGGGACTCTTGGTATCATCTGAACCGTATTTTCCTCTGCTTACAGATACCTCAAACGAGCCTGTTTTTTGCGAGCTCCAATATTTTGCGCGCAATTTATAGGTCACACCTGCAAGAAGTCCGTAAACAGCCTTGAAATCTCCGTTTTCGCCGCCGTCATCATTGGTTGTGAGCGTATTGCCGAACTCATCGCAAATGTACCCGTAGGTATCCTCTTCGGCAAAGGATTTAAAGACATATACTCCGCTCTCTTCCGGAGTAAACTCGAAAACTGCGATATCGCCCTCGTTTTCGATTACTGCGGTAGCAGGAATGTCCTTATAAATAACACCTGCGCTGACCTCGTTTGCCGCTACGGTAAACCCGCTAAAGGGTACCGACATTACAAGCACTAATACGGCTAGTAACAGCGACAAGCTTCTCTTTCCAAATTTCATTTTAACAACACCTCTTTTAAAAATTCAGTGGATTGCTTAATATATTAATGCGCATCGCAAACATCGGGTTTGATGTCCCGTGCATAATATCCTATTTGTATTTTACTGCAGGACGGGGAGAAAAGCTTCCCGCTTTGACTGCAATAAACGCCCTTTATTACCTTCGAGCTTGTCTTAAAATCGCATTTTGTATGTTGTGGCATTTTCTCCATAATTTTGGTAAAAATCTCTGCCGCAAAATTACCCTTTTCTCCAAGGACACCGTGCCATACAGCACAGGTGTATTCGGGAGTTACACCTACAAACCAGTTTCCGCCGTCCTCGTTACCAGTACCTGTTTTACCAACCAGGTCGGCATTCGGTACACGGGCTTTGGAACCTGTGCCACCCGGCGTCACTACCGCACTTAAAAGCCTGTTCATTATATAAGCGGTTTCTTCGCTTATAATCTGCTTATACTCACTTTTATGTGTGTAGATATCGCCGTTTTTATCTGTAATACGGCTTATCGTATGTGGTTTGGTATATTTTCCGAGATTACCAAAAATCTGATAATATCCCGCAAGCTCCACGGGGGTTACGCCTTGATAAAGGTATCCGAGCGCAATATTTCCGATAACTTCCTCTTCGCCTTGTAGGGTAAGTTTGTTTTGTTCATATTGAAGGTTCATCCCAAAGCTAGTTTGCAAAAAGTCAATTGAAGTTTTGACGCCCACAGAGTCAAGAGTATGAACCGCCGCGGTGTTAAGCGACTGCCTTATACATTCTACCAAGGTTGTGCGTTTATATGTATAGCCGCCACTTGGGTTGGTTGGCCAATCTACAGGTTTGCCCGTTTCATCGGGAATTTGTTTATATGGTTTATCAATTAGTGCATAAGACCAATCGGCAATTCCTTTTTCAATCGCCTGCATATATACGCTTAAAGGTTTAATTGTTGAGAAAGGAGAATGTCCCGTAATGCCATACTGTTCATCCCCACCACTATATACAGCAAGAACGCTTCCGTCATAATCAAGGATGGCAAGGCCGAGTTTTAACTCTTCCTCTTTATATTCCGAATAGGTCTTATCCATAGCCGCATGGGCAGATGATGAAAAACTCGTATGAATGGTATAGTTCCCTTTGAACAAAAGCTTTTCCGCTTCTTCGGTAGTGCATTTGTTTTTATCAGCCAAAACACCTACCGCCTCGGCTAATGCTAATTTCACAAAACTGCGATAGCTTTTCTCTGCAAGTGCGGTGTCTGAAAACTCCATCCTGTTAGGCGTGGCAATAACATTGCCCTCATTGTCATAAATGGTAACCTTTTTACCCATGCTGCATCCCTGCATGCTAAGCATGCCAAAAATTATGACAAGTCCGCAAATAAGGGATAGTAATCGTTTAATTGCCGCCACCCCCTTCAAGCGCTTCTATTGCTTCTCTTAAATCTTTCGGAAAATATAACACAGGTTGTTGATTAATTTCCTTGGCGTATTTGGTCATACGATTTTCAAGTGCAGGAAGCGTCTTTGATAAAGCGAGAAGTTCTTTTTTGCAAAACTCTGCGCTAGCGTTATCCCCTGCTTGTTCATAAAGCTTAATGCCGTTAACCAACATGCGACCGTATTCCCAATATTCCGAATAGGAGAAAGGCGCCGTTTCAATAGCCTTGCTCTTATATTTAATTACGTTAGTAAAATCGCCCTTTTCATAAGCGGCTCGAGCCTTAACGCTATAGGTTACTGCTACGTAAGGATTGTTTTTAAGTATGTAGTCGGCATGCTCTTCCGCCTCGGACGTAGTAGCTGAAGCTTTTATAAGTTCTATTCTACTTTCGGTATTAGGAGCGTATAGTTTTAAAGCCACTTCATGCGCATCAAAACGAGTGAGTGCCTGAACTGTACCAAAATAAAGACACAAAACAACAAAAACCGTGCTAGCCACATATAAAGCAGAGCTTTTTTTCAAGGTGACCGTTTTGTAAACCTTTGGAGTCATAAACAATAACGTCATCATAAAAACAGCGATATATTGAAGGTCAAAATCGAAAAGTGAATGTAAAATTATAGTTACTAAAATCAACTTATAACGCATAGGCGTGCTTTTGTTGATTAAACTCATCACAATAGCGGTAATGAAAACAATGCAAGGAATCCAACCTATATCAAGCAAAATCTGTAGCAGGTCGTTATGTATATACATAATGCCGTAAACACCCGACTGTATGCTTTGCTGAATAAAATAGTAGCCCATATATCCTATACCGAAAGGATTTTTAAGTATGGTAGGCATCGCGTCCTGCGCATAAAGCAAGCGTCCGATAAAGGTACTTTGGTTAAGTGAAATTTTTAAGAATCTTGACAACACGTCAAGTTCGCCGATTATAGCGCAATAAGCTAAAACCAGTGCAACACCGATGCCCAAAGCGCCCAGAATAATTAAGCGGACCTTTCGGCTCTTATTTAAAAAGATTGCCACAAGGTTGGATGCGCCCGCTAATACTAAAACGGTTCGGCTACCCGTATAAAGAATTCCGAACAGTAATATCGAAATGCAAAGATAATCCAAAATAAGCGGTTTTTCTTTGGTGATAAGCAAAAGTTCTGCCGTCAAAAGAATTATTGCAAAGGAGTTAGGGTACTGTAAGAAGCCACCCAAACGTTCAGAGACTGAAAAATATGCCGAAATAATCGGAATGTACATGCCCGCTACCGAAAGAACCGTCATTACAGTAATGACATAAGGAAGTCCGTTTATGACCTTTTCTCTGCCGTTTTCTTCCATAGACAAGACTACCGTATATAAAAGTACAGGTAAAAACTTAAAGAAGCCGAAGACAGCTGTTCCTGAATCAACAGCCCAAATCGGAGTTACGGCATATCCCAAGACTAGCACAAGCATTGCAATTAGTGTCATATCGACCTTAATATTTAACTTCCCTTCCTTGCGAAGGCGAAGATATAACCAAACAAGCAAAATAACCGACAAAACGGAAGAAAGATATACGTGGAAAATTCCAACGAAAAAGAGTGATATATATAGCACGTACTGTGCAAAAGAGAGCGTTTTAAATTTACTTAAAATGTTCATATTGCCCCTCCTGCAAAATCTTCAATAAGAGAGAAAAAACTCACCCTTTAAAACGATATAAAAATACATAATAATTTTACCATTAATTCATTTTTTTGTCAAGGTAATATGTTGTGATTTTAAGGGTATAAACGGTTCTTAAATTTCCCTTTCAAAAATTAAAATCCGCCGACAAAAGTCAGCGGATTTTCTTATATTTTCATATCAATAATCGCCTTAACGACGCTCTTTGTTTTAAGTGCCATTACTGCTAGAACTAAAAGAATTAGAGCATATCTTAAGATGCTAAATTGATAGCAAAGGTTTGAAGCTAAGCATCCTGCAACCACAAGGCCTGTCGAAATAAGGGAAAACTTAAAATCGAAAATCTTCTCTTTTTCAATTTTTCTTGTATTGTAGTAGTGCATACCACTTAAAACGACGTTTGAAATAAGGGTTGTATAGCCTGCCGCTATAAAGCCAAAATTCTTTATGAAAATGTAGTTTAAAACTATATTTATAACCGCAGCAGTAAGGGTTGCCGTCATAATTCTTACCGACTTTTTGTGGAAGAAGGATACTGCTGAAAAGTTATCATATAAAGCGTGAATAAATATTCCTGCGGCTATTGGCGGCACTACGTAAACGCCCTCTAAATATTCATCAGTCGCAAGTATTTTTATTATTTCGGGAGCCGCTAAAGATGCGATAACACAAGCAAGTCCTACCATTGTAAGAAGGGGCTTTACCGCAGAGCGAATGTGTTCAAAATCTCTTTCGCCAAGTTTTGCATTGACAAACGGCGTAAAGGTTACGCTAAGAGCTCTCCAAAGCAGTACTCCTATCGAAGAAAGGATAGCGGCAAGGGAATAAATGCCTGCCTTTTCTCCGCTTACCATTCGGTCAATCATAATTTTATCGGTGCTTGATAGCACAACCGAGCCTAAATAATGAGGAATAAGCGGAATTGCCACTAAAAAGGTTGGCTTCCAGACCGAAAAATCTATAAAGCATTTACCCTTTATGCAAATATAAGCGAATAAGACTATTGCCACTAAGATATTAAAGATACCTGCCGACCAAAGTCTTACTACTGCTAAATTTTCTGCGCCGTAATTTTTAGCAAGTATAACAGCTACGATAGATGCTATCTGAGCAAAAACCGCCGAGCCTACAGACACGAAAAAGGCTATTTTATAAGCGTATTCATATCTTTGCTTAAAGGTCCAAAAGATTGTTGCCGGTGTAAACACCGAGGTTATAAGCATTAATATCACAAGGGATGGCGGAAGGCCTAACGCCGCATTGGTTTGTCCAAAAAACAACGCATAAAGTCCGCCTAAAATGAGGGTACAAAAGGTAGTAATTCCAAGCATTGAAGAAAGGTATTTCCACCTGTTGTCCTTGTGGTCGTAAAGTCCCACGTTCAAAACACCGGGATAAATCAGTGTCATTGATGCGAAAACCTTTATTATATCGAACCAAGAATTATATACCGCAACCGTACCATATTCTGCCGCCGAAAGCAATTCGGTAAAAATTGGAGTGGTAATATAGTTTATACCGCTCGTAGCAAAATTTGATATTGCAAAAATTATGGTTGCTTTAAGGGATAGCGGCATATCCTTTAACTTTTTTATAGGATTACTCATTTGCGCTTCACCTTATTTAAAACCCCGTTTACTGACTTTTTGTAAATCAGAGCTATTTTGTTTGTTTCGGTGTGCTTTTCAAGCTTTGTTGCCGAATCGAGCATTTTAACCGAAATGATAAAGAAACACCAGAATATATTTTTGCTAAAACAAGGGTCTAAAAATCCTACTATTAGGAAAAAGGTTTGAATTGTTAAGGATATACCGTTTAGTTTTGCGGCAAGTATTATATCCTCGTTTCGTTCTGCTGTTTTGTAAAGTCTTTTTGTTTGGGATATTGTTTTTACAAAAACGTAGAAAATAGGTGTTAGAATTAATATTGTGCCCACTATTCCCGTTTCGCATAAAAACTGCAAATAAATATTATGAACGTCGGCAACCGAGCTTCCGTGTGCTGCTTGGAATTTTTCGGTTACGTAGTCGGCAAAGCTTCCCCAGCCTATTCCGAAAAGCGGATTTTTAAGGAATATGGCAAAAGCTGTTCCGTAAAGCTCGAATCGGCCTGAGGTTGTATCGTAGCCCATAACGATATCCTCTATGGTCATAACGTAACGACGCAAAAAGCTTATTTCTTTGAGTTGTTCTAAATGAACTATAAAGCCCCAAAGCAAGAGAGCTCCTAAAACTGCTAAGGAAACTAGCTTAATTGTTAACTGTTTTTTAGTCTGTGTAAGACAATAAACAAAAACCAAGGTTAAGCCTATTGCTAAAAGTTCGCCTCTACGTCCTACAATCATTATTGACAAAACGAAAACGAAAATCGGAACAAGGCAAAGTATATTTATATACCATTTCTTTTGTTTTGAGAGCATCTGACCTATAAAAACGGAAATCCCCAAAACCAAAACATAGTCGGTAATGGTACAAGAACCGCCTAAAACGGCATTGTATCCCCTGTTTATGTACTTAAGCAAATAAACCTTTGAGGCACGGGATAAAAACGGGAAATAGGTTTCCCAAAAGAGTTCTTTATATCTTGAAAAGAAAAGAACGAATCCGCAAAAGGCAAGTGCGAATATGAAAAAGACGTTAAAGACTTTATAATATTCTTTTTTTGTAGGCTCTGCAAAAAGAAGATAGCCTGAGCAGATTAGCATTGACATTATATAAACAATAGTATCGGAATCGTGTCTTGAATCGGGTCTTAAAAAAGAGATAAAAATGGCTATAACCGAAATAAAGGCAACCCCTACCGAAGAGGATGGAATTTCTAAAGCATTCTTTAACGTAAGTCTTCTAAGGAAATGAAGTAAAAGGAAAACACAAAGCAATCCGTAGCCGTAAAGCATACGAATATCAAAGTCCTTATAAGCAAAAAAGGTCACGGTAAATATAGCCATAATAAGCATTAGACTATCCGAAAACTTAAAAGCTTTTGCCACTTTTGTTGAAAGCTTGCTTTCCACCTTTGTTCTTCCTTTCAAAAATTAGTCGTTTATACTGTTTGCCAGTCTTTTAAACATTTCCTTTAAATCAATCTTTGGTTCCCAACCTAGACTTCTAAGTTTTTCTGCGGACAATTTCATTGTAACGTCAGGAGCAAATCCATAGGTTAGAGCGCTTTTCGGTAGGTCGAAAACAACCGACGATTTGCCATTTGATATGGTATCGCACACCAATGCGGCTACATCCTTGATTTTCATTGAGGTTTCTTCGTTAACTACCGTATAGGCTTCCCCTTTTTTGCCGTAGCATAAAATTTTGATTAAGCCTGACATTGCGTCCGAAGTGTAACAGTAATTGCCCATGGACTCGCCCTTGGTATGAAGAACGATATCTTCACCCTTTAAGGCGCTTCTTGTGAAAAAGGCGTAGGCGCGGTTATCGTCGCTGCCAACACCTGCGCCAAAGGTTTGAGCAAGTCTTGCAATTTTTATAGGAAGGTTATACTGCGAAGCATAAGCGGCGCTTATTGTTTCGCAAATGCGCTTGCCCTCGGAATAAGAACTTCTTACAGACAAGACGTCGATATAACCTAAATCTTCTTCCTTTATTTTTTCTTTTTTGGGGTCGGTAATGCCGAAGGCTTCCATTGATGACACGTAAACTACTTGTTTTGCCGAAACTTCTTTTGCAAACTCGAAAACGTTTCGAGTGCCGTCAATAGCAACATTTAAAGTGCCGACAGGATTTTCAACGAAGGTTTTAGAGGTTGTAACACTTGCCGTATGGAAAATATAATCCACCTTTTCATTGATATTTATTTTGTCGGTAACGTCGCCAAGGCAAAGGGTAACGTCTTCGCGGTCTAAAAGGTCGCCTAAAACCTCTTTTGCCTTTTTTTCGTTTCTTACAAAGGGGATTATCTGCATTTTTAAACCATGCACGCGGTTAACGTAGGCTAAATTTTTAACAAGAAGTGAGCCTATAAGTCCCGTAGCACCGGTTATTAGCACAGAAGAATTTTTAAAAAATTCCTGTTCTTTAAAATCTTTTGAGAAATTTTCTAAATCCTCTTTTAAGGTTAGGTTTGTTCCCCATTCGTTAACAGACATTTATATCCTCCGCTAGTTTAATATTTCTTTTATTCTGTCGCCTATTATTTTAGTTGCAATTCCCGACTCTGAACTGCCAAGAAGTGAATGGTGCTCTGCCACTTTTTTGGCATACTCGGTAATATCAAAGTCCTTTATATTATGAACCAAAGTTTCATTATCTTCAGCTAATGGGAATGGCCAGATTTCAGGTTTTGTGTAAAAATCGCGTTCCCCTGAATACTCTTTTATGTCGGTAGCATATAAAAAGCAGGGCTTAAAGTTTAATGAAAAATCCCACATAGACGAGGAATAGTCGGTTATAAGTACATCCGATACCATTAAAAGGTCCTGCATATCGGGATAGTTTGTAACGTCCAAAGTGTTTTGAACACTGCTTTTAAAGAGTTTATTGTCCATATAATAATGAAGACGGAGAAGTACCACCCACTCCCCTTCGAACTTCTCCTTTAATGCGGTGCTTACGGCCTCTATATCAAGTGAATAAGGGTCAAGGGAGAGGCTGTTTCTAAAGGTTGGAGCATATATTGCTACCTTTTTATCCAAATCTATTCCGAGTTTTTCCTTTATTTTTATAAGGTCGGTTTCCTTAGCGTTTTTAAGCCTGTCGTTTCTGGGAAGTCCTATTTCCAAAACCTCGCCCTTAAATCCAAACGCCGACCTTATAACCTTTTCGGTAAACATTTTTCCACTTGATAAAAAGATATCCATTCTATTCATTTTTTTAGTCGAATGCTTTTTATGGGCGTTGCCAACGTCAAGTCTGTCGATGCCGACTCTCTTATATGCACCGCCACCATGCCAGGTTTCAATTGCGGTTTGGCCCTTTCTAAAGCGAAGAAGCGACCAAATTTCAACGTTATCAACATATACGCTGCTTGTAAGCGCATAATATAGATATCGTAAGGACTTATACTTAACCTTTATAATTCTACTGTCCACCAAAAAGTCTTTTGGGTTTATAAATGCCCAAACAACCTCTATATCGGGGTAGTTTTCTAATATATAGTCCGAAATTGCCTTTGGACTGTCCGAATATTGTCTGCCCGAAAAAGAAGAAAAGATAACCCTTTTCTTTAGGGGAAATATTTTGAAAAAATTAAGTAAAAGCGCTAAAATATTTTCGATTAAATACTTTATTTTAATCATCGTTTTTATTTCCTACACAGTAATAAATTCCGCGATATTTTTCAAAGGGTTCGTCCAAGCTTAAATAAACCACGTCGTGCTTAGCAACCCTGCTTTCTTCCTTTGGAAGAGACATATAGTCGCCGAAAATACGGGTCAAATACTCGTGAGCGCCGACGGGAATATAAACCTCTGTATCCTCAAAGGGAACCTTTTTTACCTCAAAATATTCCCTTGGGTAATCATAGAATAACGCTCTAAAGGAGGTTACCGTTTCCTTAACGATTTTAGAAGAATAAAAATCGTACTGAGCCATCTTCTTTTCGTGCTTTTTCCAAATTTTATATCGGCGTTCGGGTGATTTTACCGAACCCAAAATAAATTTGGTCGCAGTTCTGAGTAGTTTGCCCTGATGGTCAGGAAGGCGCTGAACGTTAAATACCGAATACATTATGGAATGATAAATTTGAAGAACTCTTTTAATTTTTGAATCAGGAGCGCCCTCAAAGGGAATAATATCTATGAATATGCCGTGATAGGTGTCAACCTCTGCACTGTTTCGGTTGATAAAGGTGGTGTTTATATCAACGAGTTGCATATCGGTTTGGTGGTTGTTTCTTTCCTTGGTTGTGCGCGATAAAACATATCTCTTTGTGTCGGCAACCTCGTTCCAAATGCTGTATAACTTTTCATAGTCGGCGCGTGGCATAAAAACGTCAATATCATCATCCCACGGAACGAAGCCCTTGTGACGAAGAGCGCCTATACAGGTGCCGCCGCCACACCAGTAACGAAGAGAGTTTTCCTCGCAGATTTTCTTGAAATAAAGGAAAATTTCCAAAGCCTTTTGTTGAAGCTCTGATACGGTTACACCGTTTGAAATAACCGCTTGGCCATATTTAGACATATTTTCATCCATAAAAACACCCCGGTTTTTTAAACCTCTTTTTAAGGCATATAGTTATCTAAATATATATTATAACAAAATATTGTATGAAAATCAATATTTAATCATTTTGGCAGCCCTTTCCAAATAAAAGACTTGATTATATTAAAAAAGTCGTTATAATATAATTTGGATAGAAGGTTGTCAAACCGTGTAGATTTTATTCTTGTATATTGCCGCAATTTCCTTTCGCGACAGAACGGAGAACGTTATGAATACTACAAAAATTCCTTTTTCTCCCCCTGATATGACCGAGCTTGAAGCTAAAGCTGTAGCTGATGCGGTTCTTTCAGGTTGGATTACAACCGGACCTCGGGTTTTGGAATTTGAAGATAAGATTAGCCGCTACTGCGGTACTGATAAAACTGTTTGCCTAAATTCGGCTACTGCCGCTTTAGAACTCGTTTTACGTGTTTTCGGCATTGGCGAAGGCGACGAAGTTATTGTGCCTTCCTACACCTATACTGCAAGTTGCAGTGTTGTTTGTCACGTTGGTGCAACACCTGTTATGGTTGACGTAGCTCCCGATTCATTTGAAATGGATTATGACAAGGTAGCTGACGCTATTACCGAAAAGACTAAAGCAATTATCCCTGTGGACCTTGCAGGAATTATTTGCGACTATGATAAGATTTATGATGTTGTAAATTCCAAGAAGGGCCTTTTCAAAGCCGCTAACGAAAGACAGGCGGCTCTTGGCAGAATTTTAGTTTTGGTTGACTGTGCTCACGGCTTTGGTGCCGAAAAGAATGGCAAAAAAGCAGGCACCTTTGGCGATTTTACCTGCTTTAGTTTCCATGCCGTTAAAAATCTTACCACCGCAGAAGGTGGCGCTGTTACCTGGAACGCCTTGCCTTCTATAAACAGTGATGAGCTTTATCGCGAATTTCAGATATACTCACTCCACGGTCAGACAAAATCGGCTTTAAGCAAAAATAAGCCGGGTGCTTGGGAATATGATATCGTAGGGCCTTACTATAAGTGCAATATGACCGATATTATGGCATCTATCGGTATCGTTCAACTTGACCGTTATGATGAGATGCTACAAAAAAGGCATGCTATTATCGAAAAATACGATAGTGCTTTTAGTGACCTTGGCGTTAAGGTTTTAACCCACAAGGGAGATAATTTTTCTTCAAGCGGACACCTTTACATCGTTCGTGTTGACGGCATTGGCGAAGAAAAACGAAACGCTATTATTACAAAAATGGCAGAGTTAGGCGTTGCTTGCAACGTTCATTATAAGCCTCTCCCTTTGCTTTCGGCTTATAAGAATTTAGGCTTTGATATAAAGGATTTCCCGAATTCTTATGAACTTTATAAAAACGAGATTACGCTTCCTCTTTACACAAAACTTACCGACAGTGACGTTGAGTTTGTTATTAAATCATTTATAGAGGCAGTAAGGACTATTCGATGATAAAATGGGACAATTTACCAGATAGTATTAAAAGGGATGCGGTGCGTCCCTTTTATGACATATTAAGAAAAAAACGCTTTGAACTTTTTTTAAAGCGTTTGTTTGATATTGTTTGTTCTTTACTTTTAATTCTGCTTTTATCCCCTGTTATGCTGATTTTGGCAGTTTGGATAAAGCTTGACAGCGAAGGACCCGTCTTCTTTAAGAGCGAAAGAATAACCGCTTATGGTAAACCTTTTAAAATTTTTAAATTTCGCACTATGATTTCGGGCGCTGATAAAAAAGGTGCCGCTGTTACCACAAAAGGAGATAGCCGAATAACCAAGGTTGGCGCTAAAATCCGCCATTCAAGGCTTGATGAAATTCCTCAGCTTTTCAACGTTTTAAAGGGTGAAATGAGCTTTGTGGGAACTAGACCCGAGGCTCCTAAATACGTTGATGCCTACACCGATGAAATGATGGCAACCCTGCTTTTACCTGCAGGAATTACCTCAACCGCAAGCATTACCTATAAGGATGAGGACAAGGTGCTTTCTGAGTTTATTGCCGAGGGCTTAAGCGTTGATGAAGCCTATATCCAAAAGGTTTTACCCGAAAAGATGAAATATAATCTTGAATATATAAAGAATTTTTCATTCCTTCGTGATATTAAAATTTGTTTTAAAACCGTATTTTAAAAAAGCCTCTGTTTTTACAGAGGTTTTTCTTATTTCTGTGGCATACTACAAAAAAGGAGTTTTTTGTATGTGTACTGCAGTTTCTGTAAATTTTAAGCATTTTTATTTTGGAAGAACCCTAGACCTTGACTATTCTTTTGGGCAAAGGGTTGTTATTCTGCCAAGAAAGTTTAAACTGAATTTTAAGTGTAAAGAAAGCCTTGTTTTTCACTACGCTATTATGGGTATGGCAGCAGTGAAGGAAAATTTCCCTTTATTTTTTGACGCTATGAATGAAAAAGGGCTTTGTTTTGCGGGGCTTCGCTTTCAAAACAACGCTTATTATGGCAAGATTTTAGAGAACCGCACAAATTTAGCACCCTTTGAACTTCCCCTTTGGATTCTGTCCTTGGCGAGCAGCGTAACCGAAGCTAAAAATCTTTTAAGGGATATAAATATTGTGGACATTCCCTTTAGCGATGAGCTTTTAAATACACATCTTCATTGGATTTTTGCCGACAAAGAGGAATGTATCGTAGTCGAACAAACAAAAGACGGACTTTTTATTTACGATAACCCCTTTTGTGTGTTGACTAATAATCCGCCGTTTCCTTTAATGTTAAAGGAAATGGGAAATTACAAAGATATAACCGACAAAAAGGGAATTCCCGGAGACTACTCCTCTGTTAGCAGATTTATACGGGCTAATTTCGTGAAGAGCAACTCATATAAACCAAGCAGTAAAGAAGAAAGCCTTGCTCAGTTTTTTCATATTTTAAATAGCGTTTTAGTGCCAAAAGGGTGTGTTGTCCTGCCAAACGGGGAGCTTCATCATACGGTATATACAAGTGCCATCGACACGGATAACGGAATTTATTATTATAAGCTTTATGATGATTTAATCCTTAAAAAAGTTTGTCTTTTTGATTTTGATTTGGATAGTTTTGAGCTTTACTAAAATTTCCCTAGACTTTTGCTTTTATTTATGATATAATTCACTTAGAAAAAGTCATAGACTTTACGGTCGTGGCAAAATAGTTTTGTTTTCAAGCGGCCGATTTTGTCGGTCGCTTTTTGCTTAATCTCTAGTTTGGAGGGATAAAATGAAACGATTAATATATTTAATTTTGACAATTTTGATAATTTTCAGTATTTCGGCTTGTTCGAATAATATTGTTTCAAGTTCAGACACTAGTTCCAAAAATCAAGGTCCTACTATAACTCAAACCGATTCATACTATGGATATTTTTCAAACGAAAAATACCCTTACGGACAAAGAGAAGAGCATCTTTCTTCGCTTGAATGCGGCACAGCTTCTCGTATGGTTTATTATAGAGGTTGGGGACAAAAGCCACCCGAAAACACAACTATAAAGGTCGGGGAAGAACATACCTTTTCTTTGTGGACATATCCCCATCATCACTTCTGCGGTGGATATGAATATATAATCGAAGACGGTTCTGTTTTGAAGATAGCATCGAGTGATTGGGACGGTATGTATGATGAACCTATACCAAAGGTTTTGTTTCAACAATGCACCGTTGTAGGTGTAAAACCCGGTAAAACCACCCTTACCTATAAGGTAACCTCGGCAGAGGGAACCGAATCGGTTACATTTAATATTACAGTTGTAGAATAGAAATATAAAATCCACCCTCACGGGTGGATTTTTTATTCTTCATAAGGTCTGATTCTAAGTGTTGCGCCGAGTTCTTCACAGATTCTACGGCTTTTTTCTTGTTCTTCTTTTGACGTTACGACGTCAACTACCGTCATTACGACGTTCGGTACAAAGTTTACCGCATCCTTTGTGAATTTAAGCATAGCATCAAAGGACTTTTCGCCAAACTTTGAGCGAACTATTCTTTGATAGTCCTCCTTGTTTGTGGCGTTAAGACTTACTGATACTGTGTCGATTAGTCCTTTTAGATACTCTGCGGTGGGTTTGCCCCAGATTAAATCGGACAGTCCGTTTGTGTTTATGCGAATTTTAATATCGCTCTTTGATTTTATATATTTTGCGACTTCGAGTAAATCAAAAAGGCGTTCGGTTGGCTCTCCGTAGCCGCAGAAAACGACCTCTTCATAAGATTTCAAGTCCCAAGTATCAATGCTTCTGCACACCTCTTCTGTCGTAGGCTCACGGTCAAGCCACAAGGGGTCTGAACCATAGACGCTGTCTCGGTTTTGCCTTAAACAGAAGGTGCAAGCACAGGGACAACGGTTGGTCATATTAACGTAAATACCCTTTTTAACGGGGTAGGTTATTGTCATCATTTTTTATTCTCCTATTTGGGTTTTAAGGCCCGATTTATCGGTTGCAAGGCCTAACGCTATAAATAATACACCGCTTGAGGCCGACTGAATAAGTGAAGGAATTATACCAACCAGCGGCGCACGGAAATCGGATAAAATTAAGGCTTCGTAAAGATAGTATCCGCCGGCACAAAGTAAGGTTGCAGGAATTAACGCTAAAAGGTTTCTTGCATTAATTATTTTGCCCTTTTTAGAACTAAAGAACATAACCGTAGCTACCTTTATTATTACCGATGCAGGCGCCCACATAGCAAAACCTGTAAGACAGTCTGCAAGCATTGCCCCCATTCCGCCAACAAAAGCGGCATAAGGAAGTGGCAAAAGACAGGCGGCGAAAAAGATAAATCCGTCGCCTACATGTATATATCCTTGGTGGCTTGGTATATGTAAATATGCCGTTAAAACGTATACTATTGCGGTAAAAATACCTGTAATTGTTATAAGTTTAATTTTGCTTTTCATAAATTATAGTTCCCCTAAAAATTCCTCAAAGCAAAGTCCATCGGTCTTGGGAATTTCGAGTTCTACGGTTCTTTTAAGCGCCTTTGCGATAAAGGAAGAAGCCTCTTTAACCGAGGAAACAATATCCTTTCCGTTTACGGCATTTGCCGCTATTAAAGACGAGAAAACATCCCCTGTTCCCGAACGGCAGATGCCAACCTTGTGCTCTAAAACCGAGATAGGTTCTTTGTCCCTTTGGTAGATAAAATTCTCAAGGTCGTCTCCTCTTTGAATGCCTGAAATAACTATGGTATGAGGACCCATTTTGCTTAAAGTTTCGCAAATCTTGCCTAGTTCCTCGCTTGTTATATCTTCCTTATATTCGGTATTTGTTAAAATACCGGCCTCGGTAAGATTTGGGGTTAAAATATCAGCAAAAGGAAGCAATTCTCTCATACTTAAAGCCAATTCTTTTGAATATGTGGGGTAAAGTTTTCCGTTGTCGCCCATAACGGGGTCAACTACTGTAACCGTCCTGTCACTTTTAAACCTTCTAAGAAAATCTTTAACGATTTCTATTTGACCCTCTGAGCCTAAAAATCCCGTAAGTATGCCCTCAAACGAAAGGTTTAGTTTTTCCCACTCATCCATATAGGCGGTCATATTTTCGGTATAGTCGGTATAAAAGAAACTGTCAAACCCTGTATGGTTTGAAAAAATTGAGGTAGGAAGAGGGCAACACTGTATCTTTTTTGCCGAAATTATAGGCAAGGACGCTACAAGCGAGCATCTTCCAAAGCCGCAAAAATCATTTATTACGGCTATCTTTTTTTGCCTGTTATGTGGCATTTCCCTCTCCCCTTTCTATAAATTTTTAAAAAATTAATAGTTTAGTTTTGTTTCATCCCAGTTTGCTAAAACTTTTGCCATATCGGCAGCTATTATCTTAGCTTTTTCTAAATCGTGCTCAAGATAATTTCCACATTCTTTTGCCGAAACACCGGGTATTTCGCCTACAAAATCTCTTATAAATTCCATAGAATCTTTTACGATTTCTATAGCCTTTGCGTGTGAAATTTTATCTCTTACCAAAAAGTAAAATCCCGTACGGCAACCCATAGGTCCTATATAGATAACGTTTTCAGAAAGCTCTGTGTTTCTTGAATAGGTTGCAAAAAGATGCTCGATTGTATGAGCCGCAGGCATATCTAAATAGTCGCCACCGTTTGGCTTTTTCATCCTAACATCGTATGTCACGATATCCCCGTCAATTCTCGATATATACATACCCTTTTTTAAAGTATCGTGGTCAACCGTAAAACTGGCAATTTTCTTCATTAGTCTTCATCTTCCTCGTCAGGAGCATCCCAGTTGTGCCAGATTTCTTGAACATCGTCGTTATCCTCAAGCATATCGATAAGACGAAGCATCTGCTTTTTAGCATCCTCATCATCAATAGTCGACGTGGTCTGAGGAATATAAGCTACCTCTGCAGAAATAAAGGTGTAGCCCTTTTCTTCCAAGGCATCACGAACGGCACCTAAATCGTTTGGCGCTGTAATAATCTCGAAAACGTCGCCGTCGGCATTGAAGTCCTCAGCGCCTGCTTCCAAGGCGTCCTCCATAACTGTGTCTTCGTCCTTACCTTCCGCTTCGATAATGATTTGACCGAGTCTGTCGAACATAAACATTACCGAGCCTGACTGACCGAGGTTTCCGCCGCATTTATCGAAATAATGGCGCATTTCTCCTGCAGTTCTGTTACGGTTGTCGGTCAGGGTTTCAACTACAACCGCAATACCGCAAGGGCCGTAGCCCTCATAGATTAACTCCTCATAATTATTTGCCGAGGTGTCTCCTGCCGCTTTTTTGATAATTCTTTCAATGTTATCGTTAGGAACGTTTGCAGCCTTTGCCTTTGCAATAGCATCCTTTAGTTTGCTATTCTCCTGAGGATTAGCGCCTCCTGCCTTTACGATAACCGATATTTCTCTACCTATTTTTGTGAAAACCTTTGCTTTTGCGGCATCGGTTTTTTCCTTTTTTCTCTTAATATTATTCCATTTAGAATGTCCCGACATTTTTGTCTCTCCTTAATGTTTTTTAACCTTTTTATTTTATCACATTTCTTCGCCTTCGGCAAGGGCTTTTTCGCATATTAGTTCAATATCGTGAAAGTCTTTTATCTCGCCGCACATTTTGCGAAGTTTAGCGGCATTTTTAACCCCCTTCATATACCAGGCGGAATGCTTTCTGGCCTCTAAAACAGCCGTTTTTGGCGACTTGTATTTCTTCATTAGTTCAATCTGAGAAATGAGGATTTTAAGCCTTTCTTCCAAGGGTGGCGGCTCGGTTATAATACCCTTTTCCATATAGTCGTTTATCTCCTTAAAAATCCAAGGAGCGCCGTTTGCGGCACGGCCGACCATAACAAAATCGCAACCCGTCTGTTCATACATATTTTTAGCCGATTTTCCGTCCACAACATCGCCATTTCCAATAACGGGAATACTGACCGCTTTTTTTACATCGGCTATCGCGCTAAGGTCAACCGGCGGCGCATACATTTGCATTCGTGTTCTTCCGTGAACGGTAATAGCAGATGCGCCATTTGCCTCTATAATTTTAGCAATTTCGGTAGCATTGATACTGTCCTTATCCCAACCAATACGAATTTTAACCGTTACTGGAATTTTTACCGCATCTACTACTTTTTTTACTATTTCGCCTACAAGTTTTGGCTCACGAAGAAGCGAACTTCCACCACCGTTGTTTGCTACTTTTGGCGCAGGGCAACCCATATTTATATCGATAAAATCGGGGTTCTTTTCTTCTGCTACCTTGGCGGCTAAAGCCATAACGTCTGGTTCTGAGCCAAAAAGTTGGCTGCCGAAACACCTAACAAGCCCTTTTTCAAGCAGTAGCGGAGACTTTTTATCCCCTAAGGATATCGCCTTTGCGCTTGTAAGCTCCCCTACCGAATAAGCGGCGCCAAAACTATCACATATTTCCCTCATAGCCCTGTCGGCAACACCTGCCATTGGGGCTAGAGCGGCATAACCTTTAACTTCTAAATTTCCAAATTTCATAAGGAAATTATATCCTATAAAAATTTTTCTGTCAAATTAAAATTTATTGATGACAATAAAGACTTTATTTGTTATAATATATATAATTAACTTATAGTGGGGTAATGTTTAGTTATGAAGCTGCTTGCCATTGACGGAAACAGTATAATAAACCGTGCTTTTTACGGCATAAAATTGCTATCTACCAAGGATGGTAAATTCACTAACGCCATTTATGGTTTTATGAATATTTTAAACCGCCTTCGTGAAATGGAAAACCCCGACGGAATAGTTATTGCTTTTGATATTAAAAAGCCGACCTTCCGCCACAAAGAGTATCCCGAATATAAAGCAGGCAGACATGCAACCCCACCCGAGCTTTTAGAACAGTTTGCTCCTTTGAAAAGTTTGCTTAAAGCTCTTGGTTATACCGTGCTTGAATGTGAAGGCTACGAGGCTGACGATATTTTAGGCACTATTGCCGCTATTTGTGAAAAGAATGGTGACTTGTGCTCTATTGCTACCGGTGACCGCGACGCTTTACAGCTTATAAGTGATAACACTAAAGTTTTGCTCTCGACCACAAAGGCAGGAGGCCCCGAGGTTGTGGTTTTTGACAAGGACAAGCTTTTTGAGAAATATCAGTTAACTCCTTGCCAAATGATAGAGCTAAAAGCCCTAATGGGTGACTCTTCGGACAATATTCCGGGTGTTGCGGGTGTTGGTGAGAAAACGGCTACCGACCTTATCTGCCGTTTTGGTTCTATTGATTATATTTACGAGAACCTAGAAACCCTTGATATTAAAGCAGGGGTTAAAGCTAAACTTTTAGCCGATAAGGATAACGCCTTCTTTAGCCGTTGGCTTGGTACCATTTGCAAGGAAGCGCCTATTGATAATTCTCCGAACGCTTACATTAACTCCCCTATGGACGAGCCTTTAGTTGCGAAAATTATGACCGAACTTGAATTCTTCTCTCTTATGAGCAAGATGGGTGTTTCGGCATCTTCCGTTTCCTCTGCTAAGCCGGAAACCAAAACCGCTTCGGTGGTATCCATAGACAAACTGCTTTCATCAAAAAGACTTGATGTAATAAGTTTTGGCGATACCTTTGGTGTTGTGGGCGGCGAAAAGGTTGCCATTTGTGGCAAGGACGATGTTTTAAGCATCCTTGCAAACGAGAAGGTCAAAAAAAGAGTTTACGACTATAAGACACTATTTAAGTTTGCTAAGGAAAACGGTGTTATTCCAAAAGGCGTTGAGTTTGATTCTATGCTTGCAGGATATCTTTGCAACCCGTCTTCCAACTC
Source organism: Acutalibacteraceae bacterium (assembly GCA_045636705.1). Classification (GTDB taxonomy): domain Bacteria; phylum Bacillota; class Clostridia; order Oscillospirales; family Acutalibacteraceae; genus SFWF01. The sequence continues at coordinate 35,067 of JAZTYA010000018.1, forward strand.
TTATGCTTTAGACCGACTCGCTTCGGAATATTCGGTGTCGGCAGACGATTCTTTGGATGAAAACACAAGAAACGCGCTTATTCATTCTTATCTTTGCGATAAATTAAACGAGGAACTTATCTCCTGCGGACAAGAACTGCTTCTTAAAAATATTGAACTTCCTCTTGCCGCAGTTTTAGGCGATATGGAGCTTTGCGGTATTGCGCTTGATAGCGAGTCCTTAAAAGCACACGGAGAAACCCTTGCTGTTAGAATCGCTGAACTTGAAAGCCAAGTTTACGAGCTTGTGGGATATGAGTTTAACCTTAATTCTCCAAAACAATTAGGGGTTGCACTTTTTGAAAAGTTAGGACTTCCCGCTAAAAAGAAAACCAAGAGCGGTTATTCTACAAATGCAGAAGTGCTTGAGGAGCTTCGCGATATGCATCCTGCCGTTTCGCTTTTACTAGAATACAGAACCTTGGCTAAGCTTAAGTCAACCTACTGTGATTCTTTGATTTCTTCGGTTGGAACGGACGGACGTGTTCACTCGACCTTTAATCAGACCGAAACCAGAACGGGAAGAATTAGTTCCCTTGAACCTAATTTACAAAACATCCCCGTAAGGACTGCCGAAGGCAAAATCTTTAGAAAGTTCTTTATAGCAAAGGACGGCTATACCCTTGTTGATGCCGACTATAGCCAGATTGAACTGCGCGTTTTGGCCCACATGGCAGACGATAAGGTTATGATAGATGCCTTTAATTCGGGTCGTGATATTCACACCTCTACTGCCGCTGAGGTTTTCTCCTTGCCTGAGGATATGATAACTCCAACCCTTCGCAGTCGCGCAAAGGCGGTAAACTTTGGTATTGTTTACGGCATTGGCGCTTTCTCTCTTGCAAAGGATATTGGTGTTTCTCGTAAAGAGGCTAGCCTTTATATAGAGAATTATCTTAAGACCTTCCGTGGTGTTGATGCATTTATGACATCCACTATCGAAAACGCAAAACTTGACGGCTTTGTTACAACCGTTTTTGGCAGAAGACGTTATTTGCCCGAACTTTCATCATCTAACCATATGCTTAAAGCATTCGGTGAAAGGGTTGCAAGAAACGCTCCTATTCAGGGTACTGCCGCAGATATTATAAAAATCGCTATGATAAACGTGGCAGAAAGACTTAAATCCGAAAACCTAGATGCAAAACTTATTTTGCAGGTTCACGATGAACTGATAATTGAGGCAAAGGATGAAATAGCCGACAAGGTTTCTTCCATTTTAAAGGAAGAAATGGAATCTGCAGTAGTTTGTAAGGTAAAACTTACCGCCGACGTTAGCAGCGGTAAAAGTTGGTATGAGGCAAAGGAATAATGAAAACTGTACTTTTTGTGTGCACGGGTAACACCTGCCGAAGCCCTATGGCTGAAGGATATTTAAAATCTAAAAATCTAAAGGGCGTCAAGGTTTTAAGTCGCGGTATTGCTGCCGACGGTTCTCCTGCTTCAAGCAAAAGTATTACTGCTTTGGAAGATGTGGGAATTGACATTAGCTCTCACAGGTCGGCAAGACTTACCTTTGAAGATACCGATTTGGCTTCGGTTATTATTTGTATGTCGGCTTCCCATGCCGAGCTTTTAGAGGCCTTGGGTGTTGATAAACTTAAAATTCATATTTTAGGCGTTGCCGACCCATACGGACAATGTATTAACACATATAGAGACTGCCGTGACGAAATTTTTGCGGCAATCGATGAACTGATTGATGACGGTGTAATATGATTCGTTATTTTAAAGAGGGCGATGAAAGAAAAATCGCCAAAATAGAAAAGGAATGCTTTTCTTCCCCCTGGAGTGAACAAGCGGTGCTTGACTCTGCTAATTCCGACTGTATTTTTGTGCTTTTTGAGCAAGATGGTGTGATAAAAGGATATGCTGGTCTTCAAATAGTTTTGGATGAGGGCTATATTACAAACGTTGCCGTAAGTCCTTCTTTTAGACGCCAAGGTGTTGCACGCGCTTTAATGGAAGAACTTCTTAAAAAACTTGATACCCTTTCCTTTATTTCCCTTGAGGTTAGAGAGTCTAATACTGCCGCAATTAATCTTTACAGCGGTTTAGGGTTTAAAGAAGAAGGCAAAAGAAAAAACTTTTACGATGCTCCAAAAGAGGATGCTTTGATTTTGACAAAAAGGAGATAGGGTTTTAAATGCTTATTTTGGCTATAGAAACCTCGTGCGATGAAACTGCCGCTGCCGTAACTCGAAAGCGTGAGGTGCTTTCATCGGTTATAAATACACAGATAGAAGAACATAAAATTTATGGCGGCGTTGTTCCCGAAATTGCTTCAAGAAGGCACTGTGAAAACATCTCTGCCGTAGTAAACGAAGCCTTAAAGCAGGCAGGGGTTGGTTTTTCTGACCTTGATGCTATTGCGGTTTCCTTTGCGCCGGGACTTATTGGCGCTTTGCTCGTTGGAGTGAACTTTGCGAAGGGATTAGCCTTATCCTTAGGCATTCCGCTTATCCCCGTTCACCACTTACGCTCGCATATTGCGGCAAACTATATAACAAACAAGGAATTAAAACCGCCTTTCTTATGTCTTACCGTTTCGGGTGGAAACAGTCTTATTACGGCGGTAAAGGACTATACCGATTTTGAGATTATCGGTGCTACCCGTGATGATGCCGCAGGCGAATGCTTTGACAAGACTGCTCGTGCGATGGGCCTTTCTTATCCCGGTGGAGTAAATCTTGATAAAATTGCTACTACTGCCGACACGGCCAAATATCCCCTACCCACCCCTAAGGTTTTAGGTTCAAAGTATGATTTCTCATTTTCAGGACTTAAAACGGCAGTTATAAATATTATTCACAATTTAGAACAAAAGGGTGAAAAACCCGACGTTCCCGTGCTTGCCGCAACAATTAGACAGAAGGTTTCTGACATTTTAATAGAAAACACGCTCCTTGCGGCAGAAGATTTAAAGGTTAAAACAATCGCGCTTGCAGGCGGTGTTTCGGCAAACTCGGAGCTTCGCACACGACTAAAACAGGCTTGCTTGGATAAGGGATATGAGTTTTTCTTGCCCGAGCTTAAATATTGCGGTGATAATGCCGCTATGGTTGGCGTTCAGGCATATTATGAATACCTGTCGGGTAACGTATCTGATGAAAAACTAAACGCTACCGCTACCCTACCCATTGACTACAATAACAACACAAAGTGAGGAAATAAAATGTTTACAAGAGATATTGGAATTGACCTTGGTACTGCAAATACTCTTATCTATCTTAAGGGAAAGGGTGTAATCAGTCGTGAGCCCTCGGTCGTGGCATACGACGTTAGAAACGATGCGGTTCGTGCCGTTGGCGCAGAGGCAAAACAGATGATAGGCAGAACTCCGGGTTCTATCGTTGCGGTTCGTCCTCTTAAAAACGGCGTTATTGCCGACTATGACGTTACTGCCGCAATGCTTAAAAAGTTTATAAAGGTAGCCCTTAAGGGATTTTGGCTTAATCGTGTAAGAGCGGTTATTTGTGTTCCTTCGGGTGTTACCGAGGTTGAGGTGCGCGCCGTTTACGGTGTTTTAAAACAGGCAGGCGCCACCGAAATTGATATTGTTGAAAAGCCAATGGCAGCAGCAGTTGGCGCCGCTCTTCCCGTTTGGGACCCCAAGGGTTGTATGATTGCAGATATCGGCGGTGGTACCAGCGAAGTTGCGGTAATTTCTTTAGGCGACATTGTAACTTCACAGTCTATTCGTACCGCAGGCGATGATATGGACGAGGCTATCATCAACTATATTCGTAAAAATTACAATCTGCTTATTGGCGAACGCACCGCAGAGAACATAAAGCTTGAAATTGGTTCTGCCCTTCCTTATGAAGGCGAAACCTCTATTGAAATCAAGGGAAGAAACCTTCTTGACGGATTACCTAAAAACATAGTTATTACCTCTGCCGAGGTCAGAGAGGCGCTAAGTGACACGGTTGAGCTTATTGTTGAAAACATTCACTCAACACTTGAAAAGACTCCGCCTGAGCTTGCCGCAGATATTATTGAAAGTGGTATTACTCTAACCGGTGGCGGTTCCCTTCTTCGTGGACTCCCCGAGCTTGTAGCCGAAAGAACAGGAATGCCTGTCAGAGTTTCGGCTAATCCGATGGATTCGGTTGTTATTGGCGCAGGAAAACGACTTGAGCCCGGTCACGGCTTTGACAATTACGTTTTCCGCAGAGGTAAAAATTACAGATAGGACGTGAACGGCTTGAAGTTTTTTCTTCGAAGCAGACAATTTAAGATTTTTCTAATTATTGTTTCGGCTATATTAGCTTTAAGCATAATAGCAGGAATTATCGGCAGTTCCATGTCTCCACAAGCTAATCTTATCGGCGCGGTTACCGCTCCCTTTGTTAAGCTTGGAACATCCATTAAAACTGCCTTTAACGACGCTAGCGACCGTTGGAACAACGGCGAAAAGCTTATGGAAGAAAACAAACAGTTGAAGGAAGAGATTGCCACTCTTCGCGAACAGCTGGTTGATTACCACTCGGCTATTGCTGACAATAATTTTTATAAAAGCTATCTTAAAATTAAAGACGAAAACCCCGATTTTAAGTTTTGTCCCGCTACGGTTTTGTCCCGTGACCCTGACGACGTGTACGGTGGTTTCACCTTAGACGTTGGAACAAATCACGGTGCGCACCTTTACGACCCCGTTATAACCGACGAGGGTTTGGTTGGTTATATTACCGAAATCGGTCTTACCACGTCAAAGGTTACAACGATTTTAAGTTCTGCTATTAATTGCGGCGCTTTTGACTCACGTACCAACGACGCCGGCGTTGTAAGCGGTAACTCTACGGATATCAAAGACGGCAACACAAGATTATTTAACCTTCCGAGAGATTGTTCGGTTGCGGTTGGCGATATTATAGTGACTTCAGGCAGCGGTGTTTTCCCAAAGAAAATGATTATAGGCACAATAAGTAAGGTAAGTAACGACCCCATAACCTCTTCTCTTTACGCTATCATAACACCTACCGTTGATTTTGAAGGCTTGCGTAACGTTATGGTTATTACCTCCTTTGACGGACGCGGAAGCGCCCTTTCGGGAGAATAGGCTTATGAACAAAAACAAAAAAAGATTTATTAACGCCTATTTGAATTTATTTTTAATTTTAAGCCTGTTTATGCTAAGAACGTCAGGACTCCTGACCCTTAATATCGGTCAGATATCTCCTATTATTCTGTTGCCCTTAGTAGTCGCTATTTCAATGTTTTTTGGCGAATGGTACGGCGCAGCAGCCGGATTCTTGGTAGGACTGCTTATGGACACTACGACCTTAGGCTCTTCGATTTTTAATACCATTTGCATTATGCTTATAGGTCTTGTTTGCGGAGTGGCGGCTAATTTTTATTTGAATAAGAATATTAAATCTGCCCTTGCTTTATCCTCTTGTGCCAGTTTTTGTTATTACCTGTTAAAATTCTTGTTTCTCTACGTTTTAGCGCAAAACAAGGTTGACGGACAGCTTTTTGCAAACTATTTATTACCCAGTGTTTTTTACACGGCGTTATTTATTATTCCATTTTATTTTTTAGAAAGAAAACTTAAAGATTTATAAAATTAACCGTTAAGGAGTGTTATTTTTGCCATTCAAAAAAAGCGTGCACAAGCGAATAAACCTATTGGCGATTTTTTTGGCTGTTATAATGCTTCTGTATTCGGTAAGAATTTTTTCTCTTCAGATTGCTAATGCCGAGATTTATCTTGAACAGGCGGCAGGCATTTCACGATATACTGCGACCATTAAAGCTCAGAGAGGAGAAATTCTTGACCGTTACGGAAGAGAAATTGCAGTTAATCGTGAAGGCTACAACATTGTTTTTAATCGTGCTTACATTGATATAGAGAAAATTAATTCTACCATTTTAAAATTAACAAACCTTTTAAAAGAAAAGAAGGCTTCTTGGGTGGATAATCTGCCCTTAACTACCGAAAAGCCCTACTCCTTTACCGACGACTCTGCGGCGGTTAGCAAGATGATATCGGCCTTAGGCCTCGCTCACTATGCTACGGCAGACGACTGCTTCTCTGCCATGGTCAAAAAGTATGAGCTTGAAAGTTTTGACCACAAAACTCAGCGCAGACTTATGGGTGTCAGATACTCTATGCAGATTGCCGAGTTTTCGGTTGCAAACGCTTACACACTGGCTGAGGACGTTTCTTCTGAAATTATGCAGATAGTTTTGGAATCGGGCTTTATGCTCGACGGCGTTTCGGTTGATGTGGTACCCTTTAGAGAATATGTCAAGGGCGACCTTGCTCCTCATATAATCGGTACTGTCGGTCTTATTGATGCAGAGGAATGGGAAACCTACAAAGATAAGGGTTACTCATATAACGATAAGGTTGGTAAAAGCGGAATTGAAAAGTTAGCAGAAGAGTATTTGCACGGCACCGACGGACAGATTACCTACCGTATTGATGCCCACGGCAACATTCTTTCACGCGAGGTTACAAAGCAACCTATTTCGGGTAAAACTATCGTACTTAATTTAGACAAAAAAATTCAGTCTATAACACAGGATGCCCTTAAAGAAACCATTGTTAACCTTCAGTCGCAAGGCGGCTCGGTTACGGGTGGTGCCGCCGTTATGATGAACATCAAAAACGGAGAAATTTACACCGCCGCTACCTATCCTTCTTACGACCTTTCAACCTATACTGAAAACTATAAGGAATTAGCCTCAGACACAAAGGGACTTCCCCTCACAAACCGCGCTTTTAACGGAATTTATCCACCCGGTTCTACCGTAAAGCCGGTTGTAGCTGTTGCCGCTTTGGAAAATGGTCACTTGGTTGAGGATGAACACGTCGTTTGTCTTCAAACCTATAGATATTTTGCCGACTACCAACCTAACTGTATGCATAGGCACGGAAGTATTGGTCTTAAAACCGCGCTTTCTAAATCCTGCAACTATTTCTTCTTTGAAATGGGTAAACGTGTAGGTATTACCACCATGACCGATTACTTTAAGAAGTTTGGCCTGGGAGAAGACAGCGGAATAGCATTGAATGCAAGCACGGGACTTTTGATAAACCCTGAATCTGACGGACTTGGCGGTAACACCTTGCAGACCGCTATCGGTCAGATGAACGCCTTCACTCCGCTTCAGTTGGCGGTTTACGTTTCTACCCTTGCAAACGAGGGCACAAGATACAGCGCAGAGCTTATAAATCGTGTTGTTTCGTACGATATGAGTGATATTTACAAAACCTTTAGTGCTACTACAATGGAAACTATTGAAATAACCGACGAAACCATTGCCGCGGTTAAGGAAGGTATGCTATCGGTTACCGAGGACGGTACAGGTAGTACTGTATTTAAAACCTACCCTATTAAGGTTGGCGGTAAAACAGGTACTTCTCAGGTTGAAGGCAAGGCAGACCACTCGGTGTTTATTGCTTTTGCTCCCTTTGATAATCCTGAAATTGCTATCTCGGTTGTTTTGGAGCACGGCTCATCGGGATATGCTACTACATCGGTTGCAAAGGCTATGCTTGACGCCTACTTTTTTGCCGATGAGGTAACCCTTGATACAACTAAACCTTTTGAGGTTCTTAACTGATATATAATTGACAAATTTGTCATTTTATGGTACATTTATCAAGTAAAAAATTTATATTTTAGAGGCTTTAAATGAATAAGATTATTGCCGTTACCTCCGGAAAAGGAGGCACAGGAAAATCGACATTTAGCATAGGTTTGGCTTTAGCCCTTAGAAACGAAGGCAAAAAAATTCTTATGATTGATATGGATTTAGGTCTTCGTTGCCTTGATTTGCTTTTAGGGGTTGATGAAAAGGTTGTTTTCGACCTTTCGGACGCTCTTTCGGGCAAGTCTTTTAAAAGCGTCGTTCTCTCTTCACAAAAATATCCGGGAATCGACCTTGTTCCCGCTCCAAATGACACCACTCCCCTTTCGGCAGATGCTTTTGGAGATTTTGTTGAGAAGGTTTCGAAGCTTTATGACGTAGTTATTGTTGATTTCCCTGCAGGTGCAGACTTTACGCTATATGGCAAGCTTCCCCTTTCAACCACCTTTATTTGTGTATGTAATCCTAATCCGATATCGGTAAGGGATACAGCCTCGGTAGGTTCCGGGCTTCGCGCCTTAAATCGCGACGGCTTGCTTGTGGTAAATAAATATGATTACTATTGCATAAAGAACTCGGTCTTTGGTTCGCTCGACGACCTTATTGACCTTTCAGGCTTTAGACTTTTAGGAATAATTCCCTTAAGTTATAACCTTGACGTTGCTTTTTACGGTGGTTACTTCCCCGTAAAATCAAAAGAGTTTAAAGCTTATAAAAGAATCGCTAAACGCCTTTTGGGAGAAAGCGTTGCTATCCCGAAGCTAAAGAAAATTTAAACTGTAATTTAAACTTTGTTTTTGTTATTTTAAAAAGGAGTAAAAAGATGAACATTGCACTTATCGCACACGACGCTAAAAAGGAACTTATGGTTCAGTTTTGTATTGCTTATTGCGGCATTTTAAGCCGTCACACCCTATTTGCTACCGGCACTACAGGAAAAATGGTGTCTGAGGCTACCGGCCTTGACATTATGTCTTTTTTAAGCGGCGAACACGGTGGCGCTCAGCAGATTGCTTCTCGTATCGGCTGTGATGAGATTGATATGTTGCTTTTATTCCGCGACCCGCTAAATCCAAAACCAAACGAGCCTGATGAAAATGCGCTACTCCGTCTTTGTGATATACATCAGGTGCCGGTTGCTACAAACATTGCAACTGCAGAGGTGCTTATCCACGGACTTGAGCGTGGCGACCTTGACTGGCGCGAAATTATAAACCCAAAAAAATAAATTTTAAGGCTACTTTTAGGTGATAAAATGAGTGAAATTAACAAGGCTCCTCGTGGTACTAACGATATTTTGCCCGAGGAAAGTTATAAATGGCAAACTGTTGAAAAAAGGCTAATGGAAACTGCGAGCCTTTTTGGATTTAAGGAAATTCGTGTGCCTGTTTTTGAGCATACCGAAGTTTTCACTAAAAACGTAGGCGATACTACCGACGTGGTTCAAAAGGAAATGTACACCTTTAAAGACAAGGGTGACCGTTCTATTACCCTTCGTCCCGAATTTACCGCAGGTGTTATCCGCAGCATTATCGAACATTCCTTGACCGCTAACGCTTTACCCGTAAAGGTTTGCTACTGTGGTGGGTGCTATCGTTATGAAAAGCCTCAGGCAGGCCGTCTTCGTGAATTCCATCAGTTTGGCGTTGAGTGCATCGGTGCCGCATCTCCTGCAGCAGATGCAGAGGTTATTTCTTTAGCAAGTTCTCTGCTTGGCAGTCTTCAGATAAATAAGATTTCTCTTGAAATCAACTCTATCGGTTGTAAAACCTGCAGACAAAAATATCACGATGCCCTAAAGGCATATTTTAGTGCAAATAGTGATAAGCTTTGCGGCACTTGTAACGAAAGACTTGAGCGCAATCCAATGCGCATTCTTGACTGTAAATCTCCCGTTTGCAGTGAGATTGCAAAGAATGCTCCTATTATGCTTGATTTCCTTTGCGACGAGTGTTCTGCTCATTTTGAAGGCGTTAAAAAGCATCTTGATGCTATGGATATAACCTATACTGTTAATCCTCGTATCGTTCGCGGTCTTGACTATTACACTCGCACCGTGTTTGAGTTTATATCAGGAGATATCGGCGCACAGGCAACCGTTTGCGGTGGCGGAAGATATGACGGCCTTTTAGAGCAGATGGGTGGAGGAGAACTTCCCGCTTTAGGCTTTGCTATGGGTGTTGAAAGACTGCTTATGGTTATGGAAGCCGCAGGCGTTTCCTTGCCAAAAGTCGCTTCTTGCGATATTTACATTGCTCCTATGGGCGATGCCGCAACCCTAAAGGCTGCTGCCGTTTGCGCAAAACTCAGAGAAGAGGGATTTGAAGCCTTAACCGACGTTGTTGGTCGCGGTCTTAAAGCGCAGATGAGATATGCTAATAAAATCGGCGCTCTTTATACTATAGTTCTTGGCGATAACGAACTTGAGAGCGGTATTGTTAATCTTAAATGTATGGCCGACGGCAGCGTAAAGGAAATTAAACTTGAAAATATAGTTGATGAACTTTACTCAGCAAGAATACAAAATCTCACAGAAAATATTTAAAGCTAAAGACCCGTATGAAAATTCATACGGGTCTTTTTTTAGTCTAAAGCACAACCTTTGTAATAATGAAGAAGTATCTCCCTATAAGTTTTGCCCTGAAGCGCCATATAATGTGCTCCGTATTGGCTTAGTCCTAAGCTGTGTCCATAGCCGAGCACCTCAAAAGTGAAATTTCCGTCACTATAGTTTATCTTGAAATTAGATGAACGAAGCTCTAATGCCGCTCTAATATCACTGCCGCTTACCTCTTTTCCACAAAGAAGAATGGTTTTTACCGTTCCGGCTTCGGTTCTTACCTCGGTCCCAAAATAGTTTTGCGGCTCGCCCGAAAAGGTTGCAAGAGAAGAAAGCTTGCCCTTTAACTCCTCTGCCGTTAAAACGACCTGGCTCATATAATTTGGGGAAAGCTTATCTCCCACACTTTCTACCGAGCTAAGATAGGGATACTCGTCACCCCAGATTTCCTTTGCATCCTCGGTTTTGCCAAACGAAATTGCATGATAGGCAGATAAAATGGTTTTGCCGTTATAGGTTAACTTTTGATATAGGGTTTCGGTAACCGCGTCGTTTATTTTACTTTCATACTTTAGGGCGTCTTCTCCCCATTTTTCTCTTGCCTTTTCCCTTGTTATAAAAGCTTGGTCGGTCTTAAAGCTATCGGTTATATCATACTCTGCCGATTTTGAATTTTCTTTTTTATAGGAAAGATAGGTATATGCCGCAACCGCCTGCGCTTTTAACGCCTCACTTTCATAAAGAGCTGGCATTTCTGCCGCAACAACACCAAAGATGTAATCCTCCACGCTAAAGTGTTGAACCTCTTTTTTGTCGGTAATATACACCTTTATTATTTCTTCTTTCCTTTGGTCTTCACTTGATGTTTCTGAGGTTACATCCTCGTTTTCCGGCCGTTCCACTCCTGCCGAAACCACCTTTGGTTCTATTGTACTAATAAGTGGCAAAAACAACATAATTATTGATAATACCGCCGCCGTAAACGTATAAACTGTCTTCATCATTTTATTCCTTTTTATAATGTTTTTTAGTTTATCAAAACACCGAAAGGCATTTAGTTAAACTTATAATCGTTATTGACTTTTTAATCTTTCGATTATAAAATATATATGATGTTTTTTATAAAATTATTCATCAAGGAGGCTTTTATTTGAAGATTAAAGTTGCTTACACATATTTTGCAATAGCTTCGTTTGCCGCTATTGCTTTTAGATTGTTTTTACTTATCTTTTCAATAGATTCTGCAAGCGGTTTTGTGAAGACGGGCTATTCCGCGATTTCGGTCTTTATGCTTGTTTTAATCGCCCTGGCTTTGGCGCTTGTGTTTGTTTTTTCATATAAAACAAAAGTTGCCTTTAGCAAACCTAAAAGAACCTCGATTTTACAAAAAATAGTTTCGTTTGCTTTTGCCGTTTCAATTTTGGTTGAGATACTTTTTTCTCCTTTCTCAGATATGTTGCCCGAAAGACAGGCTCAAATTGATATGGTGTTAGGACTTTTTGCCTTCGCGTCAATTATCCTGTTAACCTTTAAAAAGGAGCTTAGACTTAAAATTAGCCCTCTTTTTAGCGTTGCTATTTTAATCTTCTTTATTTTTAGGTTAATTTGCGTATTTACAATATTTTCAACCTTCTCTATGATTATTGATATTGTATTTGAACTTTTCAGCAATTGCGGTTTGCTTATTGGCTTTTTATTCTATTCAAAATGCAAATGCCTAAGCGAAGAGGATATCAACAAACCTTTATGCTTTGCTTCACTTTTGTTTTCAAGCGCTTTAGGCCTTACCGCTTCGGTTCCAAAGGTTTTACTTAACGTAACAGGTAATGCACATTTTCTTCATATAAACAGTACTCCGATGTATTCGGTTTTCTTTGCAAGCCTTTTCTTGCTTTTATATTCTTTGAAAAAATTCAGGTCAAAATAAAATGAAACAAGCTAAACTTTTTATGGTGCTATCAATGATTGTTTTCGGTTCGATAGCGCCATTTATTAAAAACATAAATTTAAGTTCAAGCGAAATTGCTCTTTTCCGTTCGGTAATTGCAATAATTTTAATAGGTTTGTTTTTACTTATTACCCGCCAGAAGTTTGATTTTAAGCAGGTTAAAAAGGACGTTCTTTTGCTCTTTTTATCTGGAGCGGCAATGGGATTTAACTGGATTTTCCTTTTTGAAGCATATAATTACACCTCTATCTCGGTTGCTACTTTAAGCTATTATTTTTCTCCTATTATAGTTATGGCTTTATCCTGTTTGTTTTTAGGAGAAAAAATAAACCTTAAAACCGTGCTTTGCTTTGTTTTTGCCATTATAGGCATGGTTATGATTATAGGGGTTAATAATCTTTCTCTTGGCAACGCCTCTGCCACAGGGGTATTTTTAGGGCTTATAGCCGCTCTTCTTTACGCGGTGGTTGTTTTCCTTAATATATTTATTAAAAACGTATCGGGCATACAGCGCACCTTTTTGCAGTTTTTATCTGCCGCCGTGGTGCTTTTGCCTTACGTTTTGCTAACAGAAGGTATAAACCTTATCTCCCTTGATAAAACAGGAATTATCTCACTTCTGATTGTTGGTATTGTTCACAGTGGTATTTGCTACTGTATGTATTTTTCAAGCATTAAAAAACTAAAAGGCAGCGAGGTCGCGGTACTAAGTTACATTGACCCCTTGGTTGCGGTTTTAATATCCTTTGTATTTTTAAACGAACCGTTTACCCTAACCCAAGCCTTAGGTGGAATAATGATTTTAGTTTCAAGTTTCTTTATAAATAAAAACAGAGCAGAATAATCTGCTCTGTTTATTTTTTATTTTGCTTCTAAAAGGTCTGCTGCGTTATCTAAATATTCAACGCTAAAGCGTTCAAACTCTCCCTTATCGGCTAATGCCGCAAGCCTTACATCAATTGGAATTTGCGCAAGCAAGGGTACTCCTATTTCTTCGGCTACGGTCTGTGTCTTGCCTTCGCCAAAAATTCTAAACTCACTACCACAGTCAGGACAAACGACATAGCTCATATTCTCAACTATGCCGAGAACGTCAATATTCATTAAAGAAGCCATATTATAAGCCTTTTTAACTATCATTGAAACTAAATCCTGCGGAGAAGTAACGATAACTGTACTGTCAACCGGCAAGGACTGGAAGACGGTCAAAGGAACGTCGCCTGTTCCGGGTGGCATATCTACAAAAAGGTAGTCAATCTCGCCCCAAACAACGTCGCTCCAAAACTGTGTAACCGCACCTGCAATTACAGGGCCACGCCAAACAACCGGCGCTTCCTCGTTTTCAAGCAAAAGGTTGATTGACATTATCTTGATGCCGTTTGCGGTTTCTTCTGGTAAAATTCCGCGCTCGTCAGATAGGGCATTTTTTGTAATTCCGAACATTTTAGGAATAGATGGTCCTGTTATATCGGCATCCAAAATACCAACCTTATACCCTCTTCTGCTCATCAAAACTGCAAGCATTGAGGTAACAAGCGATTTACCAACACCACCCTTTCCGCTTACAACACCTATAACCTTTTTAATGTTGCTATAATCATTCTGGGCAGTTTTTTGTATTTCGTGTGATGAAGCCTTGCCGCAGGACGAACAGTTGCCGTCGCAGGAGGTTTCATTGCATTTTCTTTCTTCTGCCATTTTTAACTCACTCCTTAAAGCTGACATTTGTTTTATTATACTCCTTTTTTCATCAGCTTTCAATGAGTATTTAAAATAAAGTTTCTATTTTTTTATTAGCGCCTTCAGGCGAATATACAAAAGAGTCGATATGGTCGCCTTCGTAAAAATATTTTATAGGATTTGTATAATCTGAGTCAAAGTTGTCTATAATAATAAGTTTAACCTTCATTTTGTCGGGGATAATACTCTTAATATAGACCGATGCGGTCTGGCCGACCTTTACACCCTCTTTGGGTTCAGCAAGACCTGCAAGATTTGGGCAAAGTTCTATGAAAATGCCATAACTTTCTATGCTCCTTACTACTCCCGAAACTGTTTCTCCTTGAGCTACCGTATCCGCATTTTCCTGCCAAGAGCCGAGCAATTCTTTATGAGAAAGTGTCATTCTGCCAAACTCATCTATGTTCCTTAGTATTACCTTTATGTCGTCCCCTACCGAAAATCTGTCTTTTGGGTGTGATATGCGCGACACCGAAATGGAATCTATCGGCAAAAGGGCAATGTTTCCACAACCAACGTCACAAAATGCGCCAAAGGTTTCGAGATGTGTTACCTTAGCCGGAATTATATCTCCCGGTAAAAGACGGGATAAAAACTCCTCCTTTGCGCGAAGTTGTGCCTCTCTTCTTGAAAGAAGGGCAAATTGTTTTCCGTTTTGGTCGGTTCGAATTTCCTTTACAACGAAACAAACCGGTTTGCCCACCCTTGAAATTAGGGCTATATCACGGGTTGTACCAAGGGATATTCCAACGGCACCCTCAGACCTTGGGATTATTCCTTTCATCGAGCCTAGGTTTATAAGCAGGTTGTGTTCAGAGTCGCACATATAGGCCAGACCCTCTAAAATTTCACCGCTTATCTGAGCCGCGCAAAGTTTAGCCGCCGTATAAATATATTTATTATTTTCATTTTGAAAAAGGGTATATCCTTCGGGTAAGTAACCTTTCATTATTATCAAGCCTTTCCTTTTTTTGCATTTTTTAAATATATATGCAAACGGAAGTGCTTTAATGAGCAAAACGCCTCGAGAAACTCTCGAGGCGTTTATTATTATAACATTTTTGCTATTATTTCTTCTTTTGTTTCCTTGCTTAAATAGATAGGTGGAACGTCAAATACCGTCTTGCAACCCGTCATACCCTCTTTTTTCATGCGATAAGCCGCACGAGCAAAGGCTACTATTACGCTTGCTGTAAATTCGGGGTTAGAATCAAGCTTTAGGCTATACTCGATAAGATGTGTGTTTTCTAAATCGAAACCTGTTTTGCCAGTTCTTATAACGAATCCGCCATGAGGAATGCCGCTATGATTTTGCTTTAACTCCTCTAAAGAGATGAAATGAACTATTGTATCATAATCGGCGAAATAGTTAGGCATTATCTTTATTTCGTTTTCGATTCTCGCCTTGTCTGCGCCCTCTTCGGCTACCACAAAACACTCGCGAAGGTGTTTTTCACGGGTAGCAAGGTTCGGAGCTGAGCCACTTCTTACCTGCTCCAGTGCTTCATCCTTAGGGATAGTATATTGCTTTGCGTCAAGCACGCCTTCAATTCTTCTAATGGCGTCCGAATGTCCTTGGCTAACGCCTTTACCCCAGAAGGTGTAATCCTTGCCGTTGGGCAAAATTGCCGAAGCGTAAAGACGGTTTATTGAAAACATACCGGGGTCCCAACCACAAGAAATTACCGCGATGTTGCCATTTTCCTTAGCCGCTTTATCAACGTTGCTTAAATGCTCGGGAATTTTTGCATGGGTATCAAAGCTATCAATAACATTAAAATGTTTAGCATATTCGGGTGTTTGGGTAGGCAAATCGGTTGCACTGCCTCCGCAAAGAATTAAAATATCTATTTCGTCCTTATGCTCTAAAATTTTATCTATATGGTAAACGGGCACGTCAGGTGTTAAGATTTTAACTGTTGAAGGGTCTCTTCTTGAAAAGACCGCAGTAAGTTTTAAGTCATCATTCTGGCGAATGGCTGACTCAATTCCTCGGCCTAAATTTCCGTAACCTAAAATTGCTATTTTAATTTCCATAAAGTTACCTCTTTTTTTAATCTTTAATTATTATAACAAAAAGATAGGTAAATTACTACATATTTTTTAAAAAAAATAACGGGGAAACAAAAGTTTCCCCGTTTGGTTTAAGCTATTTTAAGTTTTAAATTACTTAAGCTCAACAGTAGCGCCAGCTTCAGCAAGCTTAGCCTTCATAGCTTCAGCGTCGTCCTTAGAAACTGCCTCTTTGAGGGTCTTAGGAGCGCCATCAACAAGAGCCTTTGCTTCAGCAAGACCAAGGCCGGTAATCTCACGAACAACCTTAATAACCTTAATCTTCTCTGCGCCTGCGTTTGCAAGAACAACGTCAAACTCAGTCTTCTCTTCAGCTGCTGCTGCGCCGCCTGCTGCGGGTGCTGCAACTGCAACTGCTGCTGCTGCAGATACTCCAAATTCTTCTTCTACTGCTTTAACAAGCTCAGAAAGCTCAAGAACGGTAAGAGTCTTTAACTCTTCAATCATAGCTGTAATCTTTTCAGATGCCATTTTATTTTCCTCCAATTAATTAAATAAATATTTTTTGTTAGTTTTGTTTTTTTGTTTAATTATTCAGCTGCTGCTTCACCGTTTTTATCAACGATAGCCTGTACGGCACGAGCAAATGCTGCGATAGGTGCTTGGAATGCTCCAAGTACTGTTGCAAGAAGTACTTCCTTGCTGGGTAGTTTTGCTAAAGATTCGATAGTAGCAACATCAACGAACTTGCCGTCGAGGTAACCTGCCTTAATCTTAAAGTTGTCATGAGCGTCAGCGAACTTTTGTAAAATTCTAGCTGCTGCAACATGGTCTTCCTTAGAGATGGCAATAGCAGTTGTTCCCTCAAGAACAGATTTCATTTCCTCTAAATCGGTACCTGCAATAGCACGTCCCAAAATAGTGTTCTTTACTACGTAATATTCGATTCCGGCTTGGCGGAGCTCCTTACGGAGGACGGTGTCATCAGCAACGGTTGTTCCTGAATAGTCAACAACAACGCCTGCAACTGAACCTGCAATCTTTGCAGAAAGGTCTGCAACTAAAGCCTGCTTAGCCTCAAGAACCTTTGCGTTTGGCATATTTTTCACCTCTTCTTTTTTTGTGAAATTAAAAAACCTGTCCTCCAAAGACAAGAGAGGACAGGCAGAAACATCTTTAAATAAATAATAAAGTTGTTCGCATTACCTCGGCAGGCGATAGACTTATCGCAAAAGCGACCTGCTGTCTTTGGATTTTGCATTTGTTATAATAACACAAGTATCTTGTGTTGTCAAGTAGGAATTAATTAGAATTTTAATTCAGACGCGAAGCGCTAATTAAAACTTATGCGCCGTATTTACCGGTAGCAACCTTAATTCCAGGACCCATAGTTGTTGCGATTACGCAAGACTTGAAATAGGTACCCTTTGCAGCTGCAGGCTTAGCCTTTGCAATTGCAGACATAAGAGCATCTATATTCTCTACGAGCTTCTCTGTTCCGAAGGAAGCCTTTCCTACAGGACAGTGAATAATATTTGTCTTGTCAAGACGGTACTCAATCTTACCAGCCTTTGCCTCGGTTACTGCCTTAGCAACGTCAGGTGTAACGGTACCAGCCTTAGGAGTAGGCATAAGACCACGAGGTCCTAAAACCTTACCTAAACGACCAACCATACCCATCATATCAGGTGTTGCGATAACTACGTCGAAATCAATCCAGCCTTCATTCTGAATTTTAGCAACGAGCTCGTCTCCGCCTACATAATCAGAGCCAGCGGCCTCAGCTTCTTTAGCCTTGTCACCCTTTGTAAGAACAAGGGTTCTAACCTTTTTACCTGTTCCGTTAGGAAGAACAACTGCGCCTCTAACCTGCTGGTCAGCATGACGAGAGTCAACACCTAAACGAACGTGAATTTCTACTGTTTCATCAAACTTTGCAGAAGCTGCCTTTACAGCCAATTCGCAAGCCTGTTCAACATCGTAAAACTTAGATTTTTCTATAAGCTTTACACTTTCATTATACTTTTTACCGTGTTTCATTACACTACCTCCCAATAAGTGGTTAAATCGGAAATTTCCTCCCACGAGAGAGATTAATCGACAACTTCAATGCCCATGCTGCGAGCGGTACCAGCTATCATAGACATAGCGGTATCAATGTTTGCTGCATTAAGGTCAGGCATTTTCTGCTCTGCGATTTTCTTAATCTGCTCACTGGTGATTTTTGCAACTTTCTGCTTGTTAGGTACACCTGAACCGCTCTCGATTCCGCAAGCCTTCTTAATAAGAACAGCTGCAGGAGGAGTCTTGGTGATAAAGCTGAAAGAGTGGTCTGCATATACGGTAATTACTACCGGAATGATAAGACCTGCGTCGTTCTTTGTGCGTTCGTTAAATTCCTTTGTGAACGCCATGATGTTTACGCCATGTTGTCCCAGTGCAGGACCAACCGGTGGAGCCGGAGTGGCTTTGCCGGCCGGAATTTGCAGTTTAATGTAGCCAATAATTTTTTGAGCCATTGTTTGCACCTCCATTATTCGTGGTAACAGTGATTTACACTTGGCGGAATGGTCGTTTACCCATTCCTCCCACCGTGATACCCTTTAAGGTATCGGCGGCAAACTGCCGCGGTTTAATACCCCCGTTTTCGGGATTAATACGGCTTTTTTGACCGTGTTAAGCAGTTTCCTGCGTATTTATGAATTAGTCTGCCAGAGAAATCTGGTCAAGTTCAAGTTCAACAGGTGTTTCTCTGCCGAACATTGAAATATTAACGTTTACGCTGCCTGCGTCAAGGTCAACCTCTGTAACGGTACCCTTGTAGCCGCTGAGCGGTCCGTCAATAATGTTGATAAGGTCGCCTGCCTTGTATCCAACCTCAACGGTGTGTTTGTCAACACCAAGGTTTGCTACCTCATCATCTGTAAGCGGAACAGGTTTAGACCCTGGTCCCACAAATCCAGTTACACCGCGTATATTGCGAACGACGTACCAGGAATCGTCTGTAACTATCATTTTAACAAAAACATAACCGGGGAAAACTTTTCTTTCGTATTCCTTTGTTTTGTCTTCTTTAATTTCGGTTACTGTTTCGGTAGGAATTCTAATGTCAACGATGAGGTCCTGCATTTTGCGGTTCTCAACCAACTTTTCCAAATCCGAAGCAACCTTATTTTCATAACCCGAATAGGTATGAACAACGTACCATTTTGCATCGTTATTTTGTGACATTGTACGTCCTCCTATTAAAGCTTTGTAGCGATAAATTCTACCAAGCTACCAAGGCCGTAATCCACAGCCCAGATAAAGAGACCTGCTATGAAACAAATTATAATAACTATAATGGTGTTCTTTACGACCTCATTAAGTCCGGGCCAAACAATCTTCTTAACTTCACTCTTGTAGTCACGAACGAAACGAACTACACGCTTAGGGATTGTAAGCTTATCCTTGTCGTTTGCGCAAGCAAGCTTATCATCAATAAGAAGATGTGCTATGCCAAAAGCAGCCGTAGCTAAAAGAGCTATAACTACGAATAAAACAGTACTTGTGTAGGTGAGGCCCGAGATATCCTTTAAAGGTCTTGTGTCAACAAAGCGACCAACCTTGGTAAGATAGATAACGAGCATATAAACGCCATCAACAAGCGCTAAAGCCGGAGCAACGTACTTTATCTTCTTAGATTTAGCAAAAGTACCTGCTGCAAAGGCTGCGGTAGCAATGGTAAGTAGTGCGCAGAAGGTTATGTGAGCTGATTTGTGAAGCTCTAAACCGTCTATCTTATCACCAAATGCTAACTGTGCACCTGTTAGTTCGTGCGCGATTTCACCCGCATTGAAACTTACAAAAGGGAAAAAGAAAAGTACAAGTGCCAAAACGGCTAATACTATAGCAGCAATCTGGCTAATTTTGTTTGTTACCTTCATACCGTTCCCTCCTTATTTTGTTTCCTTGTGTACTGTGTGCTTTTTGCAGAACCTACAATACTTGTTCATCTCAAGTCTGTCAGGGTCATTCTTCTTGTTTTTCATTGTGTTGTAATTTCTTTGCTTACATTCTGTGCAAGCGAGTGTAATTTTTACTCTCATTTCGGCACCTCCCGCTTTACGGAATTTTTTGCTGTCTTTTTCAAGTTCCTGGGTTTGAAAAAGCCCAAAGCCTCCCTCATACTCTTTGTCGCACAAACCTTTACTACACCATATTTTGAGTGTGAAAGGATAAGCACATACAATATGCGGCAAATCGTTTTGAACAAGATTCTTTTCCAAAAAAAAAGAACCCACAGAGGTAGAGTAATTATATCACAACTGCCCCTGTAGGTCAAGCATTTTTTTAATTATTTATGATATTTAGAACCTTCGCGAATTTTAAAACCTCTATATATTTGTTCTAAAAGCATAACCCTGAACAACTGATGTGTAAAGGTCATTTTTCCAAAGGAAAGTTTTTTATGTGCAAGTGTCTTTATTCTATCGGACAAACCATAAGAGCTTCCTATTATATATACGAGGTTTCCTTCTCCGCCGTTTATGTTGTTTGAAATCTCGGCAGAAAATTCCTCACTGGACATTTGCTTTCCCTCGATGCAAAGAGTCGTTATATACTCCTTGCCCGAAAGTTTTTTAATTATAAGCTCCGCTTCTGCATCAAGCGCCTTTTCTATCTCTGTGTTTGAAGGGTTGTCCGAAAGCTTTACAGGCGTGATTTCTATAATTTCGGTTTTAGCAAAACCCGAAAGTCTTTTTAAATACTCCTGTGTAGCATCGGTAAGATATTTTTCTTTAAGTTTTCCAAGGGCTATAATCTTAATCTTTATCATAGGCTTATCACCTTGCCTTCTTCGGGTGGTGCTACATATAATATATAGTCTTCGTTTATATTAGCTCCAAGGTCCATAAGAGCAGCCCTTGTTGCCGAGGATGCTTTTTCCTCGGTATTATTGTTTTCAGACAAGTGTGCCAAGACAAAATGGGTTGTTCCTAAATTATAAAGCCTTTTAATCTCTGCGGCGCAGTCTGCATTTGCAAGGTGTCCCTTTTCACTGCCTATTCTGATTTTAAGTTCAGGCGGATAAGGTCCTAGCCTTAGCATCACGGGGTCGTGGTTGCTTTCAAGCATTACAAGTTTTGAGCCCTCAAGATTCTCTCTTATTTCATCGGTCAAAACTCCCGTATCGGTACAAACGGCGGTTTTAATTTTTCCAAAAGAAACGGTATATCCGCTTGAGCCTTCACAGTCGTGCGAGGTTGCAAAGCGCTTAACCGTCATATCTTTAATTGCAACTTCTTCCTGCTCGTCGGCAAAAATTATATTAGCCGTGTCGTCTATGTAATCTGACTCCTTTAAAGCCAAAATG
The DNA here is from genome assembly GCA_045636705.1 of Acutalibacteraceae bacterium. Lineage (GTDB taxonomy): Bacteria > Bacillota > Clostridia > Oscillospirales > Acutalibacteraceae > SFWF01. The sequence continues at coordinate 56,325 of JAZTYA010000018.1, forward strand.
GTTTTTCTTGAAGCGACAAGAACAGCATTTGTCTTTTTAAGGAAGGTTTTTAAGCCCTTTACATGGTCGTTATGTTCGTGGGTTATAAGAATAGCATCTATTTTGTCGGGCGTGATTTGTGCAAAGGAAAGGGCTTGGCAAATTCTTTTTGCCGACACACCAACGTCAACCAAAATTCCACCCTCTGCCGTTCCTATATACGTAGCGTTTCCATGGCTACCTGAAAACATCGGATAAAATTTAGCCATTCTTAAATTCCCTCCTCTTCTTTTAAAAAAATATGGGGAAGGGCTCATGCCTTCCCCTTGCTTATTTTGTTAGTTTGCTTTTAGAGTCTTACCTTCATCGAAGGTTGAAATTCTCTTAATATCTGCTCCGAGCGCCGAGAACTTTTCAACAACGCGTTCGTATCCACGGTCGATATATTCAATGTCTTCAACCTCGGTAGTGCCATCGGCAATAAGTCCTGCAATTATCATTGCGGCGCCTGCACGAAGGTCGTTAGACTTAACAGCCGCGCCTTTAAGCGACTTAACACCTGTTATAACCGCAGATTTTCCGTCTACCTGAATATCTGCGCCCATAAAGGTAAGCTGTTCGGCATACTTAAAGCGGTTGTCCCAAACACCTTCGGTCACAATGCTTGTCCCATTGGCAATACTTAAAAGTGTTGCAAACTGAGGTTGCATATCGGTTGGGAAGCCGGGATGAGGCATTGTCTTAACGTTGCACTTGCCCGGACGCGAATCCATCTTTACACGGACGAATTCATCCCCTTCTTCTACCATTGCTCCAACCTCGCGGAGCTTTGCCGTAATAGATTCCAAATGCTTAGGTGTTACGTTAGAAATTATAACGTCACCTCTTGTAGCGGCAGCCGCCACCATATAGGTTCCCGCTTCAATCTGGTCGGGTATAATGCTATAGCTTGTGCCGTTTAAATGTTGAACGCCACGGATTTTAATGACGCTTGTACCTGCGCCCATTATATCAGCGCCCATAGAGTTTAAGAAGTTTGCAAGGTCAACGATATGAGGTTCTCTTGCAGCATTCTCAATAATGGTCATTCCTCTTGCCTTTACGGCGGCAAGCATAATATTTACTGTAGCGCCTACAGACACAACGTCAAGATAAACCGAGCATCCGCCTAATCTTTCTGCCTTGGCAACAACCATGCCCTGTTCTATGGTAACCTTTGCGCCCAAAGCCTCAAAGCCCTTTATGTGTTGGTCGATAGGACGAAGGCCTATCTCACAACCGCCGGGAGGCGCAACCTTTGCGCGACGCTTGGAGCCTAAGAGAGCTCCTAAAAAGTAGCTTGAAGCGCGCATGCCCTCTGCCATTTCTTTTGTAACAACATAGGATTTTACGCCCTTGGGGTCTATATAAAAGGTTGAACTGTTAATTTGATTTACTTCTGCGCCCAATATTCTTAATGCGCTTATCATTTCATTAACATCCGAAATGTCGGGTACGTTTTCAATTGTGCAGGGACTATCGGCAAGCAAAACCGCAGGCAATATTGCTACCGCCGCATTTTTAGCTCCGCTTATTACAACTCTACCGCGGAGGCGCTTACCTCCGTTCACCACAAATTTATCCAAATCGACACTTCCTTGATATTATTTAGCATAATTAGTATGCCCATAGAAGTAGATATACAATATAGAAGATTTTTCTACTTTTACATTATATACTTGCATACTATTATTGTCAATTTATATTTTTTTAAAACAGTCTTTTAAAAGTTTATTTTTTAAGCTCTTTTTTAGCAAATTTTATCTGGTTTTCTACCGATTCTACAGCCGTTCCACCCTGACTTGTTCTTTTAAAAGTGCAGGTTTCAAGCTTTATTGCCTCAAAGATATCCTCTTCAAATTCGGTCGAAAAGCTCTTGAATTCATCAAGCGATAATTTTTCTAAAACTGTATTTTTTTCGATACAATATGCTACCATGCTACCCGAAATTTTGTATGCCGACCTAAAAGGAATACCCTTTTTGGTTAAATAGTCGGCTACGTCGGTGGCGTTTATAAAGCCACGTGCAGCGGCGTTATACATATTGTCCTTTAAAACCGTCATTGTGTCTATCATCGGAACAAATATGGATAGGCATTGTTTTACCGTGTCTATACTGTCAAACACAGCCTCTTTATCCTCTTGCATATCCTTATTGTATGCCAAGGGCAAACCTTTAAGCATTGTAAGCAGTGTTATAAGGTTTCCGTAAACTCTGCCTGTTTTTCCGCGAACGAGTTCGGCAATATCGGGATTCTTTTTCTGTGGCATAATGGACGAGCCGGTAGAGTAAGCATCATCAAGCTCGATAAACTTGAATTCCCAACTTGACCAAAGGATAACCTCTTCTGAGAAACGGGATAAGTGCATCATTATAAGGGCTATTGCATTCGCAATTTCCTCTGCAAAATCACGGTCGGAAACACCGTCTAAACTGTTTTCACAAACACCGTCCATCGAAAGACTCTTGGCAACTGCCTTTCTGTCTATATTATAGGTAGTGCCTGCCAAAGCGCAAGAACCAAGGGGTGAAAAATTCATTCTGTTCTTAGCGTCCGTGATTCTTCCTATATCGCGAAGGAACATCATGGCGTAAGCCATTAAATGTTGACCAAATGTGATGGGCTGCGCTCTTTGAAGGTGTGTATATCCCGGCATTACGGTAGCCTTATGCTCCTCTGCCTTGCAAATAAGACACTCAACTAGTTTCTTTAAAAGAGAAACGATTTCTTCGGTTTCATCCCTTAAATAAAGTCTTATATCAAGGGCTACTTGGTCGTTACGGCTACGGGATGTGTGAAGTCTTTTACCTGTATCCCCTATTCTTTTGGTAAGCTCGGCTTCTATAAACATATGTATATCCTCAGCCGACATATCAAATAAAAGATTTCCGCTTTCAATGTCGGCAAGAATTTCTGTAAGTCCGCCGATTATAGCCTTTGCTTCGGCCTTATCAATAATGCCTTGGCTAGCCAACATTGAGGCATGAGCTATCGAGCCCTCTATATCCTGACGGTACATACGGCAGTCAACGCGAATTGATGAGTTGAAATCATTTACCTCTTCGTTTAATTGCTTTGTAAAGCGTCCTGCCCACATTTTATCACTCATAAGTCTTTTCTCCTCTGTTCTGTTCGATAACCATATCCTTAACCTTCATAAGTCTTGCTCGGCTTGAACGGTCGTTTTCTTCGAGCTTTTCGGTTATCATACGGATTGTATCCTTGTATCTTGGTATCATTACATGCTCAAGTGCGTTTACTCTTCGTCTTGTTTTTTCAATCTCGGCAGCCATTCGGCTTGTCGATTTTTCAATTTCGGCTAACCTTAGCATATCGGGTAAAAGGTTAGACACCCTGTCAACCGCTTCGTCAAGAGCAAAAGAGGTTGATGCAAAACCGTAAGAATAAATATCCGCCTCATCAGAGGTGCGTGTTTCAACCTTGAAAACAGGTATATCAACACTCATTATATTCTTTGAAGATAATGATAAAAAGACCTCTTGCTTTGGAACTAAAAGAGCGGTGTCAAGGCTTTCCTTGGACATAACCGAGGAAGCCTTTACAAAATGGCCGTTTGCTTCTATTATTTTAGCTTCTACCTCTTCACGAAGAGTTTTGTTTTCTTTTATTAGGTCAAGATACTGGCGCATAAGCTCATCGCGTTTATCCTTTAGCATCTTATGTCCCCTAACCGCTGTGGTAAGTCTCTTTTTAAGTCGACTTAGCTCAAGTCTTGTAGGGTTAACGTTCAAAACAGCCATTTTTTCACTCCTTTATAGTCTAGTTGCTAAAATATTAGTTGTAGTATTTGTCGAGCATACTGTCATCAATTCGTTTAAGCTCACTTCTTGGTAATATTCGAAGCAGCTTCCAACCAAGGTCTAACGTTTCCTCTATTGTGCGGTTGGTAGTATAACCTTGTGAAACATATTCCTTTTCAAATCTGTCGGCAAACTCTGCATAAAGTTTGTCGGTTGCGGTAAGAGCGGCTTCGCCTAAGATTATCATAAGCTCTTTAGCATCCTTACCACGAGCATAAGCCGAGAAGAGCTGGTTCATTGTAGCGGCATGGTCCTCACGGGTTCTATCCTTGCCGATACCCTTATCCTTAAGTCTTGAAAGAGAAGGTAAAACGTCGATAGGCGGTGTTACACCCTTTCTGTATAGCTCACGAGAAAGAATAATCTGTCCCTCGGTAATATATCCTGTAAGGTCAGGAATAGGATGGGTTTTATCATCCTCAGGCATTGTCAAAATAGGGATAAGGGTAATTGAACCGTCTTTTCCCTTAAGACGACCTGCGCGCTCATAAAGTGTTGCTAAGTCGGTGTACATATAACCTGGGTAACCACGACGACCGGGCACCTCTTTTCGTGCGGCCGAAACCTCACGAAGCGCATCGGCGTAGTTGGTAATATCGGTCATAATAACGAGCACCTGCATTCCGAGTTCGAATGCTAAATACTCGGCACAGGTAAGCGCCATTTTAGGTGTTGCAATTCTTTCAATTGCGGGGTCGTTTGCAAGGTTTATAAACATTACGGTACGGTCGATAGCGCCTGTTTCCTTAAAGGAATCGATAAAGTAGTTCGACTCCTCAAAGGTAATACCCATAGCGGCAAATACAACCGCAAACTTTTCGTTATCTCCTCTAACGGCTGCCTGACGTGCAATCTGTGCCGCAAGATTTGAATGAGGAAGTCCCGAAGCCGAGAAGATAGGAAGCTTTTGTCCTCTAACAAGTGTGTTAAGACCGTCAATTGCCGAAACACCTGTCTGAATGAACTCCTGCGGATAGTTTCTTGCAGCAGGATTCATAGGAGTGCCGTTTACGTCCATTCTTTTATCGGGAATAATCTCAGGGCCGTTATCAATAGGACGGCCGAGTCCGTCAAATACGCGGGATAGCATATCAGGAGAAACGGCAAGCTGCATAGAGCGTCCTAAAAATCTAACCTTTGACTCGGCAGGGTTAATGCCTGCGCTCGATTCAAAAAGCTGTAAAAGTGCATTGTTGCCGTTTACCTCAAGCACTCGGCAACGACGAGTTTCTCCACTTGGGAGTTCTATTTCGCCAAGCTCGTCATACTTAACGTTTTCAACGTCGCTTACCATCATCAAAGGTCCTGCGACCTCGCGTATGGTCTTATATTCTTTAGCCATAAAACTCCCTCCTTAATCGTTATTTTTAGTAGCGGCTTCAAGCTCGGCACCAAGCTGTTCCATAACCGACTTGAATTCTTCCTCTACCTTTGATTCGTCTACATATTTAATTCTACCGATTCTTTCTCTTGCAGGAACAGAAACCACGTCCTCGATATCGGCGCCGTTTTTAATTGCGGCAAGACCCTTTTCATAATATTCAAGGATTGCCGACATCATAATGAACTGCTTCTTTGTAGAGGTGTAGGTATCTACGTCGTGGAAAGCGTTCTGGTGGAGATAGTCTTCACGAATAGAACGAGCCGCTTCGAGCTTTAATCTATCGGTAGAAGACAATGCATCCATACCAACAAGCTTTACGATTTCTTCAAGCTCTGCCTCTTCTTGCAAAAGGTTCATAAGACGAAGACGAAGTTCCGACCAATTTTCGCTAACATTCTCGCGGAACCACTTTTCAAGTGAATCGGCATAAAGTGAATAGCTGGTAAGCCAGTTAATTGCAGGGAAATGACGCTTATAAGCAAGAGCAGAATCAAGTCCCCAGAAGACCTTAACTATACGGAGTGTTGACTGTGCAACAGGTTCGGAAATGTCACCTCCGGGAGGCGATACCGCACCGATAACCGATAAAGCACCCTCAACCTCTTCACTACCGCCAACGATAACGCGGCCTGCACGCTCGTAGAACTGGGCCAAACGAGAACCTAAATATGCAGGGTATCCTTCTTCGCCGGGCATTTCTTCAAGACGTCCTGACATTTCGCGAAGAGCCTCTGCCCAACGTGACGTTGAGTCTGCCATTAGCGCTACTGTGTAGCCCATATCTCTGAAGTACTCAGCTATTGTAATACCTGTATAAATCGAAGCCTCACGAGCCGCAACAGGCATATCCGAAGTGTTTGCAATAAGTACAGTTCTCTCCATTAGTGAACTGCCTGTTCTTGGGTCGCGAAGTTCGGGAAACTCGTTTAAAACGTCGGTCATTTCGTTTCCGCGCTCTCCGCATCCGATATAAACAATAATATCTGCCTCTGCCCACTTTGCAAGCTGATGCTGAACGACAGTCTTACCCGAACCGAAAGGTCCCGGAACTGCGGCAACACCGCCCTTTGCTATTGGGAACAAGGTGTCAATTACTCTTTGTCCCGTAATTAGCGGAATATCAGGAGAAAGCTTACGCTTATAAGGTCTGCCCACGCGAACAGGCCAGGTCTGCATAAGTTTTATTTCCTTTTCGCCCTTTTCGGTTTCTACTACCGCTACTATATCTTCAACCGTACAGGTTTTTTGTTCTATCTTTAAAATTTTACCCGAAATGCCGTTCGGAACCATTATTTTATGAGCAACCACGGCAGTTTCATTAACTACACCTAAAGTATCGCCCGAAACAACCTCGTCACCCACCTGCTTTAAGGGGTTAAACTCCCATTCTTTTTCGCGGTCCAAAGAAGGCACCGAAACGCCTCTTTGAAGATTTGTTCCGCTAACCTCCATAATTTTAGCCAAAGGACGCTGAATTCCATCAAAAATTGAACCGATAAGACCGGGGCCTAATTCAACCGATAGAGGAATGCCTGTTGATACTACCTCTTCTCCGGGGCCAAGTCCTGCAGTTTCTTCATAAACCTGAATTGATGCCAGGTCTCCGTGCATTTCGATTATCTCACCGATAAGCTGCTTGTCACTTACCCTTACAACGTCAAACATATTGGCGTCTCGCATACCCTTTGCTATGACCAAAGGTCCTGCTACCTTGGTTATAATTCCGTTCGCCATGGTTTTAACTCCTTATTTGTTAAATATAATATCCGAGCCTATCGCCTTTTCAACCGAAGCCTTCAGTCGTGATAGGCCTATACCGTTATTGTTTTTTACTCCCGGAATCGGGATTATTGCCGGAAGCATCTGTTCATCAAACTCGGCAATTTCTTCGGACAAAAGTGCCGCCGTTTCTTCGACAACGTAAATGATGCCATATTCTCCCGAAGTTAGTTTTTTGAAGGTTGCTTTTGCAGTTTCTTCGCTAACGGGGAAGATATCAAGTCCCACCGAAGAAAATCCCTTTATGCTTTCCGAGTCACCCAGAACTGCTATTTTAACCATAAAGTTCCCTCAACATTCCGCGAATTTCATCTTCGCTTTCTCCTACCTGAGTGCCGTTTGCAACAATCCTTACCGCCTTAATTTCGGCAAGTCTTGCAACCAAATATCCTATAAGAGGACCGGCACCCGTTACGGCATATTTGCCGCCAAGCGCCATCTTCATCTGATAGTTCTCCGCAAATCGTTCAAACTCGGTCGGACTTTTTTTATAAGCCTCGGCCGCCTTGTCTCCATCGAAGACCTTACACTTTTCCAGTAAAGCTACAACCTCCTCGACACCGAGTAAAGCCGCCTTTTTAAGCTCGCTCTTTTTTATAAAGTCGGTATCGATTAGGCAGTTTTCCAAAAAATCTGCTCCCTTTTTAGCACGAGCCGCACGAATTGCCGTTTTGAAATTATCAAAGAAAACTCCTGCTTTTACAATGTTAATAAGGGTATCGATTTTGGTGTCTTCAACTAACCTTAATTGTGTTTCCATGCACGATGCGTCTAAAATGCCGTCAAAAAGTTGAACGTCGCCAAGTTTTATTAAAGCATCGTATGCCTTTTTAGCCGCTTCTTGCATATAGGAAGGAAGGGCTGAAAAGTTCTTTTTATTTACGGCGTTCTTTAGGGTGTCCTCCGAAACGTCGGTAGGCTTTAGCAAAAGAGAAGAATAATCTCTCTCCCTTAACGTTCCCTTAAAAACTGCCTTTAAATTATGATAATCATTGGGGATTATAAAGGCCTTAAAAACCGAAAACTCAGGAGCAACCGATTTTATATAACTCCAAAGCTTTACGGTTTCGGTCTTAAGTATTTCGGATATATCGTTGTCCGCCATATCCCCAAAACCCTTTTCGCGAAGAAATGCCGTTTGCGCTTTTGCAGTTTTTAAAGCTATCATCTGCTCTAAATCCTGCATTTTAAGGAGAGATACCTCCTTAGCTCGAACATTACCCACGCTATAAGCGTATGATTTTGTAGGCATATCTTGCCTCCGTTCAAATTATTTAAATAAAACATCCTTTACGGCGTCGCTTAACAGCTCTTTTCTTTCGGCAATTATTGCCTCAAAGGAAGAGTTTATAAGGATGTCGCCGTATTTTAAGATAAAGCCGTTTTTAATATCTGCCGATTCTTTTGAAAGGGTAAGTTTAAATCCGTTTTGCTTAATACCCTTTGATAAAATTTCGGTTTTTCTGTTCTTAATATCTTTTTCTGATAAAAGAATTTCGCCCGACGTATCCTCGGCTATTTTAGATATCATTTTCAAAATAAGCTCAAAATACTCTTCATCCGAAAGAGCGCTTAACTTTTCGGCCGCGGTCAAAATAACCTCTTCTATTTCGCGGTTTTTACGCTTAAGTCTGGCATCTCTTAAAATAAGTTCTGCCTTTGCCTCGGCGTTTGCCTTAATTGTAGCCGCCTTTTTTAAAGCCGACGCTACAGTTTCGCCCGAAAAGGTCTTTGCCTCTGCCTTCGCGTTTTGAAGGATGGTTTCGGCATCCTGCTTGGCTTTTTCAAGTATTTCTTCTGCTTTTATTGAAGCTTCATCTGTGATACCTTTTAGAATCAAAGACTTAGCGGTCATAATCTTTCTCCTATCCTAATGCAAGTACAGAAAGAAGAGATACTAAGAATGCTAAAAGAGCATAAATCTCAACTAGAGTGGTAGAAACCATTGCCTTTGAGAAGTCCTCGCCCTTTTTCGCAATAAGAGCAATACCTGCGGTTGCAGCTCTGCCCTGATAGATACCCGAAATAAGTCCGCCAAAAGCAATAGGTAATGATGCGCCCAAATATAAAAGACCCTTTGTGAGTTCCATTCCTGTATCGAGTGTTCCACCTAATGCGCCGATGTTGAGCATAATGATAACCGATACGATAAATCCGTAAAGACCCTGTGTGCCGGGGAGAAGTTCAAGAACTAAAAGTTTACCAAACTTTGAAGAATCCTCGGTTAAAACACCCATACCGGCTTCAGTTGCCATTCCTACGCCCTTTACAGAGCCAATACCTGCTAAAATTGTAGCTAAAGCTACACCTGCTAATGCAAAAACTATACCTAACATATTATTTGTCCTCCTTGAATCTTGTATATTTACTTTTATGAGCAAAGGGTTTATACGCCCTGCCTCCGCCGTCATAGAACTTTGAGAAAAGTTCAACATACTGAAGACGAAGGGTGTGAACATAAGCACCCAATGCATTAAGACCGAAGTTTGCGGCGTGTCCTACAAAAAGGATTACCACCATAAACACCTTGCCGACAATTCCTGATGAAACCATCATTCCGAGTTTGTTAAATACCATACTCATTGCGGCGGTTGTGAGGCCTAACGCCATAAGTCGTGAGAATGATAAAAGGTCACTGACATATCCTGTTATGTCGTAAAGGGATGCGATACCGCCAAAGACCTTCATAACACCCTTTTTCTTTCTTCCACCGAATACCACGACGCCTAACAAGGATACTATTGCAACCCACGTTCCTATCGTTTGTAAAATCGGTAAGGCTATCATTCCTGCAGCTAAAAGCGCAAAGCCTAAAAGTGCGGTTATCCAAAGTCCCGTGTCTAAAACGGCGTCAACAAAGGTTTCGTTTTTAACCGTTACTACAAACTTTGCTAACAAGGCGGCAATTATTTGTAAAAGTCCCAAAGCCACGCTTAAAATAAGCAGTGTCATTGCATCCCCTTCAAGCGGATTTATAAAGGGATACTTAAACGGCAAAGCCGCGCCACCCGAAATAGCCGAATAAAGCGGAGTTATAACGTCCACACCAAAGAAGCTTCCGAAGAATACGCCCCAAGCGAAAGTTGATATTCCGCAGTACATAAAGAGTTTCATATTCTTTCGCATATTTTCTTCGGGGTTTAAAAAACGGTTTACTGCCCACGTGGCAATCCACATCAAAAGGCCGTAGCCTGCATCCGACAGCATCATACCAAAGAACAGATAATAGAAGAATGACGTTACGGGTGTCGGGTCTATATCCTTTGAATTTGGTAGTGCGTACATCGTGGTTATTGATTCAGCCGGAGTTACAAAGGCGTTGTTGCTAAGTTTAACCGGAGCCTCGTCCTCGTTTGGAGTTTCGGTTTCAATTACCACTGTAAAACGTTCTTTAAGTGTTTTTTCAAAAACGGGCAAATCAACTTCGGGCAGATATCCCGAAATCATAATGGTATGCTCTGTTTCATCAAGCAGTCCTATCGTATCGTACTTTTCGGCACGGGACAGGAAATAGTCGCATACAAGCTCTATTTTTTCGCGTTCCTTTGCAAGCTCGGCTATACTCTTTAGGTTTTCCTTCGTTTTCTCCTGAAGCGCTTCTATTCGCTCTCTTCTTGAGTTTATTTTATCCCCGGGAAGTTTTGAGGTAATCTGAGTCGGTCTTGCAAAACCTATGCTTCTTAAAGCATCCTCAGCCAGTTCCTTTTGAGCCTTTGCGGTGGTTAAGAAGATTAAGGTCTGTCCCGATAGGTTTCCTACGATTTCTGCATGGGCAACAAGTTCGGGTTGCCTTTTAGTCAAAGCTTCAAGCAAGGACTCCAAGGTAAAGTTGCCTAAAACGGAGCCTATGAAAGCCGCCGTACTGCTTGTTCCCGAAAACGAAAGCGGAAGGTCTAGGTTTTCCCAAGGAAGCATCTGCTCTATCCCGGTGTTAAGTCTTATTATCTCGGCCTTTGCTTCGGCGTTTTCACGCTCAAGTGCTTCCACCTTGTAGCAGGTTTTCATAACCTCGATTTCTATGTCGCGAGCCTTCATGGCTTCCTCTTCGCTGACGATTCTTCTTCCGCTAAAGGACGAAAGCAAGGATTTCTTTTGAGGGCTTACCCTGTTTATCGTTTCAAGCGTTCTTTCGGCAACATAAGCATTTCGGCGAAAGACTTCTGCGTCTTTGCTTTTATCCTCTCTGAAAAAGGTTTCCGGCAGTTCCTCTTTTGGAGCGGAAATATCTAACACAGACATTTTTTGAAGGGTTTCGAGTATACCTTTTCGCTCTTTTTTCGGTGCGAAAATTCGCACTAAAGTCATATTAAGTTTGGACAAGTAATATCACCGCCCTTAAATAAACTAAAAAATTTTTATTCTGCTATGATTTTAATAGCAGTTTCTACTGCTTTTTCTCTTGTTTTGTCTGCCTCTTTGGAGATTTTTTCTCCTTCAGACCAACTGAGTCTCTCGGCCTCGGCCTTCGTAGCGTTTGCTACACCTTCGGCATCCTTTATAATCTTGTCAGCGTCTTTAATCGACTGCTTTTTTGTTTCTTCAATAAGTTTTTTTGCCTTGTCTTCGGCTTCAGCTAAAATTTCCTTTGCCTTAAGCTTTGCCTCTTCGATAATCTCGCCTGCCTTTGCCTCGGCAAGACGTATTTCATCAACCATTTGCTTCGCCAACAAAATCCCTCCGATTCCTTCGAAATAATGAATAAATTATACTCTGTTATTATACCACTTTTTAACATTAAAGTAAATAAAAATTTATTATTTATATATTTTTATATAAAATAAAAAAAATTCTTCTAATTTTTGAAAGTTTTTGGTATAATATCTTTGAATGAAATTTTGGGTGGTAGTAAATTTATGCAAATTACTGTAGGTAAGCTTAATATAAACTACCTTGATGAAGGCAACGGCACGCCCGTTTTGCTTCTTCACGGTTGGGGTTCTTCCTCGGACGTTTACAGAGGAATTATAAACACCTTAAAGGATAGGTGTCGCCTCATCGCGCCCGATTTTCCCGGTTGCGGTAAAAGTGATATTATGGATAAACCCTGGACACTCCAAAACTACTGTGATTTCGTGCTTGAGTTTTTAGATAAACTTGGCATTGAAAACCCTATTATGATGGGTCACTCCCACGGTGGAAGGGTAACCCTTTATATGACCGCAAAGGGACTTTTAAATCCTTCAAAGATAGTTTTGCTTGATGCGGCAGGTCTTATCCCTAAAAAAAGCTTTAAACAAAAGTTTAGAGCAAAAAGTTTTAAGGCAATTAAAAAGGTTTTGAGCCTACCCGTCGTTAAAAACTTTTCGGGTTCGCTTTTAGACAAGGCAAGACGCCACTATGGCAGTGCCGATTATAACGCGGCACCAGAGGTGCTAAGGCACACCTTAGTTTCACTTGTCAATACCGATATTCGCGAGCTTTTACCCAACATCAAATGTCCTTCCCTTCTGATTTGGGGCGAAAACGATACCGCGACTCCTTTAGAGGATGCTAAAACCATTGAAAAGCTTATTCCCGATGCGGGACTTTGCGTAATTAAGGGCACGGGGCATTTTTCTTTCTGCGAAAGGCCCTATGAAGCTCACGCTATATTAAACAGTTTTATTTGATTTTGAGGTTTTAAAATGATTGTAGATGCTTTAATTATACTTCTCGGTATTTTTTCTGCTATGTTGTCGCTTGTTCGCCAGTATCAGATGCTACAACAGAATTCTTATTTTTTATCTCGTTATTTTGGTTGGCTTAAAACGAGCTTTTCTCTCCTTTTAATTGTTTTAAGGCTTGTTTTAGTAGCGCTTGTTATCTGGGCCGCCGTGTTAGGCACGGAAATATTTGTTGAAAGCATTCTTCTCTTTTCAGGCGCCGCTTTATATTTTGGTTGGAAGGCTTATCTTTTAAATTCAAAATCAATAAAGAAACTGGTTTTAACCGCTAGAGTTAAAAGAATGTTTTTCTTTTCGGCAGTTTTGCTTTTGTGCATAGGTGCCGCAGTATTTTTAACTAACGGACCGATACAACTTGTTTTACTGTCCTGCCTATATCTTTTAATTTTTATTCCCGAGCTTATCGCAATTATTTCACTAATTGCTTTAAAGCCTTTAGAAAAGGCAATTTCTAACCACTTTATAAATGATGCTAAAAAGATTTTAGCATCTATGCCTTCGCTTCAAGTTATAGGAATTACGGGGTCCTATGGAAAGACTAGTACAAAGTATATACTTTCCCGTATTTTAAGTGAAAAGTACAACGTTCTTCACACTCCTGAAAGTTTTAATACACCCATGGGTGTTGTTCGTACCATTCGTGAAAAGATGCGTGCCGATACAGAAATTTTTATCTGTGAAATGGGCGCTAAAAAGAAGGGCGATATTAAGGAGATTTGCGATATTGTAAATCCCGACCATGGGCTTATTACCTCGGTTGGCCCTCAGCACCTTGACACCTTTGGCAGCATTGAAACGGTTGCCGACACTAAGTTTGAACTAGCCGATGCCGTAGCTAAAAAAGGCGGTATGATTTTTGCAAACGGCGATAACGAAATCATTTTAAACAGAAACTGCGAAAAGCTTTTATACGGCACAAAGGAAGATTTTAAATTTAGAGCCGAAAATATTTTAGGTGGCAGAGACGGATATTCCTTTGATTTATGTTTAGAGGATGAGTGCATCCGCGTTCATTCAAAACTTTTAGGCAAACATAACGTATTAAATGTTTTAGGTGCTGCCGCTATTTCTTATAAGCTTGGTGTGCCTTTCCGCGATATTGCCTTTGCGGTATCCCGTCTTGCTCCTACCGAGCACAGACTTGAGCTAAAGACCTCTATTATGGGAAGTCTGCTTATCGACGATGCTTACAATTCTAATCCCGAGGGTTCTATTGAGGCGGTAAACGTGCTTGGTTCCTTCAAGGATATGCAAAAGGTTATTATAACACCCGGCCTTGTTGAACTTGGCGATAAGGAATATGAATGCAACTTCAACCTTGGCAAAAAGGCAGCAGAGGTCTGTGACAAGATAATTCTTGTAGGTAAAAAAAGGTCGGTACCTTTAGCTGACGGTATAGACTCGACCGACTTTAACAAGGACAATTTATTTATTGCCGATTCCTTTAAAAACGCTATGGAGATTTATTCCTCCTTTGCAGATAAAAACACGGTTGTTTTGCTTGAAAACGACCTGCCTGATAACTATTTAAACTAGTCTTTTTTGAAAGGATATGATTTTTATGAAAACAACCGTTGCTTTTATTTTCGGTTGCCGCTCGGTTGAGCACGAGGTTTCAATCATTTCTGCCGTGCAGGCAATGCACTCGGTTGACACTAACAAGTATGACGTTTTGCCGATTTACGTAACAAAGTCAGGCGAGATGTTCACAAGCGAAAAGATGCTTCAGATTGAAGCCTTTCGCGACCTTAAAACACTTTTGGAAGAGGCTTCTCCCGTAACCCTTTTAAAGTCAGGTCAGGACGTTGTTATGCACTATCTTGACAGCGGTCTTTTTAAGAAGAAAAAGGACGTTATCTTAAACGTTGCCTTCCCTGTTGTTCACGGCACAAACTGTGAAGACGGAACCTTACAGGGTTATCTTGAATTTTTAGGTTTACCTTATGTTGGATGCGACGTTCTCTCATCTGCCGTTGGTATGGACAAGGCGGTATTCAAGTACGTTTTAAAGGATGCAGGACTTCCCGTTCTTGACTGCATCACCTTCTATGCTAAAGAGTATGCTTTGGATAAGGATTCAATATTAGAAAGAATTGAAAAGGAAATAGGATATCCTGCAATAGTTAAGCCGATAAACCTAGGCTCGAGCGTTGGTATTTCTAAAGCAAATGACAAAACCGCTTTGATTGATGCTATTGATTTAGCGGTAAGTTTTGCGGACAAGATTTTGGTTGAGCACGCTGTAACCGCTATTAGAGAGATTAACTGTTCTGTTTTAGGCGATGCTGATTCTTGCGAAGCCTCTGTATGCGAAGAGCCTTTTATGAACGATGAAATTCTTTCCTACGAGGATAAGTATTTAGGCGGAAAATCCGGTGGCGCATCAAAAGGTATGGCTTCTCTTGGCAGAAAGCTTCCTGCCGATTTACCCGAAGATAAATCCGAAGAAATCAGAGCGCTTGCAAAGGATATTTTTAAGTGTATCGGCGCTAACGGTGTCGTTCGTATTGACTTTATTATAGATACCGACTCAGGCAAGGTTTATGCAAACGAAATTAACACCATTCCGGGCTCCCTTTCATTCTATTTATGGGAAGCTACGGGTGTTAAGTACACCGAACTTTTAGACCGACTCATTTCCCTTGCGTTTAAAAGACAAAGAAGCAGACAAAATCTAACCTTTACCATTGATACTAACATTCTTTCAAAAACAACCTTTGGTACAAAGGGTGCAAAAGGAAGTAAGATGTAATGACTTCACTTTTACTTAAACTTTTTGTAAAGGATAAGGACAACACAAAATCTCCCATCGTCCGTGAACAGTATGGTGTTTTATCGGGTATTGTGGGAATTATTTCTAACCTTATCTTATTTGCATTAAAACTATTTTTGGGTATTGTTTCGGGCTCGGTATCTGTTACTGCCGATGCCTTTAACAACCTGTCAGATATGGGTTCTTCTCTTATTTCTATTTTAGGCTTTAGACTTTCTTTAAAGCCTGCCGACCCCGACCACCCTTACGGTCACGGAAGGTTTGAATATATTTCTGCTCTTATCGTTTCGGGTCTTATATTACTTATGGGATTTGAGCTTATTAAAAGCTCTTTCGAAAAGTTGCTGAACAAAAGCGCGGTTGAGTTTACCCTTATTTCGTTAATAATTCTTGCCGTTTCAATTCTAATAAAGCTTTGGATGTATTTCTTTAACAACAAGTTGGCAAAGAAGATAAATTCGGACGTTTTAAAGGCTACGGCAAAGGACTCTTTAAACGATTCGCTTTCTACCTTTGCTATTCTTGTAGCCGTTGTAATAAATCTTGTTTTCTCTATAAACATAGATGCCTATCTCGGTATTGCCTTGTCCCTCTTTATTATGTGGTCGGGCTTTAATACTGCTAAAGAGTCACTAGGACCTCTTTTGGGCGAGCCTTTGGATATGGAAACTGCGCTTGAAATTGAAAAAGTGATTATGTCGTTTGACGGATTTTTAGGCATTCACGACCTTGTTGCCCACAACTATGGACCCGGTAGATGCTTTGCCTCGGTTCACGTTGAGGTGCCCGCCAACGTGAATATCGTTACCTGCCACGAGCAGATAGACATTTGCGAAAAAATGGTTGAGGCAAAACTCGGCATTGGTCTTACCATTCATATGGACCCCGTTGAAACCGACAACCAAAAGCTTAACGAAGCTAAGAGTGTTATGGCCGAAAAGATTAAGGAGCTTTATCCTGACTTTTCAATTCACGATTTTAGAATGACGCCTAAAAGCAACACCAGAACAAACCTTATTTTCGACGTGGTTATTCCTGCGGATAAAAAACCCCTTGAACATACGGTTCGAGAGAAGATTGAAGAAATCGCAAGAGAAATTGACCCTACATACTGTTGTGTAATTACGTTTGATATTGATTTTACCGCTTAAATTTAAAGCCACCCATACGGTGGCTTTAATTGACTGTGAGGTGTGACATGAAGGACATTTGGCAAGGTTTAAAAGAAACCGATAGACCGATTCTGCTTTACGGCACGGGAAACGGCGCTGATAAAATTTTGGCGGAATTGGACAAATATGATATTAAAATTTCGGGCGTCTTTGCAAGCGACGGCTTTGTAAGAGAGCGTTTTTATAAAGGCTTTAAGGTTTTAAGTTTACAGGATGCTGAAAACTTGTTTAATGATTTTTTAGTTCTTTTTGCCTTTGGTTCTTCAAGGCCTGAGGTCTTGGATAACGTAAAGCGAATTGCTTTAAAACATCCTTTATTTGCACCTGAGGTTCCTGTTTGCGGCGGAGAGGTTTTTAACTTAGAGTATGCAAAAAAACACAAGGTTGAGCTTAAAACGGTTTACGATATGCTGGCCGACGACCTTTCAAAAAAGGTCTTTTCTGAAACCTTGCTTTTTAAACTCGACGGCAAAGTAGAGCATCTTTTCGCTTGCGAAACCGAAGAAAATGAAGCATTCGATAATATTTTAAAACTTAAAAGCGGTTATAGTTTTCTCGACCTTGGCGCCTACAACGGCGACACCGTTCTCGACTTTATAAAAAGGGTTGGCAGCTTTTCTCATATTACTGCTGTTGAGCCTGACAAAAAGTCCTTTTTAAAGCTTTGCCGCAACACAGAGCAGTTTGACATTTTGCGGATAAACGCCGCCGTGTCGGATGAGTGTGGTACTATTCCCTTTTCCTTTAAAAAATCACGTGGCTCGGTCTTTGGCGGAGATGATGAGATAGAGTCTATAACTATCGACTATTTGTGCCAAGATAAAAGCTTTGACTATATTAAATTTGACGTTGAGGGCAAGGAACTTGATGCCATTTCAGGCGGAGAAAAAACCATAAAAAAAGATAAGCCGAAGATGCTGATTTCGGCTTATCACAAGAGTGACGATTATTTTTCAATTCCTCTTTTGGTGAAAAAGATAAATCCCGACTATAAAATATATATGCGCCATTACCCGTCGGTTCCGGCTTGGGATACGAATTTTTATTTTGTATAAATTTAAAACGGATAGCTTGTGCTATCCGTTTTTTTATTTAATAAAATTTTGCTATTTGTTCTTCGGGTTCGCTTGTTCTTACTACCTCTATTGCGGTAAGGTAAGGACCTTTGGAACGATAAAGTTTGTGGTTGCCAACCGAGAATTTAGCAGTAACCTTAACCCAGTCGTTAGTTTTTAGGGTGTGCGCTCCCTTCCAGTCGCAGGCAAATCCGCAGTACTGAACGTCGTCTGCGCAACAGGTCATAACGTGTCTGCCTACTACGAAAACGCCCGAATCGGTTGTTTCGTCACGAGCAACGATACCCTTGAACTTTACCGTTTTACCACTATACTTTTCCATTTCGTTCATCATATCCTGAAACCAAAGCGCATAGTCCTTGTCCTCGATTTCGACTATGTCGGCATTGATATCAAAGGGTAGCGGGTCCTCGATATCGTCGTACTGAACTTGTCCGTTTTCATATTCATAGGCAATATCTGCTCGGCGGCTAATTGCCCTGACAAGTTTGTGTAAAGGCATGATGTCGGCATCGTCCTTTACCCTATTGAATATGATAAGTTCAGCCGTTGCCATTTTATCATAAACCAATTGGCGCATATTTTGGTTATAGTTAAGAATTGTTGTGCTGTCGGCAAACATAAACTCCTGACTTATAATAAAGTTTTGCGGAAAGGCGGCAAAAAGTTCCTTTAGCTCCCACATTCCGTTATACTCAATTATAACACGCTCAGCCTTAGTCTTTTTGGCTAGAGCCGTTAAGTTTTCACGGGTAAGTTCACTTTTGTCCTCAATTTCCTCGATAAAAACGTTCTTATAAGGATAGGAGTCAATATTATATTCCTCAAGTCCCGACTCGCAAAGCAGAACCAAGGTGTTCTCCCCTGCATTAAAACGCTCGTCGGCCAGAGTTTCGTCTATAAACTTGGTCTTTCCTGCCTCTAAAAAGCCGGTAAAAAGATAAATCGGTATGTCTTTCATACTTTATACTCCAAACAATTCGCAGATTGCTTCTTCATTAAGCTTTGTGCCTATAACGCAAATTCTACCGATAATATCGGGTGTGCCAAATCTTACGTCGGGCTCTTCAGGGATATAGTCAAAGTGGATGAATTTGCCATCCTCTGCGGCTACAATTCCCTTTGCTCGAAGAACTAAACCATACTTTTCTTGGTCGCTTAAAGCCTTTAAAGCGTTAGTGATAAACTCTAGTGTAAACTTCTTTGTAGTTTCTTTGCCGATAGAAGTAAACACATCGTCAGCGTGGTGATGATGGTGGTGTCCATGGTGGTGTTCGTGGCAACCGCATTCGCATTCTTCATCGTGGTCGTGATGATGGTGCTCGTGGTGGTGCTCGTGGCATCCGCATTCGCACTCTTCATCGTGGTCGTGATGGTGGTGTCCGTGGTGGTGTTCATGACATCCGCATTCGCACTCTTCATCGTGGTCGTGATGATGGTGCTCGTGGTGATGCTCGTGGCAACCGCATTCGCATTCTTCGTCGTGGTCGTGATGATGGTGCTCGTGGCATTCGCATTCGCACTCTTCATCGTGGTCGTGATGGTGGTGGTGTTCTTCCTCTTCCATTTCGTGCAAATGGCGGCTTAATTTATTCTTATTCTGCATAGCATCAAGAATTTGCTCTCCTGTTAAAACATCCCAGTCGGTTGTAACGATTGTAGCGTCCTCATTAAACTCTCGAAGAAGGGATACGCATTCTTCTACCTTTTGGTCGCTTGCCTTTCCTGTATGGCTTAAAATTATAGTATCGGCACAGCTTAACTGGTCGCAGAAAAACTCGCCAAAGTTCTTTATATGCATTTTAGCTTTAAAGGCATCAACAACGGTAGTTTTAGCGCAAAGCTCCGCTTCTTCGCCGGTTACCTTTTTAACCGCTTCAATAACATCCGAAAGCTTGCCGACGCCCGAAGGTTCAATAACGATGCGGTCGGGGTTATAGTCCTCTAAAACCTTAGCTAAAGCTAAGGTAAAATCGCCAACCAAGCTACAGCAAATGCAACCCGAATTCATTTCGGTAATTTCTATGCCTGCGTCTTTTAAAAATCCGCCGTCAATACCGATTTCGCCAAATTCGTTTTCGATTAAAACTATTTTTTCGCCCTTGTACGCTTCGTTTATAAGCTTCTTTATAAGGGTGGTTTTTCCTGCTCCTAAAAAGCCTGAGATTATATCTATCTTTGTCATTTTGTTCTCCTTATTTTGTGTTTACTGCTTCGAGTCTGTATATGGGTTGGCCGAGGCCCACAAACCTTTTTTCATACTCGGTAACTATGTTGCCCTCAAAGTCTGACTTATGTAGGTCAAGCGAGATATTCTTAAGTTTAAAGCCATACTCGGACAAATTCTCAATAGAAAACTCAAAGAAATGCATATTATCGGTCTTCTGATGAATTTCCGCATTTTCTTTTAAAATCTTTTTATACATATACATAAACTTTGGAGCCGTTAGTCTGTGCTTTGCATACTTATTTTTAGGGAAAGGGCAAGAAAAGTTAAGGTAAATTTTATCAATCGAATTGTCAGGCAGATATTTTAGTAAATACTCTGCAGGCATTACCATAAACTTTACGTTAGAAAGTTCCGCTTCCTTTACCGCCTCTGCCGCCATTACGGCAACATCGTAACACATTTCAACCGCAATATAGTTTATGTTGGGATTTCGTTTAGCTAAGGTCGCTATGAACTGACCCTTTCCGCAACCAACCTCTAACTCTACGGGATTTTGGTTGCCGAAAATTTCGGCAAAGTCAAGATAGGTAGGGTTATGCTCTGCTTCGCGGTAATCTTTTTCATGTTGGCTTAAAGAAATTAAAAGTTCCTTACACGCGTCCATTCTGCTTGCGGCGTGCTTCTTTTTTCTCATTCTCATTTATTTTTTGTGTCCTTTATACTTTTAAGTTTTATACGAAAAATATTTTAACACAAAAGATAAAAAATGTGAAGAATAAAATTTTTTATTCTTCACACCTTTTTCGACATATTTTTCTCTTGCACTATGGTAAAATGACAATAAACTAACAATATCTTAACTGTATTTTTTGAAACTCTAAAACGGCAGCGCTCATAATTCTTTGAATGTGCCTTGCAGAATAGCAAAGTTCATCGGCGATGTGTTCGTTTGTTTCTCCGTATATGTAGCGACGAATCAATACCTCTCTATAAACTAAATTTTCAATTTCATTAATTTTATTTTCAATATTTTTTGCAATTTGTTTGCAAAGGAGTATCTCGGCATCAATGCTCTTTGCGCAGTTTTTGTATATCTGCTTATCCATTTGCAGTCTGCCAACCTTTGCCATTGAAGGCCTATACTGTTCTAAAATTTTTCTGGTTTCCTTTAATTCCATTATAACACTCCTTTACTTTTAAGGGCAAAATAGGTTCCGTATGAATATTTCGTACCCTTTGCCTTATTATATTCTTCAACCTCTTTTACAGATTTCATTATCGGGCTGTTTTTAAGAAAATCTCTTCTTTGCTCTTCTCTTTTTAATATATCCTTGCTCTTTTTACGGCAGGCAGGAGAACAAAAGTCGGCCCCTTCACGTAGCTTTGAGCCACACACGAAGCAAAAATGCTCTTCTTTTTGAACGTAATTATTAGAATGACAGTAAGGACAAAGTTTTATTCTTTCAAAGGGTGGTGTATCCAACCCGTGTTTTTCAAAAACCACCTCTACGTATTCAAATTCTTTTCCACAGTCCTGACAACGGTACATACCTTTTAACCTCCTAAATTAGCACTTGACAATTACTAAATTGTGTAATATAATTCAAATATCGACAATGTTTTTACTTAATTTAGTAATTTATAGGTATATTATATTCGTAATTCAGTAATTGTCAAGGACATATTTACTAAATTTCGTAAAAAGTATATGATGTTGAGGAAAAACTATGAAAGAGGCATCTTTTATGAACGAAATTTTTGACAGAATTGAAAAGCTTTGCAAAAGCAGAAATATGAACGTAACCGAAATGTGCAAAATTTGCTCTATCCCTCGTGCTTCCCTTACCGACTTTAAAATGGGCAGAATAAAAACCCTGTCGGCTTCCACTTTAAGCAAGATAGCCGAGTATTTTTCGGTCAGCGTTGAGTATCTGCTTTCGGGGGATATTCCTGCTATTGATGAAGCAAGTTTAAAAATAGCCCTCTTTGGCGGCCTTGACGGTATTTCCGACAAGATGCTGGACGATGTAAAAGCTTTCGCAAAATATATTAAGGAACGAGAAAATGGAGACAAACAAACTTTATAGCCTTGCCGAAAAGACAGGTGTAACGGTGGACTTTGTAAATATCCCGACTGCTAAGGCAATGGTTTTGGAACTTTATGGTAAAACTTTTTTAGCTATTGACAAAAACGTACGAGCAGACTCGGCAGAGGAAAGGGTTCTTTTAGCTCACGAGCTTGGCCACATTGAAACCAGCTCTTGTTATGAGGTCGCCTCTTCCCTTTCTTTAAGAGAGTTTTGTGAAAGAAAGGCTGAGCGTTGGGCGATAAACGCCCTAGTACCGCTAAAAGATTTGGTTGACGCCTACAAAAACGGCAACGAGTCTATTCAGTCGCTGGCCGAAATTTTCGGTGTAACCGAAGAATTTATGCAAAAGGCGTTAGAGTTTTACTGTTCTGCTACATATAAGAAATAGAAAAACTGACCTGTTTTCGCAGGTCAGTTCTTTTTATTTTTCGATAAGTCTTATTTGAAGTCGGTCGATTTTTTTACCGTAAACTCCTGCATAGTCGGAGTCGTCTTTTACCCAAGGATAATATTTTCTGCCAATAGCGGCTACGCGGCATTCTACCGAGTATTTTTTATTGTCAATAAGTCTTACCCTTACGCAGTCGATATCCTTGCCGAATATTCCGGCATAATCTTCGCGGTTTTTGACAAAGGGAAGCCACTTGCCACCCTTTACATGTACGGCATATTCGATATCGCCGACATTTGTGTTGGCAAACAAGGCTTGTATCGGTTTTGACGCTATTCCCGCATAGTCGGTTTCCCCTTCTACGTTTGGGAGCCATTTTTTGCCTGCAATATAGACCTGATAGTTTATTTTAGGAATTAGTTTTTTAGCAGCAGGTTTTTCGGTTGCTTTAGCTTTAAGCTTTGCCTTCTCCACGATTACCTTAGCTAGAGCGACAGCGCAATTTTCCGCAAAGCCGTCGGTTAAGATAATCGGTACGTCGGTAGCGCTATCCATAAAACCCAGCTCTAATAAAACCGATGGCATTTTTGTATCTCGGCAAACGGCAAGGTCTTTTGTTGCTAAAGGTTTGGCTCGGTTTCCCTTTAAACCTGTTTTGGCTATCAAAGAGTCGTAAAACTCCTTTTGCCACTCCTTTGTTTTTGCGTCCACGTTCACGTAGGTAAAAGCAACGATACCGCCACCTTTACCACCCTTAACCCCTGCGTTATGATGAATGGATAAATAAAGGTCGGCGCCCCAAGTGTTTGCCGTTTTGGTGCGAGTGGATAATTTAACGTCGGTTTTCCCCGTTGTATCATCCATTCGTTTTATTTCTATTCCGTCATACGCTAATAGTATTTTTTCAAGCTTTTCGCAAACTCTACTGTTTAGCAACCATTCCCTCGTTTCGTTTTTATCAAGTGATTTTTGGCACCTTTTTCCTGCGGTATTAATGCCGTGTCCTGCGCAGAGCGCTAATTTAAACATTATTTATCCCCCTTCTTTAAAAACTGACGGAAAGCTTCGTAAAGTCCTGTTGAGGAAAGTCCCGAAACGAGCCCGGCAAGCAAAATTTTCGGGGTTATTTGCATATTAATCCAAACGTTTATAAGGGTTCCGACGGTTCCCATTATAAGCGGAATGAATTTGTCTATTTTTTCGCTTTGTATTAAATTTTTAAGTATGTAGCCCAGGCACAAACAAATGCCAAGTATTATGATTTCAACATACTCATTAAGAAAGTCCATACGATTTCACCTCGTTTTCCAGGTCTTTAACCCTATGGTTTAAAACCTTGATTTTTTCGCTTGTAACTGTCTGCTCTTCTTCAATGTGGTAAACCCTTTCAATCAGGTTGTTGTGCTTTTCAACCCTTATTTCAAGTTGTTCTATACGGTACTGCCATACCTTGCCTGATATGACAGCACCGACAAGGGAGCCTATCCCTGAACCACAAAGACCTATAAGGGCAATTATTATTCCTTCACTCATATAAGTCCCTGCCTTTCCTTAGAAGGTTTTTCCATCGTAATAGATTATTTTGGCTCCGTTAAACACAAGGCCCTCGCCTACAACCTGCATTTCGAGTTTTTTAAACCGACCTCGATAACGTATGGTTTTTAAGCCGCCGTAGAAGTTTACATAGGCTTTATTTACCCTGTTTTTGTCAACAAAGACGTTAACCTGAACTAAATCTCCTTTAGGGTCGGTATCCAAAACCGTGGCGTAAAGGCTCTTATAATAGGTGTCATCCGAGTTAAATCTGCAAATAACCCTTGCTTGAACCCTTGCGTAAAAGATAAGCGGCTTAGTCGTAATATCTGATATTGCTCCATCGGAATCCCCTTCGAAACGAAGAGCATAAATCAAAACTCGGTTTTGCTTGCACAAGCATTTTGCAAACAAAATGCAATCATCCGAAAAGCTGAATCCTGCCATTAATTCTGCCGCAAAATCCCAAAAAGAAAGACGCTCGCTTAAAAGGTCGTAATAATATCCTTCTCTTCCTCCACACAAAAGATATCCGCCTTTATATGAGGTTGCAAACAAGGGTGTAAACCGTTCTTTTGAAATATCGATTATTCTTTTAATCGAATTGCCACTATACTCATATATTCCTCTGCCTTTTCCCGTAAACAAGACCTTGGTTGGAAAAACAACGACGCTATCGTTTAAAATTTCCTGTGGCAACCTTATTGTCTGAGTGAAGGTAAAGCTATCATACTCAACCTTGTTTATAGACGATATGCCTTTAAGAATAAGCGATAGGTCGGTGCTTTCTGAGGTATGCACGTTTGCAGAATATAGGTTTTCTTGGTCGTACATATAAAGCTTTCCGTTAAAGGTGTATCCGCCTTGCAGTTTATTTGAAGGGTCACCCGGTGTGGCTGTGCAACTTTTAGGAAAATAAAGAGGGTTTTCACTGTTTATCCAACAAACCTTGCCTCCTTCGTCGAGCAGATTTCCGTAAAAGATTACCGTCTGTCCGATTTTTCCTTCTCCTCCTGAAGAAATATGCATACATTTGCTCATTGCTCCAAGTTTTATTAGGTCGTCGTTGTCGCTTCTTGATGCAATTATTTGAAGATTGTTCTCTACCCCTACAAACGGCAACGCGGTTTTATTTCCGTTTGCATCTGTAAAATAGACGTTTCCAAGAACCCTGTTGCAACAAAACTTATAGCTTTTAGAATCGATAACAACCACGCTTGACTGAGTTTTTCCGGCCGCAATAGAAAAGGTGTACTCGTCTGTAAGGTCGCTATACACACAGTCTATCGCGCCATCGCTTATATCTTTATGCGGAAGCTCGAATGTAGAAGAATAGCCGTCGGTTGTATAATACGCGAAAAAAACGTTGGTTAGAAGGTTTTCCGTTTCGGGTCTTATCGGCTTTGAAAAAGAAATTCTTTTATCCGCTTCTTCGGCTAAATAATACTTTTCTCCTCTGCCAAAGGCAAGAATTGTCGGAATATAATAATCGTTCGTATAAATATATTCCCATTTCTTCATATCAGAGCTTAACTCATACATTCTGACAAAATCCGGTTCTCCGTTATCATATACAAGACGAACCAAAAGATATAATCCGCAGCCCCTTGTTGCTTTGCCTTTATATAAGGTAAAGCTTTCGGGAATGCCAAAGGTGGTTTCGGAGGCTCTTGTAAAGTATATTTTTCCTATACTCTGACTTTCTCCGCTTGACCACATAATAAAAAAGTGAAAAACGACGTTTGTGGTTTCGTCATCATCTACTATAATAAAGACTCTTCCCTTTTGACCTTCTCTGTAATAATAACAGTCGGTAAAAACCGTATGGTCATAAACATTATATGTTTTGTCGCTATCGAAAATAAGTTGGTCGAAAGGTTTGGCTCCCGTTCTTGTAATTAGTTTATCGCTTTCGAACATTACGTTTTTGGGCAAATAATATTTTTTGTCGGTCACCTTTCCTAATTCTTTCAGGTTAAGCTCACACGTCTTTAGCGCTTCAAATTTAGCTTTTTTAAGATTCATAATAATTCACCCTTTGGCAAAGAATCGGTTATTGAGGTTTTCCCGTTTTTTACCTTACGGCGCTTCTCATGATATATTTCCGAAAAGCATTCCTTAGCCCTTAAATCTCCTAAAGCCACCGACAAAAGCATTGCTACGCCAACCTTTTCGGCGCTAGCCTCCGCTTCGGTCAGTTCTATACTGTCTTCAAGAGTTTTGACAGACTCTTTATCAAGGTCTTCAAGCACGAAATTTATAATGGTAAGTCCGATGTTTTGCATCTCTTCGCTAGGCGTTTCAAAAGCCATAAGAGCTGCCGCATCCTTTAAGATATCATTACCGGTCATATTTCCGCCTCCAATTCTTCTGCCAACCTTTCTGCCTCCGGCATAATTCCCTTAGGAAGTCGTCTTAAATATTGTGCCGGACTGATGGCCTTCATATCTAAAAGTTTGTTTAAAACCTCAACCGTTTCGGCTTCGCCTCTGCCCAATTTTTCGCCTGCCGTAATTGACACGGAAAACAGGATATCTCTATATCTTTTTGAATCAAATGGGAAATACCATACTCCGTTTTCATCTAAAACCTTTAAACAACGCTTACCGTAATGTGTTACAAAGAACTCTGCCCAAATAAGTGCAATATCGTTTACAAACTGATAGAAGCTATGCTTTAGGGTTGTAAGCTGCATTGTAGCCGCTTCGCGAAGCTCGATTATTGCCGAGGTGTTGGTTGCATCAACGTCACCAATAGCCGCTTCGGTTGCGCCGCTTTGCGCTAAGGTGTTGTTTATAAGCTGATTTACGGTGCTTTGATAAGCATCTGTAAAGGAAGGTGGCTCGACGTAAGAAATTGCCGATTTAATTTCCTCTGAATCACCGTAAACCTTTATTATCTGACCGGGGTCGTTTGAGATTTCCGAATCTACGATATCTCCGTTAACAATCATCAACGGCATTCCTGCCGACATGGTTGCCCAGACAGACGCCGTAATCATTCGGTTTATGGCTATCTGATTTGGAATTAAATGGGTTACCTCGCTTTCTCCGTAAATGTGGCTTCTCTGCTCCCAGTTAAAAAGCGCCACAGGATATAAGCGAAGACCGATATCCCAAACAGGTCTTACAACGGTATTCTCGCAAACCTTGGTAGCAAAGATTTTGGTCTCTCCATCCTCCAAGGTTACCTTAAACAGTTTGGTAAGAAGGGTTGCCTTTCCATCGCCCTCATCAGAAATTCGGCCAAGTTCAATTTCGCCCGTACCTGCCCTTTTGCCTTCAAGAATAATATCTGACACCTTTTTCCGCTCGGCTAAAATTATATAAGGTTGCTTTTGAAGGTCTAAACACTCAGGGTCGGCAAAATAAATGTTTTCTATACTTATAGTTTCACAAACAATATCTCCAAGGATTTGGGTGCCGCCAATTTTATCAGCATAAAGTCCGGTCTTTAAATACGGGTCGAAATAGGTGTAGATTACACCGCTTCCGGTAATATATGCCTCTTTGATTGCTTTGTCGAGTTTTCTGTCAAGTCCCACTCTGTTCGCCGTAACTTCTCGATATGAGTTAAGAGCCGAAACGACCAGCGACAATTCGTCTTCACAAGTTATCGGAGAATAAACAACAGAAGACTTCTTTGACAACTCGGTCTTTGCTAATTTTAGTTTTTCTCGGTTGGAATAAATATCGGCTAATCCTTCTGCGGCATATTTTACCGTAATATTCCCTGCCGCAAGATTGGACATTTTAAAATTGCCTATTCGTTTTATAAGGTTGTGTCGCACAAGAGGTCTTTCGGTGCCGACACCGGCTCCGTTCCACTGGTCGCCTGCAAAAAAGCGTTCGTTTATACGATTTTGCTCGTAAAGACCTAGTCTGCCAAGCGCCTTTTTATAGGCTATGCCCTGTCGATACTCTTCAAATATTTTTTCGGGGCTGTTGTTCATTTATATACCTCCTCAAATTTAAAACGTGGCTCCGGTTTTACCCGGAGCCTTTTGCTTTATACGATTTTAACTTCGTAAACCCTACCGTAAATTGGTGCCATACCCTCTATCTTTATCTTGCAATAGTAGTAATATGTTCCTGCCTTTAGTTCTTGGTGTTCTAGCATTCGAATGTCGTTCTGAATAAGAATTGCGCCATGGCGGTTAGCATCACTGCACTCATACCACTCATAAGAAATCTTTGCGCCTTCAGGAGCGGTTAGTTCGAAGTCGATGTTAATTGGGAAACCTACTTCAAAACAGAAATCTTCTTTATCTTCAACCAGGCTTATCTCTCCGGATTCCCAAGTCCAAATAGCTTCTGCCGAAGATTCCTTTACAAATACGTCATAGTAAATTCTATAATCGAACTTATATGCGTCAGCATTTGTGTTCTGTTCAGGAGTAAATACTCTCATCTTTTCGGTCTTTTTAACAAGATGAGCCGCGCTCTTTGGTAGTGCTAACATATGAATCTGGCTAAAGGTTTCGGCCGTGCTAAAGCCATTTTCATCGAAGTTATATGCGCTTCTCATGCGTTCGCTTACAACGGGGATAATAGTAACTCCGTTAATCTTCTTAACCTTAATGGTAAGTTCTCCTTGTTTGAAATCGGAAACTGTAAGCATACGTGAAAACTCTTCAGAAGTGCAAAGTGCAGAATATGCGGTAGAATCAACAAAGCAAACAACCTCTTCGTCGTAACCTACCGTGCTTTGAACCTCGCTAATAAGGTCTGCAAAAATTGAATATGCCTCATCCATAGATGCGTTTGCAATTACGTTGCCTCTATTCTTTGCAACGCTTGCAATCTTTGAAATAACGTAAGCGTCACATTCGGGTACAACCTTTGTGCGAACGTATTCGCCTAAAATTTTACCTGCAAGGGAAGCGATACCGCTTTCGTCCATATCCTCGCGGTCAACAGAAAAAGACCTTGCTCTGTCCATTGCCATGGTATAGGTCTTATGACCTACGTTTACTGCGCCGGATTTAAATCCTGTGCTACGGTCATAGTTTGCAAGACCGTCAAAATCCACCTCAGGAATCATAACGGTTTTTGCACCGACAAATTTTGTGCGGAGCGCATTGTCCGCAAAGAAGGCAGTAGCACTTTTTGCTACTAACACCTTATCAAGTTCAGCCGAATAATTTTCAGCTACAGAAATGATGTTTTCTGACATTTAATTTACCTCTTTCTTAATAAAAATTAGTTCCACAGTCCCTTTATAAATTCGGAACCAAAGGAATGTTGTCGGTCATTATCCGACAGTGAGCCGGTAGAAGCCGACGCCGAAAAAGCTTGTCTTTGTTTTTCTTCTTCGGCGGCACGACGAAGTCTGTGCTCGTGCAATAGGTACTCAAATAACAGTCCTGTTCCCTTTGTTTCTGCGGCTGTTTTTACCTCGCTCGGCAAGGCTTCCTCGTTTGTTATTTCAGGGAATTCTGCTTTAAGCTGTTCAAACTCGTTTGCTTTGCCCTTTTCTTTCAGATTAATAACTCGGTCTATAAGTTCCTGGCTATCAAGACCCTCTTTTAAAAGGGCCTCTATTTGCTCATCATTTTCCTTATTCTCGAGCATTAAAAGAAAGTCTGACACCGACTTGCCGCTATTCTTTGATAGACTTTTAAGCCTTTCAAAATCTTTAGCAACAAGGTCGTATTTCATTCCCTTTTGTGCAAGGACTGCGGCAGTTTCTTTATCAAGCATTTTGCTTTCCTTGTTAAACTTAATTTCCAAAAAATCCGCAGTTTCATTTACGGGAGCCTCGGCATTCGGTATGGTTGCCTCCTCGACCGTTTCTTCCGGCTTAAACTCTGGTTGGTCTAAGCCTTTTGTTAAATTTGTTTCTTCCATAAATTTTTCCTTTCTTTTTTATATATGAACGGCTTTATTTGCCGACTCACTTTAAATATCTTGACTTGTTCCGTCGTAATCGAAAAAGTTTTTAAGCTCCGTTTCGTAAGACAGTTCGGGTTTTCTTTTTTCTTCATATCGTTTTGGCACCTCTAGTTCGTGAACGGTTATAAACAGTCCCGCTAAAAGACCTGTGCAAAAACAAATTATTGATACGAAAATTATTAAAAAAATTATCATTATTCTTTTTCCTTTCTACATATAACTTGAAATGGTTGCCTTTTTAGTGTTTTCTTTTACGTCATAAAAGGCGTATCTTAAGGCATCCATTAAATGATTGTTTTTATCCTCCGGCGTATTCTTCTCATCCTTGTTCCAACAGTAAGAAGAAAGCTCTGATATTGTGTTTTTGCAATCGGGATTAACAAAGATTTTATATTCGCTAATATTCATAATCCCGTTTACCACACTGTCTTTACCCTTAACCGAGGGCATTATTCTTCTAATACCCAGCCGCTTTAGGTCGTCGTTGGATTTAGGCTCTGCCGAGTCGGCTCTTATTCGTTCCTTAGCATAGCCTTTTTCGGTTATCTCTCTAGCTATATCGGAATTTAACATTTTACGTTTATATATTTCATCAAAAACGTAAATCTGTTTAGCCTTTTTGTTTACCTTAATCGCAACAAATGCCGTAGGGTCGGTAGTGTATCCGTAGTCAAGGCCAAAATAAGCTTCCCATTCTCCGTCGTTTAAGTTTGGGATACCTATCTGCCAATTTTCATAAACAAGCCCTTCGGCTATTCCCCATTCGCCTAGTCCTGCCACTGCATACCGCCTTGGGTGTTCCTGTTTTAGCCTTTCGAAAATCTGCTTATCGGTTTCGTCCAAAAACTCGTTTATTAGATAGTTTGTTGAAAAGGTGTCGGTATCGGGCGAAGGTTTATCAAAAAATCGTTTCTTTAACCAATGCTTTTCGCTCCACGGGTTAAAGGTAAGGGTGGTCTGTTTAAAAACAGAGTCTGAAACCCGTCCTCGTGGCACCGATAAATCAAGCTTTTCAAAATCTTCAAGCCGTTCGATTTCAAAAGCCTCCTCTATCCAAACAAAGCAAAGACTTCCCTTTTCAACCGTAGTCGAAGCTAGCTTTAAAACGTCGTCAAAGCCTCTGAATAAAATCTTTTGCCCTGTCGGAATATAGGTCATTTCAAGTGGTGATACCGTGTTCTTGAAAAGGTGGGACACCCCTAGTCGCTCCTGCGCCCATTTAAGTTGAGCAAAGGTCGAGTCTCTGTGGGTATTCATAACTGCGCGTACTACCAAAAGGTTGCTTTCAGGATAACGAATAAGCCTATATATAAGGTTTAAGGCGGTGGTGGCGCTCTTTTTACTTCCCTTTCCGCCTTTTAGAACACGGTATCGTTTTTTCGAGTTCCAAAACTCGTCATATCCACCGCCGACAATAAGGCTAAGTCGGTTTTTGAATGTCATCGACCAAAATCACCCTTTCCTGCCCGCTTGTTTCTTCTCCCAAGGCGCTTATTATTTCCTTTAACGAAGAAAGGTCGCCTGACGCCGCTTTTTTGTAAATTGCCGCCGCCAAAACGGTCATCCTCGTCGGCTTTTTCACTGTTATTGAAAGACCTTTCAGGGTCTCCTTTTCTTCGTTTGATGCAGGAGAGGAAAGCAGTTTTTTAAGTTCGTCTTTAAAGCTCTTTTCGTTTTTCATTTTCCCTGCCCTTCCTCTTTTGTGTGAGGACAAGTATAAACAAAAAAACGCCCGTTTGCCACGACATAACAGCCTAGCAAACGGACATTGATTTTAAATAGCGGACATTTTTAATTAAATAAGGACATAAAAAAGCCGACGTGGAAACGCCCACGTCGGTTAAAATTTTATTCTATTGTCTTGCAGACATCTACCCATTTTATATAGTTTGAGTATTGCTCTAACTTTTCTATCGTAAGCTCAACGGCACTATTACTGCTTCCGCAAGCAGGAAAAACGGTTGTAAAGCGCTTAAGTGACAGGTCAAGATAAACCTTGACGCTATCCTTAACGTCAAAGGGACAAACACCGCCTGCGGCGTGTCCGCAAAGGTCTTCTACCTCTTCGAAGGCAGGCATTTTAGCCTTCATACCAAAGGTTTCCTTAAACTTCCCGTTATCGACCTTGGCATCCCCTGCACAAACGACCATAACGCAGCCCTCGTCACCCTCTTTAAAGGTAAGACTTTTTGCAATTCTTTTTTCCTCGCAACCTAAGGCCTCTGCCGCTAATGCAACGGTCGCCGAGGATACAGAAAACTCAAGTATCTGTTCAGTAGCGCCGATTTTTTCAAAATAGGCTTTTACCTTTTCAATAGACATTATTCTTCATCTCCTGAAGCCGACACTGCGGTTTCAAAAATCTTCACTGTTGCCTCGTCGGGTTTCTTTGTAACAAGAGACACTACAACCGAAGCTACAAGACCTGCTATAAAGCCGGGTAAAAGTTCGTAAATACCGGTTGAAGCAGAAAATCCCGCAAAGAGCCATACTACGTCAACTACGGCGCCGACAATAACACCTGCTAAAGCGCCCATATAGTTAAAGCGCTTCCAGAAAAGCGAAAGAATAACAACCGGACCGAATGCCGCACCAAAACCTGCCCAAGCATTCTCAACAAGGTTCATAATAGCCTGTGCTCCGCTACCCTTACTGCTTGCAATAAAGAAAGCAACAGCCGCTACGATAACAACAACTGCACGGCCTATCCAAAGCACCTCTTTATCGCGAGCGCTTTTGCGGATAATCGGCTTATAGATGTCAGATGTAAAGGAAGAAGATGCAACGAGGAGCTGACTATCAGCAGTGGACATTGAAGCCGCAATAATTGCCGACATCAAAAGTCCTGCAAGCACGGGGTGGAAATATTTTTTAGCAAGCTCAATGAATACCATCTTCTGTGAGCCTCCGGCTAAAATTTCGGGTCCTAAAATCATACGGCCTAAAATCGCCATAACTGTTACTGCAGAAAGAGCAATTACAACCCAGATAATAGCAACGGTTGCGGCGGTTTTAACCTCTTTAGCCTTGCGAATAGACATAAAGCGAACTAAAATATGGGGCATACCAAAATAGCCTAGTCCCCAAGCAAAGCCCGACACGATATCCTGTACTGTTGCCTCAAAAGGTGTGCCTACAAATAGGCAATGAACAGGTGCGCCGCCATCTAAATATGTGTAGGTTGTGCTTAAATATTCGGGGTTAGTATCCCCGGAAGCTGCCGCCAAAATCGGAACAGCTAAAACTGCAGCAAGCATTAAAAAGCCTTGGAAAAAGTCGGTCCAGCAAACCGCTTTAAAGCCACCTAAGAAGGTGTAAACCAAGATAATACAAGCAAAGATAACCATAGCGGTCATTCTGTCAAGTCCGGGGAAAACGGATGTAAACACGTCGGTTCCTGCAACGAAAGCAGATGCTACATAAACCGTAAAGCAGACAAGGAAAATCACCGCGCAAACTGTTTGAAGCACGGTCTTTCCACCGCCAAAGCGGTTAGAAAGATACTGTGGTAACGTTATTGAATCCCCTGCTGCTTTTGAAAAGTTTCTAAGTCTTTTTGCGGTAAAAATCCAGTTAGCCGCGGTACCGATAGCAAGGCCGATACCAATCCAAACCTCGCCAAAACCGAAGGCCAAAATGGAACCGGGAAGTCCCATGAGCAACCAGGCCGACATATCCGACGCCTGAGCCGAAAGGGCTGTAACCCAAGGGCCCATTTTTCTGCCGCCTAGGAAGAATTCCTTTTCTCCGCCGCCTTTCGACTTAAAGAAGAAAACGAATCCTATTGATAAAACTGTTAAAAAATAAAGTATAAAGGCAGTAATATGCCACATTTGTTCGGTCACTTTTTACACCTCTTAGTGAATTTGTGTTCCTGTTGGAACCGAGTCGTCAACAAAGATAACCTTGCAACCGCATTCTTCAGCCGATGCTGCGATTAACATTCCGTTTGACTGAACTCCCGAGAATTTTGCAGGCTTAAGGTTTGCGATAACGATAATCTTTTTACCTACAAGCTCCTCAATTTTATAGTCGTTTTTAATAGAAGAAACAATGACTCTGCCGGTCGAACCATCGTCAAGGGTTAGCTTTAAGCAGGAGTGAGATTTTTTAATCTCTTCTGCCTTTACTATCTTGCAAACACGCATATCAACCTTGTCGAACTCATCAATTGTAATCTGCTCTTTGATAGGTTCAGCCTTTGGTGTTTCCTCTGCCTTTGCCTCTTCGGCCTTCTTTGCGTCTATAGCCTTTTCTTCGGCAGTCTGCTCAAAGGAAAAATCAAGAAGCTTTACGTATCTGTCCTTGTCAACTGCAAATAAGAAGAGATAAAGACGAGGTCCTTGCTCCTTATCGATTAAAAGCTTATAAACGTTCTTAAAGAACTTGCCCTGAATGGTCTTTAATTCCTTTTGGTCAATATCTTCGCCGTAAATACGCTTGGGAATAGCATAAAGCTCAGAATTTAGGTCTTCAAGATTATATCCGCCTTCAGAAATGTAGTCATAAAGCATCTTAATAGCGGTCTTTTCGTTTTCGTCAAGTTCATTGTAAACCTCGAAATTACGTGTTTCACGAATGCGATTAACGCTTTCGGGTGAGCACTGTTCAAGCCAGAACTTAGCGCGCTCAAGTCTTTCTTTGAACTCTTCGTGCTTATAAGGTGTGCCGATTTTTTCAAAAACGGTTTCAAGTAAAGGAATGTTAAAGTCAACAACAGAGCCTAAAGACACGAGCAACTGCATAGGAACAGTTTCAACACTTCTGCCCTCAATTACAGAGCCTTCCATAATTGAAGCGATATGCTCGTCCGCTCTGCCTTCGGTGTATGCCGACATCATACGGTCAAACTCAAAATACTGACGGAGAATCTCATCATCAAAGCAGAAATTGAATGCCTTGGTGGGTTCGGTCTTTGAGTATAACCATAAGATAATTTCGGGGTCATAAAGTTTAAGAAGGGTGTCAGGTGTAAGGTTTAGTCCGCTGGAGCCTGACATCTTACCTGTTGTACCCTTAATACCAATAAACTCATAGCCTTGGAATAGCGGAGCCTCGAATCCGAAAATCTTTTCAGCTATAATACGGCTTGTCTGATAAGAGCCGGTAGGCGATGCGTGGTCCTTTCCGCCCGGTTCAAAGTCAACGCCTTCAACCATCCAGCGCATAGGCCAGTCAATCTTCCAAGCGAGCTTACAGTTAAAGTCATGCATAAAGTCAAACTGACCGTGATGTCCACATTCACAGGTGTACTCTGCATTTATGCAGTCATCCGACAAAGAGGTAATCTTGGTTGTATCCTTGCCACACTTTGAGCAGTAAATACCAACAGGATAATAGTTGCGTCTTTCTTCCTCGGTTGCCTCTTGTGTACGGAAAGAATCAAGTATATCGAAAATTTCTTCTCTTTTCTTTAAAGCGTGAATGATATATTCAGAGTATCTGCCGCTTCTGTATTGCTCTGCCTGATAACGATAGTCCATATCGATACCAAAGCGCTTAATAGAAGCCTCAAACTCGTTTTGGAAATGTTTAGCGTAAGATTCACAGCAACCAAACGGGTCGGGAGCATCAACGTATGGTCTGCCGATATACGCATCAAAGCCGTCCTTTACGGCAGCAACGTTCACAGGAACCTTACGAAGACGGTCAAACTCATCCCAAGAGAATAAAAGCTTTGCTTTTTTTCCCATTTTGCGAAGAGCTCTTACTACAAAATAGCTTGTAGCGATATCTCTGAAGTTGCCGATATGAATCGAGCCCGAGGGACTGATACCTGCAGCGCAGACATACTCCTCCTTGTTAGGATTACGGTCAATTATTTTTTGTGCAATTTCTTCT
Source organism: Acutalibacteraceae bacterium (assembly GCA_045636705.1). GTDB lineage: Bacteria > Bacillota > Clostridia > Oscillospirales > Acutalibacteraceae > SFWF01. Next base: position 91,932 of record JAZTYA010000018.1, read on the forward strand.
GACCAATGCATTCAAAACACTCCAATTTTAAATAAAGTTTAGATAAAAATTCAGGCATATTTATCCAATATAATAATTTATTATATAATAATATAACCTTTAAGTCAACAAAAAAAGACTGGGCAAGGAGTTTTTCTCCTTGCCCCGTTTGTGCTGTTATTTAGTTTTTACTGACTTATAAGAAGACCAGCCTGAATAGTATTTTTTACCACTTACGGTTTTGTAGGTTCTAACTCTTACATAGTAGGTCTTTTTAGCACTTAGGCTCCCTATTGTATATTTCGTAGTTGTGTTCTTCGAAATTGTCTTCTTACTAGCCTTACTAAATGACTTGGAAGTAGAATACTGAACCTCGTAGCCTGTAACCTCTTTTGTCTTCTTAGAGATGTTTACAGTAACGCTCTTCTTTTCACCTTTAAGGGTAGCGCTTGTCTTAACAGGGTTAATAGTAAAGGTTAAGGTCTTG
>JAZTYA010000019.1:0-6137 GCA_045636705.1 Acutalibacteraceae bacterium
CAGGAACCTACACAGTTGCCGTTGCTATGAAAGGCAACTACACAGGCACCAATCTCTTAACCTACAAGATAAATCCGATTGATAGTGAAGAATGCGATATTAAATTATCAGCTACAAGCTATACATATAACGGAAAGGTTCAGAAACCTACAGTTACTGTTAAGAAGGCAAGCGCACTTCTTAAAGAGGGCGCAGACTATACCGTAACCTATAAAGGCGAATTCAAGAATGTTGGTCAATACACCGTTACTGTAAAATTGATTGGTAACTATAGCGGAACGGAAACACACACTGTTGATATTTATCCTGAAACAGTTACTAAATGTTCTGTAAAATTGTCTTCAACAAGCAAAACCTATAACGGAAAGGTTCAGAAGCCTACGGTTACTGTAAAGGATGCAAACGGCAAGACAATTTCTTCAAGCAACTATACTGTAAAGTATCCAAGCGGACTTAAAAACGCAGGCAAATATACAGTTATCGTTACAATGAAGGGCAACTATACAGGAACAAAGACCTTAAGTTATAAGATTAATCCTATAGATGTCAGCAAGTGTAAGATTAGCCTTTCAAAGACAAGTTACACTTATAACGGAAAGGTTCAGAAGCCTACGGTTACTGTAAAGAATGCAAACGGTACCAAGCTCACAACCTCTTCCTACACGGTAAAGTATTCAGGCGACTGCAAGAACGCAGGAACCTACACGGTTACTGTTACAATGAAGGGTAACTATAGCGGAACAAAGAAGCTAACCTATAAGATTAATCCTAGAAAAATTAGTTCTTATAAGTTATCCGTTACAAGCTACACCTATGACGGCAATAAAAAGTCGCCTTCGGTTACAGTTAAGAATTCAAGTGGCACAAAGCTTACAAAGAACACACACTATACTGTAAGTTATGAAAGCGGCAGAACTAAGGTTGGCACCTACAAGGTAACTATTAAGGGCAAGGGCAATTATACAGGTACCAAGACCTTAACCTTTACTATTAACCCTGTTAAGACAAGCGCTACCCTTAAAGGTGAAAAGAAGAGCGTTACTGTAAACATCTCTAAGAAGACAAAAGAGGTTACAGGCTACGAGGTTCAGTATTCAACTTCCAAGTCATTTAGTAAGGCTACTACAAAGACAATTTCGAAGAATACAACTACGAAATATACAATAGGGAGCCTAAGTGCTAAAAAGACCTACTACGTAAGAGTTCGAACCTACAAAACCGTAAGTGGTAAAAAGTACTATTCAGGCTGGTCTTCTTATAAGTCAGTAAAAACTAAATAATTTAAAAACGGCAAGGGAAACCTTGCCGTTTTACTATATAAAAAAGTCCCGATAAAAATTATCGGGACTTTAAGTTTTAAGTTTTAATCAACGTACTTTACAGCGGCGGTGAACTTTTTGTTCTTGCCGAGAAGTGAAATCTGATTATTAATCGAAGCCACAAGGTTAGAGCAGGATTCCATATGCTCTGCGGCAGCCTTAAAGCGAGCCTCGTTCTTGCCGATAGCAGAAACAAGAATTGCAACAATTACAGTAGAGGTGTCGTTGTCGCCGTGGATGAAAAGCTCGGTTAAAGAATCAATTAACTTCTTAACGGTCTTCTTGTTTGCGGTTTCAAGAGTCTTTCTGATTTCGGGAACCGCATAGGTGGTAAGAAAGTCAAGATATAAATATTTGCCCTTTTCACTAATCTCTTGCTTATAAACATCCTTTAAAGCAGGGTAGATAGCAAGAATTTTTGTAGTAAGGGTGTTAATGGTTACGGCATCGCCTTTTTTAGCAGAAGGTAGGTCAACATCTCCTGCGGCACTTTTGCGAACAACCTTTATGCCAAGCTTTGAACGAAGAGTATCAACAAAATCAATACCAACACTTAAAGCATCCTTTTCGGTCTGAGTGTCATCAAAAAGGTAGGAACTAATTAAAGCAAATTCTCCTATGTTACCATCTGCAATGTCGGCAAGATAAAGATTATAAATCTGCTTCTCCTCGTTGTACTTAATTGATACAGCCTTTTGTTCGGAAACAAAAGCATCTTCTTGTGCCTTAAAGCCGTTTTCATCGAAGAAGTCTTGCATCTCGCTGACTACTTTATCATAATATCTATTATCCAAAATATTCACTCCAAAAATCAAATATATACTGTATTATATCACGGATTTTACCGTTTGTCAAAGCAATGTTGCCCTTGACAAGCAAAACTGCAAAAGGTATAATTACAAGGTGCAAAAAACTTAATATGCGGATGTGGCGAAATGGCAGACGCGCTAGATTCAGGTTCTAGTGGTAGCAATACCGTGTGGGTTCAAGTCCCGTCATCCGCACCATATCGAGTGTTCATAACCAACTTGAAGGTTGGAAATGAGCACTCGATTTTTTATTTTCTTTTTGAGTAGGGTTATCCTACTCTTTTTATTACACACTTTTCAAAGTGCGAAACCCACTATGACACTTTCACGGATAGTCCGCGCAGAGATGTCGTGGGGTTATTTGAAAAACAAAAAAGACGGTAAACACCGTCTTTTTTCTATAAATAAATTGATAGTATGATTTTAAAATTCAACTTCATATGCACGATTCTTTATACGACCTTTTAAACCGAATATTATAATATTCGGGATTACTAATAAAGCACCAACTAATAATTCTAATGCAAAAAACAAGGTCATAAGCACAACGGCTGCCGCAGGCCAATGCGACAATCTTAAAGCCTCTTTTATAATTCTTATTGTAAGGAACACATTAACAATACCACCTACCAATAAAGAAGTGATTGTGGCATTTAACAAACACTCCAATGGTGTTTCAGGTATTATTTCTACATCGTTAATAGTTGTTTCACTTATAGGGTTACCTAACATTGATGCAACAAACTCTAACACAAAAAGTCCTACAAATACGCATAATAAGATAATAAAAAACTTTTTATACATGTTTACAGGTACACGTGACAATTTCATAAAACCACCTCAATTATATGATATCATATTTTAAATATGTTTTCAACTCTTTAACACCTATATCAAAATATATTTTGAGGTTGGTTATGAACAACCTCACCAAGCCCGGAGCCTCGACACGCAAACGCGTGCGGAGGCCCTTTTTATTATTCGCTCTTTACAAGGTTTTCAGCAAGATACTCCTTTATACTCATACCTTCTTTTCTTTTAAAAACGGTTCTAAAGTAGCCAACGTCAGAGTAACCACAACGTTTTGCTATTTCCTTTTGAGAAAAATATCCAGTTTCCAAAAGGTGCTTGGCATACTGAATGCGAAGAGTGTCGAGATAGTTTTTAGGTGGCATACCATAAACTCGGTTAAACTCTCTTCTATAGTAAGCAGGGGACATATTTTCTAAAACCGCTAAATTTTCAATGGAAAATTCAGGATTCCAGAAATTCTGTCGCATATTTTCGGCCGATTTTATAATTCGGTTGTCCTTTTCGTTTACGGTAAAACCAACGTCCTTTATAAGTTCAGAAAATATTTCATAAACAACCGAGGTAATGCGGTACATACAACCGACGTCGTTTTCATATTTAAGGTTCAAGGCTTTTATAAAAAGGCTTTTATACTTTTCACTATCACTTATTTTAAAAACCTGAATGCCGTCTAAAACGTAGTTTAGCATGTGAAAATGAATAACTAATATATCCTCTTCAAGATTATTTCTTTCATAGGAAATCCCTGCAGGAATAATGCAAATACTTTCGGGCTCAAAGGGTACGATATTATTTTTATATTTGTATTTTCCGGCAGTTTTAAGTCTTAAAGATATAGCTGAATAGGGGCGTGCAGGCACGAAAACCTTTTCCTTCTTTTGATGATAATTCAATACGTCGGTAACCGAAATAGCAAGATTATCAGGTAGCATACTTTTCACCTCAAGGGTATTTTATTACAATTTGTATCGAAAATCAACTGTTTTATATCAAAAAACCTCTTGTTTAATATCGAAAATTATATATAATATGGGTATAACCATATTTTTTGAGGTGAAGAGTATGAATTTTTGTTCTAACCCTAGCGATTTAAGAATTACAGATATGCGTTTTGTAGATATCGACGGCGCACCCAAAAGATGCACCATCCTTCGAATTGACACAAACCAAGGAATAAGCGGTTTTGGTGAGGTGCGCGATGCATCCTCAAAAACCTACGCGCTTATGCTTAAAAGCAGAATATTAGGAGAAAACCCCTGTAACGTTGATAAAATTTTCCGCAAGATTAAGCAGTTTGGCGGTCCTTCCCGTCAAGGTGGCGGCGTTTCGGGAATTGAAATTGCCCTTTGGGATTTAGCTGGAAAGGCATACGGAGTACCCTTATACCAACTTTTAGGCGGAAAGTTCCGTGACGAAGTTCGTGTTTACTGCGATACCGACATTGACGGCAAGCACACAGGTCACGATATGGGACTAGCACTAAAAAAGAGAATGGATATGGGCTTTACCTTCTTAAAGATGGACCTAGGTATCGGTCTTTTACTTGATGAACCGGGTACACTCAATGCGCCTTTAGGCTTTATTGAGGATATGAAAAAGTATGCTTCGCATATTCTTAACGTTCAGGGCGGCTCGGTTACTGCTGATATGGTAAAGCATCAAAAGAGCTATTCTATCGTTACAACCGCTCATCCTCATACAGGCATTCATCTAACCGAAAAGGGTCTTGATTACCTCGAAAATTATGTTAAAGAGGCAAGAGAGGTTATCGGCTACGAGGTTCCTCTTGCTATTGACCACTTTGGTCATATCTGCGTTGAGGATTGCATCCGTTTTGCTCGCAGAATGGAGCCCTATAACCTTGCTTGGATTGAGGATATGGTTCCTTGGATGTACACAGACCAATACGTAAGACTTAAAAATTCCACAACTATCCCTGTTTGCACAGGCGAAGATATATATCTTAAAGAGGGCTTTGAAACCCTCATTAAAGCGGGTGGCGTTTCGGTAATCCATCCCGACATTTTAACCTGCGGTGGCGCATTGGAACTTAAGAAAATTGCCGATATAGCAGACGAGCACGGCGTTGCTACCGCTATTCACATGGCAGAAAGCCCCGTGGCTTGCCTTGCGGCAGTTCATACTGCTGCAGCTATGCATAACGTTTTAGCGCTTGAGTTCCACTCGGTTGACGTTCCTTGGTGGGCAGATATGGTAAAGGGAATTGATAATCCTATATTCAAAGACGGATTTATCAAGGTTCCCGAAAAGCCGGGTCTAGGCTTCGATGACATTAACGAAGAGGTTTTAAGAGAGCATATTAATCCAAACATCCCGGGTTACTTTGAACCTACAGATGAATGGAACAAGGAATTTTCAAACGATAGAATTTGGAGCTAAAAACGTGAGAAGAGAAGTCGTATTAGAGTTCTTTGATAGATTTTACCCACAGTTCGAGCAAAAAATAAACGACGGAATTGAAAAGTACAGAAAAGGCGATTTCACCCTTTCTTTTGGCGATGCCAAAATCGAAAAGATAGAATTGACCCAAAAGACCCATGACTTTCAGTTTGGTTGCAACGCTTTTATGCTTGAAAGCTTTGAAACACGCGAAAAAGAGCAGGTTTATAAGGATAAATTTGCAAAGGTGTTTAATCTGGCGGTTGTCCCTTTCTATTGGTCCGATTTAGAGCCCAAGGAGGGAGAACTTCGCTTCCGCAAGGATAGCGAAAACATCTATCGTCGTCCTGCTCCCGATATTGTTTTAGACTTTTGCCGTGAGTACGACTTAGAACCTAAGGGACATTGTCTTTTGTGGCACAATTTTGTACCTTCTTGGCTCTCTAAATATAGCACCGAAGACAGAAAACGCTTAATTGAAAAAAGATTTAAGGAAATAGCAGAAGAATATTCGGATAAAATTCCGTCATTCGACGTTATAAACGAATCTGCGAGTTGCTATTGGTATGGCAAGCAGAGTCTATTTGACGGCTATGATGAGTTTGCCTTGGATATGGGCGCTAAGTATTTCAAAAACAACGAGAAGATTGTTAACGAAACCAACGGCGCTATTTGGGAGGACTTCCATTCGGGCAAATATGACCCCTTTAACGCTCAACTTAAGGAAATTATCTCTAAAGGTAAAGAGTTTGATGGCATCGGTATTCAGTACCACATATTTGCGCTCGAAGAAACC
>JAZTYA010000020.1:0-16644 GCA_045636705.1 Acutalibacteraceae bacterium
ACACTTGATTTTTTTAAAATCGGTGGTATAATAGTTTTCGACCGATGGAGAAGTCGCGTAGCCCGGTCGAGCGCGCACGATTGGAAATCGTGTAACCATTACAAGTGGTTCGAGGGTTCGAATCCCTCCTTCTCCGCCAAATAGGAAACACCTCATCAACAGATGGGGTGTTTTTTATTTTAGTATAAGAATAAGGATTCGAACCCGAGAGGGTTTGTCGTTTAGAAAAACAGTTCGGGGAACTGTTTTTTAGACAGAGCGGTGCAGGCGGGTACCGAACGCGAAAGCGTTGGGTCGGCAAGCCATTAGTATGCGAAGCAGACGGTCGAATCCCTCCTTCTCCGCCAAAGAATAACCGTCATTCTGATACAACGGAATGACGGTTATTTTATGCTTAAAATCATCAATTGGGGAACTTTTCGGGAAAGAAATTCTTCAATTGACCGTACAAGCCTGTTTCAAATCGTTAAAAGACAAGTAATCGTTAAAATGCTGGCATAATCGTTGATTTATAGGGGTAATCGTTGAATTACAGTCGGCAATCGTTAAACTATTGATGATAATGCGATTCTATGATATAATTGAGGCAAAAGGAGGCATCGTTATGATAGATATTTCCGAAAAATTATATAATGCGGTGAAATCAATAATTGATAGTTGGCAAGAGGAAGGCATTTATGCTATTTCGTTCTTCGTATATTCGAACGAAGCTTATGAGTATAATGGATTTAGTAATGTGTCCTCCTTTGCTATTAGTTATAATACTGAAGAAGATTGTGAAGGTGCAGGACAATACGACGAAGAGCGATGGAACTACGCTTTTTGGCGGCAGGACGAATCGCCTGTTATTGCTCCGGATATGCCAAACGAATTGACTGATCTTTTGTTTGATTGGTACAAGGAAAATGGCATTACAAACATTGGCGAAGAAGATGATGACTGCTACGATGAAAACTATAACTACATTGGGAAAGGTCCCGTAGGTCATTATGAATTATTAGGTCTTGTTTCTAATGTTGCCAAACGTCTGCAACAAGAAGCATTTATTGAGAAAAAATTCGGTCGAAAACTTCCCATCATTATTCACGGTCTTGAATACGCATGGTTCGATATTGAAGCAACCCAAAATGCAAATATTAACGGAGAAGCCGATGTTTTCTTGAAGGCAATGAAGGGATTAGGCATGTGCTAATTCGTATTTTGCACCCCCCTAAGTCAAAAATGCACCCCCTAAAATGACTTTGCACCCCCTTGCCTCAAAAGTGGGTGCATTTGTATTAAAATTAGGGTTAGTCTTCAAAAAAGCACCCTTTGGGGTGCTTTTTTTAATGCAATTTAATCTTTATTTTTCTTAATCTCTTTTTCAATACTTCTGTAAATTGTAAGCCGCATTGTAAGAAAACACGCCAAGCCGCCGACCACGTTGGATATGGGTTCTGCCAAAAATACGCCTAATACTCCAAATCCCATTCGTGGCAAAATAAGGGTTAGGGGTACTACTATAATTACTTTACGCAAGATAGAAAAGAATATAGCGTGCTTTGCATCGCCCAGTTCTTGGAAGGTGGTCTGTCCTGAAAACTGTAAAGACATAAAAACAAAGCCGAAAAAGTAAATCGTCATTGCCTCTATTCCCGGTATTAAAAGGGTGGGGTCGTCAGAAAACATTCCAAACCAAAACTTAGGAAAGATTAGGACTAAAATCCAGGCTAGCATTGTATATACTACACCAATAATAGTGGTAAAACGAATTCCGAAAAGCACTCGCTCATACTTTTTTGCGCCGTAATTAAAGCTTACTACAGGTTGCGCCCCGTGTGTAATTCCTATTACGGGAAGTGCAAAAATCTCTCGAACCGAGTTAATTACGGTCATAATGCCGACATATATGTCGCCACCAAAAATTTGAAGTGTTGAGTTGCAGACAACCTGCACCATACAGTTTGTTCCCTGTACCATAAAACTTGCCGTTCCAAGCTTGCAAATTTCTTTTGTAATACCTTTATCTATGGTTATATTTTGGCGTTTAACCGGCACGGGAATTTTCTTGCTTGTAATAAAAATAAGCACCCAAACCGCAGAAATTGCCTGACTTATAACCGTTGCCAAAGCTGCTCCCGAAACGCCCATATTAAGTTTAAAAATAAAAATGGGGTCTAAAATAATGTTACAAGCCGCGCCTAAAACAATTGTGAGCATACCTATTTTAGGGAATCCTTGTGCATTGATATAACCATTCATTCCGGTACTGATTACCGAAAAGAAAATTCCGCAAAGATAAATATTCAAATACTCCTTTGCGTAAACAAAAGAGGCTTCGCTAGCTCCGAAGGCAAATAAAATCGGTTTCATAAAGCAAAAGCCCGCTACTGTCAAAAAAAGTGCCGACAAGAGTAACAAGGCGAAAGAATTGCCTAATATTTTGCTTGCTTTTTCATCATTACCGGCGCCTCGTTCGATAGAAAACAAAGGCACACCGCCATTACCAAAGAGTGCTGTGACCGCCATTATAAGCGAAACAATGGGTAACGTTAATCCCACTCCGGTCAACTCCAAGCCACCACTATCGCCCATATGCCCTAAATATATGCGGTCCACTACGTTATATAATAGCTGCACAAGTTGAGCAATTGTAAGCGGAATGGCTTGTTCGATAATACGTTTCCAGACCGGTCCGTTTAAAAAATCAACTTTTTTCATTTTTAATAAATATTTCTTATTTTATTAATCTTTTCTTTAATCTGTTCACGAAGTTCTTTTGGCTCTAAGACTTCGATATCCTCGCCAAACTGGAGAATCCAACCGATAAGTCCTTCACTGATAAGCGCCGTATGTGAGAACTTAAACCTATCCCCCGAAACGTCCTTAATATAAAGCTTGTCCGAAAATCTATCAAGGACCTGCTCTAATATTTTAATAGAGCAGGAAAGCTCGATTTCCTTAAGCTCGCCACCGAACATATTAAAGGTTTTGCCCGCATAGTCGGCGATATCAAAGGTATCCTTATAGGAACTTACCTCACTAAAATGACGGAAAGGTTCGTCAAGCAGGCTTACCGTTTTCATTCTGTCAAGCCTTAGATGCATAAGGTTGTCATATTTTTCGTTGTTGCAAACGAGGTAATAATGGTCCTCAACCCACATAAGAGCATAAGGGCTTACCTTCATTTGCTTTTCCTCGGCCACAATCTTTCTTGAGCTATCAAGGCTTCGTTTAAAATACCTAAGAGAAAGTTTTTTGCCGCCTTCTATAGCCTGTCGTACGGTATCTATTGAAATGTAAATTTCCTCATTAGCGCATTTGTTCTTATATTCTATATAGGTGCTTTTATTTCTTACCCTTGCCTGTTCCTCTGACATCATTGAACCAAGCTTTGAAACGAGTTCTCGAGTCTTTTTAGGGGTTATAAAGCCTGCCGACTGCACCGCATCGGTTAAAAGATAAATTTCAGGTATTTCAAGCTCACGGCTTGCCATAAAAAAGCCCGCTTTTGGGGTCCTTGTTTTGATTATATCGTAGCCATAGAAAATTAAATGCTCGATATCATCATAAATTGCCTTGCGCTCTGCCTTTATGCCGTAATCGGAAAGATGGTTACATATTTCTGTGGCATTTATCGGATTTTGCTCATCGGAATATTTCCGCAAAATATCAACGATGTATAAAATTTTAAGTTTTCCGTTTATTCTTCCATCCATTTTTCTACCTCCGATAAGGTGTAAAGGGAATTTAATAAATCTAATAACGTGTTTGTTGTAATAAAGGTGGGAAAACCAAGCTTTAAAAGCAGTTTTTCACGCTTTACCTTGCTGTCTGTTCTTCCTGTAAGACCCAGATTATAAAGGTCGGTTTTGGTAATTTTCGGTCCCTTATTTTTTGGGACTTCCCCTACCGCGCCAAACTTTTTAAGGGCGTTTATAATGATTTCATCATCGGTACCTTCAACGCCCAAACTGCCCTCTGCCGAAGGTTTTATCTTTCGCTTTTCTTTGCCCTTAATAATTGGAAGATATACGTTTATAATTTCAGCGCCTTCGGCTATTTTTTCAACCTGTTTTCTTATCATTTGTCCTGCTCTGTCGCTATCGGTCAAAATGATGAGACCTTTTTTTTGCGCTAAGACCTTAATGAATTCTTTCTTTTCTGCATCCTTAAATATGCGAAAGCCTTCGGTAGTAATTATTGTCGCATCAACTATGTTGGAAAGCCTTATTTTATCATACTTTCCCTCAACGATTATGGCTTTTTCGAGTTTAATCAAGCTTTTCTCCTGTTTTTATTGCATAGATTAATTTTAGTATTAATTGCTCTAATATAATTTTTGTATCCGACGCGACGCTTTTCAACTGACGGTCGGTATCAAGGAGTATCTGAAAGCAGACCCTTAAGGTCTTTTCATCTATATTTCTAAGGTTTCTTGATGCTTTTTTAATTAAGAATGATTTGTTGCCCATTTTAAAATCAAGGGCTACTTGCTCTGCCGATACGCCTTTGTGCTTGGCTTCAAGCGTTCTATACATATCGGTAAATCCCGAAGCTATTTGATAGAAAATGATATCGGGACTAACTCTTGAAAAGAAAAGTTCGTCAAGCAACTTTAAAGAGCCTTGCGCATCCCCTGATATTACCCTATCAGACATATCAAAAACAGATGCTTCAACCGTTTTAACCGATACCTTATCAATTGTTTCTTTGGTAATTTCATTGCCCTTGCCTACAAAGGCACAGAGCTTTGAAAGCTCGTTTAAAAGAACGTTTACGTCGGTTGAACAGCTATCAATCAAATATGCCGACACGCTTGGCGTCAGGGTAACCCCTGCCTTTTTTGCAGAAGAAACAAGTTGTCCTATCATTTCCTCTCGGGTGCGGCGGTTAATCTCGGCTACTACGCCTCCTGCGCTTTCTACTGCCGACATTAATTTTTTAAATCGTTCGGATTTTTTAACATCCGGTTCGATTGCAATAAAGTTTATAATAAAAACTGCAGTTTCGTATCTCTGCGATGCTAGTTCTATTAGCTTTTCAAAATCCTCTTTTATGGCTAAATCAACCTCAAAATCCGAAAGGATTATGCACTTTTTATCTGCCATTATTGGAAATGAAGACAATTCTTCATAAACTTCTTGGAGGTCGCAACCATACTCATAACGAAGCAGATTAAATCCGTCATCCGCTTCTGTTGCCTTTATTATGCGGTCGACCATCTGCTTTTTTAAGAAATTATCATTACCATAAATTAAATAAATAGGGGTCAGAGCACCCGACGACAGATGTGATTTTAAAGCTTTTTCATTAATCGGCATACTCTGCCTCCTTTCTTTTCTTTCGTTTGTCTAAAAGAATTATTCCCGCTACTAAGCCTACTGCAAGCGCGGAAAAGACTGCTTTTCCTAAAGTGTCAAAGTAAAGCACAAAAATTTCCGACGAGCCAAAAAGTTTTATAACCCACATAACGTAATTACCCAGTGCCGCCGCAACGGTTAAAATCGCTGTGCTAAAAAGAGGGACCGCGCCGACAATTACGCCTATCACGGTTGCTATAAGCGTTAAACTTACGGCATAGGATATTAGAAGGTTTACAAAAACCGAACCCACCGATAGATAGCCAAAGGTAAATATTAGTATTGGCATTATACAAATTAGCGCAGAAAGCGAAACACTAATTGAAACAAAAAGTTTATAAACCAGACTTCCAAATACACCTGATAAGCTTTTTGGTAAACAGATATTTGTAACCAAAGGCGATAAATATACCACGCCAAAGGTTGCAAAAATTGATAAAAGAAAGCTTACGCTTCCTGCTATTTGCGGATTAATAATCGCAATTAAAAACACTGCAAAACCAAGTGAATTTAGAGCGTCTGCTCTTTTCCTTATTAAAAGGCCCATAAGCATTACGATATAGGTTAGCGCGGCCCTAATGGCGGAGATATGAAATCCGCAAACGCCAAGGACTAATAAAATCGCTGAGGAGCCTAATAAAAACATCGTTTTTGGTTTTGCTTTAAGTCGTTTTAAAAAATTTATCAAGGCACCGCAAATGATACCTAAATGCAGTCCCGACACGACCATTATATGACTAGCTCCGGAAGCTTTTATTGCCCTGTTCGTCGCATAGTCAAAATTGTCAGTGTCGCCTGTTATAAGAGCAATAAGAGGCAAAGCGTTTTTATATCCTGCTGCATTTTTAATGGTGTTTTCAATATAGTTGGTAAGGTGGTAAAAGCCTTTGTATATTCCTTTACCCGTCTTTACGCCATATATTTCTTCTACTTTTCCGCTAAGGTATATCCTGTTTGAAAAAAGATAGGATTTTATATTCGCCGTAGGTTTTTCAAGGGTGGTTTTTACGTTTAGAATATCCCCTTGGGTATATCCTTTCCCTGAAAAATCATAAAGTTCTGCCTTGAAGTTTAACGTGCCAACCTTTGTTTTGACCGTTATACGATTATAACCATTCTTTTGTTCGACGTTTAAAATCTTGGCATCTATGACCTGCTCGCCTGCAACTTTTTCTACACACACTTGTTTATATGTGGACAAAAGCGTACTAAAAACGAAAACTGCAAGTAAGGCTATAACAAATAAAATTAGCGAAGTTTTCTTATTTTTTAGGAACAGAACTGTTGCAAATAGGATAGAAAACAAAACCGCAAAGATTGTTCCTACATACAAATTTACAAATGAGGCAGTAAGTACTACTGCCCCAAGTAATGCGAATGGTCGTTTCACGATTAAATTTTATTTAAAAAACAAGGGAAGCTTTTCAAGGAAGATAATATCGTCTCGTGTTGTGGCATCGCCTTCGGCTAAAACTGCGCAGGATGCTGCTTCTAAGCCGCCTGCTTTTTCCACGAGATTACGAACAGCCTGTAAAGACTCTCCTGTGCTGATAACGTCATCAACTATTAAAATCTTTTTACCCTTAATAAGTTCGGCCTCATCTTCACCTAAATAAAGGGTTTGTTCATTCTGTGTGGTTATTGAGTTAACCGATACGGAAATTGGGTTGCCCATATAAACCTTTACGCCTTTACGAGCTACTATGTATGGTTTGCCCGACTGACGAGACATTTCGTAAGCTAACGGAATGCTCTTTGCCTCAGGTGTTAAAATGAAATCGAACTCGGGCACCTTTTTCAAAAGTTCTGCTGCCGAAGCCACGGTGATTTCGGTGTCTCCGAAGAGAATGAATGCCGCAATATCAAGTTTATCACTTACTGCAAACTTTTTAAGGTTGCGGTCAAGACCTGCTATTTTCATTGAATAAAATTCAGACATAATATTTCCCCTTTTTAAATTCGGATTATTCGTGTTGGCTTTTTAACCCGGAGGCCAAGCAAGATTGCGACGTGCCAAAAGATGAAAATGAATGTGTCCAACCGTTTGACCGCCGTCTTCACCACAGTTATTAACTACGCGAAAGCCTTTTTCAAGGTTCTCTTGTTTAGCAATCTTGGAAATTGCAGCAAATACTGCCGCTACTTCTTGGCTATTGTCTTCGTTTATTTCTGCGGCAGATTTTATATGCTTTTTGGGAATAACTACCGCATGAAAGGGTGCCTGCGGTGCAATATCTAAAAAGGCATAAACCTTTTCGTCCTCATAAATCTTAGTAGAGGGTATTTCCCCTGCAACTATTTTACAAAATAGGCAATCCATAAAGATAACTCCTTATTTTATCATATCAGCAATAATATTCTTTGCAGCTTCAACGGCTTCCTTTGCCTTAGCTACGTCCTTACCGCCTGCCATAGCACTATCGGGCTTGCCGCCGCCGTTACCACCTGCAATAGTAGCAACCGCACGAACGATGTTGCCTGCATTTGCGCCCTTAAGAATAGCCGTAGCACCTGCTGCAGAACAGAAGGTAAGCTTTTCGCCGTTTACTGCGGCAAAGAGACAAACTGCCAACGGGTCATCGCCCTTAACCTTATCGCACATAGCGCGAAGCTCGTTAGGACTCATACCGTCAAACTGAGCTGTAATAATCTTAACGCCGTTTTTAACAAGAGCACCGTTCATCATATCAGAAATCTTTGAACCTGCAAGTTTTGATTCTAGTGCTTCAACCTTCTTAGCAGTTTCGCGGAGTTCCTCTGCTACCTGGCGAGCCTTTGCTGCAACGTCAAAGATGTTGTTACTCTTTAAAGCGGCCGCAGTATCAACTACTGCCGACTTATATTTGTTTAGAAGTTCTAATACATTAGCGCCTGTTACTGCTTCGATTCTTCTAACGCCTGCGGCAACAGAAGATTCTGATAAAATTTTGAAAAGTCCGATTTTAGCCGAGTTGTCTACGTGTGTACCGCCGCAGAATTCAATTGAGAAATCGTCTGCCGCAACAACACGAACACGGTCGCCGTACTTTTCTCCAAAGAGTGCCATAGCGCCAAGCTTTTTAGCCTCTTCTATCGGCATTTCTTTATTAATTACATCTATAGCATCGAGAATTTTTTCATTAACGAGTGCTTCTACCTTTTCGAGTTCCTCGCTTGTTAAAGCAGAGAAATGTGTAAAGTCGAAACGAACAACCTCGTCGTTTACAAGTTGACCTGCCTGCTCAACGTGGGTTCCTAAAACCGAACGGAGCGCCGCTTGGAGAAGGTGCGCTGCAGTATGGTTTCTTCTAATAGCAGCTCTTCTCTTAACGTCAATAGAAGTAACAACAGTATCTCCAACAGCAATAGAGCCCGACTCAATTTCTACCATATGGGTAAAGACATCATTTGCCTTTGTAGTGTTTGTAACGTTCATTTTGCAGGTAGCGGAAGAAATAACACCTGTATCTCCTACCTGACCACCACCTTCGCCATAAAGGGAAGTCTTATTAAGAACGATAATTGCTTTACTGCCTTCGGTAGCCATATCACAAAGTTCGCCGTCAACCGCAATAGCCAAAACTTTTGCCTCGGTCTCGTTTTCGGTGTAACCTGTAAACTCGGTCTTTTCTACCTCGAAATTAATTCCGTCGCTCTTCCAACTCTCACCATCAGAGGCTTTACGAGAATCTCTAGCGCGCTGACGCTGTTCTTCCATTAAGCGCTTAAACTCATCCTCATCAACTGTCATTCCTTTTTCTGCAAGGATATCAACGGTTAAATCAAATGGAAAACCATAGGTATCATAAAGTTTGAAAGCATCTTCGCCTGAAAGTTTTCCACCCTTGGTTGTTAATTCCTCAAGCATTGAAAGGCCTAAATCGATTGTCTTTGCAAATGCTTTTTCTTCGTTAGAGATAACCTTTAAGATAAAGTCTTTGCGGTCAACTAGTTCCGGATACGCCGAACGGTTTTCTTCGATTACAACCTCTACCATTTCGGGCAAGAATGCGCGTGTAACGCCTAAAAGTCTTCCGTGTCGAGCAGCGCGACGGATAAGTCTTCTCAGAACGTATCCTCTGCCCTCATTACTTGGAACCACACCGTCACAAATCATAAAGGTTGAGCTTCTTGCATGGTCGGTAATTGCACGGATTGAAATATCGTTGTTTTTATCCTTGCCGTATTCTCTGCCTGAAATAGCACAAATGGTATCAAGGATTTTACGAACTGTATCAACCTCGAACATATTGTCAACGCCCTGCATAACGCAAGCCAAGCGCTCAAGTCCCATACCTGTATCAATGTTTTTATGCTCAAGCTCGGTATAGGTGCCGTCTCCCATATTGTTGAACTGTGAGAAAACGTTATTCCAAATTTCCATATATCTGTCGCACTCACAACCAGGCTTACAATCGGGTGAGCCGCAACCATATTTTTCTCCACGGTCAAAGTATATTTCAGAGCAAGGGCCACAAGGTCCTGTACCATGCTCCCAGAAGTTATCTGCCTTGCCGAGCTTTACAATTTTTTCCTCGGGCACGCCGATAACGTCACGCCAAAGGGCAAAAGCCTCGTCGTCCTCTTCATAAACAGAGGGCCAAAGAAGGTCGGCCGGAATTTCTAAAGTGTCGGTTAAGAATTCCCATGCCCACGGGATAGCCTCGTTTTTAAAGTAATCTCCGAAAGAGAAGTTTCCGAGCATTTCGAAATAGGTGCCGTGACGCGCAGTATGACCTACTCGCTCAAGGTCGGGTGTTCTTATACATTTTTGGCAGGTTGTTACACGGTTTCTGGGTGGTGTAACCTCTCCTGTAAAGAATTTTTTCATAGGAGCCATACCTGAATTTATAAGCAATAATGACTTGTCTCCCTGCGGTACTAATGAAAAAGAAGGCAGGCGAAGATGTCCCTTGCTTTCAAAAAAAGAAAGGTATTTTTCTCTTAGGTCGTTAAGCGATGTCCACTGCATAAAAAGTGCTTCCTTTACTTGTAAAAATAGTATAAATACATACATAATTATTATATAATAATCCTTTTATTTTGTCAACTTATGTAAGGGTTTTATTAATTAATATATTTATAGACAAGCAAAAAAAATTATGATACAATATAAAAAAACTATTAATTTTTTAATAGGAGGTTGCTATGTTAAAACAGTATAGTTATATTAAAGCCAGTGAGGAGTTTTGCACACGCGAAAATTTCGTGCCTGCTCCCTATTTAAGAAAAACTTTCAAGGTTTCAAAACCCGTTAAATCCGCTACCCTTTATATTACTGGACAAGGCTTTTATGAGCTTCACTTTAACGGAATTGATATTACTAAAGGCTTTTTAGCTCCATATAGAAGCAACCCCGATGATATCGTTTATTTTGACAAATACGATGTAACCGACCTCATAAAAAACGGCAATAACGTTATTGCTACTATTCTTGGAAACGGTATGCAAAACGGTCTCGGCGCTTACGTTTGGGATTTTGATAAGGCTCATTGGAGAAGCGCTCCTATTCTTTGTTTTGAGTTAACTATTGAATATGAAGACGGAACCGAAGAAACCGTTATTTCAAACACCGATACAAAGACCCATTCTTCTCCTATTTTGTTTGATGACCTTCATTTTGGAGAATATTATGACGCATCTCTTGAAATTGAGGGTTGGGACCTTCCAGATTTTGACGACAGTTCTTGGTCTAACGCGCTTGTAGCCGTGGCACCAAAAGGCAAACCCCGTCTATGCGAAGCCGACCCGATTACACTTCGTAAAACCCTTCTTCCCATCTCGGTTACCGAGTGTGGCGACGGCTTTGTTTATGACTTTGGTCTTAACAATTCGGGCCTTTGCGAACTTAATATTAAGAACACTACAAAGGGACAAAAACTTGTTTTTATACACGTTGAAAACATGAAGGAGGGCAAGCCCTGTCTTCACAACGTTCGTTTCGTACCTAGTCGCGACCTTTATCAAGAAGATATTTACTACTGCGCAGGAAAGAAGTGTGAAAAACACTTCCCTCGTTTTACATATCACGGCTTCCGTTATGTTTACGTTGAGGGTATTACTAAGGAACAAGCCACGTACGACCTTTTAAAACATCACGTTTTCAACTCTGATATTAAAAAAATTGGTCACTTTGTTTGCGATAACGGTATTGCAAATAAGCTTCAAGAGGCAGCCGTTCGTTCCGACCTTTCAAACTTCCATTACTTCCCGACCGATTGTCCTCATCGTGAGAAAAACGGTTGGACCGCCGACGCTTCTCTTTCGGCAGAGCAGATGCTTTTAAACCTCGACCCCGAAAGAAGTTACAAAGAGTGGATGAGAAATATTTATGCCGCCCTTGATGAAAATGGCGAACTCCCCTCAATTATACCTACACCCGGTTGGGGAAAAGGTGGTGGAAACTGCGGGCCTTCTTGGGATATTGCTATTGTTAATATTCCTTATTACGTTTATCTGTTACGTGGCGACACTGAAATTTTAAAGGAATTATCCGAGCCTTTGTTTAAATATTTAAAATATTTAAGCGGACGCGTTAACGAAGACAACTTAGTAAAAGTTGGTCTTGGCGACTGGTGTCAAGCCGGCCAAAAAGGCAACGGCCCCGCCACTCCTCTTCTCCTTACCGCTTCGATTTCTTCGGCTGATATCGCTAACAAGGCAGCATTTATCTATGAGGTGCTTGGCGACACCGAAAAATATGAATATGCCAAGGCTCTGGCAGACAGAATTTCCAAAGCTATTAAGGAAAAGCTAATTGACCACGAAACAATGACCGCTCTTGGCGCTTCACAAACAGGTCAGGCCTTACTTCTTCACTATGGATATTTTGAAGAGCATGAACGCGAAGCCGCATTTAAGCGTCTTTTAGACTTTATTGAAGAAAGAGACAACCACATTGCTATAGGCGTTTTAGGCAACCTTGCTTTATACCGCGTGTTATCGGATTTTGGATATGAGGATTTAGCCTTTGATATGCTGACTCGTACCGATTATCCTTCTTTAGGCAACTGGATAGCAGAAGGCGCTACAACCCTTTGGGAAAACTTTGTAAGGCTTGGCAACTACCCTGCTTATTCCCTTAACCATCACTTCTGGGGCGATATTTCTGCTTGGTTCTACACCTATATTGCAGGTCTTAAAATTAACCCCTCTAAGCATGATGTAAATGAGGTTAACATTGCTCCTGTGTTTATTAAAAAGCTCAATTTCGTTCAGGCTGACCACATTTTACCAAGCGGCAAAATAGCGGTTGAATGGAAACGTGACCACGAGGTAATAACCTTAACCCTTGCCGTGCCGGATGCAGTTTATGGCAAGATTATTCTTCCAAACGGATATAGTTTTGAAGACGGCAACACAAACTGCAAGCTAGCATCAGGTTCTTATAAGATTATTAAAGCTTAATTTAAAGCATAATAAAAAGAGTACGCTCACTTAAGTGAGCGTACTCTTTTTTTATTCTAATTATTTTCTTTTCTTCTTAGAAACAACGATTATTGTAGCAGTTGCGCCTGCGGCTACTAAAACCAAGACAACAACAATTACTATAATAAGTGTGCTATCAGAGGTGTTCTCTGTCTGCGCATCCTTGCTTGAGGTGTCGTCGCTTGAAGTATCGTTATCGGTTGCGGCATCACTTGACGAATCCGAGCTAGAAGTATCCTCGTCGGTATCTTCCTCTTGGTCTTTATCGTCTTCGTCCTCATCAGAACCGTCATCCTTATCGTCATCATCAGACTCAGTGTCTTCGCCGGTCAAATCATCTTTGTCGGCATCTTCTTTATCGGATTCGTCTTTTGTTGAGTCGTCAGCATCTGAATCATCCTTATCGTCCGAGCCTGTAGAGTCGTCAGAATTATCCTCATCCTTTGAATCCGAGCTGTCGTCAGAATCAGTTTCGTCACTAGACTCCTCATCCTTATCAGCATCATCGCTACCGTCTGTTTCCTCGTTTGAACCGGTGTCGTTGTTTAAGTCGTCGTTAGTGCTTGAATCATCCTCAGAGGTGGTGTCGTCGTCAGCGTCACCGTTGTCACCGAAATCTTCATCGTCGGTTTCTTCCTCTTCGGTAAGGACTTCGCCATAAGGAACGTTTGCTATTTTCTCGCTGAACGGAATGAATGAATAAGCACCTTGTCCATCTAAAGATTTGGGAGAAAGGTTTGCATAGCCCTTGAAAATTCCTGCATCAAGATAGTCTTGCCACTCGGCATAGAAGTTGCCGTTTTCTATAAGGTTTGTGCCGTCGCCACCCTTTTCGACAAGTTTAAAGTCCCAATAGTAAGCATCGCCATCAACACCGGTCATAAGGCCTATCGCAAAAGATTTCTGGAACGGAAGTGTTGAGAACTCTATTTCCGCTCTATGTCTGCCCACGTGCTCGATAAACACAACATAGTTCTTACCAAGTTCCTCGTTGAAAATCATATCCTTTGGTGCAGAGCCTAAAGAAGTCCATGTGTTTGTTCTAGCGTAAAAACAGGAACCAAATACACCGGTTTCAAATTCGCCGGGTTCACAATAATATTCAAAGGAGAAAACATATGTAGTTTCGGGCTTAATTACGCTATTTGCTAACGGGAAGTTATATTGGAAGTTTTCGTATCCAAGCATTATAATGTCATCTTGCCATTCTCTAATCTTATAGTTTTCCTGCTTGAGCATCTTTTTCTTAGACTCATCCTTAGGAATAGTTACAGTGCTCGATGTGTTGTTGCTCGAAGTATTGCTTGAAGTATTGCTTGAAACGTTGCTTGAAGTTTCCTCGCTTGAAGTCTCTTCCTCGCTAGATGTCTCTTCACTTGAGGTTTCTTCACTTGAAACTTCTTCACTTGAGGTTTCTATGCTTGATGTGCTTTCGCCGGAATTTATATCATCTGCAAATACATATACGCCCATTAAACATGCGGCACTTGTAAAAAGCAAACAAATGGCAATTATCGCACTAAGTGTTCTTTTTAACATACTGTTCATTTAGAGCTGCCCCCTATAGTTTCTACATTTACTAAAATAAACACAATTCTAAAAAATTATATCACATTTAATTTATTTTGTCTAGATAAATAATTTGCTAGGCACAAAAAATGAGACGCATATTAAATTATGCGTCTCAAATTATTACTTATAAAGAATTATTTCTTTGCCTTTTTTCTAAAGAGAATTATAGACGTTACAGCTAAAGCTGCTAAAGCAAAGAACATTGCCGACAAGATAATCACAATTTCAGTTGTCCAACCTGCCTTCGAAACAGCATTTTGGCTTGAACTCTCGTCATCGTCCTGTTTGCTTGAAGAAGACTCTTCATCCTCGTATTCGTCCTCTTCTTCCTCTTGGTCTTCAGAGTCAAACTCCTCATCAAAGAAATCGTCATCAAACTCAAAATCGTCGTCTGAACCTTGGTCATCTGAGTCTTCGTCATCAGCGCCTTCATCCGAATTCTCGTCATCAGCGCCTTCGTCGCCTGCATCTTCGTCAGAATTTTCATCATCAGAGCCTTGGTCTGAGTCTTCATCGTCCGCGTTATCTTCGTCATCAGAGTCTTGGTCGCCCCAGTCGTCGTCTGAATCCTGGTCGCCCCAGTCATCGTCTGAATCCTGGTCGCCCCAATCGTCGTCTGAACCTTGATCGCTTGAAGTGTTATCACTATCACTTCCGTCGATAGTAGCGTCGCCTATTGCAAGGTTTGCTATTTCTTCATCGAAAGGAGTGAATGAGTAAGCACCCTTACCATCCTGAGAACCGGTGTTAATACCGCTAAAGCTGTAGTCACTCCACTCGCCATAGAAGTTCTCATTTTCAATTAGGTTTTCACTCTTGCCGTCTTCAAACAACTTGAAGTCCCAAACATAAACGGTACCGTAAGACGTGGTGTAAGCGCCTGTTTCAAGACCTACATAGATAACGTTTCCGTTAGCATCACCCTTTGTTGTAAAGGTAATGGTTGCTGTGTATCTACCCTTGTTTTCAAGTTTGCCTGAAGTAGCAAGGTTTAGATTAGCTTCATAAGTATCGCCCTTTGCGCCGGTTCTTGCAAAGAATGTAGCACCGTTAACACCTCTGCCATCTGCACCGGGCAATGAATAATATTCAAACGTGAAGGTATATGTAGTGTTAGGCTTGATAACAGTATTACCTTGTGTAAACTGGAACGGGAATACGTGCCACTCGAGTTTGTTCATTGTTCCTCTGAGTTTGCCGAGTTCCATCTTTATCATTTTCTTGTCGCCCTGTGAATCATCAGACGTATCATCACTTGAGGTGTCACCACTTGAGGTGTCACCACTTGAAGTGCTATCGCTTGATGCATTATCACTCGAGGTGTCGTCGCTTGAAGTGTCGTCATTGTCTGTTTGACCACCTAATGTTGCGCCATATTCAAGAGCCTCAATCTCAGCATCAAAAGGAACGAACGCATAAGCGCCAAGTCCGTCTTTTGAGGAAGGTGAAACTGCGCCGCCCCAAGTATAGTCACTCCACTCGCCGTAGAAGTTCTCATTTGCAATAAGGTTTGCTTCTGTGCCTGTTTCAACTAACTTAAAGTCCCAAGCATAAACAAGGCCGTATGAATACATAAAGCTTGAAGTTTCAAGGCCCAAATAGAGGGTTGACTGGTCACCGTAAGTAGTAAACTCAATCTCCATCTTTTGTCTTCCCTTGTTTGCAAGCTCAATAGTTTTCATGCTGACATTAGCGTTATATCCATTGCCTGCTTTTGAGGTCTTAACAAATGCAGTTGAACCCTTAACACCCTTATTTTCAGCGCCTGCGAATGAGTAGTATTCAAAGCTGAACTTATATGTTGTGTTGGGCTTTATAGCAGTGTTGCCATCACCAAACTGGAATGTGAATACTTCGTATGAAAGCTGAGCGCCGTTATCAACCCTTGTCTTACCAGGCTGCTGTTTAAGCATTACCTTTTCCTTAGGTGTGTCATCACTCGATGTGTCGTCGCTTGAAGTGCTGTCGCTTGAAGTACTGTCGCTTGAAGAACTGTCACTTGAAGAACTGTCACTTGAAGTATCGTCATCTTCTACAGGGGTGTTAGTTACTTCAATTTCATAAAGTGAAATTGTATCGGAGATATCATTTGTTCCTGCGCAACCTACAAAATGAATTAGTAAGTAACGACCCGAGGTGATATTAAAGATAGAGGTTACTTCACCGGGAACAGCGTTTGTACCATCTACAGAAGCTACCTTTGTTCCGTTTGCCTTAATGCCTGCGAAAACGTTATCTTTGTTTGCGTCAGCAAACTCGCCTTCAAAGTCAGAAACATCAGCTAAATATAAATCGTAGCAATATCTTCTTTGTCCTGTACTAC